>JAIEPW010000101.1 GCA_019748195.1 Bryobacteraceae bacterium
GTAAATTTGACGGGCGGCAGTCGCGCTGATTTTCTATTTCGTCTGCCGCTCGCTCACGCTCGCGGCTCCCATTTTTGCTCTTTGATCTGGAACGCAACATGTTAAGCGACACTGGCTATTTGCGATCATAGCCACCGGCCCGGGCGGAGCGCGAATGGGAGCCACGAGCGTGAGCGAGTGGCAGACGTTTTCGGCGACAACTCCTTGTAAATTTGACGGGCGGCAGTCGCGCTGATTTTCTATTTCGTCTGCCGCTCGCTCACGCTCGCGGCTCCCATTTTTGGCTCTTCGATCTGGAACGCAACATGTTAAGCGAGACTGCTATTTGCGATCCAGGCTACCAGCGCAGGCGCAGCGCGAGTTGAATGCTGCGAGCCGTGCCCGGCGCGTACAGCGGGTTCTGACCGCCGTTCACGCCGCCCAGTCCCAGTCCGCGGCCGTACATCTGCGTCGAGCGGCCGAACAGCGGATCGGCCAGGTTCGACACCGGCGCGCCGAAGCTGGGGTGATTCAGCACGTTGAAGAACTCGCCGCGAAGCTGCGCGTTCCAGCGCTCGCCGAACCGGAAGGTCCGGCGCACCGTCAGGTCCAGTTGCTCCAGCGGGAAGCCGCGCAGGAAGTTACGCGGCATGGTGCCGTGCACCTGTTGCGTAGCGGGGGACTGGAAGGCCGCCCGGTTCAGGATGCGCCCGCCGGGGTAGGCGTCGCCGAAGGTCTCGAGCGGCTGCCCGGGAACCAGGTTGGGCCGCAGGTCGTAATTGCCGAGCAGCGTCGCGCGGCGCTGCAGGATGTCGATCGGGAACGCCGACTGGACGCGGAACATCCCATCCATGCCCCAGTCGCGAGCCAGGTGATTGAAGAAGCCCTCACCGCGGCCGAAGGGAAGATCATAGGTGACCGCGCCGCTCACCACGTGGCGGACGTCAAAGTCCGAGCTGGCGCGGTTCAGCCGCGGATCGAACACCGTGTCGGGCAGCGTAAGGCTGACGTTATCCGAAGCGGTGTCGATGGAGTGGGACCAGGTGTAGGACACCAACACCTGCAGGTTCTTGTTCAGGCGCTCGATGAACTGCAACTGCAGCGAGTGGTAGTCGCTGGCGGCATCGCTGCGCTGGATCTGCACGGTATCGAAGGTTTGGAACGCGCCGGGTTGGGAGAAGGTTTCGCGGCGCAGCAGGTTGCGTCCCAGCGCTCCGCCATAAGTAGCCGAGAAAGTGCGGTTGCGGCCCAGTCCCTGCTCCAGGGCGAAGTTGAACTGGTGGGCGTAGGGCAGGCTGAAATCCTGGGCAAAGCCGTAAATCGCGTCGAACCGCCCCTGCGTGGTGGGCGGAGGCGGCGTGGCCAGGTTCGGCGGCAGCGGATATGGCACGCCGCCGGCGCGGACATTGCGGCGATACGGCGGATTGCCGGTGGCTGCCTGGAGTCCGCCGAGGGGCAGATCGTAAAACAGGCCGTAGCCGCCGCGCAGCGTGGTGGACCAGTTCAACGAATCGCGCACCTGGTAACTGATGCCGAAACGGGGCGCGAAGGCGTTCGTCTTGGTCTCGAACAACGGCGTACCCGCCGGCGCGAGCGTCGCCGTGCGCGGGTTGTCCACGCCGAGCGCGGTGTAAATGGTCTTGCCGTCAAGGCCCGCGGGCGGAGGATTGTACTCCCAGCGAAGGCCGAACGTGATGGAGAGTCCGGGACGCGGACGCCAGGTGTCCTGCGCGTACCAGGAGAAATTGCGGACCTCCGCGCGCACGCCATCGAACGCTCCCACCAGCGCGGCGGCGGTGCGTCCGGAGATCAGGCCGACGGGACCTTCCAGACCGGAGAACACGCCGAACTGCTGATACACAGGCGCGGCGACCTCCGGATCCAGGCGCCGGAAATCGACGCCGAACTTGATCTGGTGCGCGCCGGTCACGATCGCGAAGTTGTCCACCACGTTGATCTGGCTTTGGCGGTTGGCCGCGAGCACTCCCTGCGCCCAGCCCTTGACGCCTACCGGGAGAATGCCGACGCTGGCGTTTTCCGGACTCGCGAACGACGGGAACAGGAACGATTGCGCGGGCACGATCGCGCCGCCCAGGCCGTCCATCCGGGTCGAGAACTCGCCCACATTGCGGCTCCAGTTGAAGCGGACTTCGTTGGTCAGGCGCGGCGTAAAGGTTTGGGTGGAACCCGCGGTGAAGGTGCGGTTGTTGGAGCGATTCAGGTTCACGACATTCAACGCCAGGTCATAAGACTGGATGGGACCGCGGATTTCGGCGCGGCTGGGCGAATCGTGATAGCGGCCGAACAGCGTAACGCGGTTGCCGAGGTTGTGATCCACGCGAATGCTGGTGGAGTTCACGTTCAGCGGATTCGAATAGGTGGTGACAAAGCGGCCGAAGCCGCCGCCGATGTCCTCGCGGTTGGGAATCGGATAAGCGTCCAGCAGCGGACGATTGGCGGGCGTGGCGCGGGCGCGGGAGGCCAGCGTCGGGTAGGCGTCCTGCGCGAACTGCGGCTGGCGCAGGCGCAGCGCTTCATAACTGGCGAAAAAGAATGTCTTGTTGCGGCCGTCGTACAGGCGCGGAATCCACACCGGCCCGCCCAGGGTGCCGCCGAAATTGTTCTGGCGCACCGGAGCGCGGCCCAGGCCTTCGCGATTGGCGAACCAGTCGTTGGCGTCGAGCTTCTCGTTGCGGAAGAACTCGAAGAGGCTGCCGTGCAGCTCATTGGTGCCGGCGCGGGACAAGATCGCGATCTGACCGCCGGGCGTGCGCCCGAACTCCGGCGCGAAGGTCGAGGTCTGAATCTGGAATTCCTGCATCGCATCGACGCTGATCAGGCCGCTGGTGCCGCCCGCCGCGCTCAGCGCCGGCATCACGCCGTCGGTGGCGGGCGAAAACTGCGGGGAGGCCATCACGCCGAAGTTGGCGCTGACGCCGTCCACGGTGAAGTAGTTCGAAGACGTACGCTGCCCGTTAATCGCGAACTGCCCGGGATTACGGGCGGTCGCGGTGGTCTGCAGAACGCCGGGAGTCAGCGAGATCAGGTTCTGGAAGCTGCGCCCGTTCAGGGGCAGGTTCTCCACGAACTTCTGGTCCACCACCGTGGCGACGGTGGCCGCTTCCTGCAAGTTCGAGTAGTTCTCGAGCACCACCAGGGTGTCCTGGCGAGGCGCGAGTTCCAGCTTGATGTTGATCTGGCGCCGGTCGTTTACGTTAAGGTCGAGCGCGTCGATCTGGGCTTTCGTGAAGCCCGTTTGGGACGCGGAGATCCGGTAGGTTCCGGGCGCAAGAATCGGAAAAGTGAACGAGCCGTCCGAGCTCGTTGTGGTTTCGAGTTTGGCTCCCGTCGCGGAACGCTCCACTTGAACCAGAGCGCCCGCCAGAACGCCGCCACTCGGATCGGCGACGGTTCCCGACAGGCTGGCGGAGGAGCTTTGCGCAAGCAAGGAGCCGACCGCGGCAAAGAGTAAAAGGACACACAGTAAGGAGATCCTGATGCAACTCATTTGCATCAATTGTACTCCTCCAGAAACCGGGCGCGCAATCTAAGTGGTTGAGTTTGAACGTGCGGAGAGAGCGAGGACTGGGCTAGCCTTCCTGCCACTCGCGTTCGAGCATCCGGGAGTATTCGCCGGAGGCATAGATTTCAAACTCGAAACCGCAGCCGGAGATTTCGGGGTAGTTCACCAGGCTCTGGCGGGTGGCAAAGAGGGTGTCGGCGTAACGGTAGTAGTTGCGGATGAAGTCCTCGCTCAGTACGGACTGATCCGGCGCTTCGGAGAACACGGAGTTCAGGCCGAGGGCGCGAGTGAAGATGGCTTTGTAGTCGGCGACGCCCCACTTCTTGAGCTTGGCCTGGACCGAGGCCGGGGAATCCTGGATCAGGAGCGCGGCGAAGCTTTGAAAGCAGATGCCTGCATTGCGGGCTTCCTCGGTGCGGTCCAGCAGTTCCAGGCATTGCTCGATCCACCGCGCGAGGTCCTTGCCGACGTAGAACAGCATCCGGATCTCGCAAAACCGGCCGTCGAGCAGGGCACGGTCGAGGTCCTGCTGGGACTGATCGCCGGAAGGAAGCAAACCCTGCAGCATGAGGCTGGCGCGAGAGCTTTCCACCAGCTTGTCAGGCCCGGCGGAATCGGCAAACGGATGCAGAATCAACGGCGGAAGCTTGCGTGCGCGCACGGGTATCGGCAGGGTGGATGTGTTCGGGGCGTCCATTTCGACCTGTTTTCTTTATCGGCGGATTCAGTATGGCAGATTACGCCCGAAGCGTCATTGGTACTTTGGCTACAAACGATTGGTACAAAAGGACCCTAGCCGGCGAGCGTCAAGGGGCACGGCGCTCCGCGTAACGCCGGTCGGCGCGGGCGGCGGTTCCCCGGACGCAGTCCGAGCAGGACTTGCCGCGGCGTGTGGCGTCGGCGAGCATAATCTCCGACGGCGTCTTTTCCAGGAAACCGGGTGGGACCGCATAGTCGCCGGCGGCGGTTCGCCGGACCACAGGTTCGCCCGCGACTGTGCCGTCGGCGACGCCCTCCCATGGGGAGGAACCGCGGGTCAGAAACGGGCGACCCTCCTGGTCCTGAAGGACATAGGTGATCTGGAAGCGGAGCGTCGGGTACATGTGGACCGCTCGCCGGGTGGCAAGGTCATACATGTGGACCCGCTCAAAGTACTCCATGACAAGTACTTGATGGTTGCCTCCGGGAGGTTGCCGGCGGCGAGCGCGATCCGGCTACCGTCCGCGGTGCTGCAAACAAGGAAGCCCGCGCCAATAGCCGCGAAAATCGCGACCACATGCTGGAATTTTCGTGGGGACCTCCAATGCTTAAGGCCGGCCTAACTCGAAAGGCGAGTCATGATTTTCCATAGCACGGAGTGTGCCCGCCCTCAAGGCTCAAGTGGGGCGCATCGCTACCGGCGCGCTTCCAGGAGCACGCGGACAGACATCTCCTTGCCTTCGCGCAGAATCTTGACTTCAATCTGGTCGCCGGGCTTTTTGGACCGCAAGGCGGTAGTGAAGTCCTGCAGATTTTGGATATCAATGCCGGCGAATTCCACCAGAATGTCGCCCGCCTTAAAGCCCGCCTTGGCGGCGGGCGAGCCGGCGCGAACGTCGGCGAAGCGCACTCCCTTGGGCGGCTCGTTGAAGTCCGGAATGGAGCCGAAGGAGGGACCGTAGCCGCCGCCGGAGGACACCCCGCGTGAGGGCGGCTCGGCAACCCGAACGAACCGCGGGCGGTCCGCGGCTTCGAGCAATTGCGAGCTGACGTCCGCGACCAGACGCAGCACTTTCGCCGAACCTTCCAGGTCGATTTTGTCCCAGGTATCGGACGGCTTATGGTAGTCGCCATGTAAACCACTAAAGAAGAAAAGTACGGGTATCTGTTTGGTGGTGAAGGACGTATGGTCACTGGATCCGATCCCGCCCTGTTGCGAGATATCGATGCGCAGGTCAGAGCGGGATTTGGCCTGATCGAGGATCGAGGCCAGCGTGGATCCGGTGCCCACGCCGCCCACGAAGATGCGGCCGTCGCGGGGGCGGCCGATCATGTCCAGGTTGATCATCGCCACGCAATCGGCGAGCGGCAGCACGGGGTTGTTGACGTACCAGCCGGAGCCGAGCAACCCGAGTTCCTCGCCGGAGAACGCGATAAACAGGATGCCGCGTTTGGGCTTGGGCCCGGCGGCGAAGTAGCGCGCCAACTCCAGTAATCCCGCAGTGCCCGAGGCATTGTCATCCGCGCCGGGATGCGGCTGTCCGGCTTGCGAGGGGGCCATCGAGAACTGATAGCCGAGTCCGAGGTGATCGTAATGGGCGCCGATCACGATGTATTCGTTGGTCTGGCCGGGCAGGTACGCGATCACGTTGTCGGTGGGTTTGCTCTCGCGCCGGATATCGGTCGCTAGCCGGATTTCCGCGGTCTCGGGAAAGGCGAAGGGGCGGGGTTTCAGGTCCTTGTCGATGGAGGCGACGATGCCGCGCAGATCCTGGCCGGCGGCCTGAAACCAGGGCTCGGCGGCGGCGGCTTTCACCTGAATCACCGGGATTCCGGAGTTGGCAGGGCCGGCGGTACGGCCGAAGACTTCGAGGTCGTCCTCACCCACCGTGTTGTTTACGACGATGAGCGCTTTTGCGCCGTGAAACTTGGCATTCGACGCCTTGCTCGCGTATTGGGCGTGGGCCGTGAGAAGTTTACCGGCGAAGATGCTCTTCTCGTCCCCCTGCTGTGGTTCATTGCGCAGGATGATCACGATCTTGCCCTTGGCGTCGATGGCGGAATAATCATCGTAATTCAGCTCCGGCGCGGTGATGCCGTAGCCTGCGAAAACCGCCTGGCCGGAAATCTCGGGCGAAGGTGAGGAGAAGTTGAAGGGCCGGAAGTCGGCATCGACCTTGAGGGTGCGGGGCTGGCCGTTGGTGCGCGTGGCAAGCAGATTGGCGGGACCGAGCCGGGCGTTAATGGTCACCTGGAAGGGCTGCCGGGCGCTCGACCTCGCCGGCGCCTGCAAGCCGAGCTTACGGAACTCGCTGACCAGATAAGCCGCGGCTTTATCGAGTTCGGGGGTCCCAGTTCCACGGCCTCGCAGGGCGGGCGAGGCGAGGAACTTGACGTGATCGGAATAGATTTTGGGGCTGATTTCGGCGCCCGAAAGCAGCACGGCGGCCGCCAGGGCCGCCGTCAGGAACTTCACTGGAAATCTCATGAGGTTATTTCAATCCGGGGATCTTCACTTCGCAGCACTTCTCACCGGCGTCCGGGTTCAGCTTCTGGTACTCGATCTCCATCCTGATGATCTGTTCCAGGTTGCCCCAGGGCGTCGAGCCGACCAGGCGGCGTCCGTTCAAAAAAATGGTAGGCGTGCCGTCGATTTGCAGGTTGCGCCCCATCGCGATGGAGTCGGTCACTTCCTTGTCGGTCGCCTTGGAATCGACGCAGCGGCCAAGCTGCAGGGCATCGAGCTTGCGTTCCTTGGCGAACTCGAGGATCTTGTCGCGCACGTTGTCGGGCGTGATCACCGTCTGGTTGGCGAACATCCAATCGTGATAATCCCAGAACGCGGCCGGATTCGTCCGGAATACGCAGCGTCCGGCAATGGCGGCGGTGCGAGCCCAGGGGTGGATGGACTCGAGGGGGTAATCGCGGAAATAGACGCGAACATCCTTCGGGAACGTCTTGGCCACATTCTGGCGGATGATCTCCGCCTCGGACTTACACAGCGGACATTGAAAGTCGCTGAACACCACCATCACCACCGGCGCGCCGGGCTCGCCGAAGCTGGGCTGCAGATCGGTCTTGATGCGGCTCAACTCGGAGCGGAAGGGGCTGTCGTTGATGTCGTGCACGGTTCCGCGGATCACCTTCTGGCCGTCCTTGGAGACGAGATAGATCTCGTCCTTGAATGCCTGGTTGAAGGTGAGATGGACGCCGACTTCGAGAAATCCGGGGAGCGAGGAAGGCTTGGGATCGTCGATGGCGACACTCACTTGCGGCACCCACAGGTTCAAGTGGCGCAAATAGGCCTCGAGCGCGGCTTTATCGAGAGCGGACTTCTTCAGGAAGGGGTTCGACGCGGGCTTGGCGGCCTGCGCCTTGGGTGCGGCCGGTTTGGGAGCGGGCGTCTGCGCGCAGACAAGCGCCGCCGAAGCGAACAAAAGGGTAGCAAAACGTTGCATGTTGGTGTGCTCCTATTATCCCGCATTTACTTGGACGGCTGGAGCCGGCAAATCGTCACAGCGCGGGGGGACCGGCCAGCGCAGCCGTCAATTTCCACTGGCGCCGCGCGTTGGCGAGGTCGAGCGAGAGGCGTCCGTCGGGCAGCGACGCGCCCGAACCCGTAAAGACCTCCCCGCCCTGTTGAATTTCGACCAGCGGCAACTTCCAGCGCGTGCCGGAGGCAGGATTAAGCTCGAAACAGCCGCTCGCGGAGCGGAACTCGGGTTCGGGAGCGAACAGGACCCGGCGGGCGCGGAAATCCCCGTCGGCACGGAGTTCGCTCCACACGCGGGCTCCGATGCCGGAGGCTTCCAGACGGCCTTCCAGATCGATCTCGCCGCCCCGGAACGGGAGGGCGTTCAGTCTTCCGGCGAAAGAATACTTGGGATCGGCTCCGGAGAGGTCGGCGGAGCCCTCGCCGCTCCATGACGCTCCGTTGATCCTGCCTTCCAGCGAGGTGAGGCGGACCTGCGCGCCATCCCAATACAGGTGCGTGGAAAGGTCGGAGGCATTGTGTCCGGCGGCGGTGAGAACGCCTACGGCGACGGTGGCATCCAACTGCCGCTGATCCAACCAGGCGGGGATGGGGCTCCGGCCCAGGCCCAATGTCCGGGCAAGGAATCCGCGTTCGCGAGCCAGGGACGGCTTCAACAACCGCTCCATTTCCGCGAGGTCGGCCTGAGCGATGGACAACTGCAACCGGTGGGCGCGGCTCGCGCCGGGGGTAAGCTGATACTGAGCACGAAACGGGATCTCGCCGGCGGCGCCTTCCGCATTGGAGAGTGACACCTGGCGGCCGTTGAGCTTGCCCGCGGCGTTCTTGACGCGGACGGGATCGGCGATTCCGGCGATGCGAAACTCGGCATCACGAAGCCGGAAATCGGACGTCCAGACGCCGTCCCCGCCGGGACCGCGGGCGTATCTCGCCGCCCCGCTCCAGCGGCCGCCGCGGCACTCCGACAAGACGGGGATCGTGGAAGCGTCCAGCAGCCGTCCCCAGCCCCCCTGCAGTTCCTCGACGCTCATTCCCGCGGTTTCCAGATTCAGTTCCAGGGCGCCGGCGGCGGGACGGTAGTTGACGGCGAGCAGGACACGTTCCTTGCGGGCGATTTCGAACTGGGCGGGGCGAACGGTAACCAGCCCGGAATCGATGACGATTTCCGCGGCGGGAATCCGCACGGGATGCGCGCCCCCGAGAGCCAGCTCCGCGCCCGCGACTTTGACGATACCGAGCCAGCCCCGTTGGGAGGAGTATTCGACGGCGCCGTCCAGCGAGCCGGATAGATCGAGTTCCTGCGCCAGCGGGACGCCGAGGCGACGGGAAAGGTCCATCAGAGTGGACCCCGGCAGGTTGCGGAGCTCGGCGGAGAGCGCCCAGACGGGATTTTCGAGATAGCCTCCCGCGGTGAAGCGAAGGCCCACGGGAACGTTGGGATTCTCGCGGAGCGGGGTTTCGAGTTCGAGAGTTTGCGCGCGCAAATTCAGCGTGCCGCGCAGGTTCAACTGTGGACGCTGCACGGGAAGCATCGCCGTCCAGCGGGGAAGTTCGGCGGCGAGAAGCTGGCCCTTGATGTCGATTGCGTCGAGCGGACCGGAGAGAGTGGTTTGCAGGGCGAACACGCCGGTGATGCCGGTCTGGTGGCCATGAATCAGGCGCACGGCCTCGTTGATGCGGCTGCGCTCGACTTCGACATTCAGGTTGAGGCGTCCGGGTTCGCCGCCCGCCGCGGTCCACGATCCGCGAACGGCCACCAGGCCGAACGTCTGCGAGGTCCGGTCGGTGCGGGCGGGACTGCCGGTGAAGCGGATGTTCAGCTTCCGCTCCGACTCGGGCTCCAGGTCCATGTCCACTTCCCGGAAATAGAGGACGGACTTGGTGTCGTTGAGCTTCAGATTCACCCGCCCGTTGCGAACCCGCAGGCTGGGCAGATCGGACCAGTTCCTGGCGTTGGCCAGGAGGACATCCAGATTCCAGACCCCGTCGGCCGTACGCGCGAGATTCACGGAGGGATCGACGAAGCGGAGGCTCGCGAAGGTAAGCTCGCGCTGGAAGAGGCTGAGGAAACTGATGCGCGCTTCGAGAGTGTCGACGCGGGCGATGGGCTCGACGCCGATGGCGGGGTCCTCCGCGATGATGACGTTCTCGACGGTAAAGCCGGGTCCGGTGAAGACATTGAAGCGGACGCGGCCGAGTTCCACGGTGCGTCCCAAGGCCCGCTCCAGCGAATTTTGAATGCGGCCCCGGAAGTAGTCGGCGCTGAGAAAGGGCGCGGCGGCGGCGAAGCCGATGAGGGCCACCGCTCCGAGCAGCAAGAGACGGCGGGTCAACGGGGACATGCCCGCTCCAGCAGCGCGGCGTAGTCCTCCGCGGTATCGATGTCGGCCACGACGCCCGCGTCCGCGGCATCGACGAAGACGGCCTGGGGGTAATGGCGGCGGGTGACGTCGCGGGCCTGCGCCGCCGGGGGCAGGGCGAGCAGTTCCGCGATCACGGCGGCGCCAAGCAGCACGGGATGACCGCGTTCGCCGGCGTGGCGGGGGATCACCAGCGGGACGCCGGGACGGAAGGCGCGGAGCAAGGCTTCGATCGTCGATTCGCTCACGGCGGGAAAATCGATGGGCTGATAGAGAACGCCGTCCACATCCGGCGGCAGCGCCCGCAATCCGGTTTGCAGAGAGGAAAACTGGCCGCGATCGGGGTCGGGATTCAGGGCGGCGTCCACGGCGGGCGGGAGGCTGGAGCGGATCGCCTCCGCGTGATGACCAAGCACCACGATTACCGGCCGCAGACCGGTCGCGGTGTAGATGCGAATCAGCCGGTTCAGGAACGTCTCACCCTCAAAGTGGAGAAGCGCCTTGGGCGATCCCATGCGTTTCGACGCTCCGCCGGCCAGCAGCAGTCCAGCAAGCCGCGGGGATGCCGGTCCGGGAACTCGGGTCACTTCAGCAGGGCTTTCCGCCGCTCATCGGCGAAGATCGATTTCGACAAGGATTTCCAATTCGCGTCCGGGCTGCGCCGGCTGGCGATCATCTCCGCCACCACGCTGACGGCGATCTCCTCGGGCGTGATGGCGCCGATCTCGAAACCCATGGGCGCGAAAATCCTTTCGAAGGCGTCGCGGGGAAAGCCCTCCTTCTCCAGTTCCTTGACCACGGCGATGGTCTTGCGCTTGGACCCGATCATGGCGACATAGCGCGCGGGCGTGGTAACGGCCCAGCGGAGCACGCGCATGTCGTCGCGATGGCCCCGGGTGACGATCACGATATAGCTGGAGGAGTTCACCAGAAGCTTGGGGAACGCGTCCTCGTACTCCTCGGCGAGCACTTCGGCTGCCTCCGGAAAGCGCTCCTTGTTGGCGAACTGCTCGCGATTGTCGACAATCACGGTCTCAAAACCGGCGATTGCCGCGATCTTGGAGAGGCTTTTGGAGACGTGTCCGGCGCCGAAGATGATGGCGCGCGGCTGGGGGATCACGGCTTCGACGAACACGTTCAACTGGCCTCCGCAAATCAACCCATTGTCATAGGCGGCGTCCTGGCCGAGGGTGAAGGTGAGGTGGCGGGGCTTCCCGGTCTCGATCACCTCGCGGGCGGCGTTCCAGACTTCCGCCTCCACGCATCCGCCCCCGATGGTGCCGATCATCGAGCCGTCTTCCCGCACCAGGATCTTGGCGGATTCGAAGCTGGGGATGGAGCCGTTAACTTCGACAATGGTGGCTATGGCGCATTTTTGTCCAAGCTTCCGCAGCCGGACGATCTCGTCGAAGATGTCCATGATTCCATTCATTATATCGCGGCGCTTCGGGCGGCCTTGCGTTTGCTACACTCCAGATCAGAAATGGCTCAGCTCCTGGACGGGGTCCATATTCGTCAACAGATTCTTTTCGAACTGAAGCCGCGCGTGGAGAAGATGACGGCTCTGGACCGCCCTCCGGGATTGGCGGTGGTGCTGGCGGGAAACGATCCGGCCAGCGAGATTTACGTTCGCAACAAGGTGAAGGCCTGCGGCGAACTGGGCATTTACAGCGAGAAGATCACGCCGCCGGCAACCGTGTCCACCGCGGAGCTGCTGCAGGTCATCGACTCGCTGAACCGCCGCCCGGAAATCGACGGGATCCTGGTGCAGATGCCGCTGCCGCGGCAGGTGGACGCCAAGCGGATTCTGGAAGCGGTATCGCCGGACAAGGACGCGGACGGATTCCATCCGGTGAACGTGGGCCGCCTGGTGGCGAATCAGCCGGGTCCGCGGGCCTGCACGCCCGCCGGGGTAATGGAAATGCTGCGCCGTTATTCGATCCAAGTCAGCGGCAAGAACGCCGTGGTGCTGGGCCGCAGTGACATCGTGGGCAAGCCGATGGCGTTGATGCTGCTGCACGCTAACGCCACCGTGACCATTTGCCACTCCCGCACGTCCGATTTAGCGGCGGAATGCCGCCGGGCGGACATCCTGGTGGCGGCGATCGGCCGGGCAGGGATGGTGACGGAACAATACCTGAAACCCGGCGCGACCGTGATCGATGTGGGAATCAACCGTGTCTCTACCCGCGAAGAAGCGGAGCGCGCGGGCAAGCTGACCGAATTCGAGAAGAAAGGCTCGGCCCTGGTGGGCGACGTGCATCCGGGGGATGTCGCGCGGGTGGCGGGAGCGTACACGCCGGTTCCCGGCGGGGTGGGCCCGCTGACCATCGCGATGCTGATGGCCAACACCGTGATGCTGGGAGAGCGGCATTGCTCCGCGTCGGCCTGACGGGCGGGCTCGCGACGGGAAAATCGTTCGTGGGCGCGGCGCTGCGGGATCTGGGCTGCTGCCTGATCAAGGCTGACGACCTGGGCCATCAAGTGCTGATGCCGGACGGGGAGGCATACGCAAGCGTGGTGCGAGCGTTTGGACCGGGAATCCTGAACGCGGACGGCTTCATCGACCGGCGCAAGCTGGCCGCGGAAGTCTTCGACCGGCCGGAACGGCTGGAGGCTCTGAACCGCCTGGTGCACCCGCCGGTGCGGGCTCGCGGACGGCGGATCGCCGAGCGGTTCCTGCGGGAACATCCGGACGGCATCGTCGTCAATGAAGCTGCAATACTGATAGAGACTGGAAGTTATCGCGACGTCGACAAGCTGGTGGTTGCGGCCTGTCCGGAACCCTTGCAAGTGGAGCGCGCAATGCATCGGGACGGGATTACGCGCGAGGAGGCGATGGCGCGGATCCGGCGTCAGATGCCGATTGAGGACAAAGTGAAACTGGCGGATTACGTAATCGACACGTCCGGCACCAAGGAACACACACTCGAGCAGACGCGAGAGGTTTATCGCCAGCTCCGGAGTTTGCCTGCATGAGATTTCGCATTGTTGTGATTGCCGCCGCGATGATCGGCGCTTTCTGGATGATTACGTCGGGAGGCGGCGATCGCTTCTCCCGGCTGTGGCGGCCCCTGGAGCGGGTGGGCAGGTTGTGGAGCGAGCCCGAGGTGGCGCGCACGGCCGGGCTCGGCTCGGACGAAGTCAACAATATCGAGATCTACAAGATGGCGCGGGAGGCTACCGTGTACATCTCCTCCACCGTGTACCGGCGGACCTGGTTCTTCGAAGTGCAGCCCATGCGGGAGTTGGGTTCCGGATTCATCATCAGCGAGGACGGGAGAATCCTGACCAACTTCCACGTCGTCTCCGGTTCCAATCAGGTGGAGGTGACACTGCCCGACCAGACGCGCTATAAGGCGGAGATCCTGGTGCCGGATCGCGCCAACGATCTGGCGCTGATCCGCATCGCGCCGAAGAAGAAGCTGCCGTTCCTGCGGCTGGGCGATTCCGAGAAGCTGCAGGTGGGGCAGAAGGTGCTCGCCATCGGCAACCCGTTCGGGCTGGACTGGACGCTGACCACGGGCGTGGTGAGCGCCACCGGCCGCACGATTCAGGATGAAAGCGGACGTTCGCTGGAAGGCCTGGTGCAGACGGACGCGGCGATTAATTCAGGCAATTCAGGGGGGCCGCTGCTCGATTCGAGCGGCAACGTGATCGGCGTGAACACGGCGATTTACGGGCCCACGGGCACCAATATCGGGATCGGCTTCGCGATGCCGATCAACCGGGCCAAGGAAATGCTGGAGGACTTCCGCACGGGACGCAGCTTCAAGCGCCCGCGGATCGGCATCTCGACGGTATTCGTCGCCGGCGACCTGGCCGAGGCTCTGGAACTGCCGTCGCAAGGCGGGCTGCTGGTGCAGGAGGTGGCTCGCAGCTCCCCGGCGGAGGCGGCGGGACTGCGCGGGGCGCGGCGCACCGTATCGATCGGTAACGTCGAGCTCGGCGTCGGCGGCGACTTCATCGTTGAGATTGACGGCAAGCCGGCCGACCGCAGCGACGCGATCGTCCGCTCCATGTCGCGCAAGCGGCCGGGCGACATCGTCGAGGTGACAGCGTACCGCAACCAGAAGCTGGTGAAGATCCCGGTAAAGCTGGGCGAATCCGACGAGCGCCTGTAGGGTTCAGCGCCGGTAGGCGCGCCGCAGATATTTCCGCGATTCCTCGCCCGGCTCCGATTCGGGCGCGTATTTCACAGCCGAGCGGTAGGCGGCTTTCGCCAGGTCGCGCTCGCCGCGCAGGTCGTGGATCTGGCCGAGGCGCATCCAGGCCATCGCGCCGGTGTTGAGATCCAGGCTGGAGGCCTTGGAGGCGGCGAAACTCATCAGCTCCAGCGCCTGGTCCAGGTCCGAATACCAGAACAAGGTATTGCCCTTCAGATAAGCGAGTTTCTCCTCGCTCAGCCGCTGGTAGCCCGCTGTTCCGGACTTTTTCAGCTCCGCGGCGGAGTCCAGATAGCGCAGCGCCTTGGCCTTGTCGCCGAGATCGGCGTGCATCTGGGCGAGCTCCAGGCGGAAGAGCGGATTGCGGGGGAAGCGCTGCAGCAGTTCTTCGACCAGCGGGACGGCGTCCGCGGGGCGGCGCTCGCGGCGGTAGATCGCGGCGAGGAGCACCTGGGCGTCGTAGCGGTTGCGGATGCCGCGTTCGCCCACCAATTTCAGCGTGGCGATGCCGCGCTCGCGATCGCCGCGATAGCCGGCCAGAAATCCCACCGCCTTGTAAAGGGCCGGCAGGCTGCCCACCACGTAGTCGTGAACACCCTGCACCATGCGGGCGTCCACGAAGGAGGGGTCGATTTCGGTGACGCGGTTGTGCAGCTTGCGGGCCTTGGTTGCGTCCTCCAGCGCGCTCAGCCATGCCTTGCGAACCAGGTAATTGTAGGTGGCGCGCAGCCCGTGCGCCACGCCCATGCCATAGAGCGCGCCGATGTCGGCGGGGCGTTCGCGCAGGCGGTCCTCGCACAGCTTCATGGATTCCCGGATCGCGGTTTCGAACGCAAGTTGATCCTCGGGCGAAGGGTTCAGGTTAGGACGGCGGACAAACGGATTCGAGCCGGTAACCAGCTCGCTCTCGAGCGCTCCGCTGCGGTACATTTCGCCGAACAGGATGGCCTGGGCGATGTGGTTGCGCGCATCGGCGGAAGAGGGATCGGCGGCAGCCTGGCGGGTGAACTCCTCGCGAGCGCTGGCGTATTCCAGGTTGTAGAAATGGCGGAAGCCGGGATTCTCCAGGGGATCCGAGGCGAAGGCCGCGGCGGCGAGAAGCAGAAGGGCGAATCTCACCCGAGGCGCTCCAACGCCCAGCGGGCATGCTCAGCCACCAGCGGATCGCCGCAGCCGGTCAGGTTCACCAGGGGCGCGCGGAAACGGCCCTCTCCCGAATTGCCCATCGCCACCGCGACATTGCGCAGGAAGCCGGAATAGCGGGCGCGTTCGACGGGTGTGCCGGCGAATCGCTCCCGCCATTCGGACTTACTCAAAGCCGCGAGCTCGTCGAGAGCGGTGGCGGGCTCCCGGGCGGCATCCGGCGCGGCCGGGGCGCGGCTGTTCCAGGGGCAAACATCCTGGCAGATGTCGCAGCCGAACACGTGCCGGCCCATTGCGGACCGCAGATCCTCGGGGACCGCGCCGCGAAGCTCGATGGTCAGGTACGAAATGCAAAGGCGGGCGTCCAGGCTGTAGCCGCCCTCGTCGATGGCGCGCGTGGGGCAGGCGTCGACGCAGCGCGTGCAGGTGCCGCAGCGGTCCGGAGGCGGCGAATCGGGCTCCAGGTCGAGCGACGTGATCAGCTCGCCCAGGAAGAACCACGAGCCCATCGGCTCGTGAATCAGGCACGTGTTCCGGCCGATCCAGCCCAGCCCGGCGGATCTTGCGTAGGAGCGTTCGAGCAGCGGCGCGGTGTCCACGCAGATTTTGAATTCGAATTGGGCGTGGCGGCGCATCGCGCAGGCGAGCTGCTCCAGGCGCTCCCGCAGGTCGTGGTGGTAATCGCGATTCCAGGCGTAGCGGGAGATCCAGCCTTCGCCCGGCGCGTCCGTGTCCATGAAGCAGGGGGCGTCCGGATTGTAGAGCTTGCCCACACACACGATCGTTTTCGCGGAAGGTAGCAGCTCTCGCGGATCGCCACGGCGATCGCCACGCTCGCCGTCGAGGTACGACATGGCCCCGTGGCGGTCCCGCGCGATCCATTCCCGGTACCGGCCGAAATCAGGATGAGGAACGGCGGCCGCGATTCCTGCCAGTTCAAACCCGCACGCCTGTGCGATCTCTTTCACCTGGTGCGCGGTCACTTTTCACATGGTAACGCGACACCCGCGCCGGCGAGTGCAATGCGAGAGAATACTCGGCTATGGTTCACACCGCCACCGGACCGGTCGCGCCCGAGGAGTTGGGTCCCACGCTGATGCACGAGCACATTTTCATTCTGAATCCGGAGATTCACATCAACTATCCGGACGCGTGGGGCGATGAGGAGCAGCGGATTGAGGAGGCGGCGGACCGGCTGAACGAGCTGTATGCTCGCGGCATCCGCACGGTTGTGGATCTGACCGCGATCGGGCTGGGGCGCGACGTATCGCGCATCGCGAAGGTGGCGCGGCGGACGCCGCTGCGCGTCGTGGTGGCGGCGGGGATTTATACGTACGCCGATTTGCCGTTCGCCTTCCAGATGCGCGGTCCCGGCACGGCGCTGGGGGGCGAGGAATTCCTGGTGGACCTGTTTCTGCGCGACATCCGCGACGGCATCGCCGAAACGGGAGTTCATGCCGGAATCCTGAAGTGCGCCACGGACAAACAGGGGCTGACCAGGGATGTCGAACGCGTGCTGCGGGCGGTGGCGAAGGCGCACCGCGCCTCCGGAGTGCCGATCTCCACGCACACTCATGCGCGGTCCCGCCGAGGGCTGGATCAGCAACGGATCTTCCGGGAGGAAGGCGTCGACCTTGGGCGCGTGGTGATCGGGCATTCGGGCGACACGACCGACTTCGACTATCTGGAGGAACTGATCCGCAACGGTTCGTACCTGGGCATGGACCGCTTCGGCATCGGCACGATTCTGAAATTCGAGGACCGCGTGCGCGTGGTGGCGGAGATGTGCCGCCGGGGGCATGCCCATCGAATGGTGCTGTCGCATGACGCGCATTGCTTCAATGACTGGCTGCCGGAGGACGAATGGCGGAAATTGCTGCCGGACTGGAATTACCTGCACATCCACAACGACGTGCTTCCGGCGCTGCGGGCGAGCGGCGTGACCGAGGAGCAGATCGACACCATGCTGACGGCGAATCCGCGGCGGATCTTCGCGAATTGCGAACCGTACTAGCCGGCGACGCGGCGCTTGATCTCGATGTTCAGGCGCTTGATCTTCTGGTTCAGCGTGGATAGCGGAATGCGCAGCGCCTGCGCGGCTTCCGTCTGGCTCCAGTTGGACCGCTCCAGTTGCTCGAGAATCGTGCGGCGCTCGAAGTCCGCGACCACTTCGAACAGGGACGCGTCGGCGGGAAGCTGCCCGGTCTCGTCGCGGCGGATGGCCATGCCGCTCGAATGCAGCAGGTGCTCGGGAAGCACTTCCGCGCCCACGGTGTCATGGGAGGCGAGAACGACGGCCCGTTCCACCGCGTTCTCCAGTTCGCGGACATTGCCCGGCCACTGATGATCCATCAGGATCTGCATCGCCTCCGGATCGAACTTCAGGCGGCCGACGAACTTCTTGTTCTCCTGCGTGTACTTCTGGAAGAAGTGCTCGATCAGGAGCGGAATATCCTCCTTGCGGTCGCGCAGCGGCGGCAGCGCGATGTTGATGACGTTCAGCCGGTAATACAGGTCCTCGCGAAACTTGCCCTCGTCCACCAGTTTCTTGAGATCGGCGTTGGTGGCGGCGATGATGCGGACATCCACTCGGACCGGATCGTTGGCGCCCACCGGGATAAATTCGCGCTCCTGAATCACCCGCAGCAGCTTGGCCTGGGTCTCGGCGGAAATGGTGCCGATTTCATCGAAGAAGATGGTGCCGCGATCGGCAACTTCGAAATATCCCTTGCGGGAAGCCACGGCCGAGGTGAAGGCGCCCTTCACGTGCCCGAACAGCGTCGATTCGATGAGGTCGGGAGGGACGGAGCCGGTGTTGAACGGAACGAAGGGCTGGTCCGCGCGCGAGGAATAGGCGTGGATCGCGTTGGCGATCAGCTCCTTGCCGGTTCCGGTTTCGCCGTTGATCAGAACCGTGGCGCGGCTGGGCGCCACCTGCGTCACCAGGTCGAAGATGCGCAGCATGCGGTCGCTCTTGCCCACGATGTTGGGAAAGCTGTAGCGCTGTTTCAGCGCCCGCTTCAACTGCACGTTCTCGCGTTCCAGGCGGCGCTTGGCGATCACGCGCTCGATTTCGCGCAGCAGCTTCTCGTTGTCCCAGGGCTTGGAAAAGTAGTCGGTGGCGCCGTGCTTCAGCGCATCCACCGCGACATCGATGGAGCCGTAGGCGGTAATGAGGAAGATGGGTGTTTCGGTGTCCCGCGCGCGCACATCTTCCAGCACGTCCATTCCGCTGCGGTCGGGCATCATCAGGTCCAGCAGAACGAGGTCATAGGCGTTGCGCGCCAGGCGATCGAGCCCCTCGGTCGCGTTCGGCGCCAGGTCCACCAGGTAGCCCTCGAGATCGAGCAGCGTTTCCAGGCTCTCCCGAATGTCCGATTCATCGTCGATTACGAGAATCCTGCCGCGCGTCGAAGAGGGGATGATGCCTTCGGGATGGAGTCGATCGGACATTTCGGATTTTGCGGCCGGACCTTCCTGGCCGTCTTTCTTTAGCTTAAACGGTTTGCCGCCGGCGCGGCCCTTTCGGGCGATTCCGCGGGCGCGGCGATCACTTCCGCGGGCTGCGAGTGGCCGCCGTTCACCGCGACGGCGGCGGGCGCGGCGGCCCACGGCGCCGCGGAACGCGAAAGCGGGAACTCGATGCGGAACGTGGCGCCGCGTCCGGGCTCGCTTTCCACTTCGATATCGCCGCCGTGTTCCCGCACGATCCCGTAGGTGACCGACAATCCGAGCCCGGTGCCTTTCTTCGCGCCCTTGGTGGTGAAGAAGGGATCGAATACGCGAGCCAGGTTCTCCGGAGTGATCCCCACGCCGGTATCGATCATTTCCACCTTGGCGCTGCCGTTCTCGGTCCAACTGCGCACTCTCAAGCGGCCCCCGCCCTCCATGGCGTCGCGAGCGTTCAGCACCAGATTCAGGAACACCTGCTGCAGCTTGCCTGCATTGCCCTTCAGCGCGGGGAGCTGGCCGTCCAGGTCCTGCTCCACCTGAATGCGCGCGTTTTGCAACTGGTGATCCACCAGGCTCAGCGTTTCGCGGATCACCTTGTTCAGGTCGACCTCGGCGAACTCGGTGGGCGAGGTGCGCGAGAAGTTCAACAGCGAATTGACGATTTCGCTGGCGCGGAAAGTCTGGCGCGCGATCTTGTCCAGCAGCTTCGATTTCTGGTCGTCGCCCGAGACCTGCTTGGCCAGCATCTGCGCGTAGGTGGAAATCACGGCCAGAGGCGTATTCACTTCATGGGCGACGCCCGCGGCCAGCAATCCGATGGAGCTGAGCTTGTCGGCTTGCAGCAGGCGCCGCTCCAATTCCGCGCGGTCGGTGACGTCGTCGAAGATAATCAGCCGCCCGATCTGCGCGCCGTCCTTGGAAACCAGCGGCGCCACGGCGATATTCACTGTCGCCTCCTCGGGCTGCCGCAGCACGTGCTTGTAGATGTTGTAGACGCCGCTGCCGCCGCGCACGCTGTCGAACTTGTCCATCAGGTCCGCCGGGAACAGGTCATGCAGGCGGCGTCCGATCGCCGCTTCCCGCGGTATGCCGCTCAGCCGCTCGATCTGGTTGTTCCAGCTCTCCACGCGGTCGTCCAGGTCGGCCGCGAGAATGCCGACGCTGATCGATTCCACGATGTTCTCGCTGAACTCCTTCAGGCGCTCGAACTGCGCGGCCTTCTGGCTCAGCGAACGGTACAGGATCGCGTTGTCGATGGCGATGCCGACATAGCCTGAGAGCGTCACCAAAAGCTCGACGTCGTCGCTCGACAGGAAGTCGCCGTCGTCGGTGCGGCTGACTCCGAGATACGCGATCGTCCGCCCGCGAACCGAACAGGGAAGGTAGTAGGTCAACTCCAGCGCGGCGATGCTGGACCGTACCGCCGGGGTCCAATCGTTGGAAGTCACATCCAGCGGATTGCGGGTGCGCTCGAAGAACAGATAAGGCCCGTGCGGGTTCGCCGTCAGGAAGCTCAAATCCAGCCCATAGGGAACGTCCGCCACGCGCCCGTTGCGCCCGTGCACCAGGTGCAGGCGGAAGGCGTTGGCGTTCTCATCCAGCAGGAATACGGCGACGTTGCGGATGGAAAGGGTGTGGATCAGCCGGTCGGTGACGCTGGCCAGCATTTGATCCAGGTCGGTTTGCGCCGCCAGTTCCCGTCCGAACTCGATGAGCGTCAGCCGGTAGTCGTAGCGGCCTTTGTAGAAGTAGTAGCGGTCCAGTTGCTCCTGCAGCCAGCGGCGGATGGGCTGAAAGACGAAGGTCGCGATGAGCAGCATGGCCACCAGGGCGGTGGCGCTCACCTCGCCGGTGCGGCTCATGGCCACCAGCAGCGCGAAGAAGATGGCCAGCACGCTCAGCGTCGCGAGCGTGTAGACATAGCCCTGCTGGAAGATGATGTCGACGTCCATCAGGCGGTAGCGCAGAATCGCGTACGCCCACGTGATCGGGATCAGCGAAAGCGACAGCACCGCGAGCTTCATCGCCGGGGTGGGCACCGCGCCGGCGATGTAGGGAATCACGTAGAGGAAGGTGAACGGAAGAACGCCTACCAGCGCTCCGTTGCGCAGCCAGGTGAGCTGGCGCCGCACGATCGGGTCCTCGGCGCGCATCATCGAATGCGACAACACCGCCGCGCCGGCCAGGTATAGCGCGGCCAGATGTCCCAGCCATACGCGATCCAGCAGCCAGCGGACCTCGATCAGCGGGGCCGAGGCGCGCAGCGTTCCCGTGGCGAAGCCAGCGTAGGCGCCGATCAGCACCAGAGCAGGCAGGTACAGGCCGAAGGCCGCCCCACGCCGCCGCATCGCCTTCGGAATCTCGGAGAAGGACAAGGCGAAGTGCAGGAACAGCGCCGGCGCCAGCGATCCCGCCACCACGTTGCCCCAGTAAATCACCTTGTCGAAGTTGTTCAGCTTGCCCGTGTAGTGGAACGTCGAAAGAACGAACGAGGCCAGGCACAGAAGGTAGAAGTGCAGCGCCTTGCGGGCGCTGCCGCGGCGGAAATAGACGAACAGCCCGATGGCGATGTAGACGGCGCCGACCGCGTACTGCGCCCATAGCGACAGATCCGGCTCGCCCTCGCTCAGAATTACGTTGGCGTCGAGCTCGGTCTTGCCCCGGCCCAGGTGATACTTGGCCGTCTTCCAGGACCCCAGGCGGGAGAAGATCTCGATGGCTTGCGCGGCGGTTTCCACCGGCCGGCCTTCGATCGCCAGCAGACGGTCGCCTTCGCGGATGCCGGCCTTTTCGGCGGGGCTTCCGGGAGCGACGTAGCGCGCCACCGGGTAGGCGGCCCCGGAATCCTCGACATGATCCGCCCAGGTGACGCCGTCGTCCGGCTGGCGGTAGCGATTTTGCTGCTGCAGGTTCAGCGCGGCCGAAACAACCGCGGCTGCCGTCACGATGACAAGCAGTGCGCCAATCAGTTGTTCCCGAAGCTCGCGCACGATCTTCCGCGATTCCCGCTAGAGCCAGCCGAACCTTCCCCCCGGCGTACGCTCTGCTGAGACACCTCTCCTTGGCCGCTAGTGTAGCAATTGCCGGTCCACCCCGCACAGGTTCGCTTTGTCCGCAATTTTACAACGGTTTAGGTCGGCAGGCAGGTCCCACGTCGAGCCCGGAATCCGAATTTGCGGATTCCCTCTCCACAGAAGTGTATCCGGTAGACTCAGTTGGACTTAAAAAAAACGGCGGGGTCCGTCTCCTCCGAGAACTAACGACCGGGCCCCGCCAACTTGGCTTACGAGAGAGAAAGGAGTGTCTTCTTAGTACTATCAGGACCTACAGTACTATAGTTCCCGCAAAAATCCAAGCAGAAAATAAGGCGAACTGTAGGAGAAAGTACTACCAGCGGACGCCGGCCGCCACCAAATCGCGCATCAGCTTGTCGGGACCCTCGAACAACTCCGCCTGAATCCCTGCGCGGCGCGCCCCTTCGACAAAAAGAGCCATATCGTCGGTAAAGAAGCACTCCTCCGGCAGACAGCCGGCGGCTTCCACGGCCTGGTGGTAAATCCTGGAGGAAGGTTTCGCCGCGCCTGCCCGATAGGAGAGGACCTGACGATGGAAGTGCCGCAGGATGGGATACTGCTGCTCGACGAAAGAGTAATGCAACTGGTTGGTGTTGGAGAGAAGCACCAGGCGGTACTTGCGCGACAAAGCCTCGACCAGCGTGTCCGGAATCAGCGTTCCGGGAAGGAAGATTTCGCTCCACATCTCACAGAACTCGTCGTATCCGGCATTCAGTCCGATAACCTGGCACAACTGTTCGACGAATTCGCGAGATTCCATCTGGCCGGTTTCGAAGCGCCGGACCAGATCGGTGGCGCCGATGCGCCGCGGGATTTCGGCGGCGGGATAGGCGCAGCGCCCGGCGATGGCGCGATAGCCGCGCGAAAAGTCCAGCGGGACGAGAACTCCGCCGAGGTCGAAGATGATGCCGCGGATCACGGAATTCAGAGTGACGCGGCGCCGCAATCGCCTTTGAGCGAGGCGATCCATTGCTCCAGCAGGGCCAGACCCTCGCGGTGAACCACCGCGCGGCCCAGTTCCGGCATCATCACCTTCGGTTCATTCGACTTCATGCGGTGGATCAGGATCGATTGCTCGGGATGCCCGGGCAGGATGGAGAAGCGGAACGTACCGGATCCTGGTCCGGTGGCCACCGGCGCCTTACAGGCGCCCAGCGTAACCGGGTTGGTTTCCGAGGCAGTCAGAAACAGCCCCGACGTGTTTGCCGGGCCTTGCGGGTTGTGGCAATGCGCGCAGTTGATATCCAGGTATGCGCGCGCCCTGTTGTCCAGCGGCCCGGTGGCCGGATCGTCCCATACCGCCGCCCGGGGCGCCGCTTCCGGCGCGGGAGCGCCCTTCAGGTATCCCACCTTCGACCAGCGCGTAAGCTGGTTCTCGGCGCCGTCGGCATATCCATAGCTCCGATTCAGGTGCATGGCCTTGGGCCCGATGGGTGACATGACCCGCGAGTTCTCATGACAACCCTTGCACTGGTTGGCGTTGGGGATCGCGTAATGGATCTTCATGCCGCGATGTTCGATTTCCACCGGACTGGCGGCGAGTTCCAGGGTCGCCTCGGTCTGCTCCTGGTTCCAGACGTAGGGAAGGCCCACCCATCCGGTCTTGGCATTCACCAGCAGACGCGTTTCGATGCGACGTCCCCCGTAGGCGAAGGTCTTGGCAATCACCGTTCCCGCCGGAAATTCGAACACTCCGTCGTCCCGGTAGGTGGCCGAAGCACCGGCGGGCATCCACACGAAACGATGCTTGTCGGCATAGTCGGAGAACAGCGGGGTATTCAGGTCGTAAGGAATCACGTTCCGCGCCGGCTGCAGTTTGTCTTTGTCCCCGTGGAAGAGTCCCCACTCGGAAAGCCGTTTGGGGAATGGTTCCGCGACAAAGGTCCGGACCTCGCCGGGGCGGCGGGAGCAAGCGGACAAGGACACGATCAGCGCCAGGGCGGCTAAACCCAGCGCAGGGAATCTTAGCTGCATCCTTTCTATTTTCCTCCGCCGGCGGGCGCGGCGCCGGCCAGCGACAACCGCACGGGCTCGAGCGGGGGATGTTTGCAATCGTGCGCCTTCAGGTCCCGGCTGATTTTCTTCAGTCCGCCGCTGAAATCGTAGTTGGCGAAGGTGGCGTCCCCGTTGTTGGCGATGCAGATCTGCTTGTCGCCGGGAAGCGCGCCGGAGGCAGTCTTCACCTTGGGGTCCACCATGCCATCCCAGATGATGGACGGAATCGGGAGGCCCAGCGCGGGTTCCAACGCCTTGATCTGCTTGTCGGGCTTAGCGCCCGATTTGCCCAGGCGGTTGTCGCGGATGGTGATGGTGTCGGGGTACGGATAATAGGCGGCATCCTTCAGCGGAATACCGTTGGACAGGAAGCTGACCACGGCGATGTTGAAGCTGTCGTGATTCGCGATATCGTTGTCGTACACGTCGGCGGCGCTGGTGGCGAGCACGATCAGTCCGCTGCCCGCCGGCAGGTTGCCGACGATGTGGCCCGGAGGTCCGAAGTTCGGCGTGTTGTTGTTCTCCAGCTTGTTCTTGTACACGCGGGAGTATTTGCCGCCCTGCACCGGAACGTTCGGCAGATTGAACACCAGCATGCCGGCGGTATTGTCCACGGCGACGTTCTCATACACGTCGGAGTAGGTGGAGTTCTCGATCTCGATGCCGGCAACGTTCCTTTCCGCCCGGTTCCGGCGCACCACGATGTGCGACGACTGGCCTACGTAGATCCCGGCGTCGCTGGAGCCGATGGCCACCGAATCCTCGATGAGCACGTTCTTGCAGCGCACCGGATACAGCCCATACGGTCCGTTGGTCGGCTTCGGACCTCCGGTCCATTCCGCTTTCACGCGGCGCATCACCACGCCGTCGGCGCCGTTCACCTTGATCCCGTCGCCCTTGGGATCCTGCACGGTCAGATCCTCGATGACGAAGTGATTGCCGGAGGCGAGAAAGCCGCTCGATCCGGTTTTCTGGCCTTTGAAGGAGAGAATGGTCTTGTCCATGCCCTGCCCGCGGACGGTGATGTTGTCGGCGGTGACGGAGAGCGTCGCGTCGAGTTCAAACCTGCCTTCCGGGAACGTGACGACGCTGCCCGGCTTGGCCGCAATGAGCGTTTCCTGCGCCCGCTTCTGAAAGTCCGGTCCCGCCGTGATGACGTTCGGATCCTGCCTGGCGCAGGACCCCAGAAAAAGAAGCAACGGCGCTGCCGCTAGTCGTCTCATGTCCATTGGCTCCGGCGAGGTTCGGTTAGTATCCGCCCGAGCTTGCGCCGGAGGCCGGCGTCTGCTGGGAAATCGAGATCGGCTGCAGCGGCGCGTGCGTGCAGGTGTGCGGCTTCAGGTCCCGCGAGACCTTCTTCACTCCGTTGGCGAAGTCGTAATTGGCGAAGCTCGCGTCGCCGTTGTTCACGATGCAGATGCGGCGCTCGTCCGGCAGCGTTCCCTGCGCGGTCTTCACCTTCGGATCCACCACGCCGTCCCACAGGATCTGCGGAATGGGATCCCCCAGCGCGGGCGCCAGCTTGGCGATCCGCTTGTCCGGCTTCGTGCCGCCCTTGCCGATCTGGTTATCGTGGATGTAGATCGTGTCGGAGTACGGATTGAATTTTTCGTCCTTCAGCGGATTGCCCGTTGCCAGATAGCTGATCACCGACACCTGGTAGCTGTTGTTGTCGCGGACTTCATTCTCGAACACCTCGATGTGATGGGTGGCCATCACCATCAAACCGGTTCCCGCGGGCACGTTCGCGACGGTGTTGCCGGGAGGCGCGAAGTTCCCCGTGTTGTTCGCGTAGATCTTGTTCTTAAACGCCCGAGTGTAGCTGCCGCCCTGCACCGGCAGGTTGGGCAGATTGAAGATCAGCAAGCCGCCGGTGTTGTTGGTGGCGACATTCTCGTACACATCGGCGTAAGTGGAGTTCTCGATCTCGATTCCCGCCACGTTGAATTCCGCGCGGTTGCGGCGGACGATGATCTGGTTCGACTGCCCGACGTAGATGCCGGCGTCGGAGGCGCCGATCGCCACCGAATCCTCGATCAACACGTTCTTGCACTTCACGGGATAGATGCCGTACGCGCCGTTGGTTGCTTTCGGTCCGGCCGTCCACTCGGTCTTGACGCGGCGAATCGTTACGTCGGTGGCGCCATTCACCTTCAGAGCGTCGCCCTTGGTGTCCTGAATGGTGAGGTCCTCGATGACAAACTTGTTCCCGGTGGCGAGCACGCCGTTCGAGCCCGTCTTCTGGCCGGCAAAGCTGAGGATCGTCTTGTCCATGCCCTTGCCCTTCAGCGTCACGTTATCCACCGTGATGGAGATGTTGGCGTCCAGGGTGTGCTTGCCTTCGGGAAGTTCGATCACGGCGCCGGGCTTGGCGGCCACGGCCATTTCCATCAGCTTCTTTTGAAAATCGGGACCGGGCTGCAGGCCGGCATCCTGCCGGGCGCAGGAGGTCAGCAGGGCGAGAGCGGCGAAAACGGCGGCGGCTTGGCGCATGGACACCTTCCTTAGCTGGAAGTTATATCAAATGCAGGTCTGCCGGCGTCAGCAGGGCTTGTTGGGATTGGGAAACGCATCCGGCGCGGACCCCGGTTTGCACTCGTAGTCCTTCTCGATCGCGATCTCGAGTCCGGCCTGCCGCGCGTAGAGGCCTTCCTCCTGGTTAGCCGCCCAGGGCGAGGCCAATTCCGCGGGAATGCGCACCGCAAGAATTCGGTCCTCGAAGCGCGCCGTGATGCCTGCGATGCCAGGAATCGCCGCGACGGACCAGCCAAGGCTCGCGCCCTCCAGTTCGACGCGTTCCTCCAGCGCGCGGCCCTGCCCCAGCACCGCCACCTCGCCGCGATTCAAGCGGACCCGAAGCTGATTGGAAGTGAGGCGCAGTTTCACGCTGAACAGGATGGCACGTTCACACCAGATCCGCCAGTTCGCCCGCGCCGCTTTCCCACATCGCCAGCGCCTGCGCGCAGAACGCCGTGGACACCGGATTGACGAATGGCATGCGCCGGCCGTCGCGGCTTCCGAAGCAGAATCCGCCGCGGACGCGGGTCTCGCCGTCGCGGAACTGATACTCCGCGACGATCGCGGCTTCCTCCTCGGCCCGCGCGCGATCGAGCGGGACGGCGCCCCGCGCGTCAGCAAGCAGCCGGACCCGCAGGAGCTGCGCCGCGACATCGGACCGTTCGAATCGCGCCCGTATCTCGCGATGGTGGTTCGTCACCAAAGCCATTCCTTCGGCGAGCACCGATCTCACCTCATCCCGGCCGCAGGCGGGCAACAGGCCCTCCAGGAAGTAGCAGAAGGCGTGGAGGCGGTCCATTACCCGCAGCGGGTCCGGATCTCCGGGAAGAAACTCGCGCCATCCGGCCAGGTGCAGTTCGAGCGCCCGTTCGTAGGCCTGATTCCACTGTGAATCGCCGGTTGCCGCCGCGAGATCGTGCCAGGCCATGGCGGACTTTAACTGATAGCAGCCGGGCTGCCGGGACCAGCGATCGCCCAGCGCTTCGGGCTGCTTCTCGGGAAGCGAGATCACCGGGTAGAAGAAGCCCTCGCCCAGGAAGTCCATCGCGAGCGACATCCCGGCTTCCACCGCGCGATCCCGGAACGCCGTCTCGCCGCTGAGCCGCCAGGCTTGCAGGAGTCCCCGGATGATAATTCCGGTGTCGAAAAAATAAGCCGGACCGCCGGACTCGAACGGGAAGGCGGACGCGCTCTCGTCCCACGCTTTCTCGCGGAGATATCGCGCGGAGCGGATCGCGGCCTCCCGGAAGCGGGGCTGGCCCGTGCGTCGAGCTAAATCCGCCAGCGAACTCACCGCATAGCCCGTGATCTCGTGCGACACCGGCAGATTTTGACCGGCGTCGATGCGGTGAAAGCGCGCGACTCCGCCCCCGGCCGCTGTGATGCCCGAGGAAACAAACCATTGTCCGGCCTGGTCCAGCACGGAAAAAGAGGAAGGTGACAAACGATACGTCCGCTGAAATTCGATTCTAGCAGCGGCGGGTATAATGAGGCCAGATGCGAGCCGGGCTATTCGCGATGGCGGCCCTTGCCGCGGCGCAGGCACAACTGCCGATGAGCGTGCTGCGCGGCGTGATGCTGGAGCGGGAAGGCACGCCCGGCGCGGGCGTGATCAGCGTCCGCTCCGAGGATAACCTGGTGCATCTCTGCGATTACGATTCGCGGACCACGTTCGAGCGCGATTCGCAGCGCATCTCCGCCGCCAATCTCGCGCCGGGCGACCGCCTGGAAGTGATCGCGGACAAAAAAGGAAGCAGCGGATGCCAGGCGCGGTCCGTTTCCATCTCGCCTCCGGAGCGAACCACCGCGCCGGGCCGTGCCCCGCTGCGGCGGACGGTATCGCCGACGGAGTCCTTCGCCCCGCGCGGCAACCTGACGCTGAGCGGCATCGTGGTGCGGCGGGATCTCCATTCCATGATTCTGCGGACCAAGGCTAACGGCCAACTTCGCGTGCAGCTCCGCGATGATACCCGCTTTCTGGAGAAAGGGCTCGCTGTCGACGCCGAGGCGCTGCTGGTGAACACGCAGGTTTTCGTCCGCGCGGGCAAGAGCTTCGACAACGAAGTGGAAGCCTACCAGGTGGTGTGGGGCGAGATCCTGCAGCCCCGGTAGTTCTTATTCCAGGAACTTCAGCAGCCGCTGCTGGACGCTTTTCGCGCGGCCCTCGTCCGGGGCGACCACCAGCACCGTATCGTCGCCGGCTACCGTGCCCACAATGTCTGGCCACTGCGCATGATCGATGGCCACGGCCAGAGGGCTGGCATTGCCCGGCAGCGTTCGCAGAACCAGCAGGTTCTGCGCGGGCCGGATGTCGAGCAAATACTCGGAAACCACGGTCTCGAGATCGGGACCGGCGGGCTCCGGCGACACCTGCTGGTAGCCTTCCGCCGTCTTCACCAGACCAAGTTCCCGGATATCGCGCGAAAGCGTCACCTGCGTGGCGGGAACCCCGAGCTTGCGCAGTTCGCTGGCGAGCTCTTCCTGGGTCCGGATGGGACGCCCTCGGATCAGCTTCAGGATCTGCCCGTGCCGGTAGCTCTTGTTCAACGCGCGAGATCCTCCAGCCGCCGCGCGGCTTCGTCCAGCGCAGCCGCCACGGTGTCCGGCGCGGTTCCTCCGCGAACCGTTCGCGTCTTCATGCCTTCCGTTGGATTCATCAGCCGGACCATGTCTTTGGTGAACTCCGGCGCGAATTGCTCCAGTTCCGCTCCGGTCCAGTCCGAAGGCTTCTTTCCGAGCTGGATGCTATGCAACACCAGCTTTCCGGCGATTTGATGCGCCTGGTGAAACGGCGTACCCGCCCGCGCCAGGGCCTCCGCCAGATCGGTGGCCACGGCCCAGCTCTCTTCGGCGGCCTGCCGCGGCGGACCCGGGTTCAGGCGCGCCGTTTCCACCACCACACGCATCATTTCGAGCGAGGCCTTAACCTGCGCGGCGGCGTCAAAAAGCGGCTCCTTGTCCTCCTGCATGTCGCGGTTATAGGTCATCGGCAGGCCCTTCAGCGTCATGAACAGCGAGTTCATCGCGCCGAACACGCGGCCGCACTTGCCGCGGATGAGCTCCAGTGAATCCGGATTCTTCTTCTGCGGCATCAGGCTGGAGCCGGAGGTCACGCCGTCGGCGAGCTCCAGCCAGCGGAACTCATCGCTCGAATAGAGGATCCAGTCCTCGCACAGGCGGCTGAGATGCAGCATCAGGACCGAAGCGGCGTAGAGGTAATCGAGGGCGAAATCGCGATCCGCGGAAACGTCCATGCTGTTGCGCGTCACGGCGGCGAACCCCAGCTCCGCCGCGATCGCCTCCCGGTCGAACGGGAAGCCGCTGCCGGCCAGCGCGCCGGACCCAAGCGGCATCACGTTCACGCGAGCCCGCGCCTGCTCCAGCCTTTCCAGGTCCCGCGCGAACATCTCGAAGTAGGCCAGCAGGTAATGCGCCCACAGCACCGGCTGCGCCCGGCGCAGATGCGTGTACCCGGGAATCACCGCGTCGCGGTCGCGATTGGCGCAGTCCATCAGCGCCCGCATCAAGGCACGCAACAGCCCGCGCGTGCCGTCGATGGTGTCGCGCAGCCACAGGCGCGTGTCCAGCGAGACTTGCTCGTTGCGGCTGCGTCCGGTGTGGATCTTGTCCGCCAGCCCGCCGGCTTTCTCCTTCAGCTTGCGGATCACCAGCGTGTGGACATCTTCGTCACCGGCGTCCGCGAAGTAAGCGGGGTCCTTCGCTTCCCGGCTGATCTCGTCGAAGGCGGCGATCAGGCGGGCGCGATCCGCCGCGTCGAGGATGCCCACCCGCTCCAAGGCTCGCGCGAACGCCTGCGATCCCCGCACGTCCGCGCTCAAGAGCTCCTTATCGAAGTGCAGCGACTCGCTGAACCGCTCGAAGACCTCCGAGGGACCCTGCTCGAACCGCCCGCCCCACAACTTCATGACTGCTTCAGCATCGCGGCGCGCACCTGGATCGGCAGCCCGATCAGGTTGATGAACCCGCGCGCGTCCTTCTGGTCGTATTCCGCGCCCATGGTGAAGCTGGCGATGTTCAGCGAGTACAGCGAGTTCGGCGACTTGCGGCTGACCGGATCCAGGTTGCCCTTGTACAACTTCATGGTCACCTCGCCGGTGGCGGTCTCCAGCGTCTTGGCGAAGAAGGCATCCAGCGCCTCGCGCAGCGGGGTGAACCACAGCCCGTTGTACACCATCTCCGCGTAATCGATCGCCAGTTTCTGCTTATAGTGCATGGTGCTGCGGTCGAGCGTCAGCGATTCGAGTTCGCGCAGCGCCGCCAGGATGATTGCCCCGCCGGGAGTCTCGTAACAGCCGCGCGATTTCATGCCCACGAACCGGTTCTCCACCAGGTCGATACGGCCGATGCCGTGCTCCCCGCCCAGGCGGTTGAGAGTTTCCACCAGTTCGACGCCGCTCATCCGCTTGCCGTCCACCGACACCGGCGTGCCCTTTTCGAAGCCGATGGTCACGGTGGCGGGCGCGTCGGGGGCGTCCTTGGGGCTTCGGGTCAGCATCCACACGCCGTCGCTGGGCGCGTTGGCGGGATCTTCCAGTTCCCCGCCCTCGTGCGAGATGTGCCATAGGTTGCGGTCCCGTGAGTAGATCTTGGTGGTGCTCTGCGCGATCGGCACCTGATGCTTCGCCGCGTAGTCGATCGCATCCTCGCGCGAGACGATATCCCACTCGCGCCACGGCGCGATCACCGGCAGATGCGGCGCCAGAGCCTTATAGGTCAACTCGAAGCGTACCTGATCGTTGCCTTTCCCGGTGCAGCCGTGCGCCAGGCCGTCACAGCCGCTTTTGAGCGCCACTTCCACCTGCTTCTTCGCCAGCAGCGGCCGGGCGATCGAGGTGCCCAGCAGATACTTGTGCTCGTAGACGGCGCCGGCGCGGAGCATCCGCCACAGGTACTCAGTGACGAACTCCTCGCGCATGTCTTCGATGTAGACTTCGCTCGCACCGGTCTTCAGTGCCTTGTCGCGCAAGCCGTCCAACTCGTCGCCGCCCTGCCCGATGTCGCCGCAAACGGCGACCACTTCGCATCCGTAGTTTTCCTTCAGCCACGGAATGATGATGGACGTGTCCAGCCCGCCCGAGTAGGCGAGCGCTACCTTCTTCGGTTTCTGCATATGAGTCCTTCGGGAATGATGGGATCGCGGCCGGTTGAGAGGAACTCAGCCCAGCAGCATCAACAATAACGCTTTTTGCGCGTGCAGCCGGTTTTCGGCCTGATCGAAAACCGCTGATTGCGCCGATTCGATTACCGGATCGGTCACTTCCTCGCCGCGTTTGGCGGGCAGGCAGTGCAGGAAGATCGCCTCCGGCCGGGCAAGGCTCATCAATTCTTCGTTGACCTGGTACGGGCGGAACACCAGCCGGCGCTCGCGCGATTCGCTTTCGCGGCCCATGCTGGTCCAGACATCGGTGTAAACCACGTCGGCCTCCGCGGCGGCTTCCCCGGCATCCGCGGTAACGATCAAACGCGTTCCGTATTGCGCCGCCTGCGCGAGGGCTTCCTCGGTGACGCGGGCATCGGGCCGGTAGTTCTCCGGGCATCCGATGGCGAGATCCATGCCCAGCCGCGGCGCCGTCAGCATCAGGGAATGCGCTACGTTGTTGCCGTCGCCGATGTAGGCCAGCTTGCGCCCTTCCCAGCCGCCCAGGTGTTCCTGGACGGTCTGCATATCGGCCAGGATCTGGCAGGGGTGATACAGGTCGCTAAGCGCGTTCACCACCGGCACGCGCGACCACAGCGCGAGCTCCTCTACCGTTCTTTGAGAATGGGTTCGGGCGACAATGACATTGGTCCAGCGGTCCAGGTTGCGCGCTACGTCCTTGACGGGCTCCCGCTCGGCAATGGGGCCGATGGAGAACACGGCGTCCCCACCCAACTGCTTCATCGCCAGTTCAAAGGTGAGGCGCGTTCGCAGCGACGGCTTTTCGAACAGCAGGCTGGCGTACTGGCCTTCGAGGGCCTTGGCATAACGCCTCGGGGTGCGCTTGATCTTAGCGGCGAGGTCCAGCACATGCAGCAACTCCTCGCGCGAAAGATCGGTGTCTTTTCCGAGATCGGTCGCCGCCGGTTTCCAGATGCTGGGATGTGCCGCCACTTCATCGCCTCCTGCTGAATGATTATTCACTCGACTGAATAATCATACAGGAAACGCGAGGGCGGCGCAACCTCACTTCTTCTCGGGTTTCACCAGCGGATAATCCTTCTGCTTCCACTCCAGCAGTCCGCACGAGGCGATCACCTGGTAGCCGTTCTTTTCGAGGAGCTGGCGGGCGGTCTCGGCGCGCCGGCCGGAACGGCAGGCGACGATCACCGGTTTCTCCTTGGGAATTTCGGAGAGGCGCTTCTCGAGTTGGCCCACGGGGATGTTTACGTAACCGGCCACGGAGCCCATCTCCTCGATCTCGGCGGGCTCCCGGACGTCGAGGAAGAAAAACTTGCCTTTCTCCTTATCCATCAATTGCTTAAGCTCATCCGCGTTGACGTGCTTAGGACCTGGTTTCGAGTCCTGCGCGGGCAGCAACGCCAGCCCGGCGGTAAGAAACAATGCGAGAAATCGTTCCATGCGCCCACTATACCTTTGACAGAGATCGTGGAGAGGTGAAAAAATAGTTGCAAAGTGCAACCAAACCCGCTAAGCTAGTTGCAGAGTGCAACCGCGTGAAGGTCGGCTGCACAAATGCCATGCCCAGCTTGACCATTCGCGACATACCTGAAGATTTGATGAGCCAGATCCGGGCGACAGCCGCCGCGGAGAACCGCAGCGTGAACGCCCAGGTGATCTACTGGCTCGGAAAGGCCGCGCAGGCTCACGGGTCCGCGGAACCTCGAAGCGCCTTGTTCGAGCGCATCCGTTCCCGCAGGGAGGCGCTCCGGACCGCCGGAACCTCCACGGACAGCGTCTCCGTGATCCGCCAGTTGCGCGAGGAACGTGACCCCAAGCAAACCAAGATTGCCCGCTCGCCTGGTGGTTGATACCAGCGTTTTCGCCAAGTTCTTCCTGGACGAGGAGGGCTCGGGCCTGGCGGCGGGGGTCCTGGACGCCTTTGAATCCGGCGAGTGCCAGTTGGCGGCGCCGGATCTGCTGTTCATGGAGTTCGTGAACGTGCTGTGGGCGCATGCGGCGCGCGGGCGGCTGAGTGTGGACGATGCGCGGGAGATCCTGGAAGACGCGGCTGCTCTCCTCAAGCTGGTGGAAGTGGTCCCGGCCGCCGGCTTCGCCGAGGAAACGCTGGTGCGTTCCATTGAGCAAAACCACCCCGCCTACGACGTGGCGTTCCTGATCCTGGCGGAACTGCTGGACGCCCACGTCATCACCGCGGACCTGAAGTTCGCGCGGCGGGTTCACGATCCCCGGATCATTCCCCTGCGCGACCTTGCTTAGCGGAAATAGCGCTTCAAGGTGTCGGCGCCCGGTTTCGCGGTCAGCCAGGACACGACCACCATCAGCAACCCCGAGATCAGCGTCATCGGCACTACCGGCATGAACCCGGCGATGGCGGTTCCGCCCGCGGTGCGCATCAGCCAATCGACGCCGCCCGCGCTCCAGACCACCACGGGTGGGCCGGGAGGAGGCGCGGGAACCACCTGTTGAAAGACTGCCACGGCGGCCACTGACGAAACGGTCCAGAGCGTGGACGCCAGCGCACCCCACTTGGTGGAGCCTCTCCAGAACAGCGCGGCGAGCAAGAGCGGCGACAAGGCAGCGTAACCAGAGAAGGCGTACTGCACGGCCAGATCGAAGATGGATTGCGGCGCCTGGAGGGCGATCGCGTAGGCCACGATGGTCACGATAACGACGAAAGCCCTTCCTGTATGCACCTGCGCGGCTTCCCCGAAGCGAGCCTTCCCTTCATAGAAAGCGAACAGGTCCTCGGTGAACAGCGTCGATAACGCCAGAATCTGGGAATCGCTGGCCATCACGGCGGCCATGATGCCCGCCCCCAGCAACCCGGCGAGCCACAGAGGCGCGAAACGCTTCAGCAGGATCAGGACGATGTCGTCGGCGGCGGCTTGTTTCCGCAGATCCTCGCGCTGTTCCGGCGCCAGCGTCCGGCCCTCCCGGGCCAGCGACGCCCGCGCCTCGATCTTCGAGGAAACCTCCGGCACATCGTCAACGCTGTTGGCCACGACACCCAGGAAAACGCACGGCAGCCAGATGGCCAGGATGCATAGGGGATAGAAGATCACGGTCTTCTGGAAGTGCTTCATCTTCTCCGCGGTCAGGCAGAAAATCATGATGTGCGGAAACGCGATGGAGGACAGCGGGATGAACATGTAGCTGAGAAAAAACAATGGCGAGACGCGCTCCCGGGTGAGCAGGGAAGCAAACGCCGGAGAAGCCGCCATTTTCTCGACCGCGCGATCGAAGCCTCCGATGCCGTACCCGATCACGATCAGCGCCACCGCGCCGAAGGTCAGGAACAGAACTGTCTGCAGCGCGTTCACCCACGCGGTGCCGCGCATGCCGCCGAAAAAGACGTAGGCCATCACGACGATCGCCACCAGCGCGCCGCCCGCCCAATACGGGACCGCGCCGGAGGACAGCGTGGCCAGCGTGGTCCCGCCGCCCATCACTCCGATGATGATGTAGGGCACCAGGAACGCAGCCTGCACAATCGAGATCACGCTGCCGATGTGACCGCATTCCCAGCGGTCGCGAAACATCTGAACCGGGGTAATGAAGCCGTGCTTCTTGCCCAGCGCCCAAACGCGGGTGCCGCAGAAATAGATGGTGAGGGGAATCACCAGCCCGGATGAGGACGCCATGAGGCCGAAGGTCACGATGCCGTTCTGGAATGAATGCCCCGACGACCCCAGAATCGTGAATGCGGTCATGTTGGTTCCAAAAAGTGACAGCAGGAATACGAGCGGCCCCAACGACCGGTTGGCGAGGAAATAGTCTTCCGCCTTGTCGGCCGACCTCCGGAACGCGAAGATGCCGATGTAGAGAACGACCGCGAGGTAAATGAAAACGAAGATCGCCGGGATCAAGCTATTGCTTCGGCTCCTCGTGACTCTCCGCTTCCGCCTCCAGGTGCGCGGGCCAGGCCAGGCGTACCAATACCCACATGAGTACCGCGGAAAGGACCGCGTACAAAGCGTGATACCAAAGCCCGGGGGGCAGGAAACCGAACGCCATCGGGCGGGCCGTCCGGAAAAACCAGACATCCTGGTGCAAGGCCAGCAGAACCAGCGTGATCAGGACAAGACCGAATGTCTTCATTTGCGTCTCAGACAACGACCCGGAGCGGGTCTCAAATTTTGACGTAGTATCCCATAGTCGGTAAGCAGCTTGGTAGACTTTGGGAAACGCAGGGTAACGCTGAGTTCGACGATTCCGTCCAAAAACAACATGAACCAAGGCCGACTACTGCTTGCGATGGTTGCCCTTGCGGGCAGCCTCCTGGCCCAGACCACCAGCACGATCGCGGGCAAGATCCTGGACCCCTCCGGCCTCGCTGTGTCCAAGGCGAAGATCAGCGCGCGGCACCTTGAGACCGGGTTCATGCGCATGGCCTATTCCGACGACGGTGGCCTGTATGCGTTCACTACGATGCCCGTTGGCGGCTACGAAATGCGCGTGGAGGCGGCGGGCTTCCGCCCCGCGGTCCGCAAGGGGATTCAGCTCACCGTCGCCGAGACGTCGGGCATCGACTTCACGCTGCAGGTGGGAGCCGTGGATCAGGAGATCACCGTGACCGCGGAAGCGCCGCCGGTCAACACCTCCACGGCCGAGTTGAGCTACCTGGTCAACGAACGCACGATGCGCGACCTGCCGCTGAACGGCCGCAACTACACCGACCTGGCGCTGCTGCAGCCCGGCGTGGTCGCGTTCCCCAGCCGGGACGGCGGCTCGGTTGTCGCGCACGGATTGGGCACTTCGATCAATGGGGCGGACCCGAGGTCCAACGTGTATCTGCTCGACGGACAGCCGCAGAATGACTTCACCAACGGACCAGCGGGCTCGGCGGCGGGCACCGTGCTGGGCATCGAGACCATCCGCGAGTTTCGCGTGGAAACGAACGCCTACTCGGCCGAGTACGGCCGCAACTTCGGCGGACAGATCAACGTGCTCACGAAATCGGGCACCAACGAATTTCACGGCAACACCTACTGGTTCTTCCGCAACGACAACTTCGATGCGCGCAACTTCTTCGATCCCGCCACTCAGCCTAAGTTCACGCGCAACCAGTACGGGGCCACTCTGGGCGGCCCGTTGAAGAAGGACAAGAGTTTCTTCTTCCTCGGTTGGGAAGCGCTTCGCGAGCGACTGGGGCGCAGCATTTTGAGCGTGGTTCCGGATGAGAACGCCCGCCGCGGCATACTGCCCGATCCCAACAATCCCGCCCTAACGACAACCGTTGCGGTCAGTCCGGCCGTACAGCCCTGGCTGCGCGAGATCCCGCTGCCGAACGGCGGCAACATCGGGTCCGGGCTGGGCAACTACCTGTATTCGTTCAACCAGCGCATCCGGCAGGACTACGGACAGGGCCGCTGGGATCAGAACCTGACGGGCAACCAGCAGATGTTCGGGCGTTACACCTACGACGGCGCGGTGCAGGATCTGCCCACGGAATTTCCGCAGTTTCCCCGGCAGTTCGTTTCGCGCAACCAGTTCGCCACGGCGGAGCATCGCTGGGTGATCTCGCCGACGCTGCTCAACACCGTGCGGGTCAGCTTCAGCCGCACGCGCATCGCCCAGGAAGTCTTTTCTAACACCACCGAGCAATTGCCGCGTTTCGCGCCGGGCGCGCCGTTCACCGGACAGCTCGATATCGGCGGCGCATCGCGTTTCGGACCGCAGTCCTCCGTGGATGTCCGCCTGGTGCAAAATGTCTACGGCTTTGAGGACGGGCTTTCGCTGACGCGCGGCAAGCACCTCATCAAGGCCGGCTTCCTGGCCGAACGCTACCAGAACAACATGGTGAACCCGACGTTTTCGCTGGGCAACTACGCCTTCGCCAACATCCGGAGTTTCCTTCTGAATCAGCCGATACGCTTCGTCGGGCTGGCGCCCGGCGGCGCGCTGGACCGCTACTGGCGCACCTGGCTCTTCGGCGCTTACGTGCAGGATAACTGGCGGATCAGCCGCCGCCTGACGTTGAATCTGGGCCTGCGCTGGGAGGCGAGCACAATGCCTCGCGACATCTACGGCCGGGACTCCGCGCTGCCCAACGTCTACACCGACGCGGCGCCCATCACCGGCCGCCTGTTCGAAAATCCCCCGCGCGCCAATTTCGCCCCCCGCTTCGGCTTCGCCTGGGATGTCTTCGGCGACGGAAAGACGTCTCTGCGCGGGGGCTACGGGATCTTTTTCAACACCAACCAGCAGCAGCAATTGATTGTCACCGTGACCAATCCTCCGGCCACCCCGCGGGTGATCTTCGCCAACCCCACGTTCCCCAACCCCAACTTCAACGTGAATCAGGTGAATTCCATCCGTCCGATCGAGTGGAACATCAAGAGCCCTTATGCGCAGACCTGGAATCTGAACGTGCAGCGCAATCTGGTGTGGGATACGGTGCTGACCGTCGGCTACGCGGGATCCCGCGGCATTCACCTGATGCGCTCCGCCGACGTGAATACGGCGATCCCGACGGTGCGGCCCGACGGCACGCTGTTCTTCCCGCCCACGGCGGCTCGGGTCAACCCTAATTTCACCACCATCGAACTCAAGAAGAGCGACGGCCGCTCCTGGTACAACGCCATGATCGTGGACGTCCGCAAGCGGTTCTCGCGGGGGTTGACGGTGCAGAGTTCCTACACCTTCTCCCGGAACATCGACACCACTCAGGGCTCGACGTTTTTCTCCGACGCGACCAGCGGCACCACGACCGCGTTCCCCGAGTTCCCCGGGTTCGAATACAACAAGGGTCTGGCCGACTACCACGCCAAGCACAACTGGGTTTTCAACTTCACCTATCAGTTCCCGCGAGCCGGTTTCGAGTTGCTGAACGGCTGGATGATCGGCGGAATCGCCAACATGCGGAGCGGTCAGCCAGTGACGCTGTTCCTGCAGAACAACTGGTCCCGGTCGCGATGGTCGCCTTCGCTCGGCCCCGGCATCGGCCTGGACCGCCCCAGCCTCGCCGCCGGGCGCACGCATCAGGACGCGGTGCTCGGCAGTCCGGACCGCTTCTTCGATCCCTCCGCTTTCGTCCTGCCCGAACAGGGGACGCTCGGCAACCTGGGGCGCGGCGCGCTGATCGGACCCAACCTGCGCACCTTCGACATGGTATTGAGCAAGAACACGCCGCTTCCCTTCCTGGGCGAGAGCGGCAATCTCCAGTTCCGCGCGGAAGCTTTCAACCTCTTCAACCGCGCGAACTTCGGCGTCGGACCTCCGGCGCTGCTGGCCTTCGCCGGCCAGACCGCCGCGGACCGGCCGCTGCCCGGCTTCGGCGTGCTACGCTCTACAGTTACCAGCGCCCGGCAGATCCAGTTCGGGTTGAAGCTGCAGTTCTAGAGAAAGCTTGCAATGCAACAAGCGAGGAAAAAGTCGATGGTCTGGGTATTTTTTGCGCTGGGCGCGGCGCTGTGTTGGGGAGTCTACGGCCCCATGCTCCATCGCGGGCAGGTGTCCCTGGGCAATCCCATGAAAGCGCTGCTGTGCGTGGGCGTTGCTTATTTTCTGGTAGGGGTCATGGTACCCGTGGCCGCGCTGGGAACGCAGCAGGGCGGATTATCCGGCTTCAACTCGAACGGCGCCATCGGCGCGACCGCCGCCGGCGTGCTGGGCGCGCTGGGCGCTGTGTGCATCATTTACGCCTTTAAGAGCGGCGGCATCCCCACCTATGTCATGCCCCTGGTCTTCGGCGGCGCGCCCATCGTCAACGCGCTGGTATCGATGGCCATCCATCCCCCCGACAAGGCTCCCAATCCGCTGTTGTACGTGGGCATGATTCTGGCGTCGGTGGGCGCGGGGATGGTGCTGTACTTCAAACCGCCCGCTTAACGGATCAGCATCCCGAGACGCGCCAGCACGCGCAACTCGCCGGGGATCTCCCCCTCGATCTGCTCCCGTGTTTTTCCGGGAAACAGCGGCTGCATGATCCGTGCGAGCGCCGCGTAGTCTCGCTCTCCATCCAATAACTCGAGCAGCCGGCGTGCAGCCTCGTTACCCAGCTCTACCGGGCCATGAAACAGGTTCGTCACCTTCATGGCGCCCTGGCCGGCCATGGCTCGCGCGACGCGGCTGGCCTCCGGGCGCGGTCCGGCGTCGCGCACCGCGCGCCAGGGAATCGGACTGAAATCGGCGAAACGGTGCGAATGGAGCTGCAGAAGAAACTCGTCCACGTGTTCGAGCGGCAGCACCGAATCCCGCTTCAGCTCATCCACCGGTACGGCTTCGGGAAAGCTGGAGATCAGGCGTTCGAACAACGAGATAATGGCGGGATTGTTCGTCTGGATTCGATCGCGATCGCTGATGGAGAAACAGCGGGCGCCGGCGGGCGCGCTTGAATCCGGCGCCGATTCCCGGGCGTGCGACATCACCCACAAGCTGCCCTCGGGGATGCGGGCCCCGCCGCGACGCACCGGTTGCTCGCGCCTCACCAGCAGGCTCATGCGGAACCGCCGCAGCCGGACCATGTCGTTCCATTGCTCTTGCAGCATGGCGTCGCCGGAACTCAGCCGGTCCACCAGTTGCCGCGCGGCGGGCTGCAGCCCCGTGGCCGAATCGCTGCCAACCCCGGATTCGCAAAGAAACTGCAGTCCGTGCCGCGCCGCGTGCCCCTCCAGATCGCGGAAGTAAAGCGCATGAAAGTCGGGCGACAGGTCGTCGTGGATGATCTGCGCGTCCGGCCGCTCCAGGACGCGGGTGATCTCCGCATGCACCGCTTCGTCCTGCGCGTCGCGATGCGGCAGGGCCAAGCGGTAGTCTTCGAGAAATCGCCGGCACCCCTTCACCACCTCGGCCAGATCCGCGTCCCGCGGCAACGCCGCCAGCAGCAGGTCCCGCAACAGCAGGCGGTAGTAGCATCCGGGCAAAACGTTGTAGCTGACATACGCCACGCCGTTTTCCGTCAGGCATTCCGCGAACAGCCGCATCAGCGCCTCGCGAACCGGTTCCGGCACCCAGGAATAAACGCCGTGGGCGATGATGTAGTCGAACATCCCCAGGCCGGACGGCGGCTCGCGGATATCGGCCTGCTCGAATCGCACATTCGTGACACCGGTGATGCGGGCGAACGCCCGCGCTTCGGCCACCGGCTGCGCCGCCAGGTCGATCCCCACCAGTTCGGCCCGCGGTAAGTCGTAAGCCATCGGAACCAGATTGCCGCCCGCGCCGCAGCCGACCTCCAGGATCCGGCAACGCTCGGGCGAAGCGGGTCGCAGTCCCATCAACAGCGCTCGCGCCGCCATCCGCCGCGCGTGCGTGTAGGAATAGGCATTGTTCGAGTAGGCAAACCGATCGTAGGCAGTCATCGCTCGCAGCCTCCAGGGAGCAAAAGATCGCGCGCGTCCAAGTGATTTCCGCCCGGAGACGCTAAAATAAAAGAGTTCATCATGCTCAAAGCCAAAGTAGAACCCCAGGACGACCTCAATCCGCAGGAAACGTCAGAATGGATTGAAGCGCTGGACGAGATCATCGATCAGGCGGGGCCGGACCGCGCCTCGTATCTTATCGAACGGCTGCAGGAGGAGGCGCAGAGCCTTGGCGTGCGCGTCCCGGCCAAACTGAACACCCCCTATATCAACACCATCCCCCGCGAGGAAGAGCTCGAGTATCCCGGCGATCGCGAGATCGAGCGCCGCATCAAGAGCCTGTGCCGCTGGAACGCCGTGGCCATGGTGGTGCGCGCCAACAAATACGACGCCGGAATCGGCGGCCACATTTCCACCTACGCCTCGCTCGCGACCCTGCTCGAGGTGGGCTTCAACCATTTCTTCCGCGCCCGCTACGGCGATCAGCCCGGCGACTTCGTTTTCTACCAGGGCCACGCTTCCCCCGGAATCTACGCCCGCATGTTCCTCGAAGGCCGTCTGACGGAAAAGCACCTGGAGAATTTCCGCCATGAGTTGCGCGCCGAACCCGGCCTGTCCTCCTATCCGCATCCCTGGCTGATGCCCGACACCTGGCAGTTTCCGACGGTGTCGATGGGCCTGGGACCGATCTCCGCTCTGTACCAGGCTCGCTTCATGCGCTACCTGGAGAACCGCGGATTGATCCCGCAGACGCCGCGCAAGGTGTGGGCCTTCCTGGGCGACGGGGAGACGGATGAGCCCGAATCGCTGGGCGCGCTGACGCTCGGCAGCCGGGAGAAACTCGACAACCTGGTGTTCATCGTCAATTGCAACCTGCAGCGGCTGGACGGTCCGGTCCGCGGCAACGGGTCGATCATTCAGGAACTCGAAGCCGCCTTTCGCGGCGCCGGTTGGAACGTGATCAAGGTGGTGTGGGGCAGCGCCTGGGACGACTTGCTGGCGCGCGACACCTCCGGATTGCTGCTGAAGCGCATGCATGAATGCGTCGATGGCGAGTACCAGGCATTCAAGGGCCGTGGCGGCGCTTATCTGCGGCGGGAGTTCTTCGGCAAGTATCCCGAGGTGCTGAAGCTGGTGGAGCATTTGGACGACGATCAGTTGATCCGGCTGCATCGCGGCGGCCACGATCCCAAGAAGGTCTTCAACGCCTACCACCGCGCCATCTCCCACAAGGGCTCGCCCACGGTCATCCTGGCCAAGACCGTAAAGGGCTACGGCCTCGGGGAAGCGGGCGAAGGCCGCAACATCACACACCAGCAGAAGAAGCTGAACGAAAACGAGCTGGTGTACATCCGCAACCGGTTCGAGATTCCGGTGCCGGAGGAAACGGTGCAGAAGATCGGATTCCACCGCTTCCCGGACAACAGCCCGGAGTTCGCCTACATCCGGGAGCGGCGCGAGGCTCTGGGCGGTCCGGTGCCGCATCGCAATTGCGGCGACATCACCTTGCAGGCGCCGCCGCTCGACCTGTTCCAGGATCAGTTGACCGGATCCCGCGGACGCGAGGTCTCCACCACCGGAGCCTTTGTCGCGGTGCTGAAGCAGTTGCTGAAGCACAAGGAGCTGGGCAAGCTGATCGTGCCCATTATTCCCGATGAGGCCCGCACCTTCGGCATGGAGAGCATGTTCCGCGAGTTCGGAATCTACGCCAGCCAGGGCCAGCTTTACAAGCCGGTGGACTCGGATGTGCTCCTGTACTACAAGGAGGACAAGAGCGGCCAGATTCTGGAGGAAGGCATCACGGAAGCCGGGTCCATGGCGTCTTTCTCGGCGGCGGGAACCGCCTACAGCACCTACGGCGTGCCGATGATCCCGTTCTTCACGTTCTACTCGATGTTCGGCTTCCAGCGCGTGGGCGACCAGATCTGGGCTCACGCCGACGCCCGCGGCAAGGGCTTCCTGATGGGCGGCACGGCGGGACGAACCACGCTGCTGGGCGAAGGCTTGCAGCACCAGGACGGGCATACCCATGTGCTGGCCTCGACGGTGCCCACCTGCGCCTCCTACGATCCTGCGTACGCTTACGAGATTGCGGTTCTGATCCAGGACGGCATCCGCCGCATGTATCAGGAAGGAGAGGATCGCTTTTACTACATCACCATTTACAACGAGAACTATGCGCAGCCGCCGATGCCGGATCGCCCGGGAGTGGTGGACGGCATCTTGAAGGGAATTTATCTCTACCAGCCCGCCGCCGACGGCAACGCCCAGGTGCAGCTCTTCGGCAGCGGTCCGATTCTGAACGAGGCTTTGAAGGCGCAGCAGATCCTGGCGGAGCGGTTCGGGGTGTCCGCCAACGTGTGGAGCGTCACCAGCTACAACGAACTGCGGCGCGAGGCGCTGAGCTGCGAGCGCTGGAACCGGCTGCATCCGGCCCAGCCGGAACGCGTGCCGTTCATCCAGCAGGCCATGACCGGCTACGATACGCCCATCGTCGCGGCCACCGACTACATGAAGGTGGTGCCGCACCAGATCTCGCCTTGGCTGCCGGGCCGGATGACGGTGCTCGGCACCGACGGCTTCGGGCGGTCGGAAAATCGGGAGCACCTGCGCCGCTTCTTCGAAAACAACGCCGAGAATATTGCCGCATCGGCGCTGGCGGCGCTGGCCAAGTGGGGCCGGTTCGACGCCCACCGGGCGGAAGCGGCGATCCGCGAGCTGGGGATCGATCCGGAGGCGCCGGAAGCGGTGAAGGTGTGAGCGGGGCAGCGCCAACTTCGGGTAACATGAAGGCATGATCAGCGTGTCGCGTCGGCAGCAGATCCGGGCCGAAATTCTTAGAGTACTGGAGAGCCAGCACGCTCCGATGGAGCTTCCGAAGATTGCCTCGGAAATCCGGAAAAAACCGAAACTGAAGGACCTCGACGACCTCGACGTTCTCCACATCGTCCAGCCAATGATCGTCGTCGGAGAGTTGCAGTATACACCTGGGTTGAACATTGCCCTTCCGACATCGTCCAAGTGACGGCGGCTTGACTGAGCGATTTGTTCCTGAAAAGCCCCCGGACGCACGGACCGAGGGCCAAAGGGACCGCGATCGAATCTTGTACTCTTCGGCCTTCGCCCGTCTGGCGGAAACCACGCAAGTGGTTTCACCGGAGCGCGGCTACGTCTTCCATAACCGGCTGACGCATTCGTTGAAGGTCGGGCAGATTGCCCGGCGGATCGCCGAACACTTGTGTCGAGAGTTTCCGTCGTCGGTGGAGAAGCTGGGTGGATTGGACGCCGACGCGGCGGAAGCCGCAGGCCTGGCGCACGATTTAGGCCACCCCCCTTTTGGCCACATCGCGGAAGACGAACTGAGCGAGCTCGCACAGCCCGCCGGCGGGTATGAAGGAAATCCCCAGGCGTTTCGAATCGTCACCAGAATCGCATCCAGCGACGCTCGCGACGCCAGGGGCGACTCAATTACCGGCTTAAATCTTACCCGCCAAACACTGAACGGCATTCTGAAGTACCCTTGGGCGCGAGGTGAGAATCGCCAGTACCAGAACAAATGGGGCTACTACACTTCCGAATCAGAAATATTCCAGTGGGTTCGCGAAGGGTCTTCGAGCGGTAACCGCTGCCTCATCGCGGAAATCATGGATTGGGCCGATGACATAACTTTCGCCATTCACGACCTAGTCGATTTTTTCCGCGCTGGTTGCATCCCGGTGGACCGTTGCAAGCCACCTGGGAGCGCGGAGCGCAGCCGCCTTCAGAATGGAGTGTTCCGCCGGAAACCGAAATGGGAGCGAAGTAGGAAGGACTACGAATCCGCGTTGGACAACCTGTTGCTCCAATTTCCTTTCAAGGCGGACCGCAGGTACGAGGACACGGAAAGCGACCGGGCAAAGCTTTACGCGTTCTCAAGCGCCCTGATCAAGTACTACGTGACTGCGATTGCATTGGCCGATGCGCCCCACAACTTTCCTCTCCTCAAGGTAAACGCGCAAGCCCAACGAGAAGTCGAAGTCCTGAAACAGTTCACTTGGGAATATGTGATCGAGGATCCCTCCCTGGCGGTCCCGCAGACCGGCCAGCGCGCCGCCGTCCGCAATGTGTTCAACTGCCTGATGGACGCGAACAAGACCAACAAACTGCATCTCTTCCCCGGACCCTACATGGATCTGCTCGCAAAAGCCCGCGAACGCAAGGTCCGGCTCAGATTGGTTGCGGACTGCGTTTCGGGAATGACCGAACGCCAGATTCTCGGCATGCACCAGTGCCTGCTGGGATTGTCCGGCAACTACGGCCAGGGTTAGACCAATGCTCATCATCACCGAACAACAGGTCCGCGAGCACCTCACCATGCCGGAAGCCGTCCGCCTGGTGCGCGACTCGTTTCTCGCCCTCCGCGACGGCAAGGCTCTCAACCAGCCGCGCCGCCGGCTGATGCTGCCCACCGGAACCGTGCTGCACTCCATGGCCGGCTACTACGGGAAGTACCTTGGCACGAAGGTCTACGCCACCAACGCCAAAGCCGGTCAGGCGAACTTCCTGTTCCTGCTGTTTGACGCCGAGACCACCGCGCCGCTGGCCATTGTGGAAGCCAATTGGCTGGGCCAGATCCGGACCGGCGCGGCCTCCGGGGTGGCTACCTCCGTGCTCGCGGGCAAGGATCCCAAGTCGCTCGCGATCATCGGCTCCGGGTTTCAGGCCCGCTCCCAACTGGATGCGATCCTCCACGCTTGTCCCACTATCGAAGATGTCCGCGTCTGGAGCCGCCATCGCGACAAGCGCGATAACTTTGCCGCCGCCGCGACGCTCGAAACCGGCAAGCTGGTGGTGGCCACCGAATCCGCGGAAGAAGCAGTCCGGCACGCGGACATCCTGGTCACGGCAACCTACGCCAAGGATCCCGTGCTCGAATCGGCCTGGGTCCCGGCACATTGCCACGTCAACGCCATGGGCTCGAACAACGCTCAGCGGCGGGAACTCCCGGAGGACCTGATCCGCCGCGCCACCCTCATCGCGATCGATTCCAAGGAGCAGGGCCGTATCGAATCGGGCGATCTGATTCTGGCGGGTTTCCACTGGGACGATCCGCGCCTTGTGGAATTGCAGGATCAAATCGAAAAGCCCGCTCCCGGCGGGCTTACGATTTTCAAGTCCAATGGACTGGGCGTTCAGGACGTGGCGGTGGCCGCCTACGTGTATGAGAAGCTTTATTCCTGAGCGGAGAGCTGCGTATCGGCGTCGCGCCAGGCGCTGATCTTCAGACGCCGGCATACCCAGCATAGGCCTTCGGACGCGCCCGCGGGCGTTTCATCGCCGCAAACGACGCACTTCACGGTCTTCTCCGGGACCGCCGTGTCCGTCGCGATCGCCTTGCGTGGGGAGGCCTCGGGTCGCCGGGTTGTCCGCTTTTTATTCACCTACGTGTACTATAGCCTGATTCGCGTCCAGGCTGGCGTCGAAAAACTACTTAGGCGGCCGGTTGCATCCACATAATGTAGCCGGCGTCGAGCGAGGCCTTGCATCGGGCACAGCGCTGGCCCGGCTTCACTTGAAACCGCTTACCCTTGGGCTCCAGGTCCGCGTCCACGGTGTGGGTGCACATGGGGCAATACACCTTGCCCACCATCTGCTCCGTGCGCTCCGGGGTCTCGACAGCAGTCATCATCACGCACCTCCTCGGTCACCCATATCGACGCACGAGAAGGAACACTAGATTCCGAAAAAATCGCGAATCCCGCGATCCAGTTACCGGACGCCGCCTAGTCGCCGTGCGCCGGAGCCTGCGTTGGAACCCGCCGGCGCGCGTACGCCTCCCGCGCCTGCTCCACCAGGGAGTAGCCTACGGGCACCACCAGCAGCGTCAGGATCAGGCACAGCATCTGCCCTCCGATAATCGTCACCGCGATCGCCGAGCGCTGCTGCGCGCCGGACCCCGTTCCGATCGCCGTCGGAATCAAACCCGCCACAATCGCCAGCGTCGTCATCAGAATCGGCCTCAGCCGCACGCGATTCGCCTCCAGAATCGCGTCCCTCAGCGGGTATCCCTCCTCGCGCAGCCGGTTCATGTAGTCGATCTGCAGAATCCCGTTCTTCTTCACAATCCCCAGCAGTAGCAGTACACCCAGTGCGCTGAACAGGTTCAAGGACCGCCCGGTGGCGATCAGCGACAGCAGCGCGAAGGGAATCGACAGCGGCAGCGTCATGATGATGATGAACGGGTGCACCAGGCTTTCAAACTGCGCCGCCAGCACCATGTACATGAAAATCGACGCCAGTCCAATGGCGATCACCATGTTCGCCGTGGTTTCCTCCAGCACCTTCACCTGCCCCGTCAGCGCCAGCGTGTAGCCGGGCGGCAACCCCACGCGGTTCATGGCGTCCACCGTGCGCGATGCCGCTTCGCTGAGCGTATACCCCGCGGCGACGTTTCCATACATGCCCACCGAGAATTGCCGGTTGAAGCGATCGATACGGCTGGGACCGGTCTCGCGCTCCAGCCGCGCCACTGAGTCCAGCCGGATCAGTCCCAGCCGTGCCGAGGGCACCAGAAGCCGGCTGAGCACCGCGGGATCGTCGCGCTGCGTCATGGACAATCGCATCGTTACCGGGTATTGCTCGGAACCTTCCTTATACGTCGAAATCTGGTCCTCGCCGGACATCAGCAGACGCACCGTGGAGGCCACATCGGAGACGCGGACCCCCAGATCGCTCGCCAGTTGCCGGTCGATCACCACCTGTAATTCCGGGCTACCCAAGTTCAGGTTGGCGCGCAGATCGCTTAGCGATTTCTCCTGATCCAGCTCTTTCAGAATGTTCCGGGCCAGCCCCACCAGCGTCGGCAGATCGGGACCCAGCACCTGCCCGCGAATCGGCGCGAACGTCTCCCTTCCCCCCAGGATGTTCGGGAAGTTCACACGCGGCCGGGCATAAGCCCAGGGACGCATCGCCTCGCGCACTTTCTGCCCCATCGTGACGATATCGGCCCGCTCACCCTCCGGTTTCAGCAGGACCGTCGCTTCCGCCTGGTTCACCTTGTCCATGAAGCTCGACGTCTTCGGAACCACCGCGACCACGCCCTCGATCGCCGAAATCCGCTTCGCCATGTCCAACATCGCCCGCTCGGTTCCGGTCAGAGAGGTTCCCTCCGGCATTTCCATCCAGACGCTGAGCTCGGATTGGTCCTCCTGCGGCATCCAGTCGCGGCCGATAAACCGGTAAATCACAAACGTCGAACCGAGCACTACGAAGAACAGCGTGGCGATCACCCAGCGGTGCCCCAGGGACCACCGGAGCGCTCCGATGTACAGGCGTTCAAACCACGGATGCCGGTCCTTCTTCTCCTTCGGCTTGTGCGCGCCGCGCCGCAACAGCCGCGAGCTTAGAGCCGGAGTGAGCGTGAAAGCCACCAGCATCGACACCAGGATCGACACCGCCATCGTCCAGCCGAACTGGTTCAGGTACTTCTTGGCGTATCCCTGCAGAAAGGCGATCGGAACGAAAATGATCACCAGCGACAGAGTGGTCGCCACCACCGCCATGGTGATTTCCTTGGTCGCCTCGATCGCCGCCTCCATCGGCGGCATCTCCTTCTCCTCGATGAACCGGTAAATATTCTCGAGAACGATGATTGCGTCGTCGATGACAATTCCGACCGCCAGCGTCAGCCCCAGCAGCGTCATCGAGTTCAGAGTGTAGTCGAGCGCCCGCAGCACCGTGAACGTCGTGATAATCGACGTCGGGATCGCGATCGAGCTGATCAGCACCGTGCGCCAGTCGCGAATGAACAGCCACACAATAATCGAGGCCAGGATGCTCCCCAGCACCAGGTGCTCCTCCAACGCCTTCACGGAATTGCGGATGTAGGTGGCCTGCTCCTTGATCACCGACAGCTCCACGCCCGCCGGCAGCGTGCCCTTGAGAGTGGCGAGCTTGGCCTGCACCGCTTCCACGACGCGCACCGTGTTCTGCCCCGTCTGCCGCCGGATATCCAGCAAAACCGCGGGTTTCCCGTTGTAGTAGGCGAAGGACCGCCGCTCCGCCATCCCGTCCTCGACCGAGCCGACATCGCGTATTCGGATCGGCACGCCGTTCACGTTCTTCAGAATGATGTCGTTGAACTGGCTGACATCCTCCACCCGGCCCAGCGTCCGGACGCCGACCTCGGTGGCGCCCCGCACCATGCGGCCGCCCGGCGTTTCGATATTCTCGCTGACCACCGCGCGCTGAACGTCCTGGGCCGTCATGTTGTACCCGTTCAGCTTGTTGATGTCCATCTGAATGTTGATCTGCCGGTTGCGCGCGCCGGAAATATCCACCGCCGCAACGCCGTCCACGGTTTCCACCGCGCGGCGGATGGTCTTGTCGGCGATCTCGCTCAACTCCCGCTGCGACCGGTTCCCGCTCAGGGCAAGCGTGATCACCGGCTCGCTGTCCGGATCGGCCTTTTGCACCACCGGCGGCAGTACATTTGGAGGCAAACGCCCCACCGCGCCGGCGACCTTTTCGCGCACGTCCTCGGTGGCTTCGCCGATCTCACGCTCCAGCACGAATTGCACGCTGATGCGCGCCGCGCCTTCGCTGACCACCGCCCGCATCTCGTCAATTCCGCTGACAGCGGCGATCGCTTCTTCCAGCGGCATCACCACCTGGCTGACGATTTCCTCGGCGCTTGCGCCGGGAAGCCGTACGCGTACATACACGCTCGCCGGGTCGCTCTTGGGGAACAAGTCCACCCCAAGGTCGAGGAAGCTGAACACGCCCATTACCACCAGGAACAGGATGAGCATGAACGCGAAAACGGGCCTGCGGACACAGATCTCAGGTAGGCTCACGGTGTTATGACGATTCTAGCTGGTCTGAGGTCACAGGCTGGACGGGTGGAGGTGGAGGCTCGAACCCCCTCACGTCGGTGCCAGGCACCACCTGGCACCGGGTTGGTGGAAGGTTTCGATATAACCACCGACACGACATCAACTTAGAACGTTTTCACAAGCCTTCGAAAAGTGCGGTCGCAGCGTACCCCCCTCGATTACGCAGCCAGGTTCCGTGGCCTACTCGGATCGCGCGAGGCAGCAACCAACAAACGCTTGGAACCGCGATTCTGCGGCGTCTTCTGCAAATCAGGTCAGCCTCGGAACGACGCGAACCCCTAACCGAAAAGTGTGCCAAACGCAACCGGGTATCCTTTCGCAACCCAGATTTCCACAGGCTAAACAGCAGCACTCACATCAGTTACACACATTCCTTCAGCGGATCGGTGCCTGGCACCACCAGGCACCCATCAACCCTGCGGATTCTGACTACCCGCTCCGCCAAAAGCGATCCCTGCAACCTCCGCAACCCACCGTCGAGCCCGCAACCCTCGCATGCTACGCTAGAGTCTTACGCAAGTTGACCTCCATGCACCGTCAACCTGCGGAATCCACGCCAGTCATGGATTTCTACCAACAAACGATTTTCAAGCTGAAGCAGTACTGGGCTGAACGCGGCGCGGTTATCCAGGAACCCTACGACGTCGAGGTCGGCGCCGGAACCATGGCGCCGGAGACCTTCCTCCGCGTCCTCGGACCCAAGCCGTACCGCGTCGCCTACGTACAACCCTCGCGACGCCCCGCCGACGGACGGTACGGCGAAAATCCGAATCGCCTCTACAAGCACCAGCAGCTCCAGGTGATCCTGAAGCCTACGCCGGACGACGTCATCGAGCAGTATCTCGGTTCCCTCGAAGCCATCGGCATCGACCTCCGCAAGCACGACATCAAGTTCGAAGAAGACAACTGGGAATCCCCCACGCTTGGCGCCTGGGGCATCGGCTGGCAGGTGATGCTCGACGGCCTCGAAATCACCCAGTTCACCTACTTCCAGCAGTGCGGCGGTGTGGACCTGGACCTGGTCCCCGCCGAAATCACGTACGGCCTCGAACGGCTCTGCGCGTTCCTGCAAGGCGTCGAAAGCGTGTACGACATCGAGTGGGTGAAAGGCGTCCGCTACCACGACGTCCGCTTCGCCGAGGAGCAGCAGTTCTCCGTCTACAACTTCGAAATGGCCGATGTCGGCACGCTTTGGACACTGTTCGACCTGCACGAAAAGGAATGCCAGCGCCTCCTGGATGCGTTTCCGAAATATGGGGAAAAGCACCGCTTCCCGGTGCTGCCCACCTATGACCACGTGCTGAAGTGCTCGAACCTCTTCAACCTTCTGGATTCCCGCGGCGCGATCTCGGTCACCGAGCGCGTCGGGGTAATCGGGCGCGTCCGCAAGCTCGCGGTCGGCACGGCGCAAGTGTGGATGAGCCAGCAGTTCCCGGCGGAGGCCGCGCAATGAGCCTCGACTTCCTGCTGGAGATCGGAAGCGAAGAGATCCCGGATTGGATGATTCCGGGCGCGCTGCAACACCTCGCCAGGGAATTCACCGGTCTCTGCTCGACCGCGCGACTGCAGGGCGAGGGCTTTCAAGTGGAAACGGACGCGACGCCGCGGCGCCTCGTGCTCCGAGCCGCCGGGCTGATTCCCCGCCAGGCGGACCGCGAGGAGTGGATCCCCGGTCCGGCCAAGTCCGCCGACCTGGCATCCCCGGCGGTCACCGGCTTTGCGCGCAAACACGGCGTCGATCCCGCGTCGCTCGAATCCCGCAGCGACGGGAAGAACGAACGGTGGGGGCTCCGCAAGCAGATTCCCGGCGCGGAAGCCGCGGAGGTCCTCGCCAAAGGCCTGCCCCCTCTCATCTCCGGCATCCCCTGGCCCAAAACCATGTACTGGACCGGCAAGGGCGGCGCGCGCTTCATCCGGCCCGTGCGTTGGCTGGTCGCGATCCTGGGTGACCGCGTGGTGCCGTTCGAATTCGCCGGCGTCTCCTCCGGCGCGCTCACCCAGGGACACCGCCGCCTCGGCGCGTCGAACATCTCCGTGACCATAGCCGATCATGAGACCCGCCTGCGCGAAAACTTCGTAATTCTGAAAGCCGCGGATCGCCGCGCGCGGATTCGGAACGGAATCGAGCAGTTGGGCGTTTCCGTGAAGCCGGATGAGAAGCTCCTGGATACGCTGGTCTACATCACCGAATACCCGGCGTGTATCCTCGGCAGCTTCGACCGCCAATACCTCAGCCTGCCTCGCGAAGTGCTGGTCACCGTGATGCGGCACCATCAGAAGTACTTCTCCGTCGAGAATTCGCACGGCGAGCTGGAGCCGAACTTCGTCGCCGTCATGAACACCGCCGACGACCCGGAAGGCTGGGTCCGGAAAGGCAATGAACGGGTGCTGCGCGCCCGCTTCAACGACGCCCGCTTCTTCTGGGACGTGGACCAGCAGAAGACCATGGCGCAGCGTATCCCCCTGCTGGCGAACGTCACTTTTCAGGCCAAGCTCGGCTCCTACCTCGACAAGACCAAGCGGGTCGCGGCCCTGGTGCGCGAGCTGGGCGGCGACGATCACGCACTGCGCGCGGCGGAGCTCGCCAAAACCGACCTCACCACCGAAATGGTGAAGGAGTTCACCGACCTGCAGGGCGTCATCGGCGGCCTTTACGCCAAGGCGCAGGACGAGCCCGAGCCGGTGTGGCGCGCCATCTACGAACACTACAAGCCCTTGAGCATGGAGGATGCCATCCCGGTGACCGCCGCGGGACGCCTGCTCTCGCTCGCCGACAAGATCGACACGCTGCGCGGCTGCTTCGAAATCGGCCTGGCGCCCACTGGCTCCAAGGACCCCTTCGCGCTGCGGCGCGCCGCGCAAGGCGTGGTGAAGATCCTGGTGGAGGGCCGGCTCGCCATCCCGCTGCGGCGGCTGATCGGCGACAGCAAGCCGCTCGAAGAGTTCTTTCTCGACCGCCTGCGGCACTACTTCCGCGAAGTCCGCGGGTTCCGCTACGACGAAGTGAACGCGGTGCTCGCCGCCGGCTTCGACCTGCTTTCGGACGTCGAGGCGCGGCTGATCGCGCTCAGCCAGGTCCGCCCCACCGCCGACTTCGAGCCCCTGGCCGCCAGCTTCAAGCGCATTGAGAACATCCTGAAGCAGGCTTCGTTTAGCGAAGCCGGACCCGTGGATGAAACGCTGCTCGAAGCAGGGCCGGAAACCGATCTCTACACCTCCTTCACCGCCGTCCGCGATCGCGTACACGCCCTCGGCGACTACGCTCCGGCGCTGAGTGAGATCGCATCCTTGCGTCCGGCGGTGGATTTGTTCTTTGACAAGGTGCTGGTGAACGCGCCCGAAACGCGCGTCCGGCAGAACCGTCTGACGCTTCTCTACCACCTGCGAACGGAGTTCTCCACCATCGCGGATTTTTCTGAAATCGTTACTGCTTGATTCTCTGAGGACCTAATGAAGAAATACGTTTACAGCTTCGGCGGAGGCTCCGCCGACGGCGACGGCAAGATGAAGGAAGTGCTTGGCGGCAAGGGCGCCGGGCTCGCGGAGATGTCCCGGGCCGGCGTCCCCGTGCCTCCCGGATTCACCATTTCCACCGAAGTATGCACCATCTTCTTCGACAACCACAAGACGGTGCCCGCGGAGGTGCAGTCTCAGATCGCCCAGGCGCTCGCCAGGCTCGAATCGCAGATGGGACAGAAGCTGGGGGACCCGATGAACCCCCTGCTGGTCAGCGTCCGCAGCGGCGCGAAATTCTCCATGCCCGGCATGATGAACACCATCCTGAACCTCGGGCTGAACGACGAGACCGTCCAGGGCATGATCCGCAAAACGGGCAACCCCCGCTTCGCCTGGGATTCCTACCGCCGCTTCATCCAGATGTTCGGCGAAGTCGCGCTGGGCATCGACATGGAGAAGTTTGACCACATTTTCGACTCCCGCAAAGCCAAGGCCAAGGTGAAGCTCGACACCGACCTGACCGCGAAGGACCTGGAAGCGATCTGCGACGAGTACAAGAAGCTGGTGCTGAGGGAAACGAAGCAGCCTTTCCCGCAAGACGCTCACCAGCAGCTCGACCTCTCGCGCGATGCGGTCTTCAATTCCTGGTGGAATCCCAAGGCGGCTTACTACCGCAAGATGGAGAAGATTCCCGACCACATCGGCACGGCGGCCAACGTGCAAGCCATGGTCTTCGGCAACATGGGCGACACTTCGGGAACCGGCGTGGGCTTCACCCGCGACCCCGGCTCCGGCGAAAAGGTGTTCTACGGCGAGTTCCTGATGAATGCCCAGGGTGAGGACGTCGTCGCCGGAATCCGTACCCCCCTTCCCATCAGCGACCTGAAGAAGCTGATGCCCGAAGTGTACGGCCAGTTGAAGGACATCACCACCCGCCTGGAGCATCACTACAAGGACATGCAGGACTTCGAGTTCACCATCCAGGAAGGCGCCCTGTACATGCTTCAGACCCGCAATGGCAAGCGTACGGGTCCGGCGGCGGTGCGCATTGCTGTCGAAATGGTGGAGGAAGGCCTGATCTCCAAGCGCGACGCCGTGCTTCGCGTCGCGCCCGCGCAGCTCGATCAACTCCTTCATCCGGTTTTCGACAACGCTTCGCTCAAGAAGCTGACCAAGCTGGCCACCGGCATCGCCGCGTCGCCGGGCGCGGCGGTCGGCCGCGCCGCTTTCACCGCGGACGAAGCGGTCCGCATGGCCGACGGCAAGCGGCCCGTCATCCTGGTCCGCAAGGAAACCACGCCCGACGATATCCACGGCATGGACGTCGCCCGCGGCATTCTCACCGCCGTGGGCGGCAAGTCCTCCCATGCCGCGGTGGTCGCGCGCGGCATGGGCCGCCCTTGCATCGTCGGCGCCGGCGCGATTCACATCGAAGAGAAGGCCAAGCGCTTCACGGTGACCGCCGGCGGCAAGTCCATCGTCGTCAAGGAAGGCGACTGGATCTCCATTGACGGGACTACCGCCGATGTCTACCTGGGCGAGGCCAAGACCAGTGAGCCCGACCCCAAGTCCCACGATTTCGCGAAGTTGATGGAGTGGGCCGACGAGTTCCGCGGCAAGTTCGGAGTACGCGCCAACGCCGATATCCCGCGCGACGCCAAGGCCGCCCGCGCCTTCGGCGCCGAAGGCATCGGCCTGTGCCGCACCGAGCACATGTTCTTCGCCGAGGATCGCATCCAGCATATGCAGGCCATGATCCTCGCTCGCGACGAAAAATCCCGCCGGCTGGCGCTGAAGAAGCTGCTGCCCATGCAGCGCAAGGATTTCGCCGGGCTGTTCGAGGCCATGGACGGATTCCCCGTCGTGATCCGCACCCTCGATCCCCCGCTGCACGAGTTCCTGCCCAAGCGCGAGGACCTGATGGTGGCCATCGCCAGGCTGCCGTACGCAGACGCCAGGATCAGGAAGGAGATGGCGGAGCAGTTCAACATCGCCGCCAGGGATCTGAAGAAGGCGCTGCCGGAGCTGCTGAAGCGCGTCGAGGAGCTGCACGAGTTCAACCCCATGCTGGGGCATCGCGGCTGCCGCCTCGGCATCACCTATCCCGAGATCACGGAGATGCAGGCTCGCGCCATCTTCGAGGCCGCCGTGCTGGTGGCCAGGAAGGGCAAGAAGGTCATCCCCGAAGTGATGATCCCGCTGGTCGGCTCCGCCCGCGAATTGGAGCATCAGAAGGCGATCGTGGAGCAGGTGGCGAAGGAAGTGCTCGCCGAGGCGGGCATGAAGAATCTGCACTACCTCATCGGCACCATGATTGAGATCCCGCGCGCCGCCGTCACCGCCGACCAGATCGCCAAGCATGCGCAGTTCTTCAGCTTCGGCACCAACGATCTGACCCAGACCACCATGGGCCTGTCGCGCGACGATTACACGAAGTTCTCCAAGCACTACGAGGATGTCAAGGTCTTCAGCGCCGACCCGTTCGCGGTCATTGACCGGGAAGGCGTCGGCAAGATGATCGAGATGGCCGTCAAGCTCGGCAAGCAGGCGCGTCCGGACCTCGAAGTCGGCATCTGCGGCGAGCACGGCGGCGAGCCGAGTTCCGTCGAGTTTTGCTACCAGGTGGGCATGGACTACGTGTCCTGCTCCCCCTACCGCGTCCCCATCGCCCGCCTGGCCGCCGCTCAGGCGGCGCTCACCGGCGGCGACAAATCGGAGGCCATGCGGACCGCGTGATGAGCCGCCTGCGGGACAAGGTCGCGCTGATCGCCGGCGGCGCCGGTCAGGTGGGCGAGGGCATCGTGCGCGAGTTTCTGCGGGAGGGCGCGACCGTGATCGTGCCCTCGCGTTCCAGGGAACGGCTCGCCCTGCTGCCGGATTCCCCGAAGGTGCGGACCGTCGTGTCCGACATCAGCTCCCTGGCCGGCGCGGAGGCGGTCCGCAACCGCATCATCGACGAATTCGGCCGCCTCGACTCCGTCGTCGCTTCCATCGGCTCCTGGTGGCAGGGTCCCCAACTCATCGATGTGCCGCTCACCGAATGGGCCAAAGTGATGGACGATCGCCTCACCTCGCATTTTGTCGCCGCGCGCACGTTCCTTCCGGTACTGCGTGGAACGCCTGGATCGAGCTATACGATGCTGAACGGCGGGGCCGCCGAAACTCCCGTGCCGCACTCCGGCCCGGTCTCCATCATGGCCGCGGCGCAACTCATGATGAAGGACGTGCTGGTGGTGGAACAGCGCGACAACTCCGTGCGCATCAACACGCTGCTGATTCAGGCCTACGTGATCACGCGCGACCATCCCGCCGGCGATCGCAACCAGCTCACCGCGGATCACGTCGGCGCGTATTGCGCCTATTTGGCGTCCGGGGAAGCCGCCTCGATTCACGGCCAAACCATCCGCCTACGGTCGCCGGAGCAGCTCCCGTGAAGCTCGTAATGGTTCCCGGCAGCTTCGCGATCTGCCGCCTCCCCGTATCCGACCCGATCCCCGAGCCAGCCGGCGCTTTCTGGTCGGTGACACGCACCGCGGATGAGTTGTCAGTGGTCTGCGAAGAGGGCCATGCCCCTTTCGCGCCTCGCGTCGAAGCAGGCTGGGTTTGCCTGCGCGTGGACGGCACGCTCGACTTCAGCCTGACCGGAGTGTTGTCCTCCATCGCCGAACCGCTGGCCCAGGCCGGGATCAGCCTGTTCGTCATGTCCACCTATGACACCGACTATGTGTTGTTGAAGCGGGAGAGCCTGCCCGCCGCGATTCGCGCGCTGCGCGATGCCGGCCACCAGGTGGGATAGGTGTCCCGCAATGAGCCCGCACCGTCAGCAGGAAGGGCATTCCGCCTCCTCCGCGCCGCCCTTCGCCCGGTGCTATCGTAAACGCAGAGCACGGAGACGCACCTCCGAGGAAGTCCAGCACGTCAGCATCAAGCAGCTACTGGGACAGGAGTTCGCTCGAATCGCGGAAGTCGAAGCGGTTTTCGCTTCATCCCACTGACGGACGGTCCACGTGTGGATCGTGGTCGACCAGTTCGATCGTGCGGTGCGCGAGAAGATCTACGGAAAGGAGATGGTCTGATCGACGAATTGGACTCATTCGAATTCCACTTCAATATTTTGTCCCGCCGCGGATGTTCAAGCACATCTAACGGCGGCACGCATCCTTAGAAGATCCGCTCCTGCCGCCGCAACGTCCCAAAGCTGCCGATGTTGGCGATCGCCAGCGCCACCCGGAACTGGTTCTCAAACCGGTTTCCAAAGTTGAATCGCCGGTACTGCACGCTGAACCCGCAGCAATCGGTGTTGTACGTGACCTGCCATTGCGCGAACCGCAGCGTGCTCTGGCGATAATCGTAATCGGCCAAAAAGGCCCCATTCCATCCCCGGCGATTCTCCTGTCCAATGCCGATTAACCCGCGAAATTGGTTGGAACTCGGCGCCAGTACCGGCGAATTTCGCACCTGCACGTGACCCAGTGAAATGAAGTAATTCGACAACCTCCCGTCCACGCTGATGGTCGAATTCACGAACCGCCGCTGCAGCGGATCGAAGTCCGTGCGCCACTCCATTCCCACCGCCGACTGCACCCGCAGCACCGATACGATCGGCGAGTAGTTGCGGTAGCGGTCCAGAAAGGCGAAACCGGTCAGGTCCGCCGAAGTCAGCAGAACGTTGCGCTGCCCCGGCGTCAGCGCGCCGCCGAACGTCGGATCGAAATACCGCTTCCACGCCAGATCCCACGAGAGGAACTCGCTGACGGTCCCGTTCTTGGACTTGGCGTAAAGCCGGTTCGTCACCGCCACCTCCACCTCGTTCGTGTTCGACAGCAGCTCCGTCTCATCGAACCGCACCAGGCGGTTGAAGTTGTTGATCCCGGTGATGTAGCGGTAGTTGGCTCGCGTCTCGATTACATGCTTCATCTGCGTGCCCATCCAGCCGGGCGCCCGCATCACTTTCGCCAGCGAGGGCAGCTCCAGCCGAACCGAAAAGTCGCGAGCCGCGCGCACGATGTTATCGCCCGTCACCGGCGGCGAACGCTCCCCCGCCGCCAGGGGACCATCCAGGGACGAACCGTAATACGTCCCCCGGAAAGCGAAACTCGGGAGCAGCGCGAACTGCCGCCAGCGGAACGCCGTGGTCACTCGAGGCTCCACGTCCAGCCGCTCCACGAAGCGGCGCGTCTGAAACTCCAACTGCGAGCGGCGCAGCAATCCGGCCGCCGAATAAAACTCGAGCCACACCGGCCAGTCCCGGAATTGCCTCGGACGGCTGAGAAACTGCAACTCCGGCAGCTTGCGGATCAGAATCTTGTCATCGGGCAGCGTCGACTGGAAATTCTCCCAGCGTTCAAAGACTCCGTTAAAAGCAAATGAGGACCATCGCTTGGTCAGAAACGCCACGGATTTCGTTTCCGAAAAAATGGCTTCCTGGAAGCTTTCTGTAAATTGCTGCCGGAAATCGAAGGAGCTTAAGTAGTTGATGTCGGCCACCGCCTGGAAGCCCTTCTTCAAATCGGCCTTGCCGCGTCCGGTCACCTGGTAGCCCGGGGCCTTGAACAATTGATCGTTGATGGTGATCCCGCGGTCCGAAACACCGTACACGGCCAGCCAGAAATCCGAATTCGCCGTCGGCCTGCCACGGAAGTCGGCGTTGTGCGCGATTCCCCGGCGCGTGAACAACTGGCCGCGATACATCAGGTCATAGCTGCGGTTGATCGCCCAGTAGTACCCCCCGCCGATCATCGGACCCCGGCGGTTGCTGTTGCCGATGCTCGGCGTCAGCAGTCCGCTCTTCCGGGGCATCTTCTTCAGGGACTTATAGAAAGCGGGCGCGTATAGCAGCGGAATCCCCTTCAGCCGGAACACTGACCGGTAGGCCAGCGCCCGATCGCCCGGAATCACGTCGAACTTCGGAGCCCGCAGCGTCCACCACGGCTTTGGCAGCAGGCAGTCCGTCAGCATCCCGTCGTACAGGATATAGCGATCCTTCAGCTTCTCCGCCCACTTCCCTTCGAAGTAAAACGGATTGGACGTCGTCAGTACGCCCGGCCGCGCCTCGATCTTCGCCGGCGCCGACCCCCGCAGGCCGTAAAACTTTCCCGTTTCTTCGTTGACGTTGTACTCGCCGCGATCCGCGAACAGCTTCTCGCCGCTCGTAAAGCTCTCATATTCCACGTTCCCGCGAGCTTCGGCGAACCCGGTCTTCTCGTCGTAATCGATCTCGTCGGCCCGCAGCACCGCCTCGGTGGTCTCCACCAGGGCCGCGCCACGCAGCCGCCGGACCGTGCCTTCCACCTCGATGGTCACCGCCCGGACGCGGATCTCGTTGGGGCCGGGAGCGTTTGGCCGCGGACTTGCTACTTTCTGGTTCGGATCGGCGGGAGGGGCAGCCTGGCCAGGACCGGAGAGGCTCGGCGGGAGCGAATACCGGACCTGTCCAAACGCCGGAACTGCAACCAGAAGTAGAACTAAGCCGGGGTAAGTTAAATAAACTTCTCGACAAACGCTCCCAAATATGTTAAGGAAAAGGAGTAGCCTGTTAGTACTAGCACCATCTGGCGGCGAGAACGTCAAGCCAGCAAGCTAACACGACGGGCGACCGGGAGGCAACCGTTTGGAGGGTGGAAGCCAATGAAATGTCCCCATTGCCGGGCATGGGTGGATAGCGATGAGCATCGCTGCCAGCGCTGCGGACGCCGCGTCCGCGCCGCGGTGGCGCGTCCCGCGCCCGACACCTATCCTATCGCCACCGCGACCGCGCCGGCCATCGAGCCGCTGCGCGAGGAGCCGCCCGCCGCTCCTCAGCCCGGCCGGCCGTCCGTAACCTATCAGCCGCCTTTGTTCCGCGAAATCCCGCAGGTGATGCCGATTCCGACGTTCTCCCCGGTACAGGCGTCCGGCGCGAGCCGCCGCAAGGCTGCCAGAACGAAGACCGCTGCGGAAAATCAGCAGCGCTTCGACTTCGGACCCGAGCCCGCCCGGCTGAATACCTCCGTGGAAGCGGTGATCTTCTGCGACTCCGCCGTGGCGGAGCCCATCCACCGCTCCATCGCCGCCGGTCTGGACGTCGCCATGATCGTGCTGTCCTTCGGGGTTTTTCTGGCCACTTTCGCTCTATCCGGCGGCGATGTCGTGCTGAACAAGATCACCACGCCGCTCTATGCCGCCGCCCTGATCCTTACCTCCATCTTCTACCACTCCCTGTTCTGTCTGGGCGCGGGCGAAACTCCTGGAATGAAGTGGATGCGCTTGAAGCTGGTGAATTTCGACGGCCGTCCCGCCTCGCGCGAGCATCGGCTCCGCCGTCTTGCCGCGGGCTGGGTCAGCCTGTTCGCCGCCGGTCTCGGCTTGCTGTGGGCGCTGGTGGACGAGGAAGGCCTCACCTGGCACGACCATATCTCGAAAACCTTCCCGACGCCCGCCGCCTGATTCGCAGCATAATGATCCCATGCAATGGGACACGCCGTTCGCCCGCTCCTATGAGTGGCCGTCGGAAATC
>JAIEPW010000107.1 GCA_019748195.1 Bryobacteraceae bacterium
AGTCCGCGATCGGCGCGGCGGAGCAGGCGTCGCCGGCGTACTTCCGGCGGGCTCGCGCCGCCGACCTGGTGCGGCTGTTCGAATCACGATTCCCAGCGTCTCCGCGACGCCCCGTGCTGCGCGCCAAGGTGATGGCGGCCCTGGAGGTGTACGGCGAAACGGACGCCGCCATCGGCATGGGCAGGCAGTTCCTGTCGGATTTTCCCAACGCTCCGAACCGTGCCGACGTCGCCTGGAAGCTTGCCGAGGCGTATGGCCGCAAGCAGCAGACGCGCGAGGAATTCGCCACCTACGATTCGCTGCTGGCGGAACTGGGGGCGCGCGCGGGTGGAGCTCCCATCGGCGATCCCGCGGCGGCCGCGCCCCGCTCCGCCGACTACGCCCGTGTCTTGGATCGCTACATCGCGCGGCTGGTCGCGGAGAAGCGCTTGCGCGAGGTCCTGGCTCTTTATCGCCGCGAGATCGATCGCAACCCGTCTGATCCAGGGCTGTATGAGCGCCTGGCCGCCTTCCTCGATCAGAACAAGCTTGGCGCGGAGATCGAAGCCACTTACCGGAGGGCGATGGCGCAGTTCCCCGATCTTTCCTGGAGGCACAAGCTGGCCCGATGGTATCTGCGGCAGAAACAGACCGCCCAGTACACGCAGCTTACACAGGAAGTGGTGAATACGTTCGCGGGTTCCGAACTTGAGAAGTATTTCGGGGAGGTGGTGCAGGATGGCTCGCTAAGCCCGGCCTTGTATCTGCAACTGAATACCTTCGCCGCGCAGAGATTTCCGCACAACCTGACCTTCGTCCGCAATCTGCTCCACGCGTATCGCACCCGCGAGACCGCGAATCCGGCGGCTTACGAGCAGTTGCTCCGCCGCAACTGGATGCATGCCGACGACCTTCGGGTGGACTTCTTGCGGCTCCTGAGCAGCACCCGCCGGCTGGACGCGGAAATTCAGTCCACGCTCGCCGCCCATCCACTGGCCGGACAGCGGAAATGGGCCGAACTCGCCGCGCAGAATCCCGCCGCCGCGCGATTTCTGGCGGAAGGCGAAGCCTGGAGATGCCACTTTGAGGACGCAGCCGCGCCGATGCGCGCGGTTTCCGGCGAATTTCCGGCGTCGCAGGCTCTCGGGGCGCGCGCGGCGGCGATCGAGCGCAGCCTGGCGGCGTTCGATCCCGCCCGCGCCAGCGCCGCCATCGAGATCGAAATGCGGTTGGCGCGGGCCTTCCCTCGCGATTCCGCCCCGCTTACCCGCGCGGGTGAGATGGAAGCCGAAGGCGAACGCATGGACCGCGCCCGCGAGATCTGGGGCCGCATCCCCAGGATCGAACCCGGCAATCCGGATCGCTATCTGGAAACCGCCACCCTTTATTGGGACTACCTGATGTACGACGACGCTCTCCGCATGATCGAGGAAGCTCGCAAGTCCCTGTCGCAGCCGGATGTGTTCGCCTACGAAGCGGGCGCGATTCACGAAAACCGTCGCGACTATGACCGGGCGCTGCGGGAGTATGCGCGGGGGGCGCTGGCCGAGGGCGAAGCGAAGTCGCGGCAGCGCCTGCTTGCCTTGGCCAGCCGGCCGGAGTTGCGCGCCTTGGCGGATCGCCTGACGGACGCGCTGGTTTCGAGCGCCAATCCCCCGGGAAGTGCGATGGACTTGCGAATCCGGTTCCTGCAGGGTCAGCGTGGTCCGCTGGAGCAATTCCTGGTGGCGGCTGCCGGCCGCACCACTTCGCTGGACCGGCTTGCGCAGGTCCTGGAAGCCGCGCGCGTGGAAGGCATGCCGCGCGCCGAGCAGGCAGCGCTGGAACGCCGCCTGAGCCTGCTTCAGGATCCCGTGGAGAAGCTGACCGCGCGTTTCGATCTGGCGCGATTCCTGGAAGGTCAGGGCCGCGTGGCCGAAGGCGCCGCGATGGTGGACGCCTTGTACCGCGAGCACCCCAAGCTGCTGGGCGTGGTGCGCGGCGCCGTCGATTATCATGCCCGCAATCAGAACTCGAGGCGCGCCGTCGATTTGCTGGTCAGCGCCGCCGGAGACGCCGCCTCCCCGTTGAAGAATGAGTTCTTAGTGGAGGCGGCGTTGAAGGCCGCGGCCGCCGGAGACGTGGCGCGGGCGCGCGGCATCCTGACTCCGCTGGCCGATGCCGAGCCGTTCCACGCCGGTTACCTGGCGGCACTGGCCGGCACCTACTCCCAGGCCGGTGACGACGCCGGCCTGCGGAGCTTCTACACCCAGCGCCTGGCTGCCTTGCGCGCATCCCAGCTTCCGCCGGCGGAAAGGAACCGGATGGAAGGGTCGCTCCGCCGAGGGCTGATTCCCGCCATGAACCGGCTGAGCGACTTCCGCTCCGCCGCGGACCAGTACATCGAATTGCTGAAGCTTTTTCCCGAAGACGCGGCGCTGGCCGAAGAGGCGGCGCTCCATGCCGCGCGGCATCAGCAGCGGGATCGCCTGCTCGCGTCCTTCCGTAGCGCGGCCGTGGAATCGCCCCGCGATATCCGCTGGCCCATGGTTCTGGCCCGCATCGAAACAGGCCTGGAGGATCTCCCTTCCGCGGCGGCCGACTACCAGCGGGCCCTCGCCGTGCGCCCCGATCGCGCGGATCTGGTGCTGGCCAAGGCCCGGATTGAAGAACGCCTGCTGCGTTTCGAGGAGGCGGCCCGCGGATATCGCCAGGCGTGGGAGCTCACCTATCACAACCCCGAGTGGATGGAGAAATCAGCCGAGCAACTGATGCGTTTGGGCAAGTCCGCCGAAGCCGTCGATGCGTTGCGCCTGGTACACATGGAGAATCGCGCCGATCGCGGGCCCGCGTACTTCGCGATCGCGGAAGCGCTGGAACGCTGGGGAGCGATCGCGGAGGCGCGCAAGTTCGCTGAAGACGGCCTGCGGCGCACCGCCGATGACGACCCCGCCCTGGGACGCGGACTATCACTGCGCGCGAGGCTTGCCGTGCGGCAGCGCGACGCCGCGGCGGCGCTCAGCCGTATTCCGGAGGCCTGGGCATGGCAATTGGCCGCCGAAATCGGCAACACGGTCAGAAGCTACTACACTCCGGAGGACAAGACGGCGATCGCCGCGCTGCTGCAGTCGCGCACCCGCACCAGCCCGATGGCGGAGTTCGCGGCAGCGGCGGGGCTGCAGGATGTGCATGCGCGGTGGATTCATGCCATGCTCCTTGCCGCCCCGGGCAGCGAGCAGCAGCAGCCGATGCTGCGGCGGTTGATCGACGTGCAGCAACAGCGCGGCCGCTACGCCGAACTTGCCTCCCAACTGGAGGCACTGTGGAAGGCCTCGCCTCCTGGCATCCTCCATCGCCTGGTTCTGCTGGGCGAAGCGGGCCGCAACTATGCCATCGCCGGACGTGAGGCGGACGAACTCCGGGTCCTCTCGCTGCGGTATCAGCAGTCCGGGTTGGAGCCGGAACAGTTGGAGCGCTTCTGCGGCGCCTTGCTCCCGCGCCCCGCCGCGCTCTCCGATCTGCTGGCTCGCAACAACTGGCCGCAACTGGAAAACCAGCTCGCGGAATGCGCCATCCGGCGCGGCAATTTGGCGGTCAGCCTGGCGGCGATCCAGGCGCGCGGACAGCGGTCCTCGCCTTTGTGGATCAAGGCCTACACCGCGCTGGCGGGGCTTTATCATGCCAGCGCGGACCCGCGGGTTCGCGCGGCATTCGAAGACGCACTGGGCTCCCCTGTGATTGGCGAGCGCATCGGCAAGCCGGTCGATCGCGCGCAGGTGCTCGCCGGGAATTCGTGGTTCTATTACGGATCGCGCTTCGGGGATTATCTGAGCCTCCGGAATCTGCCGGAAGCGGCGGATTACCGGCCGGCGGAGGTGGAGCAGTCGCCGGGAAGCGCGGCTGCCTACCGCGCGCTGGGCGATGCGTACCGCGACGCGGGCGATCCAACGCGCGCCGAACGTGAATATCGCAGCGCGCTGGAGATCGCCGGCGAGGACGCGGCGGTGCGGGACCGGATCGCGTCGATCGCCGCCGCCGCCGGACGTCGCGCAGACGCGCTGGCCCAGTGGAAGTCCGCCCTCGCCGCCCTGAACGGGATGCAGGATCAGCGCCGCGTCCCCGCCGATTTCTGGACCACGCTGTCCGCCGTTATCCAACATGCGGGACGAGCGGGTATGATCCCGGCGCTGCAGCCGGAACTGAACACCGTGCTGGAGAAGTACGTAAGCCGCAACGGTGGATACGAATTTCAGTCGATCGCGGAGGCGATTCTCGCTGCCTCGCCATCGCCGGCCGACGGTGTCGCGCGGCTGGCGGAACTGGGGTCGCTCGCGCCCGCGCCCGTGCAATTCTACGCGGCGCTACTGCCCGGCGGCACGATCCCGGAAGCGCAGCGGGACGTGATTTACCGCCGGATCGTGGAAGCCGCGTCGCGCCGCGTCGCGCAGGAGTCCGGTGGAAAGCGCGAAGCCGCGGCCGGCGAGCTTCGCCGCTGGCAACTCGAGCGGCTGCGATTCCTGGTGTCGCGCAAGGACTATGCGGCCGCGCGAACGCTGCTCGATTCGCTTCCTAAGGAGGCGCGGCAGTTTGCCGGCGAAGAGCTCGAGGTGCTGGAGATCCGAATCGCCGGTGCAACCGGAACGCTGCCTCAAGTGCTTCAGCGCCTGGATCGCGAGCCGGACGAGCTTCCACAATATGAAACGCTGCTGCGCGCCGCGTCGGAAATGAAGGCGGATGGTTCCGCCCCGGCGGCAAGGATACTGCTCCGCTGGGTCTATGACCGGGAACTGGCGAAGCGACGCAACGATGCGTCCGTCTTCCTGGGCGCCGCCGAACTCCGGCTGGAGGAGAACGATATCGCGGGCGCGACGGGCCTGCTGCGCCGAATGACCATCGTCTCCGAAGAGCCGTTCACCACGCTGGTTTCCGCGGCGGCGCTGCTGGAGCGCTTCCGGGCGCCCTCGCTCGAGTTCCGGGAAGCGGCGGCGAAGGCGTCTCCCTGGGATGCGGAAGCACGCATGCGCCTGGCCGCGGTGCAGGCCAACGCAGGCGAGCTGCAGGCGGTCGCCCGGCACGTTCTGGCGCCGTATCCGGCGCGCCAGGCAGCCGCGGATGAATTGCGCAAACTGGGTGCGCCCGCCAACGGGCTGGGCAGCGCCGAACTCGACATCATCGCCGGGGGCGCGGCGACGCTGGAAACCGCCGACAAGCCCTATTTCGTGCGGGGCCGCGTGCTGGGCGCGGAAGGCAAGCCGCCCGAGATCCGCCAGCGCCTGCTTGCGAATGCTTTGGCGAACGCGCCCGACCAGGCAAGTATCCGCATCGCGTTGTTCGAAACCGCCGCGGCGGCGAAGCGGGACCTGTTCGCGCTTTCCGTGCTCGAGCCGCTGACGCCGCCTTCGATGCGGGAGGACTCCGACTTCAGCGGCGTGCCGCCCGAGATGTTCCTGCAGGGCCTCGCGCTGGAGCCTGCCCGGCGGGCGGCGCTGGCCAGCCTGGCCGCCGATATCCGCGCGCGCCAGATGCAGTACCGCGCGGCTGCCTCCCTGGCGACGCTGTCCGCGGCGCTGGACCCCAGGCCGGCATCGGCCTCGCTCCGGACCCGGAACGCGGCGCGGTACGCGGCGCAAGCGGATCGCGTGGAAGAGAACCGGCGGCGCGCGCCGGTGGTCACCGGCGGGATCGATCAGGATCGAGTCGTGCGTCCGCGCCTGGGAGGTGGGCAATGAGAAACCGATTCGCGATTGCGTCCTGCGGATGCGTCCTAACTGCCGCGTTCGCCTGGTGGGCCTTGGCGCAGCCCTCGCCTCCGGCTCTCGTTTCGCTGTTTCCGGCGGGAGCGTTGTTGTACGTGGAAGCGCGCGATCTCCGCGGGCTGCTGGGCGACTGGAACCGCTCGGTGGAGAAGCGGGAGTGGCTGGGGAGCGCGAACTACCAGGAGTTTGAGCGCTCGCGCTTGATGCTCCGGCTGCGGGAAGCCCGCGGCGAGTTCGCGGCCGCCGCGGGTTTCACGCCGGACATGGCGATGCTCGAGTCGGCGGCCGGCGGCGAGTCCGCGCTCGCGGTGTACGACATCGGCAGCCTGCAATTCCTGTACATCACGCGGCTTGCTTCGGCGCGCGCCGCGGAAACGGCGCTGGGCCGCGCTCGCGCGGCCTTCCAGCCGCGAAAATCGGGCGGCGCGGATTTCTTCGTGAAGACCGATTCGGCCTCGCAGCGAGTGGTGGCGTTCGCCATCATAGGCGACTTGCTGGTGGCCGCGACGCGGGAGGACCTGGTGGCGAACGCACTGGCCCTGCTCTCCGGAGAATCGAAACCCGCGCTGCCGGGCGAAGCCTGGGCGGTGGACGTCCTCAAGGCCGCCCCTCCCGGGCAGCGCGACCTTCGGATGATCGCGCACATGGAACGGCTGGTACGCACGCCGCACTTCCGTTCCTACTGGGCGCCGCGCAACATCACGGAACTGTCCGCGTATCGAGCCGCGGTTTCCGACCTCAAGCGCGAAAGCGGCCGCTGGGTTGAGCATCGCGTGCTTCTGCGGGCGCAACCCGCTGCCGCGCTCGCGAATCCCGCTCCGCTGGCCAACTTGCTTCCACTCGCGGACCGCGCCGCGGGTTTCTTCGATCTACGCCTCGCGCCCGGCGCCGAGCAAACCGCGCAGTCGGCGGGGGCCGTTTTCTTCCTCCCGGAAAGAACCGCGAATGAGCCCATGGACTTCGCACCGCCGGAACCCGCCTGGAACTTCTCCAAGGGATTCGAATCCGGCCTGGAAACGCGCATCGACGAAGCGCCGCGTGCGCCGGAAGACGATGCTGCCTCCCTCGGGCCGCTACGATCCTTGTTCGCGGGCAATCCGCCGGCGGCACTGTTGCGCCAGATGACGGCCCGCGGAGAGAACCGCTTGTTTCCGGAGATCGATTCCATGCTCGCGGTGTGGGCTGCATCGCCGTGGGACGCGGGCGCGGTGCAATCCGCCTTTGCGGGTGTCGCGCGCGAGTTGTGGAGCGCGGCGGGACAGGGGGCGGCGTGGCGGCCCTCGGCGATCTCGCCCAATGTGCTGACCCTCACCGGACTGGGCCGCCTCAATCTCTTCGTCGACGGCCGCCTGCTGATCGTTGCTCACCGGGCGGAGGATATCGCCGCCGCCATCGCCCGGCGCGGAACCGCGGCGGCAGGTCCATACTCATCGATGTCGTACTACAATCACCGCGGACAACTGGCGGCACTCGACCGCATGGCGCGGATGATCGACTATCCGATGCTCCCGCCGCCGTCCGGCGATCCGGGGCAATTGACGCCGCCTGCGTTCCTTTCCGGAAACGCCGGCAGCCTTGCGCGCGTCCTCCGCCGCCTGGAGTCCGTGGAGGCGCAAACCGCGCAGTCCCCAGACGCGGTGTCGCAAACCGTGGAATACCGGTGGACGCCATGATCGCGCTGCTGTTTATCTTCGCCGCTTCGCTGCAGGACGAATCGATCGCGCGGGCGCTGCAACTTCGCTTCCCGGATCGCGACACCAGTTACCTTCTTGCCGGCCTCCCGGATCGCAAGCCGATCGCCGCGCGCTGGCCGGACCAAAGCGCACCGGTCCCCGCCGGATCCCTGGTGAAGCCGTTCCTCGTGCTTGCCTACGGTGAAGCGAATGGCGTGCGTTTCCCCCGCCTGGTCTGTCGCGGCGAGCGGGACCGCTGCTGGCGGCCTTCCGGTCATGGGGTGATCGGCGCCCGCGACGCACTCGCCGGCTCCTGCAATCATTACTTTCGCGAACTCGCGCGGACCACGCCGGAAGCCGCGCTGAAAACGATCGCCTTGCGCTTCGGGCTGCCCGAGCCGGGGCGCCGCGATCCGGACTCCTGGATTGGAGCCGGAGATGCCTGGCGCATCGTTCCAGCGGCGATCGCCGCGGCCTATGCCGAACTCCTGCAGCGCCGGGCCGACCCCGTCGCGGCCAGTGTGATTGAGGGCATGCGGCTGGCCGCCTCCACGGGAACCGCGCGCGCGATCGGCGGGGGCGCGATCGCGAAGACGGGCACCGCGGCCTGCGTCCACTCTCCCCGGGACGATGGTGACGGGTTCGCCGTCGCGATGTTCCCCCGGGATCAGCCGCGCTATCTCCTTCTGGTCCGGGTGCATGGAAGGCCAGGCAGCAAAGCGGCGGAAACCGCCGCCGCCATGATACACATCATCCGCCCGTGAAAGCCGCCGCCCACCTGCTATTGCTAGCGGCCAGCGCGGCGGGGGCGGAGCCGGTGCGGATCCAGGTGCTCGGCTTGTTCCGCTCGCCCCTCGCCGATCTACAGCCCGCTGGCGCCGGACCTTTGATTGTCGAAACGCCCCGCGGCAACGTGGTGCTGGAGGGTCGCGCGACGCTGCGGCTTCGAGCAGCGAACGCTCCGGCCGCGCTTCCGCCCGGCTCGCGATTCCGCCTGCGCATCCCCGGCAAGATCGATCGCGACTACCACGGCGCGTTGCGCGTCCAAGAGGACGGCGCCGCGCTCGCGCTCGTGGTGGAGATGGAGATCGAGACCGCGGTAGCGAGCGTGGTGGCCGCCGAGAGCGTCCCCGGCGCTCCGCCCGCCGCTTTGCAGGCGCAAGCGGTGGTCGCCCGCTCGTTCTATCGCGCGCTGCGGGGGCGGCACTCCCGCGCTGACTTCTGTGACACCACGCATTGCCAGTTCCTGCGGCATCCGCCGCGGGCCGGCAGCCCGGCGCGGGATGCCGCGCTTTCCACGCGAGGCCTGACACTCGAGTATCGCGGCCGGGCGATCGAGGCGTTCTTCTCCTCCCGCTGTGGAGGCCGCACTCGCGCTTTGGCCGAGGCCGGTTGGGCGATCTCGGCTTATCCGTATTTCGCCGTGGAATGCGCCAGTTGCCGCCGGGATCGCCGTCCCGCGCAAGGCCATCGCGTCGGGCTCTGCCAGCATGGGGCGGCCGCGATGGCGCGCGGCGGAGCCGGCTTCCGCCAGATCCTGGCGCACTACTTCCCCGGCGCCGAAGTCCGCTGAAGTTACTCCCAGACGTACGCCGCGAAGTTGCGCCGCACGCGGAAGCCGATACTCTCGTAGAGGCGCACGGCGTCCTTGTTGGATGCCGTCACGGTCAGGCTCACCCGGTCGCAGCGATGCCGGCCCATGCGTTCCAGCGATCGTCGCATCAATTCGTAGCCCGCGCCGCGGCCCTTGGCTTCCCGGGCTACGCACACCTGCGTGATGTGCCCGGTCGTTTCCGCCACCAGGCTAGCCAGGCACAGCCCCGCCATTCGGGCAGTCCGCGGCCAGTACGCGGCCAGCGAAGCGTCCGGAAAAAAACTGCCGCAGCCGGGATACTGCACGATGTTCATCAGGAAGCGCCGCGCTCCCGCCGCCGTGCGGTATTGATCGTTGATCAATGCGTCCACATGACCCTGGTAGGCGTCGGCGATCACCTCCGCCGAATCCTCCTGCCGGCGATCTTCCCAGGGTTGAATGCGCAGGTCCGGCAGTTCCCGCTCCGGCAGCACGAGACCCGGCTGCAGGCGCGCTTCCATGAAATGCCGGTGGAACACGCGCGCGCGATGCTGCATCGGCAAAGGCCGCGCCAGCGGCGATTCGAGCATCATCAACTGCGATTCGATGCGCGACACCTGCGGCAGGCGCAGCAGCGCTTCCACAATCGCCGACAGCAACAGATTCTCATTCTCCACCGTCCGGTACGCCCGCCGGACGTACAGGTCCCCGATCAGGCCCTTGCGATCTTCCGCCACGTAGTAGCCGTAGCCCGCGCACGCCGGTCCGTTGTAAAGCGCGAAGCCGCTTAGACTCTGAATGCTGACGAAACGGCGGACCAGTTCGGCGGAGGCGGTGAAGTCCCACGCCAGTTCCTCGCGCCAGGCGGCCACCTCCTCCTCCAGAATAGGCGCGAGATCCTCGGCACGCACGCGGCGAAGATCCTCCACGCGGGTCCGGGACGCAAAGTCGGACAACGCCGCCATACGCGCATTATAGGCACGGAATTTGTCCGGCGTGGCATGATAGCTACAGCTTGCGTTCCTCGCCGCTACTCCCTATTTTCCTGATCGTGGTCGTCGATGTGCTCGGGCTCACCCTGATGATCCCGCTGCTCCCCTTCTACGCCGAGCGCATGGGCGCGTCGCCGAGCCAGGTGGGACTGCTGCTGACTTCTTACTCCGCCTGCCAGCTCTTCGCCGGGCCGCTTCTGGGCCAGCTTTCGGATCGCTTTGGCCGCCGGCCGATCCTGCTCCTCAGCCAGATGGGAACCTTCGCCGGGTTTCTGATCCTGGGCGCGGCTGAAACCCTGCCGTGGGTGTTTCTTTCCCGCATCATCGACGGGATCACCGCCGGCAACCTCAGCGTGGCTCAGGCCTATATCGCCGATGTCACGGCGCCCGCCGAGCGTTCCCGCGCTTTCGGTCTCATCGGGATCGCCTTCGGGCTCGGATTCTTGGTGGGGCCGGCGATCTCCGGCTTTCTGTCGCAGTTCGGCTATCACTGGCCTGTCTACGCCGCCGCCGGACTCTCCGCCACCAGCATCCTGGCAACGTTCTTCCTTCTTCCCCAAACCAAACCGGTGGCCGGCGCCGAATCCGGACGCCGTCTCACCCTGTTGAGCTGGGGGCGGTACCGCGAATATTTCCAGCGCCCTCGCTTCGCCCCGCTCCTGGGGCAGTTCTTCGCCTTCGTGCTTTCCTTCTCCATCTTCACCTCCGGATTCGCTCTTTATGCCGAACGCCGCTTCACCTGGGACGGCCGGCCGTTCGGACCGGAGGAGGTGGGATATTTCTACGGCTACGCCGGCCTGCTGGGACTGTTTACGCAAGGTCCCGCCCTGGGCCGCCTGGTGAAGCGCTTCGGGGAGGGGGCGCTGCTGTTCACCGGATTCACCGCGCTGGTGGCCGGCTATGCCGGGCTGGCCGTCGCGTTCACGGTCCCCGCGCTGATCGCCGTCACCACTATCAGCGCGCTCGGCGGATTTGTGCGCCCGGTCGCCACGAGCCTTATTACTCAGGCCGCGGCGCGGACCGAACAGGGCATGGTGCTGGGCCTGACCCAGTCCCTGACGTCGGTCGCCCAGATCCTGGGTCCGCTCATCGCGGGTTACCTCATTGAGAAGAGTTTGCTGGGTGCTTGGGGCCTCACCGCGGCCGTGATCGCGGGCGTGGGACTCGTCTTTTCGCTCGGAATCCAGCGTCCGGCCCCGGTTTCGTGACCTCGCGCTCGTCTAACCGATAGCGAACAAAAGGCGTAGAACACTTTCTGCACCTTTATGTATTGCTTTCGAAAAAATCCTGTGCCAAACTCGGTCAGTGGTCGAAAGTGGACCGATCTGGACCGAACGTGATGGATTCCCAATCCAGACCCGTGGTCGTGGCGGAGCCTCCCCGAGGCGCGTTCTCCGCCCGCATGGACGAGAAGGGGCGCGTGAAGCTGCCGGCTGCGGTGCAAGAGTATCTGGAAAGCTTTGGGACGAAAAAGGTTTTCATCACGACGCTGGACGTGGAGACAGCTCGAATTTACCCGATCTCGGTGTGGCGAAGCAATGAAATTGTGCTGGACGGAGCGGTAGACGACCCGGAGATCGCCGAGGACGTATCGCTGATCGCGAACCTTTACGGCCAGGATTGCGAGATGGACGGCCAGGGGCGGGTGCTGTTTCCGACTAACCTGCGGCGCGAACTGGCTTTGGAAGATGCGCAGATTTGGCTGGACACGCACCAGGGGGTGATCAACGTGTACAGCAACGCCACGTTCGAGGCGAAGAAGCAGCGCGCCCTGGAGGGGCTGGCGGCGAAGGTCAGGAAGTTGAAGGAGAAGGGGCTGAAGTAGCGATGTATGGTCCACGTCCCGGTGATGCTCGCCGAGTGCCTGGAATACCTGGCAATCCGGCCCGCGGGTGTGTACGTGGATGCGACGTGCGGGCTAGGAGGCCACACGGGCGCCATCGCCAGGCGGCTCGAAACGGGATTTGTGGTGGCCTGCGATCGCGATGCCGAGTCGCTCGAAATGGCCCGTGCGAATACGGCCGATTGCGCGGACCGGATCCGCTTCCGGCACAGCACGTTTTCGGGGCTGCGCGAGACGTTGACGTCCGCGGGTGTGGAGAAAGCGGACGGGTTACTGGCGGACCTGGGGGTCAGCCGCTACCAGTTGACCGAGGCCGGGCGGGGATTCTCGCTGATGGCCGACGGCGAACTCGACATGCGCATGGACCGCTCGCAAGGCGACACGGCCGCCGACATAGTAAATTTCACCGCCGAGAAGGCGCTCGCCGACCTCATTTATGAGTTGGGCGAAGAAAGGAGGAGCAGAAGAATTTCCAGAGCAATCGTTCGGGCGCGGCCGATTACAACCACTCGACATTTGGCCAAGGTGATCGAGCAGGCCGCGCCGCGAACGGGACGACTTCATCCGGCGACGCAGACCTTCATGGCGCTGCGGATCGCCGTGAATCGCGAGCGGGAAGAGCTTGCGGCGTTATTGAAACTGCTGCCGGAACTGGTGGGTTCCGGGGGCAGGGTGGTGATCCTGACGTTCATGTCTCTCGAGGATCGCGAGGTGAAGGTCGCGTTCCGGGAGCTGCAACGGCGGGGGGCGGCGAAGGTGCTGACGAAACATGTCGTTGCGCCGGCGCCCACAGAAGTGGCAGAGAATCCACCATCGCGCAGCGCCAAGCTGCGCGCGCTCGAAATGTACTGAATAGAGCGGCAGGACGGGAAAGGGAATATGGCAACTTTGGCGACAATGTTCAACCGGCTGATGGGAACGGGCGCCGTGGATACGCTGCGCGAAGGGCGGACCGAAGAGGAGAGTTTTCGCTTGCGGCCCTTCGCCAATGAAGACATTTACTTTTACGTGAAGCGGATCGACAACACGCGCGTGGTGCGCGCCGCCGACCCCGCCGCGGGCAAGGCCGCCTGGAAGATGATCGGCACCGCCGGGGTGGCCGTGCTTCTTGTCATCGGCGTGCTGCTGCCCAGCGCATACGGCCTGCTGGCCGGCTATCGGGTGGAGCAGCTTCGCGCCGAAGGCGAACGCCTGCGCGCCGAACAGGCTTCGCTGCACGTCGAGGAAGCGCGCCTGCGGTCTCCGGAGCGCATGGATGAGCTGGCGCGCAGCAAGGATTTCGGCGCCCCGGCGCCGCAGAAGGTGATTTACCTGGAGAGCGGGAAGCCGGAAGGCACGCTCGCCCTGAACAAGTAGAGGCGGTGGTAGCGGTATGGTCGATCCGCAGGCGACAAAACGGCTCCGCTGGCTGATTTCCGGGGCCGTGCTGTGGGCGGCGATCATCGCCGGCCGCCTGGTGCACCTGCAGATCTTCCAGCACGCCGAATTGAAAGCCGTCGCCCGGCAGCAGCAGACCCGCACCGAGGAAATCCAGGCCGCGCGCGGCGCTATCTCCGATCGCAACGGCCAGATGCTGGCCATCAGCATGCCCGTGGATTCCGTGCACATCAACCCCCTGCGTATTCCCGATCTCACGGTTGCCGCCGACATCCTCTCTCCCGTGCTCTCCCTGGACCGGAGCGTCCTGTTGGACCGAATGCGCAAAGCGGTCTCTCGCCGCACCGGTTTTCTTTGGGTGAAACGCAAGGTCACGCCCGCGGAGTCGGCTCGGCTGCGAGCCTTGAAGCTGGATTGGATCGGCTTCCAGAAGGAGAGCCGCCGATTCTATCCGAACGGAACGCTGGCCGCCCATGTTCTCGGCGGCGTGGGCATGGTCCGCAAGGAAGATACGCAGGAGCGGGGCAACGCCGGCATCGAGATGGCTCTGGATGAGGAGCTGCGCGGAACCAACGGAAAGCTGATCCTGCTAACGGACGTGACCCGCCAGGCGTTCGCGATCGACGATGAGGTGAAGCCGCTGCCCGGAGTCAACCTGACGCTCTCCCTCGATAGCCGCATCCAGTACCTGGCGGAACGCGAGCTTGCTCGCGCAGTGGCTTCCTCCCGCGCCCGCACCGGCAGCGTCGTGGTGATGGATCCCAGAACCGGGGAAATCCTCGCCCTCGCCAGCTACCCCGCCTACGATCCGAACGAGCCGCCCGCCCCCGGCGAGAACCCTGTCGCCCGTCATAATGTGCCGGTCAGCTACGCCAGCGAGCCGGGAAGCGTGTTCAAGGCCTTTACGATCGCGGCCGCCCTGGAAACCACCAGACTCCGTCCGGAGTCGATTCTGAATTGCGGCAACGGTACGATTCAGCTCTTCGGGCGCACCATTCACGACCATCACGCCTACGCCGCGCTGAGCATGGCCGATGTGCTGGCGAAATCGAGCAATGTGGGCGTGATCCGCGTCGGGCTCGCGGTCGGCGAGCAGCGCCTGCACGAGTACGTCAGCCGGTTCGGCTTCGGCCAGGCGTCCGGCCTGCCCCTGCCCGCCGAATCCGCGGGTATCCTGCGTCCCACCCGCAAGTGGGGCCGGACCTCCATCGGATCCATCGCCATGGGCCATGAGGTGTCCACCACCACCGTGCAACTGGCTCGCGCGTGTTCGGCGATTGCAAACGGGGGCACGCTGGTGAAACCGAGACTGGTGCTGAAACGCGAGAAGCCTGGTTCCGCGCCGGAGTTCACCGCTTCCGGGGCGGGGGAACAGATTCTGCAACCGGAAACCGCCATCACCATGCGCCAGATGATGGAGCGGGTCGTGTTGAGCGGAACCGGCAAGGCCGCCACGCTGCGCGGCTACACGTCCGGCGGCAAGACCGGATCGGCGCAGATTTTCGACCTCGCGACGAAGAAGTACACGCATACCTATAACGCCAGTTTCATGGGCTTCGCCCCGGTGACCAACCCCGCCATCGTAGTGGTGGTGACGCTGAATGGAACCAGCGGCGGCAGCGCCGGTTTTGGCGGCGCGGTAGCCGCGCCCGTGTTCCGCGAGGTCGCCAGTGGCGCGCTCCGCATCCTGGATACGCCCAAGGACATTCCCATCGAGCTGTCGCAGGCGCCGGTGAAGGAAGTCGCCAAAGCCGACCTGAATGACTTGCCGCTGGCCGAGATCAGCCGGGGAGTGGACGCGGAGTCCCCCGGCGAAACTGCTGTATCCTCCGTCACTCAACCGCCGGTCCGGCCTGAGGAAGGAGCTTCGGCTCCCGCCGCGGGTCCGGACCGGCGGATTTTTTCCGAGACGGCCGGGCCTCGTGTCCCGGACTTTCAGGGCATGACCATGCGCAGCGTGCTGGAGGTCGCCTCGGCCAGGGGAGTCGCGGTGGAAATGTCGGGAAACGGACTGGTGCGCGCTCAGGATCCTCCACCGGGGTCGGCCCTGTCGCCCGGCCGGGCGGTACGAATCCTGTTGTCGCGATGACGAATGACAGTGCGGGAAATGCTGGGGAGTGCCGGCGTGAAGAGCGGATTGGATGCCGCCATCGCCGAGGCTCGCGTGGATGGACTGGAATACGATTCGCGGCGCTCGGGCCCCGGATCTCTTTTCTTCGCCTTTGCCGGAGCGCGCGCCGACGGGCGCGACTTCGCCGCGCAGGCGATCGAGAACGGAGCCATCGCAGTGGTGAGTGAGCTCGCCAGACCTTCCGGATTCACCGCGCCCTGGATTGAGGTGGAGCACGGCCGCAAGGCGCTTGCCCTTGCCGCCCGCCGGTACTATAGAGAACCGGACACGCGCCTCAAGCTGACCGGCATCACCGGGACGAACGGAAAAACCACCACGGCCTTCCTGCTGGACGCGATTCTGCGGTCGGCCGGCTTCACTACGGGTTTGATGGGGACCATCGAGTACCGCATGGGCGACCAAGTGCTCCCGGCGGTCAACACCACGCCGGAATCCCTGGACGTGATGCGCTTTTTCGCCGGCCTGGAGCAGATTGGCGGAACGCATGTCACAATGGAAGTTTCCTCCCACGCACTGGCGCTGCGTCGGATTTTCGCCATCGCGTACCACACGGCTGTATTCACGAACCTGACCCGCGACCACCTCGATTTTCACGGCACGATGCAGGATTACTTCGAAGCCAAGCAATTGCTCTTCCACCCGGAGGATGCGCCCGCGCCGCCCTTCTCCGTGCTGAATCGCGATGACGAGTGGGCGCGGCGGATTCGCGCCGCCGGCGAAACCATCTGGTACGGGATCGGACACGACGCGGACCTGCGGGCGGAAAATGTGGAAAGCGGGCTGGACGGACTGCGCTTCACTCTCGTCCACGCCGGGCAAAGGCAGGCGGTACGTTCCGCCCTGGCCGGGCGGATCAACGTGTACAACATTCTCGCCGCTTCCGGCGCGGCAGTCTCGCTTGGAGTCGGCCTGCCGGCGATCGCCACAGGGGTGGAGGCGTGCCGGGCGGTGCCGGGGCGATTCGAGCGCGTCGATTCCGGACAACCGTTCGCCGTGGTGGTGGACTACGCGCATACCGATGACGCGCTGCGCAACGTGATCGCGGCGGCGCGGGGAATTTCCAAGGGTCAGGTAATTACGCTTTTCGGCTGCGGGGGCGATCGCGACCGCGCGAAGCGCCCGCTGATGGGAATGGCCGCCGCCGAGTTCAGCGACTTTGTGGTCCTGACGTCCGATAATCCCCGCGGCGAGGATCCGCTGGACATCATGAACGACGCGCTGGTGGGGTTGCGCCGCTTCGATACGCCGCATTTGGTGGAGCCCGATCGCGAGCGCGCCATCCGTTTGGCCATCGAACGCGCCCAGCCCGGCGATATCGTGATTCTGGCCGGCAAGGGACACGAGACCTATCAGGTTCTAAAGGACCGGACGATTCATTTCGACGATCGCGAAGCAGCGCGCGCGGTTCTGGAGAGTTTGGGCTATCGATGAAGTTCGGTCTTGACGAAGTAGCCCGCGCGCTGGGTTCGGAAGGCCCCGCCGGGCAGTGGGTGACCGGCTGGAGCGTGGATTCGCGCACCCTTGCCGCGGGCGACCTGTTTTTCGCCCTGCGGGGTCCGAATCACGACGGGCATGATTATGTCGCCGCGGCGCTGGAGAAAGGCGCGGCGGCGGTTGTGGTGGAGCGCCGGGTCGGGGACGCCGGGACACAGATCCTGACGCCCGATACGCAGGAAGCCCTGATTCGCGTCGCGGGCTGGGCTCGCGAACGCTGGGGCGGCGAGGTGATCGGCATCACCGGCAGCGCGGGCAAGACGACCACGAAGGATGTGGTGGCGGCGCTGCTCGGGGTGGGAGTGCGGACGGGAAAGACGGTTGGCAATTTCAACAACTTCGTCGGTGTGCCGTTGTCGCTGTTACGGCTGCCCGGCGACGCGCGGGTGGCGGTGATCGAAATGGGCATGAATCACGCGGGCGAGATCCGGCAACTGGCCGCGCTGGCTCGCCCGAGCGCCGGCATCGTCACCAACGTGGGCTACGCCCACATCGAGAACTTCGAGTCCATCGAAGGCATCGCCGCCGCCAAGCGCGAGCTGATCGAATCCTTGCCCGCCGACGGCGTGGCGATCCTGAACGCCGACGACGCCCGGGTCGCGACCTTCCGGGACGTACATCCCGGACGCACCATCACTTTCGGAATCGGCCAGGCGGCCGATGTGCGCGCCGAAGCGGTGGAGTTCCTGGAAGACGGCTCGCGATTCCGCGTTCAAGGAGTCGAGTTCGAAACGCGCCTCATCGGACGCCACAACGTATTGAACATCCTGGCGGGCATCGCGGCGGCGGGCCTGTATGAAATCCAACCGGACCGCCTGCGCGAAGCCGTCGCCGCCCTGGCCCGTCCCAAAATGCGGGGGGAACAGTTTACTTTTCAAGGGGTTTTGGTTTATAACGATTGCTACAACTCCAATCCTGACGCTGTCCGATCCATGCTGGACGTGCTGCGGGATGCACCGGGGCGGCGGAAGATCGCCGTGCTGGGGGAGATGCTCGAACTCGGCCACTGGGCTGAGGCCCTGCATCGCGAGGTAGGAAACTACGCAGCGATGTCGGGCGTTCAATTGCTCGTTGGGATACGCGGCGCGGCCTGTCACATCTTGGACGCAGCCAAAGGTGCCGGCCATGCAGTCGACGCCGCGTATTTTTTCGAGCAGCCAGAACAGGCCGGCGAATTCCTCCGGGGCGTGGTCCAGCCCGGAGACGCCATCCTCTTCAAGGGATCGCGCGGCACGCGCGTTGAAAAAGCGCTGGAAAGGTTTCTCGCCTGAAATGCTGTACTGGCTGCTGTTTGAAACCCTGTACCCGGCCTTTTCGCCGTTTCGCGTCTTCCAATACTCCACCTTCCGCACCGCCGGCGCCACCATCACGGCGTTGCTGCTCTCTATCGTCCTGGGGCCCTGGCTGATCAACAAGCTGCGCGAGATGTCGGTGGGGCAGTACATCCGCGAGGAAGGTCCGAAATCGCACGCCAAGAAGGCGGGCACGCCCACCATGGGCGGCGTGCTGATCATTATCGCGATCGTGGTGCCCACGCTGCTCTGGGCCAACTTGCGAAATCCTTACGTGTGGCTGGCGATGCTCGGCCTGGTCAGCTTCGGCGCCATCGGCTTCTATGACGACTACACGAAGGTGAAGCGGATGCGCAATCTGGGCCTCACCGCGCGGCGGAAGTTCGGCCTGCAGGTGCTGGCCGCGCTGCTGATCGGCCTCTTCCTGCTGTACCTGCACTCGCGAGGCCAATACGCGACCGCCATGAACGTTCCGTTCTTCAAGCAGTTCAAGCCGGACCTGCTGATCGACTCCCTGCTGCGCGAGACTTATACCTATCCCTTCGCGTTCGTGTTCTTCTTCGGATTCATGATCCTGGTGCTGGTGGGCTCATCGAACGCCGTCAATCTCACCGACGGGCTGGACGGACTGGCCATCGGGCTGATGATCATCGCCGCCGGCGCGATGACCGCTCTGTGCTACGTCACCGGTCACGCGGAGCTGGCGCGTTACCTCGATCTCGCGCGGTTGCCGGGCGCCAACGAGCTCACCATCTTCTGCGGCGCCATGACGGGCGCTTCTCTCGGCTTCCTGTGGTACAACTCGCATCCCGCGGAGGTCTTCATGGGCGACGTGGGCGCGCTGGGACTGGGCGGAGCGATGGGCACCGTGGCGGTGCTGATCAAACAGGAGATCCTGCTGCTGTTCATCGGCGGCGTGTACGTGATCGAACTGCTCAGCGTCGCGATTCAAGTGGGCAGCTTCAAGCTGCGCGGCAAGCGAGTTTTCAAAATGGCGCCTCTGCACCACCACTTCGAGGCGCTCGGATGGGATGAGGCCAAGGTGATCACGCGGTTCTGGATCGCCGGGCTGGTGATGGCGCTGTTCGCGCTGAGCACGCTGAAACTGAGATAAATGCGTATTGAGGGAGCCAAAGTCGCGGTGGTGGGCATGGCGCGGTCCGGAGCCGCCGCGGCGCGCCTGCTGCTCGCCCGCGGCGCCTCCGTGCGCGGCGTGGATACCAAACCGGCGGCGGAACTCGATACCGTCGACGGCGTCGAATACGCCGGCCAAACGCCGCGCGCCCTGGAAGGCGTGGACCTGATCGTGCTCTCGCCAGGCGTTCCCTGGGATCTTGACCTGCTCGAGACGCCCCGGAAGCACGGCGTCCCGGTCATCGGCGAAGTCGAACTCGCCGGTTTCTACCTGCGCGGCCCTGTCATCGGCATCACCGGATCGAACGGAAAAACGACCACTACCGCTCTGACCGGACACATCCTCACGGAGAGCGGAATTCCCTGCCAGGTCGGCGGCAATATCGGAACTCCGCCCGCCTCCATGGTGGAGACCTCACGCGCCGGCCAGTGGAACGTTTTGGAGCTCTCCAGCTTCCAGTTGGAGACCATCCGCGAGTTCCGGGTCAAGATCGGCGCGGCTTTGAACCTCACTCCCGACCACCTGGACCGCCACCGCACCATGGAGGCGTATTCGGCCGCGAAACGCCGCCTGTTCGAGACTCAGGACGAATCGGGATTCGCCGTGCTGAACAGCGATGACGCCATCGTCGCTTCCTACGCGAAGCATACGCGGGCCAAGCCGGTTTGGTTCAGCTTCCGCGACGAGCAGCCGCACGGCATGTTCTTCCGCGGCGAGCAGTTGTATTTGCTGGGCGAGCCCTGGATGAAGCGCGCGGAAATACCGCTTCCGGGGCTCCACAACGTCGAAAACGTAATGGCGGCGTCGCTTTGCGCCTCCCTTGCCGGCGCCTCCGCGGATCGCATCGCCGCCGCGGTCCGCGCCTTCCCCGGCGTCGAGCACCGCATTGAGTTCGTTCGCGAGATCGACGGCGTCCGCTACTACAACGATTCCAAGGCCACCAACGTGGACGCGACCCAGAAAGCAATCGATTCCTTCGCCGGCGGGCTGTGGATCATCTTGGGCGGCAAGGACAAGGACAGCAACTACAGCGTGCTGGCGCCCTCGCTCGGCCGGAAAGCGCGTGGGGTGCTGTTGATCGGGGCCGCGGCCGCCAAGATCGAAGCACAGCTCGGCGGCGCCGCGCCGCTCATCTCCTGCGGAACCATGGATCGCGCGGTGGCCGAGGCGCGCGCGCGAGCCTCCCGGGGCGATATCGTGCTGCTCGCGCCCGCCTGCGCGAGCTTTGACCAGTTCGAGAATTATGAACACCGGGGGCGGGTGTTCAAGAAGCTGGTGGCGGAGATCTGACATGGCGCAACGGCTGAAAACAGACTGGATTCTTCTGTCCACCGTGGTGGCGATGGTCAGTCTGGGGCTCGTGGTGATGTTCTCGGCTTCTTCGCTCATCGGCCAGGTAAAGTTTCAGTCCAGCACTTACTTCCTGATGCGGCAGTTGGGCTGGGCGGTCATCGGACTCGCGGCTCTGATGTATTTCAAGAAACGCGATTTCCGCACCATGCAGACTCCCGCCTGGGCATTCGCCTCGCTGGGCGTCGTGCTGGCGCTGCTGGTGGCGGTGTATTTCCTCGATCAGCGGGCGCACCGCTGGATTCGCTTCGCCGGATTCTCGCTGCAACCATCGGAGCTGGCCAAGCCCGCGCTGGCCATCTTCCTCGCCTATTTCATCTCGCTGCGGGCGCGCGCCATCAATTCCCGCCACACGCTGCTGCCGGCGGCGCTGGCGGTGGTGATGCTGACGTTCATGGTGGTGGTGGCGGATCTGGGCACGGCGATTGTGCTGCTGCTCACCGCCGTGATCGTCTTCTTCGTGGCCGGCCTGGAGCCGCGCTACTTCGCCCTGGCCGCCGCCGCCGCCCTGCTGTTCGGCGGCATCGCGGTGATCAGCAAGCCCTACCGGCTGGGCCGCGTTCTGGCTTACGTGGATCCGGAGCACCATCTGCTCAGCAAGGTGGATCCCGAGGGCCGCTTGAAAAAATACCTGCGGAAGGCGTCCAGCGTGCGCGATCCCGGTTATCAGGCCCGGCAATCGAAGATCGCCGTGGGCACGGGAGGCGTCATCGGCGTGGGGCTGATGCAGGGCAAGCAGAAGCTGCTCTATTTGCCGGAGGCTCATACCGACTTCATCTACGCCGTGGTCGGCGAGGAACTCGGGTTGTTGGGATCCGCCGCGCTGCTCGCCGGGTTTTTGGTGATCCTGTGGCGCGGCATGCGGCTTTTTTGGACCGTGCCTGATGAGTTCGGCCGCTATCTGGCCTTGGGGATTACCACCGTGGTGGTGGTGCAGGCGCTGATCAACATGAGCGTGGTGCTGGACCTGGCGCCCACCAAGGGAATTCCGCTGCCGATGATCAGCTCCGGTGGAAGCTCTCTTCTCAGCACGCTGATGTCGCTGGGGATGCTGCTCAGCATCAGCGAGCACGCGGGGTAGCCTTGGCGGTTTTCATCATGGCCGGGGGCGGAACGGGCGGTCATGTCATGCCGCTGCTCGCGGTGGCGCGGGAATTGCGCGCTCGCGGCCATGAGGCCGTGTTCATCGGAACGCCGGGTGGAATGGAAGCGCGGCTGGCGCCGCTTGAGAAGTTTCTCTTCGAGCGGATCGAAATCGGGGGGCTGAATCGGGTCAGCCCGCGGCGCAAGCTGTCGACGCTGCTGCAGCTTCCCTGGAGCGTGTGGAAGTCGGCGCGGTTGTTGCGCAAGCATCGCCCCGCCGCGGTGTTCTCGCTGGGCGGATACGTGGCCGGCCCCGTGATGCTCGCCTCTCTGTGGGCGCGCCTGCCGGTGATCGTGATGGAGCCGAACGTCGTGCCCGGAGCCGCGATCCGCTGGTTTCGGCACTTTGTGGCCAAGGCGCTGGTGAGCTTTCCCGAGACCGCGGCGCGCTTCCCGCCCGGACGGGCGGAGGTGGCCGGCTTGCCCGTGCGCGAGGAATTTTTCGCTTTGCCGGAGAAAAAAGACCCGGCGTTCTTTCGGGTCTTGATTACCGGCGGCAGCCAGGGATCGCGTACGCTGAATCGCGCGGCGCGCGAAAGCTGGCCGCTGCTGGCGGCGCGCGGACCCGGAATACGGATGACGCTGCAGACCGGCGCCGCCGGATACGCGGACGCCGCGGACGCGTTCCGCGAAAGCGGGATGGAAGGAGAAGTGGTGGAGTTCATCGCCGATATGCCGGCCGCGTTTGCCTGCGCGGATCTGGTTGTGTCGCGGGCCGGCGCGGGCGCCGTGGCGGAGCTCGCCGCCGCGGGCAAGCCGTCCCTGCTCATTCCCTTTCCCTTCGCCGCCGACGATCACCAATTGAAAAACGCGGAGGCGTTCGAGGCTCGCGGCGCGGCCCGGCTGGTGCGCGACGCCGACCTGACCGGCGTCCGTCTTGCCGCGGAGATCCTCGCCCTGAAGGCCGATCCCGAGCTCTTGGCCCGAATGGCCGCCGCCGCCCGGACCTTCGCCATGCCCGGCGCGGCCCGAAGGGCGGCGGATTTGCTGGAAGAATTGTCCGGGAGGGCTGGAAATTGAGCGTTTTGGCCCCGGTGGCCGTTGACAGAGGGGGCGAAAGCCCGAAACAATACAGATTCGAAATGTTTTTCAAGCCCCAACACGTCCATTTCACCGGCATCGGCGGAATCGGCATGAGCGGCATCGCCGAGGTGCTGCTGAACCTGGGCTACACGGTGAGCGGTTCGGACCTGAAGGCCGGACCCATCACGGACCGCCTGCAGCGCCTGGGCGCCCGCATTCAGATCGGTCACTCGGCCTCCAACATCGCCGGCGCGAAGGTGGTGGTGATCAGTTCCGCGGTGCGCCCGGACAATCCCGAGGTGATCGCCGCGCGGCTTCGGCAAGTCCCGGTGATCCCCCGCGGCGAGCTTCTCGCCGAGCTGATGCGGCTGAAGTACGGCATCGCGGTGGCGGGCAGCCACGGCAAGACCACCACCACCTCCATGGTGGCTTCCGTGCTCAGCCGGCTCGATCCCACGGTTGTCGTCGGGGGGCGCGTCGGCATCATGGGTGGTTCCAACGCCCGCGTCGGCAAGAGCGACTTCCTGGTGGTCGAGTCCGATGAGAGCGACGGCTCCTTCCTGAAGCTCGCGCCGATTCTGGCGGTGGTGACGAATATCGACCGCGAACACCTGGATCACTACCGCTCCATCGAGGAGATCCGCGGCGCATTCCTTGACTTTGTCAACAAAGTTCCTTTCTACGGCGCTGCCATCCTGTGCCTGGACGACGAAAACGTACAGCAGATCTACTCCGGGGTGAACCGGCGGACCATCACCTACGGCGCCAGCGCGCAATCCGACTTAACCTTGTCGGACTGGAAGAGCGTCAGCTTCGGAAGTGAGTTCCGGCTGAAGCTGCGCGGGCAGGACCTCGGCCAGTTCGCCCTCAGCGTGCCCGGTTATCACAATGCGCTGAACGCGACCGCCGCGGTGGCGGTAGGCTTGGAACTCGACGTCCACGTGGAGCAGATCCGCGAGGGTCTGGCGCACTTCTCGGGCGTTGACCGCCGTTTTCAGATCAAGGGCCGGCGCCACGAAATCACCGTCGTGGACGATTACGGTCACCATCCCACCGAGATCCGGGCGACCCTCGCGGCCGCGCGCGAGTGCGGCTTCGCCCGCGTCCACGTCCTGTTCCAGCCCCATCGTTACAGCCGCACCGAAGCGCTGATGGACGACTTCGCGAAAGCGTTCCACGCCGCCGACACCGTGCATGTTCTCGATATTTACGCGGCCTCGGAGACGCCGCTTCCCGGCGTCACCGGGGAGGCTCTCGCCGAGCGCGTGCGGGCCTTCGGACATCGCGGCGTCACGTTCGCCGGCTCGATGGAGATGGGAATCGAATCGGTGACCGCGCACGCCGCTCCGGGCGACGCCATCATTACCCTCGGCGCGGGCAGCGTCTCCCTGGCTGGCGATCGCATCCTCGATCGCCTGAAAGGAGGGGAATAGCCGAATGGCCAAAAAAACACCTGGCGAGGAGCCGCTTCTTCACGAAATCGAAGAGACTTCGCCCGCCCCTCCGGCCGCCCAGGCTAAGAAATCGCCTCGTCGGGAGGGCCGCGCGCAATGGGGCTACGCGATCCGCGGGATCGTGATCGGGTTCGCCCTGATCGCGCTTTTGGTGGGCTATTTCCGCGCTCAGGAGTATCTCAGTCTCGATTCCCGTTTCGCGCTGGAGCGGCGTCCCGGCCATAACGGCGGCCTGCGGTTGCGCGGCATCCGTCATGCGTCCCCGGCGCAGGTGAGCCGCGTCTTCGATCCGGATTTCGACCGCAGCATCGCCCTGCTGCCGCTGCAGGCAAGGCGTTCCGAGGTGATGGCCATCGACTGGGTGCGGTCCGCGAGCGTCACGCGCATCTGGCCCGATCAGGTACTGGTGAACGTCGTGGAGCGGGAGCCGGTCGCGTTTGTGCCCGTGACGGCCGAGGGCCGCCAGGCGTCCCGCTTCGCGCTCATCGACGAGGACGGCGTGATCTTGCCCGCGCCGCCGGGCGCGAAGTTCGAACTGCCGGTGGTGCTGGGAATCCGTCCGCGGGACCAGGTGGTGGCGCGCCGCGACCGCATCCGCCGCGTGCAACGGATGCTCCGCGACCTGGGAGACTGGAGCGGCAAGATCTCGGAGGTCGATGCCCGCGACGCCGAGAATCTGACCATCCACACGCGGGTGGAAAACCGCATGATCGTCCTGCTGATCGGCGATCGCGGTTTCCGCAGCCGGCTGGAAACGTTCTTCAACTACTACCCCAAGGTGCGGCAGACCGCGCCGGACGCAACCATTTTCGATCTGCGGATCGACGACCGCATCACCGCGCTCGAAGGCGATACCAGGCAGGAGCAGTAACACTTGGCAAGCGATTTTCAACTGGCCGTTGGATTGGACGCGGGAGCGAGCCGGACGCGCGTGCTCATCTGCGTGCTCGAGGAAGACCGGCTGCGTTTTCTCGGCTATGGAGACCGGCCTTCCTCGGGATGGGTGAAGGGCCGGCTGACCGACCAGCACGCGCTCTCCGACACGCTGCGCGCCGCTGTTCACGACGCCGAGCAGCGGGCCGGGGTCACCGTGGAAGCGGGCGTGCTCGGAATCGGTGGAGCGGGAATCCAGTCCGCCAATAGCCGCGGCGTCTACGAATTCGGCCGCCCGCGAGAGGTGGAGCGCGAGGACCTGACGTACGCCGTGGATCTGGCCTCCCGCGTCCGCCTGGAAGAGGATCGCCTGCTGCTGCATCTGCTGCCGCAGGATTTCACGGTAGATGGCCGCGCCGGCTACCGCAATCCACGCCGCGCCGTCTGTTCCCGTCTGGAAGCCAACGTTCACATCGTCACCGCCCCGCAGCGCGAGCATCAGGCGCTGGTTTCCGCCGTCCATGAAGCTCATGTGGCGGTGGAGGAAACCGTGTTCGAGCCGATCGCCGCCGCCTATGCGGCGGTATTGGCCGAGGATCGCGCGCGCGGCGTCGCGGTTATCGATATCGGCCTGCAATCGGCGGACCTGGTGGTGTATGAAGGCGACAGCCTGATGCTCGCTTCTCCGCTGCCCGTGTGGGCCGATCACCTGACCCGCGATGTCGTGTGGGGATTGAAGGTCAGTTATGAGGACGCGGAACTGCTGAAGCAGCAGTACGGCTGCGCGCTCCTCGGACTTACCGCCGACAACAGCCTGATCGAAATTCCCTCCAGCGAGGGCCGTGGCGCGCGCGAGGCGCCTCGCACGGAGTTGAACGAAATTCTGGAGGCGCGGGCCGAAGAGCTGTTTCTTTTTGTGAAAGCAGAGCTCGCGCGGCTGGGTATGACCGGGCGATCCCTGCTGGAAGGCGTGGTGCTGGTGGGCGGCGGCACGTTCCTGAACGGAATGTGCGACATGGCCGAACGCATTCTCGATTGCCAGGCGCGCAACGGGCTGGCCATTGGAATCGCGGACTGGCCGGACGATCTGGAGAATCCCGCCTGGACCACCGCGGCGGGACTGGCCATGTACTCGGCGCGGCTTAAGTCGCGCAAGCCGGCCCGGCGCAAGGGTGGCCTGATGGGTTTGGTGATGAAGTAGCGAGGATCAAAAGGGGAGGCGGAAAAAACCATGGCGCTCGATGCTCTGAAGTTTGTCATCCAGGAAGAGCTCTCGCTCGGCACGCGGATCAAGGTGATCGGCGTCGGCGGAGGCGGCGGCAACGCGGTTGCCCGCATGTTGAACGAAGGCGTCAGCGGCGTGGAATTCTACGTCCTGAACACGGACCAGCAGGCGCTGCACGCGTCTCCGGTACCGAATAAGCTCCAGATCGGCGCGAAGATGACGCACGGCCTCGGCGCGGGCTCCGATCCCACGGTGGGCCGCCAGGCGGCGCTCGAGGACACTGACAAGATCATCGAGATTCTGGAAGGCGCCGACATGGTGTTCGTCACCGCCGGCCTGGGCGGCGGCACCGGAACCGGGGCCGCGCCCGTGGTCGCCTCGCTGGCCAAGGAATTGAACGCGCTCACCGTCGCCGTGGTCACCAAGCCGTTCGGCTTCGAGGGGCCGCGGCGGCGGAAGCAGGCTGACCACGGTCTGGGCGAACTCGCCACCGTGGTCGACACGGTCATCACCATTCCCAACGATCAGCTTCTGGATCTGGTCCCCAAGGGGACCAGCTTCTTCGAGAGCTTCCGCATCGCCGACGATGTGCTGCGCCAGGCGGTGCAGGGCATCGCCGATATCATCACCACCCCGGGCATCATCAACCGCGACTTCTCCGACATTCGCGCCATCATGCTCGGCATGGGCTACGCGATGATGGGGACAGCCAGCGCCACCGGAGAGAACGCCGCCGTCGAGGCGGCGCGCAAGGCGATCAGCTCCCCGCTCATGGATACCGGAGGCTTGCGCGGCGCGCGCGGCATCCTGATCAACATCACCGCATCCTCGCGGCTCAGCCTGCATGAGGTGAACGAAGCCTGCACGCTGATTCGCGCCGCCGCGGAGAACGAGGACGTTCAACTTAACTTCGGAATCGTGATGAATGAATCGCTCGGCGACGAAGTGAAAATCACTGTGATTGCCACCGGATTCCAGAAGGAGAACCTGCCTACGCTCAACCGCAGCCAGTTCCGGGTTCCAGAGCTGGCGATCCCGCCAGGCTTGCAGATGGAGATTCTGGCAGAGCCCGAACCTCCGCCGGTCGTCCACGCCGCCCGAGCCGCGGCGGGTCCCACCCCGCCGCTTCCGGCCGAGCCGCAGCCGGTGCTGAACGACTTGGATACGCCTGCGTTCCTGCGCCGGGACCGCCGCCTGGTGCAGTAGTAAACGGGCGGGGGTCGCCTCCCGCCCTTCGGAGTCCTCTGAGCCGGCTCGGTTACCAGCCCCGCGTCTGCAGCAGTTCGTTCTCGCCTAATTGCCGGATGTCCAGCCCGTCCATTGCTTTGCCGACTTCCTCGCTGGCTTCCAGCAGCTTCACGGGATCCTGATAATACGTGGCCGCCTTCACGATCGCCTTGGCGCGCGCTTCCGGGTCGGAGGACTTGAAGATGCCGGAGCCGACGAAAACCGCTTCCGCACCCAACTGCATCACCAGCGCGGCGTCGGCCGGCGTGGCGATTCCGCCCGCCGAGAAGTTGGGCACCGGCAGCTTGCCGGTCTTGGCCACCATTTCCACCAGCTCCAGTGGCGCCTGCAATTTCTTGGATTCCGCCACCAGCTCTTCGTGCCCAAGCACGGTCAGTTGCCGCATCTCCTTGACGATGGTGCGGATGTGGCGCACCGCTTCCACGATGTTCCCGGAGCCAGCTTCGCCCTTGGTGCGGATCATCGCCGCGCCTTCCGCGATGCGCCGCAGCGCCTCGCCCAGGTTGCGCGCGCCGCAGACAAACGGGATCTTGAATCCCCGCTTGTCGATGTGATGCTCCTCATCGGCGGGGGTCAGCACTTCACTTTCGTCAACATAATCGACACCCAGCGCTTCCAGCACCCGCGCTTCCGTGAAATGCCCGATGCGCGCCTTGGCCATCACCGGGATGGACACCGCGCCCATGATGTCGCGGATAATGCGGATGTTCGCCATGCGGGCGACCCCGCCTTCCTTGCGGATGTCGGCCGGAACGCGCTCCAGCGCCATTACCGCGCAAGCGCCCGCGTTCTCGGCGATCACCGCTTGCTCCACGTTGGTGACGTCCATGATGACGCCCCCCTTCAGCATCTCCGCAAGGCCTACCTTCAGGCGGAAAGGCTCATCGAAGTACATAATCGCTTACCCCTTAGCCAATGTAAAATTGGTTGGCCGTCTTCCTCATGAAGGATTCGCCCATAACCTACTGACATTACAAGGTTCGCTTCCGCTTCATGAAGAATCCCAGGAAATCTATGACCAGACCAATTTCCGCCTTGAGTGTACCACAACTCCCGGCTACAGAAGCGACGGGAACCCGCCGATGGGCGTCACATGAGCGCTCCCCTTGCTGGACAGTTCCAGGATCATTACGTCGTGCTCGGCATCGACTCCAACGCCACCTCGGAAGCCATCCAGATGGCTTATGTCACGCTGGAGGCCCAGTATCATCCCAGGACCGGCAAGACGCCTGATCCGGACAGGTTCCAGGCCATCGCTCTCGCCTTTGAGGTGTTGTCGGACTCGGCCACCCGTAAGATGTTCGATGACCTGCGTCCAAAGGACAAGGATGGACCGCCCAAGTTCCACGCCGCCGAGTTCTTCGAGGCCCTAACAAAGGAGCGGAACCGGCGCCAGTGCATCCTGTGCTTGCTGTACGACCGCCGGCGCGAGCGTCCGGCGACAGGAGGGCTTTCGGTGCGGCACATGGAAGCGATGATCGCCGCGAAGCCCGAGGAGTTATTGCTCTCGGTGTGGTACCTCAAGCAAAGGGGCTATGTCGCCAACGACGATAAAAGCAACCTGCTGATCACCGTGGAGGGGATGGATCTGCTGGAGGCCGACATTCCCGATCCCGCCGATATCCTGCCGCACTTGAAAGCGACCCAGGAACAGGCGCCGGCGGCGGAAACGATTGCCTCTTTGACGAATCTTCACGCGGCAACCGAATCCGAAAACCCAGCGGTGAAGCCGGTCGAGCAGCCTGTAAGTCCCGCAATGCGCCGGATGGCCCTAGCGCTGAAGAAGTAGTCCGCCGGCCGATCACCTCGCTAACATCACGTGATGAGGCCCCCGACCCTAATCAAGCATAAGGATGAGTTTTCCAGGTTAACCCCAGACGGCCGTGCCGTTGTTGACACAGACCGCCCTCTCCGCTCCGAAAAAGGTGAGGAGGCGATGGAGCGGTTGCGGAAAGCTCTCTCGCGCTTGCAGGCGTCCACAATGCGAACTTCTGTCTTTACAAGCCATACACCTGATTGATCTTCAACCGGCGCCGAGGGGTGGTGTTTTGGACGATTGACCGCGGTTGCCGCGCGGCAATCACCGGCCGACGCGCTGGCTGACCCCGTTGCCGATGCGCATCCCGGTCACCCTCCCGTTTTCCTCGAGGAACGTGACCAGTTCTCCGATCGGCCCCCCGCCAGTGGGACCATCCAGCTTGAACACGCCGTTGCCCTGCGGGATCAGTTTCTGCTGCGCGGAAGGATCGTCACCCGTGGGGTCGAACATCACCAGGGCGTTGTTCACTTCCACGATCTGCGAATCGCCCCACAGCGTGCGATAAAGTCCCGCGAAGCGCGACCAGGAAGGGTCCCACACCGGCGGCTTTGCCGGCGGCGCCGCAGCCTTGGCGATCGCTTCTCCGATCAGGTCCAGGCCGCGTGACGCGATCGCATCCGGCCGCGAGTCATCGCCGTTGGTCAGCACCACGATGCCCACTTTGTCGGTGATATTCGCCCAGGTCTGCGTCTTGTATCCGGCCAGCGATCCGCCGTGCCCCACCCACGTTTTCTCCTTGTTGCGCCGCACCGCGAATCCCAGTCCGTTGCCGGATTGCCAGTTGTTCTCCAACATGCGGACGCGATGCATCTCGCGGAGCGTGGAGCCCTTCAGAATCTGCGGGCCGCCCGCCTTGCCGCCGCGGAATTGCAGCGCGACGAACCGCGCCATGTCCTCGACATTGGAGGTCAGCCCCGCTGCCGGATCAATGCCGCGGCAATCGGTGAGCGGCATCAGCTTGCGCGAATTGTCAGGCATGCGGCGGCCGAAACCGACCGCCAGATCGCCCCGCCGCGACTCCGGCACCCCGATGCTCGACGAACTCATTCCCAGCGGACGGAATATGTTCTTCTCCATGTAGGCGCCAAACGTTTCGCCGGAAAGCTGCTCCACGATATAGCCGGCAAGCGAAACCGCGAGATTCGAGTACTTCCAACGCGTGTCCGGCGCGAAAGCGGCCTTCTGCGTGGAGACCGTCTTCATCACTTCCGCCTTGGCCGGGAACTGGAAGTTATTCCAGTAGTCCGCAGCGGCCTCGCGCGGCAGCCCGGACCCGTGCGTGATCAGGTGCTCGATGGTGATCTCGCCGTCGTCATCGGTGGCGGGTTGAATCGCGAACCAGGGAAGGTGCCGGGACACCGGGTCATCGAGCCGCAGCTTGCCCTGATCGCGCAACTGCAAGATGGCGATGGCGGTGAACAGCTTTGTATGCGAGGCCATGCGGAACAGAGTCGCCGGGGTCACCGGCTTGGATTTCTTCTCGTCGGCGAAACCGAAGCCGCGGGAGTACACCAGCTTCTGATCGTGAATCACGCCTACCGCGATGCCGGGCAGCGCGCGGTAGGCCATTTGCTCGTCGATCCAGGCCTCGAACACCCGGATCGCGCCTGCTACATCGGGGTGGCGCGCGATACTTGCATCCTGCGCGCAAAGAATCGTGGTCAGGGAGAGAAACAGTGCCGTTCGCATAGCGAAGCTATTGTATAACCGCCGCGCCGTCCCGAAGCCGCCGTTTCCGGTAAGATAGCGGGTCTCATGCAGAGTGTTCTCGACGGGCTTTTGGTTCTCGATTTTTCTCACGCGCTGGCCGGGCCCTATTGCACCATGCTGCTGGCGGATTACGGAGCGACGGTGTACAAGATCGAGTCGCCCGAGGGCGGCGATGTCGGCCGATCCTGGGGTCCGCCGTATACGGGCGAGGACTCTTCGTACTTCCTGGGGCTGAACGCGAGCAAGCAAGGCGTCGCCATCGATCTGAAGAAGCCCGAAGGCGTGGAACTGTGCCGGAAGCTCATCGGGAAGGCGGACGTACTGATCGAGAACATGCGTCCGGGAGTGATGGATCGCCTGGGACTCAGCTACTCCGCGGCGCGGGCGCGCAACCCGCGCCTGATCTATTGCTCCATCTCCGGTTACGGGCAGAACGGCCCGCGCCGTGATGACGCCGCCATGGATCTGATCCTGCAGGCTTCGAGCGGTTTGATCAGCGTCACCGGGACACCGGAGGGCCACCTGGCGCGCTGCGGACATTCGGTGGCGGACATCACCAGCGGCATGTTCGCCCTGATCGGCATCCTGATGGCATTGCGCGTCCGCGACCGCACCGGCGAGGGTCAATTCGTCGATGTGTCGATGTTCGATTCGATGGTTTCCGCGATGGCTTCGAACTTCGCCAATTTCCTCGGTTCCGGAACGCTGCCGAAACCCATGGGCACTGCCTTCCCGACCATCGTTCCGTATGCCGCGTTCCCGGCGAGGGATCGCGAAATCGTGATCGCCGTGGCCAGTGAAAAGCTGTGGCAGGCTTTCTGCCCGGCGATCGGACATCCGGAGCTCGCCGCGCATCCGGACTACGCAACCAACGCGGTTCGAGTGAAAAACCGTGCGGTTCTGGAACCGTTACTGGGCGAAATCCTGAGCCGCCGCACTTGCGCGGAATGGACGGCGGTGCTGCAGTCCGCCGGCATCCCGTGCACTCCCATTCGCGACCTGCGGGAAGTGGTGGAAGATCCGCAATCGCAGGCGCGCGAGATGTTTGTCGCTGTGGACGGATTCACGGTCACGGGGGTGCCGGTAAAACTCCCCGCTGCGCCGGGACGCGTGCGCCACCGGGCTCCGCGGTTAGGGGAACACACGCGGGAGATCCTCAGCGGTGTACTCGGCCTGAATGCGGAAGCGATCGAAGCCCTGGCGAAAGACGGCGTGATCCCCGCCTAGCCGATCTGCACCAGCGCCTGTCCCGGCATCAGCACCTCGCGGTGGAAGGCGTCGCAACCGATACAGAGATTGCGGTAAGCGCGGCCCGAAGGCAGAACCGTCTCCGACTTCTTAAGGAAACGCTCCTCGGTCCAGCCGTGGTTCAGACCCATGCGCTGCGGCTCGCCCGCGTTGATGGCCTGATAGACGGGGTCGCCCGCGAGCCGGTCCAGGATCTGCTCCAGTGGCTCCCGGCTTACGTCGCCGATCTCCATCGCGGTTTTCATGCAGCACGGATACACCTTGCCGCCGGGTTCGATGGAAACCTCGGACCCCGCTTCCTGGCGCCTCAGGAAGTTCAAGCCACCCGACCACTGATTACAGAAGTTGTCCGCGATGTCCGCCGTGGAGAGTTCGTTCTGGTGGGCGCGTCCGCGCGGCCAAAGCTTGCCGATCCAGGATCCAGGCTGGGCGCCGAAGAAGTGATAGCGGATCTGGCCCGCGCGGGCGGGTGACGCCACGCCCGGCGTCATGCGATCCTCCGCCCAACCGGCTTGATTCAGAATGCCGCGAACCTTCGCCATCAGGGCGGCCCGGGCTTCCTCCGTCTCCAGCCCGGCGTGGTGGGCGTCGATGCCGGAAACGGACAGCACATCGATGCGGTTAGCGGCGAGCTCGGCGGCGATCCGGGTGCTCACCAGGTCTCCTGTGGTTTGCACGATCAGCGTGACGGCGCTTCCGTACTTGTCGCGAAGAAGACGCAGGGCGGGGTAGAGCACGGTTTCGCGGACCGGCTCCAGCAGGAGTTCGCCGCCCGCCAGGATGATCCGACCGTGACGTTCCTCGCCGGAGCGATCGCGGTAGGTGAGGCGGGCGGGCAAGTTGGCAATAATCCGCGGGAAGGAGTTGCGCGCTTCGGCCAACACGCGTTCCAGGTCCGCCCCATGGTAGGGGCGGAACCGATCCTCGTAACAATGGACACAGGTGCGGTGGCAGAGCCAGCTCATCACCCAGTACAGGGATTCCATCTGGATACATCATCGCAGCTAGCCGACTTGTTCCTGAAGCTTGCGAGGTCGTACTCCTGGTTTATGAGGTTGAGGGCCGTGAGCCCGGATTCGGCGGGAGTACGCGTAATCTTGATACAGTGAAGAAGTTAAGTTCGTGATCCCTGGGTCTTTTGACACTGTTTGGAGTAGTAAGGTGACCGTAAACCGGAATTAGGTAGAAACTGGTTATAGTACTAAGGCCAACCGAAATTGCTATGGGTACTAGAACCGTCTAGAATCGGGACAAAGATTCGGGGCTGACATGCAAGACGCCTTTACGACGGAGAGCCAAAGCCCAGACGGGTTGAACGCGGTGGACAACAAAAAGAACATACGCATCCTGATTGCCGACGACCATCCAATCGTCCGTGACGGGCTCAAGAAGCTGCTTTCGCTGGAGGACGACTTTGAGATTGTCGGCGAAGCAGCCGATGGCCGCGAGGTATTGGAGCGAGTTCAGGAACTGGACCCGGATATCCTTCTGCTGGATCTCCGGATGCCGAATCTGGACGGCTTGAGCGCGCTGCAGAGCCTGCAGCAATCCAACAAGCGGACGCGGGTGATTGTACTGACGGCCTCGGAGGACAAGAACGAGTTCGTCCAGGCGATGAAGTTGGGCTGCTCGGGCATAGTCCTGAAGCAGACGGCGCCGGAGCTGATCGTGAAGAGCATCCGCAAGGTGCAGGCGGGCGAGATCTGGCTGGACTCCCATACCACGGCGGCGGTGATGCGGCAGTTTTCCACGGCGATGGAGATGGGCGGCGGCGGCGGCGCCTCATCCGGCAAAGTGCGGGAACGCAGCCCGCTCTCGGCGCGCGAGCGCGAGATCGTGGCGCTTGTGGCGCAAGGTTATAAGAACAAGGAGATGGCGGAGAAGATGTTCATCAGCGAGCAGACCGTAAAGAACCATCTGCACAACATCTTCGACAAGCTCGGCGTGTCGGACCGCCTGGAGCTGGCCTTGTACGCGATCCACAAGGGTTTGCACCTGGGCACCGAGAAGTAATACTTTCCCGCGATGCCCCCGGCCGCAAGGAGTGTGGGACACTCGTGGTCGAGGTGCTGAATGCGGTGGACACCCGGCGGGCAAAGCGGCGATATTGAAGACCTTCGCGGCCAGGGCGGCGGCCGGGGCTTTGGTGGCGGCGGAGTCGGCATCGGCGGATTTCTGGTCCTGCTGGTCCTCAGCCTGATTTTCGGGCGCGACTTGATCACCCCGTTTCTGGGTGGAGGCGGCGGATCTTCGGCCGTATCCAGTGCGCCGGATCCCCGGCGCGACGCGCAGGAAAAGCCCGTCGTCGAATTCGTATCCTTCGTTATCGACGACATCCAGGACACCTGGACCAAGCTGCTGCCCCAGCAATCCGACACACCTTATCGCCGCGCCAAACTGGTGCTGTTCCGCGACGGCGTCCGATCGGCTTGCGGGTCCGCCGATGCGGCGTCGGGACCGTTCTACTGCCCGGGCGATGAAAAAGTGTACATCGACCTGAGCTTCTACGAGGAACTCCGCCGCCGTTTTCGCGCTCCGGGCGATTTCGCGCAAGCCTACGTGCTGGCTCATGAAGTGGGTCACCATTTGCAGAAAGTGCTGGGCATCGAGACCCGCGTGCGGCAGTGGCAGCGCGGCAATCCCGGCGCCGCCAATCAGCTTTCCGTCCGCATGGAACTGCAGGCCGATTGCATGGCGGGCGTGTGGGGGAGCTCGGCGAGCCAGCGCGGGTTGCTCGAGACCGGCGACGTGGAAGAAGGGCTGAACGCGGCGGCCGCCATCGGCGACGACCGCATCCAGCGCATGTCCGGGCGAGGCATCCAGCCGGAGAGTTTCACGCATGGATCTTCGGCGCAGCGCGTGGAGTGGTTCCGCCGGGGACTCGAATCCGGCAGCCTTTCGGCGTGCGACACCTTCGCGGGCGGAACACGCTAAACTCAGCGGATGCGCCTTCTCCTTTGCGGCTGCCTCGCCGCAAGCCTTCATGCTCAAGCCTTTTCCTCCGACGCTCTGAAGAATCCCGCGGTCGCGCGAGCGCTGGAATCGGTCGCGCCGCGCCAGCAGGCGATTGTCGAGGACTGGATCCGGCTGACGGAGATCCCGTCGCCTTCCGGAGGAGAACAGAAGCGCGCGGAATGGATTCGCGGGGAGCTTTCCAGGATCCCCAGCCTCTCGGACATCAAGACCGACAGCATGGGCAACGTGAGCGCGGTCCGCAGAGGCTCCGGCGGCGGGCGATCCCTGGTTTTCGCCGCGCACATGGACACTGTTTTCCCGGCTTCCACTCCCATCCGCGTGCAGCGCGAGGGCAAGCTGCTGAAGGCGCCGGGGATCGGGGATTGCACCGGCAATCTGATCGCGGTTCTCGAATTGTTCCGCGCGCTCGATCGCGGCCAGGTGAAAACCAAAGGCGACCTGATCTTCCTCGCCACGGTCCAGGAAGAGACGAGGCTGAAGGGCGCCAATGAGTGGCTTCGCGGGAGCGGTTACCGGCCCGATCACTTTGCCGCCGTCGACATCGGCCTGGGCAATGTCTGGTATGGCGCCTTCCGCATCTCCCGCCTGCGATTCCGCTATACATCCTCGGGCTCGCACACCTTGTTCAGCCGGGGGCTGGCGAACCCGGCCAAGGCCGTCGCCAAGGCGATCACCGATCTGTACGCGATGCCGTTGCCTCAGGTGGAGCCGGGGCTGGAAGAAATGAAGTTGCCCGTTCTGAATGTCGGCATGATCGGCGGCGGCACCGTGGTGAACGCGATTCCGCGCGAGGCGTGGTTCACGGTCGATCTGCGATCGCTCGATTCGGCCACGCAGGATCGCCTGGAAAGCTCCGTGGCTCGCATCGCCCGCGCGGCGGCGGACGCCGAGCGCGTCGGCTTTCATCTGGAGAAGCCGGACGGAAACGACTTCGATTATTCGAAGGCACGCCCCAGGCAGGAGCGTCAGGGTCATCCGTTCGTCAAGACTGCCGTTGATGTAATGAACCACTTCGGCGCGGCCGGTCCGGCGGGGTCCAAGGCGATCGACGCCGGCTCGACCGACGCCAACGTGGGCGTCTCCCTGGGCATCCCATCCATCGCCATCGGCGCCATCCGGCAGCAAGGCGCCCACACCTTGGAGGAATCGGCTGAAGCTGACTCGATCGCAACCGGGGTGAAAGTACTCATCGCGCTGGCGGTCGCCACGGCTGGAATCTGAGCGTCCCTTGGCAAGCTCCCTGGGAAATTATGTTACTCCGGAGCAATTCTGGCGGCGCGACACGTTCCTCGCCGCCGCCGCCGGTGTGGTGGTGTGGGGCGCGTCCCGGCTGCTGTTTGAAGACTTGCCGGGCTGGGCGTTGGCGGGATTAAGTTTGATCCGGCTGGGCTTGGCCAGCCTGCCGTTGCGCCGCGCAACGCTCTGGCTGGCCTTGCCCTTCCCCTACGACCTGGTTTTCTTTGCGTACTATCGGCGGCCGGACTGGCTGCCGGAAGCGTGGTCGCGGGAACTTGGCAACCCGACCGCATTCCTGATTTTTCTCAGCGGTTTGCTGCTTGTCTCCAGCCTATATACGGCATTCGTGGTACGCGCCGCGTGTGGGGCCAGGGCGGAGGCCCCGGCGCGCAAGCTGGGGATCGTCATCTTTGTGCTGGTCGCGCTGGGGGCGCTGCTGTCCAACCCGATCTATAGTGTTTGGGCTCTTAAACTTACAGCGGAACCGGCGGCGCTCGCCGGCTGGTCGGCCGTGGCTGCCTTCGCTCGGCGAAGAAATACTACCTAAGCCCAATTGTCCGCTTCGGCACGCAAGTTGCTATATGTAGAAGTATGAAAAAGCTCCTTGTACTTGTAGTTCTGTCCGTTTTCGCGTTCGCGCAGGAGCCCGCCGAAAAGAAGGGTCCGGTTTCCAAGGCTCTCGGGAAAGTGGGCGGCGGCATTGACAAAGCTACCGATGCGACCAAGGACACGACGAAGAAGGCTGTAAACGCCACGAAGGAAGGCACCGAAAAGGCGGTCGATAAGACCAAGGAGGTCACCAAGAAGACCGCCGACGCCACCAAGGAAGGCACCGAGAAAGCGGTCGACAAGACTAAGGAAGTCTCCAAGAAGACCGCCGACGCCACCAAGGAAGGCACCCTGAAAGCGGTCGACACCACCAAGGACGTCACCAAGAAGACCGCGGAAGCCACCAAGGAAGGCGCTGTTAAGGTAGCCGACAAAACGGTGGATGTAACCAAGACAGCGGGCAAGAAAACGGTGGAAGGAACCGGGACCGGACTGCAGAAGACCGGCGAAGGCGTCTCCAAGGCCGGCGAGGCGATGGAGCGCGCGGGCGCCAAGACGAGGGCCTCGGTCACCGGCCCGCTGGACTTGAATACCGCCTCCGCCAAGGATCTGCGGGCGCTGCCGGGCATCGGCGATGCCTACGCGGAGAAGATCATCTCCAACCGGCCCTACCGCGCCAAAACCGACCTGGTACAGAAGAAAATCATTCCCCAGTCGGCCTATGAGCAGATCAAGGACCTGGTGATCGCCAAGCAGTAGTTACAGATCGAATCGAATCCCCTGTGCGAGCGGCAGGTCGCGCGAGTAGTTGATGGTGACGGTCTGCCGCCGCATGTAGGCTTTCCAGGAATCGGATCCGGCCTCGCGGCCTCCGCCCGTTTCTTTCTCGCCTCCGAACGCCCCACCGATCTCCGCTCCCGAAGTGCCGATGTTGACGTTGGCGATCCCGCAATCGGAGCCGCGCGCGCTCAGGAAGGCCTCCGCCGAAAGCACGTTGGTGGTGAAGATGGCCGAGGAAAGGCCCTGCGGCACGTTGTTGTGCTCGGCGATGGCCTGTTCCAGGGTCTCGAACTCCATCACGTACAGGATGGGAGCGAAGGTCTCTTCCTTGGTAATGGGCATTCCCGGATTGGCCCTGACGATGGCGGGCGTCACGAAGCACCCGCCGCCGGTATTCAGCCGATCACCGCCGCAGAGCACCTGGCCTCCCTGCTCGCGTGCTTCGTTCAGCGCCCACATCATCTGATCGACAGCCTGGGGATCGATGAGCGGGCCCATCAGCGTATCCGGGTCCATGGGATCGCCGATGCGCACCTGAGCGTAGAGCTTCACCAGCCGGTCGATCACGGGCTGCGCGATGGCGTTCTGCAGGAACAAGCGTCGCGTGGTGGTGCAGCGCTGCCCCGCCGTTCCCACGGCGCCGAACAGCACCGCCCGCGTGACCATTTCCGGATCCGCGTCATCCATCACGATGATGCCGTTATTGCCGCCGAGCTCCAGCAGAGTGCGGCCGAGCCGCGCCGCGACCTGCTCGCCGACGATGCGGCCCATGCGGGTGGATCCGGTGGCGGAAATCAGCGGGACGCGGCGATCGTCCACCATGCGCGAACCAACTGCGTCGTCGCGCCCGATCACCAGGTTCAGCAAGCCTTGCAGCCCATGCCGTGACAGCACGCGATTCGAGATGTGCTGCACCGCGATCGCGGTCAGCGGGGTCTTCAGCGAGGGTTTCCATACCACCGGATCGCCGCAAACCAGCGCCAGCATCGCATTCCAGCTCCATACCGCGACCGGGAAATTGAAGGCGCTGATGACCCCCACCACCCCCAGCGGATGCCACTGTTCGTACATCCGGTGCCCCGGACGCTCGGAATGCATGGAGAGGCCGTACAACTGGCGGGACAGGCCTACCGCGAAGTCGGCGATGTCGATCATTTCCTGCACCTCGCCCTTGCCCTCGGCCAGGATCTTGCCCATCTCCAGGGTCACCAGCGCGCCGAGCTCGTCCTTGGAGTGCCGCAGTTCCTCGCCGATCTGGCGCACGATTTCGCCGCGCTTGGGGGCGGGCACGGTCCGCCAGCTTTCGAAGGCGCGGGTGGCCTGCCACATCACCTCGTCGTAGTCTTCCTCCTGCGCGAGGCGGACGCGAGCGAGCTCCTTGCCCGTGGCGGGGTTGATGGAGGCGATTTCGTCGCCCGCGGTGTCCAGCCACTGCCCGTAACACGCGCCGCGATTCACCGGCTCGATCCCCAGATTCTTCAGAATCTGCCGCACCGCGGATTCGGTGCTCATCACAATGGACATGACTCTAGTGTAAGTCGGCAAGAAGCCCGAAGCCCTCCGGGCCCGTCACGAAGCGGCGTCCCGCGCGCGCCGCGCTCTGGGCGATTCGGTCAACAACGCCGGACTGGAAGGCCGGGTCGAGCCACTGCTCGAACCCCCGGACCTGGGCGATGCGGTGCGCGGGTTGCCACGTGGTCGCGCCCCGGGGCTTTGCCGCGCGCACGTGCAAAGGGTCGCCGATCAGGTCCCCGCGCGTGGCTTCCATCGCGAGCCCGGCCAGCCGTTCCGGATCGCAAGGCAGCAGCGGCGCCAGCGTCGCGAACGTACGGATTCCCGCCGCCGACAGCTTCTTCATCACCTGCAACCGCTCCGGAATCGGCGCGCACCAGGGCTCAAACCACCGGCGGATTCGTTCTGAGTCGGTGGTGAGAGAGAAACTGACCGCGAGAATCGTGACGCGCGAGACCTCGCACAGAAGTTCGATGTCGCGCAGGATCAGCGGACCTCGTGTCTGCAGGACGAAGCGCCGTGGCGGACGCCGGAGCACCGCCTCCAGAATCGCCGGCATCGCACGTGCTTCCGCCTCGGCGGGCTGATACGGATCGACAAGCGGGGAGCAGTACAGGATCTGCCCGGCTCGTAGCTCGCGGTCCAGCAGTTCGGCGGCGTTCTCCTTGAAGGTCGTGAACTTGCCCCACTGCTCCCAATCCTCGGGCTTCAATCCTGCCTGTATGCGCATGGTCGGCACGTAGCAGTAAGTGCAGGCGAAAGTGCAGTTGCGCGAGGGATTGAGCGAATGCGTGAAGCCCGCCTCCTTCAAGAATCCGGAGACTGGGCTCAAAATCGAATGAGCGCGAGCCTTGTATATGGGAAGCTGTTGCAAATCCCATTCTCCCGCGCGCCGCTCCACCCCCGGATTCCGCCATCGGCGGCGGTTCCGCGAGAATTCACCGGCCCGTCACCAAACCCGGCGCCAGCTTTGGTAGTCTTTCCTTGATTACGTCTTCATCAGGGTCCGCGCCCTTTTTCGGGCTGTTGAGAACTAAATATTTACAATCGCACCTGGGGACTGCTGCGCTCCGGGCACACTCGCATGACGACTCAAGGAGATTCGATGACTCGCAGAAACAATATCCTGCTTGCCGCATTGCTGCTGGCGGGCGGAGCACTATACGCGCAATTCGATTCAGCGGCGGTGCTCGGCACCATCCGGGACGCCAAGGGCGGCGTTTTGGCGGGCGCGAGCGTCACCATTCGCAACAACGCCACCGGTATCACCCAGCGGGCTATGACGGACGCCAACGGCGACTACGTCTTTCCGGCTGTGAAGATCGGCGACTATCGCATCAGCGCTGAGCTCGCGGGGTTCTCTACCGCGGTGGTGGAGAGCATCAACATCACGGTGGACGCGCGGCAGCGCGTCGACCTCACGCTCCAGGTGGGGCAGGTGACGGAAGTGATGAACGTAACCGCGGAAGCGCCCCTGCTGGAGACCGATTCCAGTTCCAAGGGCCAGGTAATCCAGCAGAAACAGATCGTGACGCTGCCCATCCTGGGCCGCACGTATTCCAGCCTGGCGCTGCTGGTGCCCGGCGTCCGCCAGTCGCAGGTGGGCAACCAGGGCGACATCGCCTTCCGCCGCGAGGGTTCCTACAACGTGAACGGCCTCCGCAGCGTGTACAACAACTTCCTGCTGGACGGCGTGGACAACAACTTCTACGGCACCACCAATCAGGGCTTCTCGAACCAGGCGATTCAGCCGTCGCCGGACTCGGTGGCCGAGTTCCGCATGGCGATCAACGCGTACTCGGCGGAGTTCGGGCGCACCGGCGGCGCGGTGATGAACGTCAGCACGCGCTCCGGCAGCAATGAGTTTCGCGGCACGGTCTGGAACTATTTCCAGAACACCGCTCTCAACGCCTATGGCTTCTTCCGCCCGCGCGACGCCTCGGGCCGCGAATTTCCCAAGCCGCAGGTGAACCGCAACCAGTTCGGCGGCGTGTTCGGCGGGCCGATCATCAAGGACCGCACTTTCTTCTTCGCGGATTACGAAGGCAGCCGCTGGATTCAGTCTCCCTTCGGCCAGGCGACGCTGCCCACGCTGGCGCAGCGCCAGGGCATTCTGGGCGCGGACGTCCGCGTGCCCTACACGTTTACTGACTGGCAGGGCCGCACCATCGCCGCGGGCACGGTGATTCCGGCCGGCCAGCCCGTGCCGCAAACCGCGTTCGCGCGGCGCGTCTTAAGCGAGTTGCCTTCGCCGAACCTGCCCGGCGTGGCCAACGTATTCGCCGGTCCTATTCGCAACCAGATCTTCGAGGACAAGGGCGCGATCAAAGTGGATCACCGCTTCAACGAACGCCTGTCGACGTTTTTCCGTTACAGCCAGCGCCGCCAGGACCTGCAGGCTCCCGGCCTCATCACCGGCTTCTCGGGCGGCAACGCGATCGGATTCCTGGATACGTACAACCAGCAGGGCATCGCCGGCATGACCTTCGCTCAGAATCCCACCACGGTGTGGGAATACCGATTCGCCGTGACCCGCCTGGGCATGGATCGACTGCCCGCGCAGGTGGGCGGGCCCAGCATGCGCGAGCTGTTCGGCATCACCGGCCTGCCCGAGGGCGACCGGGTTCGAGGCGGCATCACGCCCCAGGACATCACCGGCTTCGCACGCATCGGCAGGCAATCGACGAATCCGCAGGCGCAGTTCCCCACGTCATTGAACTCGCGGCTGAACTTCAGCAAGATCTTGGGCAGCCACACGCTGAAAGCCGGCTACGAATGGCTGGGCCTGTATATCGACGTGGACGACACCAACCCGCTGTACGGAATCGACGCCTACGGCGGCGGGTTCTCCCGTCTGACCCCCGGCGCGACGAACGCCAACTTCTCGCTGGCTGACTTCTTCTTCGGCGCGCGGAGCACCTACCAGATCGCCACGCAGGTGGTCGCCAAGATGCGGCAGCAGGCGCACTGGTTCTACATCCAGGATGACTGGAAGGTTTCGAAGAAACTCACGGTGAACCTGGGTCTGCGCTATGAGATCACATCGCCGGTGTACGACGCCGACAACCGGCTGGCGAACTTCAATCCGTCCACCAACAGCCTGCAACTGGCCGGCGACGGCGGCTGGAGCGAGCGGTCCCTGCAGAAGATGCGCTGGCGGAATTTCGCGCCTCGTATCGGGCTGGCGTATCAGATCACCCCCCGGACGGTGATTCGCACCGGCTACGGACTCGGTTACAACTACTGGAATCGCATGGCCTCGGCGGAGTTGTTGAACACCAACGCTCCGTTCGTCACGCGAGCCTCCATCGTCAACTCCGCCGCCAATCTGGGCAACCTCTGCACCGGCAACAACTCGCAGAATTGCTTCCGGCCCACGCAGGCCGGATACCCGGTGAATCTGCCGAGCAACGTGATCCTGTTCATGGATCCGGAGACTCCCTGGGGCTATGTGCAGAACTGGCACTTCACCATCCAGCACTCCATCACCAAGAAGCTGCTGTTCGATGTCGCTTATGTCGGCAACCGCGGCGTGCACCTGCCCCTGCTGGGCGACTTCAACCAGGCTCGCGTGATCACGCCGGCGGAACTCGCCGCCGCCGGATCTCCACTGGGCTCGCTGAACGCCCGCCGCCCCTTCCAGGGCTTCGGCAACATCACCGGCGTGGTGCCCAGCGGATTCTCCAACTACAATGCGCTGCAGGCCAAGGTGGAGTATCGCGGCAACGCGCTGACATTGCTCAATTCCTTCACTTACGGCAAGGCAATCGACAATGTCGGCCAGGTTCTGGAGACCACCAACGGCGGTTCGCCGAATCCGCAGGATATCCGGAACCCGGGTAATGACAAGGGTCCCTCCAGCTTCGACCAGCGCTTCAACAACACCGCCAGCGTCGTGTATGCGCTGCCATTCGGCAAGGGACGCAAGTTCGCGGATTCCATGCCGGGTGCCTTGGAAGCGATCATCGGAGGCTGGGAAGCGTCCAGCACCATTACCTTGACCAGCGGCCAGCCGTTGAACATTCGCTACGCGGATATCGACGGACGCCTCTCCGACGGTCAGCCCGACTTTCTGGGCAACGTCGCGCTGCGTCCCAACCTGCGAGCCGGCGTTTCCGGCGACCTCCGCCGTCCCGCGGACCAGCGCGAGCAGGGTTTCTACATCCTGCCGAGCTGCTTCCTCACCCCGGCGGATCCCACCTGCGCCTTCGAGCTTCCGGCGGCCACGGCGCCGTTCGGCAACCTGGGACGCAACCGCCTCTACGGCTATCCCCTGTACCAGGTGGATTTCGCGCTGCAGAAAAACTTCGACGTGTCGTTCGTCCGCGAGGCTGCCCGGCTGACCTTCCGGGCGGAGTTTTTCAACTTCTTCAACCGGACCAACTTCGCGGCGCCGGTGGTGGACATCCGCAACGGCGCGTTCGGGCGCGCTACTTCCACCTTCGATCCGCGATTTGTGCAGCTCGCGCTGCGCTTTGCATTCTAACCCGCCGTCAACAGAACCGCGCCCGGGGCGCTTCTTCGGAAGCCGCTCCGGGTTTCTTATTTAGGCTGCGAGCCGACTTTGTCGACAAAGTGCCGGTGGACGCGACCGTCCTCTGTCAACTCCGGATGAAAGGTCGCCGCCATATGCATCCCCTGCTCCACCCAAACGGGATCTCCGTGATCGCTGGCGAGCACCCTTACCGACGGTCCGGTCCGCCGGATGACCGGCGCGCGAATGAACACGGCCTCCACCGGTCCGTCCTCCAACTCCAGCCGGGAGATGTGCGAATCGATCTGCCGGCCATAGGCGTTTCGCTCCACGGCGATGTCCAGCAGAGCCAGCGATTGCTGTCCGGGGTTCGTGACTTCGGAGGCCATCAGGATGGCTCCCGCGCAGGTCCCGAACACAGGCTTGGACGCCGCGAACTCGCGCAGCGAATCCCATAATCCCGTGTAGTCGATCAGCTTCAGCATGGTGGAGCTCTCCCCCCCGGGGATGATCAATCCGTCCACGCCCGCCAGTTCCCCCGCCGAGCGGACCTCGACGGCTTCCGCCCCAAGTTCCCGCAACTTCTCGCGGTGCTTTTCGAAATCGCCCTGTAAGGCAAGTACCCCGATCTTCACTTCTTCAGCGTACCGTGTTGGCAGCCTGACCCAGGACGTGCCGTGTCACGTCGATCATGGAATCGCAGAGAAAGTCGGGCGGGTGCTCGATGAGGGACTCCGGCTGGAAGCCGAACGTAACTCCCGCGCAGTAAGCTCCAGCGTTGCGCGCCGTCAGGACGTCGACGTAGCTGTCGCCAACCATCAGCGTCCTCTCCCGGCTGGTTCCCGCCTCGCCCATCAGCGCGTAGATCCCCACCGGGTCCGGCTTCTTCTCATCGAAGCTGTTCCCGCCGTACACGCGAAAGAAGTGCGTTTCCAGGCCGAGCTGCATCACCAGGCCCTTGGTGAACCGCACCGGCTTGTTGGTCAGCACCGCCATGCGGACATCGGCGGCATGCAGCCGGTCGAGCGCCGTGCGCACGCCGGGATAGAGCACGGTGTGGTCCAGCATGTGATCGCGATAGTAGGCGAGGAAGAAGTTCAGCCCTTCCTTCACCTCGGCCTCGCTTGCCCCGGGCCCCAGCGCTTTACGGATGAGCACGGGCGCGCCGTTGCCGACGTAGGAGTACACCAGGTCGCTATTCAGCGGCGGCAATCCGAGATGTGCCCGAGTCGCATTGACGGAATTCGCCAGGTCGGCCTTGGAATCGATCAGCGTCCCGTCCATGTCGAAAATGACAAGATCGAAACGGCGTTTCAGATGGTGATCTCCCGCAGGCGTTTCGGTTTTTTCCAGATCCGCCGCACTTCCTCGGCGCCGGCGGCGAAGTTCTCGCGAAGCTCATACGGGGCCAGAGCGGAGAACACGCCCGCGGCGCCCATCGCGTAAGGCATCAGTTGCGATTCCACCATCCAGCCGGGACGCGGTTTCGGCGAGAACGCGGTCAGCACCGCCACCAGCGCCGCGACAATCGCCGCGCCGCGCACCAGCCCGAACACGCCGCCCGCCAGGCGATCCAGCCACGAAAGCCCGATCAGCTTGAAAATCTTGGCCGCCAGCGCCGAAATCGCGCTCCCCAACGCCAGCACCAGGCCGAACACCGCCAGAAATCCCAGGATGTGGCCGGCCGTTTCCAGATCGAACCATCTGCGGAACCACGCCGCCGGTATACCGTAGAACCAGAACGCCAGCACCACCGCGAGTATCGCCGACAGCAACCCGATTACCACGCGCGCCAGGCCGCTGACCAGCCCGGCAACTACCGAACTGACCAGAACGATCACGAACACGACATCCAGTGCGTTCATAGCTCCTTCCCCGTCAGCTTGCGATACGCTTCCCGATACTTCTCGCTGGTGTTGCGCACCACCTCACCGGGAAGCGCCGGACCGGGCGGACGCTTATCCCATGTGAGGGTTTCCAGATAATCGCGCACATACTGCTTATCGAACGAGGGCTGAGGGCCGCCAGGCGAATAGGCGTCCGCCGGCCAGAACCGCGAGGAATCGGGCGTCAACGCCTCGTCCGCCAGCACCAGTTCTTCGCCCACGAAGCCGAACTCGAACTTCGTATCCGCGATGATGATCCCGCGGCCTAGCGCGTACTCCGAAGCTTCGCGATAAATGCGCAGGGTCAAGTCACGGAGACGCGTGCCCAATTCCACGCCTACGGTCGCGCACATGGTCTCGAAGCTGATGTTCTCGTCATGGCCGCTCTGCGCCTTGGTGGCAGGCGTGAAGATCGGCGCCGGCAGGCGGTCGCTTTCCCGCAATCCCGCGGGCAAGGGGACGCCGGAAACGCTGCCCGTTTGCTGGTATTCCTTCCAGCCGGAGCCCGACAGGTACCCTCGCGCCACGCACTCCACCGGCATCATGCGGGCTTTCTTCACCAGCATGGCGCGGCCCTGAAGCTCGTCGCCGAAGCCGCGAACGTCAGCGGAAATCAGGTGATTCGGTGTCAGATGCCGCAGAAAGTGGAACCAGAACAGCGTGATTTGCGTCAGCACCTCGCCCTTGCCCGGGATGCCCGATCCGAGGATGCAATCGAAGGCGGAAATCCGGTCCGTCGCCACGAATAACAAGGAATCCGGGCCGGCCTCATAGATGTCCCGCACCTTCCCTCGTGCGATCAGCTTGCGCCCCGGCAGATGTGTTTCCAGCAAAACGGACGAATTCACGTGACGAGGATCCCGGTTCCGGTGATGCGGCAGAAAACCAGGATAGCGCATCACTCTATACTGGTTGAAGTGCTTCTTTCGAATGCTTCTTTCCATTCTGATTCCTGTCTATAACGAGCGGACCGTGGTGGAGCGCAGCCTCTCCCTGGTTCTGGCGGCGCCGCTTCCCGAGAACATGGACCGCGAGCTGGTGATCGTGGACGACTGCTCGCGCGACGGCACCTCCGACATCCTCAAGCGCCTGGCCGCCGAGCATTCCTGCATCCGCCTGATCCGCCATGAAGTGAATCAGGGCAAGGGCGCGGCCGTGCGCACCGCGATCCAAAACGCCGAGGGAGACTTCTGTTTGATACAGGATGCTGACCTCGAGTACGACCCGTCGGAATACCCCAAGCTTCTGCGGCCGCTGCTCGAAGGCCGCGCCGACGCCGTTTTCGGCTCCCGGTATCTGGCCGGCGACGGAACCCGCATCCTGCCGTTCTGGCATTCGATGATCAACAAGTTCCTGACGCTTTCCTCGAACATGTTCTCCAACCTCAATCTGACGGACATGGAGACGTGCTACAAGGTCTTCCGCACGGACCTGCTGAAGAGCATCCCGGTGCGCAGCGACCGCTTCGGCTTTGAGCCGGAGATCACCATGAAGTCCTCGAAGCGCAAGCTTCGCATCTACGAAGTGCCCATCAGCTATCACGGGCGGACGTACGAGGAAGGCAAGAAGATCGGCTGGAAGGACGGCGTGAAGGCCCTCGGCGTCATTCTCTGGTTCTGGCTGATCGACGACCTGTACATCGAGCCGTACGGCCGCGGCGTGCTCAACAACCTGACCGGCACGCCGCAATATCTGAACTGGATCACCCGCATCATCCGGCCGCACTTGGGCGACACCGTGCTGGAACTGGGGGCCGGCATCGGGAATCTGTCGGGGCGGCTGATGGGCAAGAAGATGAGATATGTCGCCCTGGAGAAGGATCCCATCTATCTCCATGCCCTCGGCAACCGCTTTCTGCGGACTCCGAATGTCGAAGTGCGGCAGGGCGATCCCGAAGCGCCGGCCGACTACGCGGAGTTTCGGGGTCAGTTCGCGAGCGCGCTGTGCGTGAACGTCCTCGAGTATGCCGAATCACCGCTCCGTGTCCTGCAATCCCTGGAGCAGAGCCTGCAGCCCGGCGGAAACGTGGTCGTCCTGGTTCCGCGCAGCATGACCCTTTACGGAAGCGTAGACCAGACGCTCGGTCACCGGCGGCGGTTCTCGCGGGTCGCCCTCGCCGGCCTGCTGTCGGAAGCGGGATTCGCGGTGGAGCGGTCGTATTCGGTGAACAAACCCGGATGGCTGGCCTGGCTTTTGTTTAGCCGCCTGCTGGGACGCAAGACGATCAACAAGCCGTTCCTCAAGCTCTTCGACAAGACTGTCTGGCTGTGGCGGCGCATCGACTGGCTTTGGCCGTGGCCGGGTCTCTCGCTGGTCATGGTGGCCCGAAAGAAATCCTGAGGGGACCTCGAACAAACTATGAAGAAATACGTTGTCACCGGCGGCGCCGGGTTTATCGGTTCTGCCCTGGTGCGGAGTCTGCTGGCCAGGGGCGACGGAGACGTTGCGGTGATCGACAACCTGCTCACCGGCAACCTTCGCAACCTGGAGGAAGTCGCGGACCGCGTCACCCTGCACCGCGCCGACATCCGCGATTACGCGGCGATCGCCCCGCCCATCGCCGGCGCGGATACCGTATTCCATCTGGCGGCGATCCCATCCGTACCGCGCTCCATCAACGATCCTGTGCCTTCGCATGAGGTGAATATCGACGGCACCTTCCAGGTGCTGCGCGCCGCGGCGGAGGGCCGCGTGCGGCGCGTGGTCTACGCGGCTTCATCGTCCGCCTACGGCGATACGGAAACGCTGCCGAAGACCGAAACCATGCTGCCCAAGCCCATCTCGCCCTACGCGGTGCAGAAGCTCCTCGGCGAATACTACGCCGGCGTGTTCCATTCCTGCTTCGGATTGGAAACCGTGTCGCTCCGCTTCTTCAACGTCTTCGGTCCTCGCCAGGATCCCACCAGCCCGTACTCCGGCGTGCTCAGCATCTTCATGCGCTGCCTGATCGAGAAGCGGCCGCCCACGATTCATGGCGACGGCGAGCAGTCGCGCGACTTCACCTACGTGGAAGATGTCGCCGAGCTCGTCATCAAGGCGGCGGCCGCGCCGCACGTCGCGGGCAAGATGTACAACGCCGGCAACGGCGAGCGCTACACCCTGAACCAGATCTGGAGCCTGCTACAGAAAATCGAGGGCGTCTCGATCCCGGCGAATTACGGTCCGCCCCGTCCCGGCGACGTGCGCGATTCCCAGGCGGACACCGCTTCGGCGATTCGCGACCTCCAGCACGCCCCGCGGTTCACGATCGAGCAGGGATTGCGCAAGACCCTGGATTGGTACCGGACGGCGGGTTGAGCGGTCAGCGTCCGCCCTGCGCGACGTATCCGCGGATGACTTTTTCCACGTACTGCTGCGTTTCCCGGTAGGGCGGCACGCCGCGGTAGCGATCCACCGCGCCGGGTCCGGCATTGTACGCCGCGAGCGCCTTGGCGACGTCGCCGTCGTACTTCACCAGCAGTTGCCGCAGGTACATCGCTCCGGCTTCGACGTTCTGGCGCGGATCGCGCGGATCCGCGTTCAGCGCGGCCGCCGTCGCGGGCATTAATTGCATGATCCCGATGGCGCCCTTGGGCGAAACCGCGTCCGGCCGGTAAGCGGATTCCGCTCGCGCCACCGAATGCACAATCTCCCTGGGTAGTCCGGCGCGGCGCGCGGCTTCGTCCACCAGTTCCCGCGGCGACAGCGGCGGTGGCGCGACAGCTTTCGGGGGTTCCGGAGCAACCGCCGGGGCCGGCGCTGGAGCCACTTCCTCTTTCTCGATCGCAACCACCTGGCTGGCGGGCAGCTCAGTGATGCCTTTTTCGGTGTGCAGCAGAATGCGATCGCCGACGCGCTCATGCCGGTCCGCGGCGATGCGGAAACCGTTGGAAAGCACGGCAAACTCCCCGGCGGCCAGCGGAGCGGCCATCAAAATCAGCACACGAAGCACTATAGAGGTGACGATAGCAGAAACGCGGGCGTGCAGGGCAACTTCCAGGCCTGCGGTTCCCCCCCCCCCCTTGGAAATGAACAGCTTAACGAGGCTCAGTTGCCCGGGATGGCGCGCAATCGGATCTCTTTGCGGCCGTTCTCGCGCAGAACCAGCCGAATCGCGGCGGCTTCATGCTTCTCGCGGAAGTCCGGATCATACCAAACGCCGTGATCGGCATCCTCCCAAGCCAATACCCGGTACTCGCCCGGCACGATGCCTGTGATCAGGAAGGCGCCATGTTGATCCGCCACGGCGAACCGGATCAGGTTGCGATACGGCGACTCCCGCGCGGGAATCAGCACCACGGTCGCGGCCGCCGCCGGGCCTTCTTCCGCGTTCCTCACCGACCCGCGCAATTCGGCGGCTCCCGCCGAAATCGCGACCTCCACCACGCCGCCCTCCCCCGGCCGGAGGCCGTTTTCGAAGACGTCATCGTCGCCCAGTTTCGCCGATCGCACATACATTCCGGCAGGCAGGTTGGCGATCTCCAGCCGGTACGGACCTGATTGAAGGCCGGGCAGCTTGAATTTGCCCTCGGAATCGACGCCGGCGTGTTTTGAGAGACTGGGTAGCGGCAGGTAGCGCGCCGTGATCTGCACGGCGCGGTTCTTCTGCTCGTTTTCCGCCGTCCCCGGCCAGCGCAGCCGTCCTTCCACGGGCGCGCCCTCGCGCAGGTCGAGGATCACGTTTTCGATGGGGTGATCGCCGACTTCCAAAACGGCGTGCGCCGCCGTCCCCGACCCGCGGAGCAGCCCCGCCTTCAGCAGGTAGGATCCGGGAGGGAGGTTCCTGATCGCGAATTTTCCGTCTTTCACTTGTGCCTGCTCCTTGGAGGGTTCCATCAGGCGGCCGGCCGGATCCCGGGTCTCCACCTGAATCATCACGTCGGAATCCTCACCCGGCGGCAGGTTCAGAATCCGGCCGCTCACGGTTACGCCGCTGATGCGCCGCAGGGTCATGTTCAATCCCTGCAGGTGCTGGCCAGGCTCCAGCGTGAGCAGGGAGGCCCGATCCATGGCGAAGACTCCCGGAAAGAACATCGGCCCGGTCGCAACAGTCCCTTCCGGCTCCCCTGGTAACCTCACGGAAAGCGCCACCAGGTAATATCGTCCGGCGGGCAACGACGCTATCCGGAAGCGGCCGAGGTCGTCCGTGGAATCATACCCTGTGGGTTCAAGGTTCCGTTCGCCTTGCAGATAGACGAAGCGCGCGGCGACCACTGTGATGCCCGGCGCCGGGTCGCCGTCTGGATCCAGCAAGGTCCCGCTCAGGACCGATTGAGGTGTAAGTTTAATCGTGATGTTGCCTGGCGATTCGCCTGCTTTGACTTCCACCGGCATCGCCAAACCGGATCGCCTCGCCCCGTAATACGAACGGCTGAATCCGAGCCGGTAGGCGACGATCGTATAGTGATCCGGATCGAGATCGTCGACGGAAAAGGCGCCGTCCGGAGCGGTGATAACGCTGCGCAGGTTCATGAGGGAAGGCGCCGACCCAGGGCGTTGGGGCACCAGCGTCACGGTCACTTTTCGCACGGGTTCGCCAGTGACTGCGTGAACTACCCGCCCTTGCAGGCTGCCTTTCTCCCGCGGGCTGTGGAGCGGCTGTTGTCCGAATGTAATTGCAATTACATTTAAAACTCCCAACATCAAACCCGGAACCCGCATACGGAAATTCTACGCTTGCCGTTGTGTTCCGGTTTCGGTCTCGACGATTAGTTCGAGGAAATCACTCGAATTTGTACCATTTCCCGTCCATTTTCTTTTAGAACAAGGGACTTCGATGCAGCCTCATGGTTCTTACGGAACTCGGGGTCCAGCCACGCGCCGGCCTCGATGTCCTCCCAGGCGAACAGGCGGTACTCGCCCGGAACCAAGCCCACCAGGCGAAATCCGCCATTCTGGTCGGCAACCGCGGACCGTTTGAGGTCGCGGTAAGGCGATTCGCTCTTGGGAACCATCGCCACGACAGCGCCGGCCGCCGGTTGGCCGTCGGCATTGGTTACCGTACCTTGCAACTCCGCGGCGCCGTTCGCAATCGCGATTTCCAGAACGCCGCCGGAGCCCGCGTTCAGGCCATTCTGGAATACGTCATCGCTGCCCAGTCGCGCCGACTGCACGTACATTCCGTCCGGCAGGCCAACGACGTCCACCCGATAGGTGCCCGCGGTAAGCTCATCCAACTGAAACGAACCGTCCGGCTGGACTCGAGTCCCAGACGAGTTTTCGGGGTTGGTCAGGTTGCGGAGCGACAGGTTCACGCGCCGGTTCGAATCCGCGGCGGCCGCCTCCGGCCACTTGACCTTTCCGTCCAGTCTGATCCCCGGACCGAGCGTCAGGGTCAAGTTCTCGACATCGCGCGTGCCCACTTCCACCGGCAACTGCCCGTTCAGCCCACCCCGCTGCCGGGGCACCATCGCCATCAGAAGGTACGAACCTTGGGGAACGGTGCGGAACGTGAAACGGTCCTGCTGCATCACCGCCCGAAACGGAGGCCCCTGGAACGAAATCCCCGGCCGCTTCGGCTGCAAAACGACAATCACCGGTTCCGGGCCGTCCGACTTCGCCGGCATGTTGGAAATCCGGCCGCTGACCGTCACCACTTGCGTCTTAAGCAGCTTGAAATCCACACCCCGCAGTTCCTGTCCGGCCGCCACGTCGACAGGCGCCGCGGTCGCCGGATCGCTGACGCCGGGGAACAGCGTTGTCGTCAGTCCGGCTATCGCCTGTTCCGTTCCCGGAGTCCTCACGTACCGGGGCGGTACCGCCGCCACGAAGTAGCGTCCCGCGGGCAAAGAGGAAATGCGGAACTCTCCCAGATCGTTCGTCGAGTCACTACCGGCCGGCTCCAGGTGCTTCTGCCCCTCGCGATATCGCTGGCGCAATACCTGTACCTGAACCTGGGCCATCGGATCGCCGTCATCATCCAGAATCCGGCCGGACACCACTCCATGTGGTGTCATCTTCAACGACAGATCCTTCACCGTTTCCCCGGCGCTGATTTGCAACGGCATCCCTTGTCCGGATTTCCTTGCGCCGTAGGTGAACCGGACATAGCCGTTGCGCTCCGCGCTCAAGGTGTACCGGCCGGGGTCAATTCCGGCGATCGTGAATTTGCCGTCCGCGGCGGTCACGGCGGTAGGGACCCCGGAGGGCCGCGCTTCCGGACGCCGGCCGGAGGGGACCATGGTCACCACGACCTTGCGCAGCGGCTCCCCGGTCTGGATGTTCACAGCCTGGCCTGTGACGGTCGCCTTATCCCGTTCCTCGGCAGAGGCTGGCTTGACCGTCGGCTGTTGCGCGAACTGCAGAGTGGCGGCGCCGATCAGTATCCAAGCCGGGCGTAGGAGTAGCATCTTATATTCAACGTACTCCATCGCTGAGGGTTAGGTTACGGCTGTACGCTTATGAAAACCAACGCCGTTCGCGCCCTGGACCGCCTGGGAGTGGCTTACGAGTTGCGCGCCTACGAAGTCGATCCGGACCACCTTGCCGCCGGGACCGTCGCCCGCAAGGTAGGCCTGCCGCCGGAACAGGTCTTCAAGACTCTCGCCGTTCGCGGCGACCGGAGTGGTGAGTTTCTGGCCGTCATCCCCGCCGGAACGGAGCTGAATTTCAAGCGGCTGGCGCGGCTGAGCGGGGACCGCAAGGTGGAGATGGTCCCGCTCAAGCCAAGTGGGGCAAGTTACCGGCTATATCCGAGGCGGTGTAACCGCATTTGCCGCCCGCCGGGACTTCCGTGTCTTCGCCGACGAGACCATTGAGCTGTGGGACGTGATGTCACTACCTTCGGGCGTCCGGGGCCGTTGTGGGCGACATCGCCGGTCAGTGAATCCCACGCTTTTGCGCTTACAGAAAAGACCGCACGCTTTTCGCCGCCCGTGCGGAAACGTTCCTACCCCGGGGTGAGTCGAACCCCGGAGCCTTATGCGAACCCGATTCTGGTTGTGTCCCCTCGTTTGCTCTTTCGCCTGGCAATCGCTGGCGCAGGAGCAGAAACCTGTCGACGTGCGTATTGTGGGTCACATCAACAAACCCGCGCAAATAACAGCCACTGGAGAGCGCATCCTAGGACTGAAAGTGCCCGCCGGATTCCGGGTCCAGCGATTCGCGTCGCAACTTGGAAATCCGCGGATCCTTGCCGTGGCCCCGGATGGCGCCGTGTATGTTACCCGCCGGGAAACGGGCGATCTTCTCATGCTCCGGGATACCGACGGCGACGGCGTCTCCGACCAGCAGACGGTAGTGGCGAAGAAGCCGGATCTGCACGGCGTCGCCATCGACGGCAACCGGGTTTATCTCGCTACCGTTCGCGAGGTCTACGCCGCGGAGCGACGTCAAGATGGCTCGCTGGGCGAACTGAAGCAGATTCTGGCCGGGTTGCCCGACGGCGGTCAGCACCCCAACCGCACGCTCGCCGTGGGACCGGATCGCATGTTGTACGTCAGCGTCGGAAGCTCGTGCAACGCTTGTCCGGAAACCAATGCGGAGCATGCCACCATGCTGCGCGCCGGGCTGGACGGTGAGTCCCGTGAGATCTACGCAACCGGGCTCCGGAACACGATCGGATTCGGCTGGCATCCCGCCACAGGCGAGATGTGGGGCGCCGATCACGGCATCGACTGGCTGGGTGACGACGACCAGCCGGAAGAGCTGAACCGGATCGAAAAGGGCGCCGCGTATGGCTGGCCTTACGTTTATGGAATGGGCAAGATCAACCAGGCGGTCCAATCCCCCAAGGGCAGAACCAAGGAGGAATGGGCGGCCAGGAGCCGCCAGCCGGCGCTCGAATACACGGCTCATGCAGCGCCCATGCAGATGGTGTTCTATTCCGGCAGCCAATTCCCCCCCGAGTACCGCGGCGACGCTTTTGTCGCCATGCGCGGCTCCTGGAATCGCAAGCCTCCCAGCGGCTATGAAGTAGTTCGAATCCGATTCCGGAATGGGAAGCCGGCAGCCATCGAGCCGTTCCTCACCGGATTTCTGACCGGCGCGGGCGAGAACTGGTCGCAGTTCGGCCGCCCCGTTGGCGTCGCGGTTGCCCGCGACGGCGCCCTGCTGGTGTCCGACGATACCAACGGCTGCATCTACCGGGTCTCGGCGGTCCCGGCGAACACCTCGGACCGTTGATCCCCGAGCGTCTCCCGGAGCAACCGCAGCCCTCGCCGGATGCGCGTCTTCACCGTCCCCAACGGCTGGCCCGTTCTTCCGGCGATCTCGGTGTGGGAAAGATCCTCGAAAAACGCGAGGTCCACCACCTCGCGTTGCGCCCGGGGAAGCGCCTCCAGCGCTCGCCGCAAATGCCTGGCCCGGCGCGCCTGGTCCAGGACGCGCTCCGGCGAACCGCCGGGAAGGGCAGGATCGGCGTTTTCCAACCCTTCAAACGCGCCTTGCCGCTTCGCCCGCAATCGATCGATCGCTCGTGTTCGCGCGATCATCGCCAGCCAGGTATGCGCCGAGCCTCGCTGATGATCAAACCGCCTCGCCGTTCGCCACACCTGCAGGAACGTGTCGGCGGCCACTTCCTCCGCGTCGGCCGCATTGCGCAGGATCCGCAGCGTCATCAGGCCCACCAGACGCGAACTCTCCGCGTGTAGCTCGGCCATGGCTTCGGTGTCGCCTTCAGCGATCCTCCGGATGTACTCGTTCCAGGAGCCGCGCGGGGGCGGGGGAGCCGGCAGCCGGGCGGGCGCCGGAAGGGGCGGGAATTGCGCAACGGAAGTCATTCGCCTGAGTCCTCGGTTTCGGTTGGGGGTGTGGTGCGCACCTGCCGGTTCCACTCATCCATCCATTTCGCCGCCTCCGCCAGGTCGGCCACCCGGCATTGGGTTCCAGTCTGGATATGCTCGATCGAAACGGGCAGCTTGCGGCCGTCCTCGGCCAGCCAGCAGCGGATCAGATAAGAACTGTGGGTCACCGGAAACGAGCTTGCCGGACCCGGCTTCCAGCCGCCGGCCAGGGCGCTGGCGCGGGACTTCCATTCCGCTTCCAGACTGGATGTTGCTGAATCGAAGAGAAAAGGAACTTTGCTACGGGAGCCGTAATTTCGCCATCAGGGCTTGAAAACGGGGGTGACCACGGAGGGAATCGTATTGCGGATCGGCCCCGATGTAGACGATCGGGACGCTTTTCTCGGCCAGCGACCTCTCCAACCAGGTCAACGCGTTGTCCCGGTCGTCCATGCGGAGGTATAACTGCGCGACTTGGATCGGCGGGACAAAGGAACTCCGCGAGCGCTTCAGCAGAATCTCCGTCCACGCCCCGAGAGCCGCGCGATAGGCCGGACGCCCTGCCGGCGATTTCTCCCGCGCGCCCTCCACCGCCGCAAGGATCTCCTTCTCTCCAGAGGCCCGCAGCATGCGCAGCGCTTCTTCAAGCGATTCCTCGTAACGCCCGGTGAGGTGATGGACCATCATCAGATCTTCATGAGCCACCACGAAATCCGGGTCTAACTCGAACACCTTGCGGTAGCGCCGCGCCGCTTCGTCAAAGCGGCGGCGAAAGTGGACGGGATAGGCGGCGTTGGTTTGAATGATCCGCGACAGCGGATCCAGTTCCAGGGCGAGCGTGAGCTCCGCGGTCGCATCGTCCCATCTTTTCAACGAGTTCAGGTGAACCCCGTACCAGTGGCGGGCGGTGGCGTGACCCGGATTCAGCTCCAGCGCGCGGCGAAACGCTGCCTGCGCCTCCGGCCACTCCCAGTCATATAGCGCCTTGATCATTCCCAGCGATGTGTACGCGTCCGCGGACTGAGGGTCCAAATCCAGCGCCTTACGCACCATCGCCGCCGCCTTCGGGAAGTACTCACGAGGCGGAGCATGGCGAAATCCGAGCAGTCCGTACACATCCGCGAGCCCGGTATAAGCGGCCGCGAACGCCGGATCCTGAGCGGCGGCCTGCAACAGGTATTTCTCGGCGCGCAGAAATCCTTCCCGCGTACGCTGGCTGAAGTGATAGCGGCCCAGCAGATAATTCCGGTAGGCTTCTGCGTTCGCGGTTTGCGGCTGGCCGAATCGCGCCGCCTGGGATGCTTCGGGCCGCGCGCCCAGCGCGGCGGCCAGCTCGGAGGACACCCGCGCCTGCGCCATCGACAAACTGGAATCGTCAAGCTCGAATTGCCGTCCCCAGATGCGAGCCCCGTCCCGAACGTCCACCAGCTCCGCCGTCACGGCGACCGCTGTTCCGCGCTGCCGCACGGAACCCGTCACCACTCCATCCACGCGCAGGGCGCGGCCCATCTCGCGCGGATCGCCGGTGTTGCCCTTGTACTGGAAGACGGTGCTGCGAGCCATCACGCGAACGCCCGGAAGTCCCGACAGATTGTTGATGACGCTTTCGGTCAGACCGTCCGAGAGGTACTCCAGAGCCGATGTGCTGTCGAAAGGCAGAACCGCGATGGAACGAATCGCCTGTTGCCGGGGCGCGAGCTGAAACCAGGCCGCGCTCGCCAGGGCGATTGTAAGCACTCCGGCGGCGAGCCAATAACCGCGGCGCGAAGGTACTGCCGCAATCGCCGCCGGCGGAAGAGGGACTTTGTCCGGCTGGGAACTCGAAGCCGGCGTCCCGCCCCCGGATGCGATCTCCTCGTAAAGCTGCCGCGTCGCAGTCTCAGGCACGGCATCCAGTTCGGCGCGCAACGCATCCTGGCATTGCCGGAATTGCGCCAGCGCCAGATGCCGGTTGCTGGTAGCCGCGAACAGGCGCATCAGAGCCCGGTGCGCGACCTCGTTACAGCGATCCGCCGCGATAGCACGCTGCCACAATTCGATCGCCCGGCTGAATTCGCCGGCCGCCTCCTGTCGCGCGGCGGCCCTGGCCAGCAGTTCCTGAAACAGCCGCGAAAGGCGTTCGCGAGGCCCGGTGGCCCAATCCTCGAAGCGGTCCTCGGGAAGCAGAACGCCGGTGTACAGTTCCAGCGCCGGATCGAGCGCGGCTGAATCCGAACCCGACAGCGCCGCGGCGCCCAGCCGCTCGAACTCCGTGGCATCGATCCAAACCGCCGAGGGGGCCGTCAGCGCCAGCCGTTCCTCGACGTTGCTCAAGTACAGCGACCCTCGCCCATCCTTCAGATCCGGTTGCAGGGCGCGGCGCGCGGCGTGAATTGTTTTGTGGAGGTTGTTCTGCGCGACCCCTGGTTCCGCCTCCGGCCACATCAACTCGGCGAGCTGTTCCCGATGCAGCTCGCGGTTCGGCGCGAGAGCAAGCAGCTTCAACAGCGTTTTCGACTTGCGCCGGCCCCACGCCCCGTCGTCGACCGGGCGGCCGTCCACCAGCACTCGAAAAGAGCCAAAGAGCCGGATTTCAAGCGTGCCCGATCCAGACATGGACAAAAGTACACAACCATGTCAGGATACCATCCGGCTCCTCGGCGCTTGTTCGTTTCTACGGGACGGCGAACGTCAGCGAGGCCCAGAAGCTCTCCCAATCGGCCTGCTGCTTGTTCCCGGCGCGCTCCATGGCGACGGCGTGCAGCCGCCAATGACCCGACCGGGAGAGCGGAATCGCGATCCGGCCATCGTCCCCCGTGCGGCCGGCGATCACGGTCTTACCCGATTGATTCGCAACCTGCACTTGCACTCCGGCCGCGGGCGATCCGCGGAACAGAAGCCGCACCGGGAGCCGATCGCCCGGCTTGAGACCGGCGGGATCGGCCTCCGGCACAAACTCGAACAGCAGGCCCGCGGGCCGGGCGAACTCCGCGCTGGGGGAACCGCTGACCAGCAGCGTCTTTGCGAATTTGGAGTACAGCTCGCGCCCCGGCCTCAGCGTCTCGCCGTTCTCCCTGCGCCAGGCGATCACCTGATCCAGGCCCTCCTCCCGCAGATACTCTTCGAACTTCGCCGGAGCAAGTTGCAGGAATCTCGGCGCGCTGCTCAGGGAAGCCGACAGCGAACCCTGGTTCATCGGTTTCGCGTACCCCAGCGTGATCTTGCCGACGATGGCGAAGTCGCCGATCGGCGTCCCGTCGGACAGGCGGGCATCGCGGATTCGCGCCGGGTCCATGGGCCCCTCCGATTCAGGAAACGAATCGCCCACGTGCAGCGCGATCGCGATGCGTTCGCCGGGCTTCACCTGGAAGCTGCCGGGCATCAGGTACAGGTCATGCGCGAAAGCGCTGACCGGCAGGACCAGAAGGATGGCGGTTTTCATGGTTGCTTCTCCGTTTTCATCAGTTTCGCCAGCCGCGCGGCGGGCAGGTAGCCGGGCAGCAGTTTGGTTGCTCTTTCCAGCAGTTGCTCCGCTTCCGGCTTACGGTCCAGTTTCCAGGCCAGCCGGGCGGCATCGGTCAGGATGGAAGCGCGCAGTTGCGTATCGGAGTTGGGGGTCGCCTGATAGGCGTTCACCAGCATCTCGCGGGCTCCGGTGTGGTCGTTCAGATGCTCGCGAACCGCGGCCGCGCGAGTCAGGCTGCGGGGATCGCGATCGCGGAGGTCGAGCATCCATTGCGCCGCGCGTTCCGCCTCGGACGTTTTTCCGAGCGGCAAGGCGGCGTCCACGATCAGAGCGTAGGCATCCAGATCGTCAGGCGCCTCCGCGTTCCGCTTGCGGGCCTCATCCAGGGCCGCTTCCAGCTTGCCTTCGGCCAGGCGCAAGCGCGCGGTCAGGAGCCGCTTCGGATAGCCATCGGGCAGCATGGCGATTTCTTCCGCGCTCCGCGCGAGCAGCGCGGGATCGCCTGTGGCGAAGTAGCGATCCAGTAGCTGCGGCGGAGCTTGCGCTCCCGCCGTTGCCGGCAGGAGCGCAAACAGGACCGCGGCGGTGAGCAACGAGGGAAAGTGCCGCATCGCCAGGGGCTCCCTCATTGCACCGGACCGCCTCCCGGTTCGCCCGGATCCACGTGCCGCCGATTGCGCCCGCTGGGGCAATCGGCCAGGTAGGGGAATTCCAGCCGGAACGGCGCGTCGTTGGAGTTGACGCCGTCACCCAGGCGGTTGTTGGGGAAGCGGTTGAAATCGGGACCAGACAGGACGCCGCCCGCTACCACGCGAAGCGCGATGTCCACCACGTCATCCATGAGACGCCGGCCGTTCGGGAAGCCCGCTCCGTCGCCGCCGAGCAGACCCAGGCGGCTGGCCCGATCCGGCGGTGTCGCCGATACCCCGGTGTTCAGCCGCAGCATGTCCGCGATGGGGCCCGCCGGCGTATTCGGGGCGGCGATGGGAGCGCTGTAGAGCACCAGCGGCAGCAGGTCAGACCGGGGCGCCGGCGGGATCGGCAGCACTCCCGCGGTCAACGCGTTCACCACCCGCGGCAGGGCGGGATCCAGCACGAACTTGCCGAACTGGGTGTCGTTCTTCGGCTGATCCATGCTGAACCGGTCCTTCGATCCGATTCCGATGACCAGTTCGTTTACCAGGGGATTGCCGATGCGCTGCACCTGGCGCAGATCGCCGATATGGAACTCGCTCTCTGGGGAGCGCCGGACGGTGACGCGCGGGCGGGAGGTAGTGGCCCACACGCCGATGGTGGCGGCGGGCGATGCGGCCGGCTCCCGGCGGTGCGTGCGGGTCAGCATTTCAATCGGCACTTGCACGGCGATCGCGTTCACTGCGTATCCCGAGACAGTGTCCGAGGCGAAGTTGGTGGTGGCGGCATCCTCCGTATTGGTGAGAACACCCGGCACGCCGCTTCCCAGGGTGCGCAGATTAATCGTGTCGAACGCCGCGCCCAGATCGATAAAGAACGGATCGTCCACAGTGCCGGCGAACAACTGAATGCCGTTCGGCAGCCGGTACGTGCCTTCCTTCACCAGCGCGGGATAGTCCATGGTGCGCGGGCCGATGTTGCCCGGAACCACGCGGAACGGACGGTTGCGCAGCGCCAACTGTTCCGGCGCGAAGCCGGTGGTCATGATCACTTCGTAGCTCTGGCGCTGGCCGAGGCCGGGGCTCTCGAGCGAGTTGATGCGCGGCGGCACGATCAGCGTGCCCGGCGGCACCGGCGCGGGCGAGTTCGAGGGAGCGCGCACGCCATCCCCGGCGCCGGCCATCGCCGTGAACAGGTCCGGCAGCGTCTGCTCCGTCTTGAAGCGGAACGAGAAGCTCACGTCGGCTTCGGCGTCGTTGTTGTTGTCCACGTGGATCTCGTACACGATGTTGGGATCGAAAGGGAAAAACGTGGGACCGTTCGCGGGTTCCAGCAGCGGATCCACGCAAAGGATCAGGGTTACCGTGGAGGGGGCTTCCCCCACTCTCTGGTTCGGACCGTAGCTGACGAACGCGTACAGGTCCGTGATGTCAGCCTTGTGGTCGAGGGCCGTGATCGGCGCTTCGCGGTGATTCGAAGCCAGCGCCGCCTCCGGGAGGAGCATTACGCCCGCCATCATCCAGGCGAGCGGGATTTTCAGTTGTCTCATACGTCTCCTTAACAATTC
>JAIEPW010000099.1 GCA_019748195.1 Bryobacteraceae bacterium
ACACGGAAGTTAAGCTCCTCAGCCCCGATGGTACTGCACGGATCTCTGTGTGGGAGAGTAGGACGTCGCCCAATCCATAACGCCAAGCGCCCCGCCATTCGCGGGGCGTTTCGCTTTTCTACCCTTCCTCCACCCGGCAACTCACTCCGCCCCCGGCCTCCCGCAACCGCCTCATCAAGCCTTCCATGTCCCCGTTCGAGACCCGCACACACCCGTACGTCGGACGCAGCCTCCCCGCCGCATTCAGATCCCCGCCATGTATCAGCAGTCCAAAGCGCCCGTTCTTCTTGGCGCGCAGAGCCGGTCCTGATACCGGATCCAGCGCCACCCAGCCGTGCGGCCCGTAGGTCCGAGTCACCGCCGGCGCCGGGGCGCTGCCCAAGTGGCACCGGTACATCCCCGTCGGTGTATCCCCGAAAGGCTTCAGCGGATCGCGATTCGCATTCCCGCGCGCTCGGGCAGCCCGGTCGTCCGCACGTCCGAAGCAATCCACCGGTCCGAAAACCATCTTCCCCCCGGTGTCCACGACCAGGCGGCCCAGGCGGTTGCGATCCGCAGGCAGAATCACCAGTATTTCCGTCTTCATGCGCCTAACCTACCAGCCGGGCTCCCGCCCGGCGCACCGCCGCATCCCGCAAGTTTTTGTTTCGAAAAGCAGTTCCGGCTTGCGTTTTCACGTGACAGAATAAAATCGATGTCCACCACCGGCACTCCCAACGAAGTTTCCGCCCCGGCACTGCCGGAGGTTCCACTCACCCTGGAAGGCGCCAGCGTTCTGCACCAGATGCTTCGCATTCGCTGGCAACCCTGGAAATCGCTGGACGCACACTCTCAGAAACGCCTGATCCAGGACGCGGTTACGGTGCTGAGTACGCTCGAATCCGGGCGGCAGAGCGCCATCTTCAGCGTGCTCGGACACAAGGCGGATCTCATGCTGATTCACTTCCGCCCCAGCCTGGAAGAACTGAACGCGCTCGAGTTCCGCCTGTCGCGCCTCGGGCTGTGGGACTACCTGGACCTCTCCACGTCCTACGTTTCCGTAGTCGAGCTCGGGCTTTACGAGTCCAGCCAGAAGACTTACGAAGCACTGGCGGCGCGCGGCCTCGCGCCCCATAGTCCGGAGTGGAATGGCGGCATCGCGGAAACGCTCGAGCGCCAGCGAAAAGCCATGCAGCCCCGGCTGTTCCCGGAAGTCCCGGAGCACAAGCACATCTGCTTCTACCCCATGGACCGCCGCCGCGGCGAGACTGCCAACTGGTATCGCCTGCCAATGGCGGAGCGCGCCCGGCAGATGCACGAGCACGGCATGGTGGGACGCCGCTTCGCCGGCGAGGTGCGCCAGATCATCTCCGGCTCCATCGGCTGGGATGACTGGGAGTGGGGCGTGGACCTTTTCGCCGACGATCCGGTGGTGTTCAAGAAACTGATCTACGAGATGCGCTTCGACGAGGTCAGCGCGATGTATGCTCTCTTCGGGCCATTCTACATCGGGCTGCGGCGCAAGCCCGAGGAATTGCCCGCTTTGCTCGGAGCATAATCGCCCCGCCCCCGGAATGACACCGGCGCGTGTAGGACAATGAAGGCGGGACATGAAACTCCGCGTCCGCAACGCCGACCGCGACCAGATCCTCGCGGACCGCGCCGACATCGCCGGCACCAGCGCCAAACGGCGGGAAGGACTGCTGAAACGAAGCGGTCTCGAACCCGGCGAGGGCTTGTGGATCGTCCCCTGCGAAGGCGTTCATACCTTCGCCATGAAGTTCCCGATCGACGTCGTTTTCCTGGACAAGCAGCACCGCGTCGTGAAAACGGTGCCCGAGATGGGGCGGCGGCGATTCGCCTTCAGCATCTGGGCTCGTTCCGTGGTCGAGCTTCCAGCGGGGACAATCCACGCCACCTCCACTCAGGTCGGCGACCAACTGGAGCTGACTAAGTACGAGCCGCCGTCTTCCTGAGGCTCTCCGCCGTCATCGCCTTGGCGTCGCGGAGTAGTTGCGCCACCGTCTCCGGATACTCCCAATGCGGTGAATGCCCGGTTTCCTTCAGGATTTCCAGCCGGGACAGGACGATGCCGTCCTGCAGCTTGTGCTGATGGGAGATCGGGAAGATGGCATCGTGCTCGCCATAGATCAGCAGGGTCGGGCAGCGAATCTGACCCAGATCCGTCGCCGCGTTTTCGGCTAATCCCGCGAAGGCGGATTTCCAAACCCGCGGCGGCAGCTTCTTGCTCTCGGCGATCACGTTCTCAAAGAACTCCTCCGGAAGGGGAGCGTGGATCGTGCTCGCCTGGAATTGGCGGATGAAGTCCTCGTCGGGACCGCTTTCCAGACTCGCCACCTGCCGCTGCAGTTCACGCACTTCCGGAAGGTCGAAATGATACGCAGCGCCGATAAGCACCAGGCGGTGGACGAGACCGGAGTGCCTGGCGGCCACCCGCTGCGCCACGGCGCTTCCCAGGGAGTGTCCGACGACCATCGCCGCGCCCGTGCCGAACTGCTTCAGCAAGGCGATCGCGTCGGAGGCATAGTCGTCGATCGTATAACCGGCGGCCGGGCGATCGGATTCGCCGTGACCGCGCTGATCGGGCATGATCAGATGCCAATCCGGCGGCAGCGAAGGCTGAAGACGGCTGAACGAGAAGGACGAATCCGTGATCCCATGCAGCATCAAAACAGGGTAGCCCCCGCGGGGGCCCGACTCGGCTACGCGCAGGCGCGGGCCTCCCGGCAGACTAACGTCGGAGTAGCGTAGGTTCGACATGGTTTCAGACTACCGGCGGGCGGCCAAAAAGTCGTCTGAACGCGGTAAGAAATTCCTCAAACGGCCTGCAGCGCGGGCCGGACCACCGGCTTCGTCGCGCCCGCGGGAACCAGCAGGAGCAGCCAAACCGACAACCACACCATCTGTGCCACCAGGAGATGCAGGATCTGCATCCAACCGGGCGCGCCCAAGGCGACATTCACGAGACCCAGAACCACCTGCGCCAGCGTGGCGGACATCGCGAACGCCGCTACCGTGCGTTCGCCCGAGGAGCCAGGGCGGCGCAAGCCAGGAGCTGCCGCCGCGAACGCGACCAACGCCGCGAGCACCGCCACCAGCGGGTGAACGATGCGCAGGCGCACCAGGAAATGCTCCCCGGCGGTGATGTCGGCGCGAAGATCCGCCCACAAGGATGAGTCCAGAGCGGGCTGACGGGGAAAGAGCGTATCGCCGAGCGCGGTGATCGCGCCGGTCATGTTGGTGATCAGAAGCAGCGCTAAAGCCGCCATCAACAGCGTGCCGCCACGATTCCATAACTGGGCGGCGGCGTTCTGGCAGCACGCCCGCCAAGCCACGGTGGCCGCGCTCGCGGTCAGAAGCAGCGTGTTCGCCAGATGCAGCGCGATCACCACCGCCCTGGCGGTGGAGGTGTTCCGCGCCACCAGCGACTGTTTCACCAGAACCGCGCCGATCAGGCTCTCAACGATCAGGAAGCCGAGCACCGCCAGCGAGGCTCGAAACAACCGGCGGTCGTCCAGCTTTCGCGACCACAAGACGAGAATCAGACCGAAGATCCCGCACAACCCGCTGGTAATCCGGTGTGTGAATTCGATCACCGTCTTCGACTGCTCCGCCTGGGGCAAGACCGCGCCTTGGCAAAGCGGCCAGTGCTCGCCGCAACCGTCGCCGGAGCCGGAGATCCGGACCCATGCCCCAAAGAGAATGACGGCGATCAGGTAAGCGAGAAAGAACCACGAAAACCGGGCAAACGTGCTGCGGGACATCTGCTTTCAGGCTAGCACCGCTGTTAGTAACAGAAGACTTCGCTGGGCGAGCGCGGATCGGCGATGTGCAGCCTGGTGAAGAGTTCCCGGCCCGCGAGCGCCTGCCGCGCGGCCTGACGGACGATCTCGGGGTGGTTGTTGTTCTCCGAAAGATGCCCCAAAATCAGCGTCGAGGTGCGCGATCCGAGCTCGTGCCGAACAAACGAACACGCCGCTTCGTTGGACAAGTGCCCTTTGCGGCTCATCACCCGCTGCTTCACGGACCAGGGGTACGGCCCCACCTTCAGCATTTCCAGCTCGTGATTCGATTCGAGCAGCAGCAGGTCGCAGCGGTTGATGTGCACTTTCACCGAATCGGGTAGGTAGCCGAGATCAGTGACGACGCCGTATTCCAGCCCCTGCGACCGAAGCACAAACCCGACCGGATCCACGGCGTCATGGGGGATGGTGAAACTGTCCACCTCAATGTCGCCGATGGTGAACCGCGAACCGGCCTGAAATCGCTCGAGGGTCGGCTCCCAGCCGCACCAATCGATCGCCGGAGCCGTCAGGTGCGTCAGGAACACGGGAACCTTGAGCTTGCGAGCGATCGAAACCAGCCCGCAAACGTGATCGGAGTGCTCGTGGGTGATCAGGATCGCGGAGAGCTTCTCCGGATCGGCGCCGATCTTCGCCATTCTCGCCAGCGTTTCCTTGCGCGAAAGCCCGGCATCGATGAGCAGGCTGGCCTTCTCCGTGGACACGTACACGGAGTTCCCGGAACTCGAACTCGCAAGGACGGCAAGCTGAAAGATAGGTCGATCCTCTCTGTCGCGGCTTTTCAGTAGTGTAACCGATCGCGGCCGGCGGACCGCCCCTTTTTTCTTATCGGATTGGGGCAGGAGGGCTTGACCCGTGGGATTGCATCGCTAGTCTGGTGCTATGAAGCTGCTGATCGCGCTTGCGCTGTCGCTGCCGCTGCTGGCGGCTGATCCGTTCGTGGGAGTCTGGGTCCTGAATCTGGCCAGGTCGAAGTGGGAAACGCCCGCCCTGAAGGAGCAAACCATCCGCTGGGAGTCTACCGGCCGCGAGGCCTACCGCACCACCGGACACGGGCGGGGCCCGGACGGTAAGCCCGCCAAGTGGCAATTCCAGACTACGTATGACGGAAAGGAACATGCGCCCGCGGAGCCGCAGGGCTGGGATCGCGTGATCAGCCGCCGCATCTCGGACCGCGTGGTGGAAGACACGTTCTTTGTTCAGGGCAAGCTGTTCGGTGTCGAGCGCCGGGAGGTCTCGGCCGACGGCAAGACCCTGACATACTTCAGCCGGTTGGCGGGTCCGCCGGAGAAGAGGAACGTGCTGGTGTACGACCGCAAGTGAGCTTCCCCACGCCTGGAGAAGCGAATCGGCGTACCCGGCTGGTATCCTGAGAAGAGTCCCCATGCACAGAGTCCGATTCGCCCCCTCGCCGACGGGCTACTTGCACATCGGCAGCGCGAGAACCTTCATTTTCAATTGGTTATTCGCCCGCCACCACGGCGGGACGATGATCCTCCGCATCGACGACACGGACCTGGAGCGCAATACCGAGGAGTCGTTGAACTCCATCTACGACGGCTTGAAGTGGCTGGGGCTGGAGTGGGATGAGTTCTACCGCCAGAGCGACCGCGGCGAGTTGCATGCGCGCATCGCCAACCGCATCTTCGAGCGCGGCATGGCTTACCGCGATTTCACGCCCGCTTCGATGGACCTGGAAGACAAGGACAAGGTGCGGGAAGGGCCCTGGCTGTTCCATCCCGGCATGCGCGAGCTTTCCGCCGAAGAAAGCGATCGACGGGCCGCGGCCGGCGAGCCTTTCGTGCTACGGTTCCGCGTACCGCGCGATCCGGAACGCGCAGTGACCTTCCAAGACGCCGTTTACGGAGAGCAGTCGAAGTCCACAGCCGACATCGAGGATTTCGCGCTGTTGCGGTCCAACGGCGCGCCCACCTATCACATGGCGTCCTGCGCCGACGATATCGACCTGCGGATCACGGATATCATCCGCGGCCAGGACCACCTTTCGAATACCTACAAGCACGTGCTGATTTTCGAGGCTGCCGGCGCGGCGCCGCCGCGCTTCGCGCACCTGCCATTGCTCGTCGCTCCCGATGGCGCCAAGTTGTCCAAACGCAAGCACGGACCCGTGGTCAGCGTGCTCACCTACCGCGACGCCGGATTTCTGCCGGGGGCGTACATCAACTTCCTGTGCCTTCTCGGATGGTCGCCGAAGAACGATCGCGAGGTGATGACCCTGGCGGAACTGAAGGATGCCTTCACGTTGGCGGGCGTGAACCGCTCCAATGCGGTGGTCAACTTCACCGAAGAAGAACCGTTCGATCCCAAGGCAGTGTGGCTGAACGCCGAGCATATTCGACTGCTGGCGATTCCCGAGCTCGCCGGCGCGATGCATCCGTTTCTGACCTCGGCGGGTTTGTACGCGGATTTCGATCAGGTGTTGCGCGTGGCTCCCCTGGTGCGGGAGCGGATCAAGCTGCTGCGCGAGGCGGCGACCGTCGCCGATTTCTTCTTCTTGGACAAGCTGCCGCCCTATGACCCGGCGGAGCTGATCCCGCAGAAGGGCGATGCCCTTCTGGCGCGAAGCGTCCTGGAGAGGGCTCATCAGGTGCTGGAGACGGCGGAGTTCAACCACGACGGCTTGGAAGCCGCCCTGCGCCGCGCGTCTGAAGAATTGAAGATCAAGACCGGGCAGATGTTCCAGCCGGTTCGCGTGGCGGCATGCGGGCGAAAAGTGGCCCCTCCGCTATTCGAGACGCTGGCCGTGCTGGGACGCGACACATGTTTGCGGCGGATCGAGGAAGCGATCCGCAAGCTGCAAGAAGTTTACTAGGAAATACGATGGCTGAACTGAAAGAAGAAGTCGCCGCCGGGTCCGTTTCGGCGCCGTCCAACTTTATCCGCGACATCATCATCGAGGACCTGAAGACCGGCAAGTATCAGGGTCGCGTTCACACCCGCTTCCCTCCGGAACCCAACGGCTACCTGCATATCGGGCATGCCAAGTCCATCTGGCTGAACTTCGGCCTGGCCGCGGAGTTCGGCGGCAAGTGCAACCTCCGGTTCGACGACACCAACCCCACGAAGGAAGAAGTGGAGTACGTGGATTCGATCATCGAGGACGTTCGCTGGTTGGGCGGCGACTTCGAAGACCGCATCTTCTATGCCTCGGATTACTTCGGCCAGCTTTATGACTGGGCGGTGGACCTGATTCGCAAGGGCAAGGCCTACGTATGCGACCTGAGCGCCGACGAGGTTCGCAGGCAGCGCGGAACGCTTACCGAGCCGGGTGAGGAGAGCCCGTATCGCAGCCGCTCCGTCGAAGAGAGTCTGGACCTGTTTGCCCGTATGAAAGCCGGCGAGTTCGCCGATGGTTCGCGCACGTTGCGAGCCCGCATCGACATGGCTTCGCCCAACCTGAACCTTCGCGATCCCGTGATGTACCGCATCCTGAACCAGCCCCATCACCGGACGGGCTCGGAGTGGTGCATCTATCCGACATACGATTTCGCTCACGGGCAATCGGATTCCATCGAAGGCATTACGCACTCCATCTGCACGCTGGAGTTTGAGGATCACCGGCCGCTGTACGACTGGTACCTCACGCAACTGGGGATCTCCCGTCCGCGGCAGATCGAGTTCGACCGGTTGAACCTGAACTACACCGTCCTGAGCAAGCGCAAATTGCTGAAACTGGTTCAAGACCGATTTGTCAGCGGATGGGACGATCCCCGCATGCCCACCTTGTCGGGCATGCGCCGGCGAGGCTATACGCCGGAGGCGATCCGCGCCTTTTGCTCCCGCATCGGTGTATCGAAAACGAACGGAATCACCGAGCTTGCGCTGCTCGAGTACTTCGTCCGCGACGACCTGAATCGCCGCGCGCATCGCGTGATGGGCGTGATGCGCCCCTTGAGGGTCGTCATCGAGAATTACCCGGAAGGCCAGGTGGAGGAGATGGAGGCGGTAAACAACCCGGAGGACGCGGGCGCGGGCACGCGCAAGGTCCCGTTCTCGCGCGTGTTGTACATTGAGCAGGACGACTTCCGGGAGGATCCGCCGAAGCAGTACTTCCGGCTCTCGCCCGGACGCGAGGTTCGCCTGCGCTACGGCTACTTCATCACCTGCACCGGCGTGGTGAAGGATGACCACGGGAACGTCGTCGAGTTGCGGTGTAGCTACGACCCGGCCACGCGCGGCGGCAACGCCCCCGATGGGCGGAAGGTGAAGTCCACGATTCACTGGGTCTCGGCGCGGCACGCCGTCGACGCCCAGGTCCGCCTGTACGAAACGCTGTTCCGCTGCGAAAATCCCAGCGACGTCCCCGAGGGGCAGGACTTCACCGTCAATCTGAATCCCCATTCGCTGGAGGTCGTGGACGGTTGCAAGCTGGAGCCCAGTCTGGCGGCGGCGCCCGCGGGCACGCGCTACCAGTTGGAGCGGCTGGGATACTTCGTGGTGGATCGCGACAGCACGCCGGGGCATCCGGTGTTGAATCGAACCGTGGGGCTCCGCGACACCTGGGCGAAGATCGAAGCGAAAACGAAGTGATGGGAACATTATCGTGTTGATTCTTGGATTAGGCGGGCTGCTGGGGGATGCCGCCTGCGCCGCTTTGAGCGAAGGCCGCATTGTCGCGGCGGTGGAGGAGAGCAAGCTGACGCGCCGGCGCGGCGACGGTGCGATTCCCGAAGCTGCCATCTCGGAATGTCTGGCGCTCGCCGGATTCACCCGCGATCGCGTGGATTGCGTCGCGCTGGTGCGGCCGTTCTCCGCGAATCAGGAGCCGCAAGTCTATATCGCGCTCCGCTCCATGTTTCCCAACGCGCAGGTCGTCGTGGTGGAACACCAGGCGGCCCACGCCGCGTCGGCTTACTATGCTTCTCCATTCGACGAAGCCACGGTGCTGACGATGGATCGCGCGGGCGATTTCCGCTGCGGCGCGAAATGGCGGGCATCCGGCTCGCGCCTGGAGATCCAGCGCGAGTGGTATTACCCCGATTCGCTAGGCAGGTTGTACGGCGCGGTCACCGAGTTGCTCGGATTCCGGCCCCGTGCCGACGAACACAAGGTACAGTGGCTATCCACCGCGGGCGATGACCGCTTCACGGACCTGTTCCTGGAACTGGTGTCTCCCGATCTGCGCATGGATACGTCCTTTTTTGACCGCAACCGGCCGCAAGCAGGAGGATTCAGCGCCCGGTTTGTGCACCGGCTTGGCTTGGCGGAGGGAGCGGCCGTTCCCTCCAGCCTGAAGCCGGCCATCGCCGCCGGCCTGCAGAAAGCAGTGGAGCGGCGGGTGCTCGAAATCGCCGGCTCGGGCGGGAATTTGTGTGTCGCGGGAGGGTTATTTTTCAACGCGCTGCTCATCCAGGCGCTGGAGAAAAGCGGTCAATTCGAAAACGTTTTCGCCCAGCCCGCCGCCGGCAATGCGGGCACGGCGCTGGGCGCGGCGTTGCACGCCTGGCACAACACGCGAAATCAAACCCGGCGAACGAACCCTTTGAACCTGTTCCTCGGCCCCAGTTTCCAGCCCGAGGCCATCAAACAGGTGCTGGAGAACTGCAAACTGCAGTTCCGGTTCCTGCATTCCCTGGACGAAACGGTGCAGGAGGCGGTGAAGCTGATTTCGCAGCAAAACATTGTCGCCTGGATGCAGGGCCGCATGGAGTTCGGACCGCGTGCCCTGGGCAATCGCAGCATCCTGGCGTCGCCGCTGAACCCTTATTCCACCGAAAACCTGAACGTGTACATCAAGCATCGCGAGCCGTTCCGCAAGTTCGCCGCCTCGGCGCCCGCGGAGGCCGTTTCGCAGTACTTCGACGCGGGTCCGAACGCGCGCCATCTGGCCACGGTCGGTCGAGTCCGTCCGGAGCACCGCGCGACCTTTGAGAGTGCGATTTTGGGCGAAGATCTGGTCCGCGTCCACGCCGTGCATCGCGAGGACAATCCGCTTTACCACCGGCTGCTGGAGGAAGCGGGACGCGCCACCGGACTACCGGTCCTGTACAATACGAGCTTCAACCTCTTCGGCGATCCCCTGGTTTGCACGCCTCGCGATGCGGTGCGAAGCTTCTATTCCTCGGGGATTGATGCGATGTTCGTCGGCAACTTCCTGCTGGCCAAATAGAAAGTGTTAAGCGCCTAACTGTCCGCTTCTGGGACGCCATTTCGCGGGAATGAAGGAGTTCGATGCGGGAAGCCATAGTCGATCAATCACTTGCCGGTGGTTGCCGGCGTGCTGAGCGTGCGGCATGACCGAAGCTCGATTTGCCTGGCGGACCTTTCGCAAAAGCCCAGGCGTGATCGCCGTCGTGGTGCTCTCGTTGGCCATTGGGATCGGCGCGAACACGACGATCTTCACGCTAATCAACGGATTATTCCTGACGGCGCTACCGGTCGAGAACCCGGCGGAACTGGTCTTATTCAGCGATGGCCGCGCCCGCGGCGTTGTCGGCGGGCAGAACGGCGCCTGGGCGATCTTCCCCTACAAACTGTGGGAGATGGTGAGGCAGGACCAGAAATCGTGGCGCGACGTGGCCGCGTTCCGCACGCAGATCGACCGGCTGAGCTTGCGGCAGGAAGGCCAACCGGCGCAACTGGCGCAGGGACGCCTGGTTTCCGGGAACTACTTCGCCGTGATGGGGGTCCCGATGGCGCAGGGGCGGCCGCTTTCGGCCGCGGATGACGATCCGGCGGCTGCGCCGGCCGCGGTAATCAGCCACGATTACTGGCAGAGGGCATTCGCGGGGTCACCCGCGGCCATCGGACGCGCGGTGCGGATCAACGATGTTGGCGTGGTGATCGCGGGGGTCGCCCGGCCGGGATTCTTCGGCGAAAGCATCGAATCTCAAATGGCCGATATCTGGCTCCCGTTGCGGCTGCAGCCCGAGATCATGAGGCGGCGCAATCTGCTGGAGGATGTCGGCAACGCGTGGCTGAACATGGTGGGCCGGCTACAGCCCGGCGTCACCTCGCAGCAGGCGCAGGCTTCCGTCAACGTGATGTTCCAGAACTTTCTGCGGGAGCATGGGGCGAAGGTGCTTCCCGGCGGCAGTGCCGTGAATCCGGATCCGGCAACCCATCGCATTGAACTAACGCCGGGCAAGAGCGGCGTGTCGAATGTGCGCCTGCGCTACGGCCAGGCCCTGCCTCTGCTGCTGTCCGTGGTCGGCGTGCTGTTGCTGATCGCGTGCGCCAATGTCGCCAACGTGCTGCTGGCGCGCGCCGCGGGCCGCCGCAAGGAAATGTCCATCCGCCTGGCGATCGGCGCGGGGCGCATGGATGTATTCCGTCAGGTGATCGTCGAGAGCGGATTGCTGGCGGTGATGGGCGGGGCTCTCGGACTGCTGCTGTCGGCCTGGGGGTCCAGCTTACTGGTGGCGACGGTGTCCACCGGTCCCACGATGATTCCGGTGGAGGTCAGGCCCGATCTGCGTGTGCTCGGCTTTACCGCCGCTCTCACGCTGGCGGCGGCGTTGCTGGTGGGAATCGCCCCGGCCCTGCAATCCATGAAAGCCGATGTCGCGGAGGCGCTGAAGTCGGGGTCCTCCGTCGCCGGCAAGGCTCGCCGGATCAGCGCGCCGAAGTTGCTGGTGGTGCTGCAGGTCGCGCTGTCGCTGCCGCTGCTGGTGCTGTCCTCCATCCTGCTGGCGAGCCTGCGGCACCTGGAGAATCAGGACCTCGGTTTCCAGCAGGACAGCATGTTGGAGGTGGGCATGGAAACCCGCCTTTCCGGAATGAAGCCCGAGGATCTTCCCGCGTTTTATGATCGCGTGCTGCAGCGCGTTCAGAACCTTCCGGGAGTGAAAGCGGCCAGCGTGTCCCTGTACAGCCCCATGAGCGGCGAGAACTGGTCCGCGGGCAACCTGGTGGAGGGTTACACGCCTCCGCCGGGGCAGGCGGCGCTTTCACAGTTCGTTTTCGGCGGACCGCGCTACGTCGAGACTCTCGGCATGAAGCTGGTGGCCGGGCGCGACATCGACGGCAAGGACCTCACTTCCACAACCAGAGTTGCCGTGGTGAATGAAGACTTCGCGGAGAAATACCTGAAGGGCAGGAATCCCCTGGGCGTTCGCTTTCATCCCGGCGGCAGCAAGGAGACTCCCGCGGTCGAGATCGTAGGCGTGGTGAAGAATTTCAAGTTCAACGATCCGAAGCAAAAGATGTGGCCGGCCGCCATCTTCCCGATCACCCAAGCCTTCTTGCCTCCGGCGCAATACGCCGGTTTCCTGGAGGTTCGCGCCAACGGGAATCCGGTGCAACTGACCGGGCAGGTGCGCCAGGCTCTGACCGAGATCGCGCGGGACGTTCCCCTCACCACGGTGCGAACCTTGGACGCTCAGATCGGGACGCAATTGGTGCGCGAACGGCTGATCGCGCGGATCTCCTCCTTCGTGGGGCTGGTGGCGCTGGCGCTCGCCTGCCTGGGCTTGTACGGCGTATTGTCAAATGCGGTGGCGCGCCGCACGCGCGAGATCGGCATCCGCATGGCGCTGGGCGCCCGCGCCGAGTCCATTCTCAAGATGGTGCTCCGCGAAGCCGGCTTGCTGGTGATCGTAGGGGCGATTGTGGGCTTGGCCGCTTCAATCGGCGCGGGATCGCTGATCAAGAACCAGATTTACGGAGTACAGCCAGCCGACCCGTTGAACCTTACCCTGGCGGTGGTGGGGCTGTTGCTGGCGGCCGCGATCGCGGCATGGGCGCCGGCGCGGCGCGCCACGCGCGTGGACCCGATGGTCGCCTTGCGGATGGACTAGTTGCGGACCGCGATGGTCGCCGTGGAACTCGCGCCGCCGGGCGTTTCCACCCGCACGGGCACGTCGTCGCCCGGCGGAACTCCGGGCACCACGACGTTCAACTGGTACAGACCCGCATAGCCTGGAGCAATGCCTGAGAAAACCAGGTTCGCGGCGACGCCTCCAATGGTGACGGTGGGACGCTCGACGGTCTGAAAAAGCGGGTTGCCGCCGGCAGGCGCGAGTTCATCGGCGCGCAACACGCGCCCTCCAGGATCGCCGCCAGGAGTCGTGCGGCCCAACCCGGTGACATAGAGCTGGATCACGTCTCCAGCGCGCACCGGCTGCCCGCACACGGAGGTCGCGGCCGAACACGCGGGCAGGTTGTACGCCCGCGCCATGGTCAGCGGCATGACGTACCAGGCGGTGTTCGCCAGCAGCGCCGCCGCATTGCGGCGATCGGGGTTCGAGGGATCGGTCACCAGGAAGATGCCCGGGTCCGTCCGGGCGATCTGCGCAGGGAACGGCTGCGAGCGCCCGCGGGGATTGGACACCGTCACGTTGACCATACCCTCGGCGAAATCCTGCGGCACAATCACGTTGATCTGATTCGCGGTCGCGATCACATCCGACATCGGTACCGGAATGTTGTTGAAGAACACGGTGATGTCTTCCAGATTCGTGCGCGGGAAGACTCCGGTGAAGCTGCGCGTGCCCAGGTTGGACGCGAATACCGAGACAAACGATCCCGGCGCGATCGGGCCGGAGCGGAACGTCGCGCCGTTCACCACGGCGGAAACGACCGGCGGACCTCCGCTAGTGAAGAGCACCGCGGTATTGCTGGTCTTCCCTCCAATCTCGATGACGACGGGATTCTCGCCCTGATTGATGTCCAGCGGGACGACGAAGGTCACTTCGTATGCCCCCGCCTGCGCCGGCGCGAGCGTCGCGGATCGTACCGTCGCCACCTTCCCGCTCACCAGCACGCGCGGGAGAACCACCGTCACGTTCGTGGCGTCGGGTGGAGCGTTGCCCGCGGGAAACGGAGGATTCACCGCACCCAGTCCGGTTGCGAACATCTTCACGGGTTCGCCTGGCGCCGCCGGATTCGCCGCGGAAACGGCGGTCCGGTCTTCCCGCTGGAACGCGCCCTCCTGCTGCAGGCTCAGGAAAATACCCGGAGCGTAGTCCTCCACGGTGACGGGGAAGGGATTCGAGGTGGGCCCGGCCGCGATTACGATCAGGTCCGCCGGCCCCAGCGGCAAGTCAAAGGGAAGCTGGATGTTGAATTGCGTCGGCGTCACCGAGCCCACCACTGGAACGTTGCGGTCGCCGATGCGTACGCCCAGGCTCGTGAAGGGGAAGTTGGATCCGTTCACCCGCACCAGCGAGCCCGGCGAGATCCGGCTGTCGCCTCGCGCCGCGTTCACAACCGAGGTGACCTGGAATGTCTGCGCGGCCGAGATCCCGGCCAGCGCGATCAGAAGCAAAGGAGCGCGAAACAGCATAAAAAGAGGCGATCCTCCCGATCAGAATAGCATCGGCGGTCCCTCACAAGATCTTTATCGCCAAACCGCTACAATAGTGTCTTCAATGCGCATCGCGCTGGCGCAGATTAATCCCACGGTCGGCGACTTGGATGCGAACACGCACGCCATCGTGCGATATGCCCGTCAAGCCGCGGATCGCGGAGCGGAAATCGTTGTATTCCCTGAACTTGCGCTGAACGGATACCCCCCGCGCGATCTGGTGGAAAAGCCCAGCTTCGTGGAACGCACGGCGGCCGCGCTGGCCGAACTCGCGGCCGAAACCGCCGGTCTCGACCTGGCCATCGTTTGCGGTTACGTCGGAGCGGCGCCGCCGCTGGACGGAAAGAGCGTCACCAACTCCGCGGCGGTGATCGAGAACGGCGAGATCGTGTTCCGGCAGCACAAAATGCTGCTGCCCACCTACGACGTCTTCGACGAGGCCCGCTATTTCCGGCCCGCCGAGAAGCAGACACTGCTCGAAATACGCGGCCGCAAGGTGGCGCTGACCATCTGCGAGGACGCCTGGAACGACAAGCAATATTGGGATCGTCCGCTATACAGCCGCGATCCGGTGGAAGAGCTGGTGCGCCAGGGCGCGGACCTGTTGATCAGCATCAACGGTTCGCCCTACCACATGCGGAAACGGAAGCTTCGCCGCGACATCTTCACCGCGATCGCGAGGCGCTTCGGCATCCCTCTGGTTTACGTGAACCAGGCGGGCGGCAACGACGAGCTCGTGTTTGACGGCTCCAGCTTCGCCATGGATGCGGAAGGCCGCTTGACCGCGTCCGCCTGTTCCTTCGCCGAAGACCTGGTGCTGCCGGGCGAGTTTCACGACGATTATCCGGACGAATGCGAGGCCGTGTACCAGGCGCTGGTTCTGGGCACGCGCGACTACCTGAAGAAGTGCGGATTCCGCTCCGTGCTGATCGGGCTCAGCGGCGGTATCGATTCCTCCATCACCGCCGCGATCGCCGTGGACGCCGTGGGACGCGAAAACGTCACCGGCGTGGCGATGCCCGGACCCTACTCGAGCGATCATAGCCTGGCGGACGCGAGGGCCCTGGCGCAAAACCTGGGGATTCGCTTCGAGGTGGTCCCCGTCACGCCGGCCTACGAAACCATGATCCGGACGCTGGCGCCGCTGGGCATCGGCGAATCGCTCGGCGTGGCGGAGGAGAACATCCAATCCCGGTTGCGGGGGTTGACCCTGATGACGCTCTCCAACAAGTGGGGCGCGATGGTGCTGACCACCGGAAACAAGAGCGAGCTCGCCGTCGGATACTGCACGCTATACGGCGACATGGCGGGCGGTCTGGCGGTGATCAGCGACGTTCCCAAGACGCTGGTATACGAGATTTCCCGCGTGGCGAACCGCCGCCATCCCAACGCAATCCCGGAGAGCGTTTTCACCAAGCCGCCTTCGGCGGAGCTTCGCCCCGATCAGAAGGACACGGATTCGCTGCCGCCGTACGAGGTGCTGGACGCGATCCTGAAGGCGTACGTGGAGGAGTTCCAGAATCCCCGCGACATCGCGAGCCGAATCGGCCAGCCCGTGGATTTCGTTCGCGCCATCATCAACAAAGTGGACCGGAATGAGTACAAGCGGCAACAGGCCGCGCCGGGTTTGAAGGTAACCACGAAGGCGTTCGGCATCGGCCGCCGCTATCCCATAGCCCAGAGGTTTTCGGAATGAAATACATCGTGATTGCAGTTCTGATTCTGGCGGCCGCGGTCGCCCTGGTGTCGCAACCCGCCGCACGCATCGAAGTGGGACGGCAATCGGACGGAGCGTATCTGCTGAACTCGGGCTGGAGGGTGAAGCCCGCCGGAACCCAGGTGCCGCTGGATACGTTCCCCATGTCCACGGCGATGTCGCCGGACGCGAAGCATCTGCTGGTGCTGAACGGAGGCTACAACCCGCCCTCGGTGATCGCGCTCGATCCGGCCACTATGCGCGAGAAGGGCCGGGTAACGCTGGCCGACGGCTGGCTGGGGCTCGCGTTCGCTCCCGACGGGAAAAAGGTCTACGCCGGCGGCGGTTCGAAAGGCCGTGTGTACGAGATCGACTTCAACAACGGCGCGATGACCCTCGCGCGCGAGTTTCTGACCGTCGAGGACGACAAGCGCACCAACCAGGATTTCATCGGCGATGTCGCGGTGTCGCCGGACGGACGCCTGATCTACGCGGCGGACCTGTTTCATGACACCGTGCTGGTGATCAATCCGCAATCCGGGCGGGTGACGGAGCGGTTTTCCACGGGCCGCAGACCCTACCGGATCCTGTTCCATCCGGACGGCAAATCGTTCTTCGTCAGCAGTTGGGCGGACGGCGCGGTCTATCAGCACCAGGCGGACAACGGCGCGCGCACCGGCATGATTCGCCTGGGGCCGCACACCACGGACATGATCTGGCGCGACAGGGGCCAGGAGAAGGCCGGCGAAGGCGGCGAATGGACCGGCCGGCTGTTTGTGGCCGCCGCCAACACGAACTCCGTGTTCGTGGTCGCCGTCGATTCCGGCAAGAACATGCGCCTGGTGGAGACCATCAATGTCGCCCTCACCTCGCGGCACCGGCTGGGCATGACGCCCAGCGGGCTCGCTCTCAGCCCGGACCGGAACTCGCTGTACGTCGTCTGCTCCGACGCCAACGCGGTCGCGGTGGCCGATGTTCGCGAGGCGCAGAGCCGCGTGTTGGGATTTCTTCCCGTGGGCTGGTATCCCACCGCGGCACGTTCCCTCCCCGACGGGCGGCTGATGGTGCTGAACGGCAAAGGCGACCGGAGCTACCCCAACCCGCGCGGACCGAATCCGGCCATGCGCGCCGCTCCCACGCATCAGGGCATCCAGGCGGTGCAATACGTGGGACGTTTGCAGGCGGGCTCCGCTTCCGTGATTCCGCCATTTAACGCCGAACAACTGGAGGCGTACACGAAAGCGGTGTACGATTACTCGCCCTATCGCGACCGCAATGCGGACGATCGCTGGATTGCCGGCGACACCTACTGGTACACCACCCAGGAACGCAAGTCTCCCATCGAACACGTCATCTACATCGTCAAGGAAAACCGCACGTACGATCAGGTGTTCGGCGATCTGGGCAAGGGCAACGGCGATCCGTCGCTCGTGCTGTTCGACGCCAAGTCCACGCCTAACCATCGCAAGCTGGCCAGCGAGTTCGTGCTGTTCGACAACTTCTACGTCAGCGCGGATGTGAGCGCGGACGGCCACAACTGGTCCACCGCGGCCATCGCGCCGGACTACGTGCAGCGCATGTGGCCGAACTCCTACGGCGGACGCCGGCGCAACTACGACTACGAAGGCGGGGAGCCCGCCGCGCTGCCGCCCGCCGGTTATCTCTGGACCAACGTGCTGGCCGCCGGAATCTCGATGCGCAACTTCGGATACTTCGTGCAGAACGTGGACCCGGCCGCGCCCACCGGACAGAAGCAGATCGTCAAGTACCTGGACAACGCGCTGGCCCCGGTCACCAACGAGAACTACCGGAACTTCGACATGGATTACCCGGATGTGGAGCGCGCCAAGGTGTTCCTCGCGGATCTGGCGGAGTTTGAGAAGCGCGGATCCATGCCGCGGTTCATGATCATGCGCCTGGGCAATGATCACACCTCCGGCACCTCGCCGGGCAAGTGGACGCCGCAATCCTGCATGGCGGACAACGACTACGCGCTGGGCATGATTGTCGAGGCGGTTTCCAAGTCGCGATTCTGGGGCAAGACCGCGATCTTCGTGCTCGAGGACGACGCGCAGAACGGCCCGGATCACGTGGATTCGCACCGTTCGCCCGCGTTCGTGATCTCGCCTTTCACCCGCCGGGGCGCCATCGACTCGACGCTCTACAACACCGCTTCGATGCTGCGCACCATGGGCCTGATTCTGGGGCTGCGTCCCATGACCCATTTCGACGCCTCGGCGACGCCCATGACCGCCGCTTTCAGCAAGACTCCCAACAACGCGCCGTGGCAGGCGGAAAAGCCGCGGATCTCCGTGAACGAGCGCAATCCCGCGAACTCCGCGACGGCGGATCGCAGCCTGCGCATGAACTTCGCGGAAGCGGACCGGATCGACGACGATGAGTTGAACGATATCCTCTGGCGGGCGATCCGCGGTACGGAACCCCCCGCTCCCGTCCGCAGCTACTTCGGGGGGCCGCGGGCAAGGTGATCGAATTCCGGCAAGCTTCTCTGGGAGTGTTGCGCGAGTTTTCCGCAGTTGCGCCCTCCGGCGTGGTGATCGGCGTGATCGGCGGCCGGACTTCCGGCGCGCGGGACCTGATGCGACTCGCCGGCGGCGATGCCCGGCCCGAGGGCGGGGAGGTGACGCCCGCCGAAGGACGGCGCTACATCGGCCCCGACCAGGCCGTCAGCATGGCGCCCGCGGCGGTTCTCGCGGTGGAGCACGCGCTCGCGCTGCTGGATCCCGCGGCTCGCATTCGGACGCTCACCGGCATCGACCGGCTGCGGCAATCCGGTTCGACCGTGCTGCTCGCATCGCATGACGATGCGCTGCTTCGCCAGATCGCCGACGAGGTGTGGTGGATCGAGGGCGGCAGGCTGCTGGCCCAGGGCGATCCCGCGGAGGTCCTCCCGCGATATCGCGACCATATCGCCGGCGAAGTCCGGAGCTGGGGCGAGACGATTCCCGCCCGCCTTGCGCCCTCGCGCCGCCGGGGAGACGGACGCGCCGAGATCTTGAGTCTCGACATCCGCGGAGCCTCCGGACAGCCGACGGTGATCGTTCGCGGGGGGGAGGCGGCGTCGATTCACGTCCAGGTGCGCTTCCACCAGCCTTGCGAGGACCCGGTGATTGGAATCCTGATCCGCACCCGCATCGGCATGGAGGTGTACGGGACCAACACGCAGTTGCAGAAGGTTCCCTTCGGCCCGGTGGCGGCGAACGAGGACTTCGAGATTTGCTTCGCGTTCGCCTGCGAGCTGTGTCCCAATCAATACACCATCACCGCCGCCTCGCATGAGCCGGATGGAACCGCCTATGACTGGATGGACGACGCGATCGCGTTTACCGTGATCGATGAACCGCCGGCGGCGGGCGTCGCGAACCTGCGGGCGAAAGCCGAAGTCCGAAGGGCCGCGAACGCCTGGCCCCCCGCTTGAGTTATTGCTTGAGTTCGACGACGGTGGCGCCTTCGCCGCCTTCCCCCTGTGACGCCGGGTAAAACTTCTCCACGTGCGGGCTGCGCGCCAGCAGGTCCGCGACGGCGCGCTTCAGGATGCCCATTCCGTGGCCATGCACGATGCGCACCCGGTCCACCTGGGCCAGCGCGGCGGAATCGAGGAACTTGTCCACCTCGTCGATCGCTTCCTCCGATCGCTTGCCGATCAGATTGATCTCGCGATACGAGGCATCCCAGCGCGGCCCCTGCGTGAAGGTGACGCCCTGCGGGAGCCTGGCGCCCTCGGCCGGAGGAAGAACCTCCTCGATGTCATCCACCGAGACCTGCATCTTCATCAGTCCGGCGTCGACTTCGACCACGTCGCCCGCGATCCGGCGTACGCGGGCCGGCTGCCGGATGCCGCGCAGGCGGACGCGCGCGCCTTCCACCAACTGACGCTTGGGCGCATCGCCCGGACCGCGCGCCGGCGCGGTCTCCTTCGAAACGCTCTCCTGAAACTCGCGACGTGTGCGCGCCACCTTGCGCTGCGCGTGCTCCACGGCCTTGCGCGACTCGACGCCCGCGGCGATCTCCTGGATGGTGCGGCGGGCCTGCTCGTCGAATTGCCGGGTCAGCTCGGCGGTTTTGTCCTCGATCTCCCGCACGCGGGCCTGGAATTTGCGCTCAAACTCGCGCGATAGCGTGTGCTCGCGCTCGTCCAGCTCCGCCCGCCGGCGCGCCAGTTCCTGCTCCATGGCGGCGGCCGATTCGAGCCGTGCGTGCAGTTCGCCGAGGAAGCGGGAGATGTCACGCTCGCTCGAGGACATCGCGGAACGCGCCCGCTCGATCAGCTCCGGCCACAGCCCCAGCCGGGTGGCGATATCCAGCCCCGCGGACTTGCCGGGCGCGCCCAGCCGCAGCACGAAGGTGGGCTGGAAGGTTTCTTCGTCGAAGCCCATGGACGCATTCACGACGCCCGGCGTGTTCGCGCCATAAACCTTCAGGGCGAGCAGATGCGTGGACGCCAGCGTGAAGCATCCCAGCCGGCGGAAGCGGTCCAGGATCGCCACGCCCAGCGCGCCGCCTTCCTCGGGATCGGTGGCGCGCCCCAGCTCATCCAGCAGGATCAGCGAGTCCGGAGTCGCCTCGCGCAGCATCTCGCGCACCGTGGCGATATGGGCGGAGAACGTGGAGAGGCTTTGTTCGATGGACTGCATGTCGCCGATGTCGGCCAGCACGCAGTCAAACACGGGAAACTCGGCTTCCACCGCGGGCACCGGGAATCCGGCATGAGTCATCAGCGCCAGCAGGCCCGCGGTTTTCAGCGAAACCGTTTTGCCGCCGGTATTGGGCCCGCTGATCAGCAGCGCGAGCGATTCGCGATCCAGGCGCAGGGAGATCGGCACCACGTTTTTCGCCTGCCGCTTCAGGACATCCTGCAGCAGCGGATGCCGCGCCTCGCGCAGCAGCAGCGTTCGCGATCCCTCCGGGCTCAGACGCGGAACCGTGCAATCCCATTCGCGGCCGAACTCCGCTTTTCCGAACAGCAGGTCCAGTTCGCCCATCGCTTCGGCGGCGCGGGAAATGGCCGTCGCCCGGCTCCGCAGATGGGCGGTGATCTCGCGCAGGATGCGGTGGACCTCGCGCAGTTCTTCCTCGCGCAGCCGCACCAGCTCGTTGTTCAACTGGATGGTCTCGATGGGCTCGACGAACATGGTGTGGCCGGATCCGGAAGCGCCGTGGATCACGCCGTCGACGCGGCGCTGCTTCCCCGCGACAATGGGCACCACGAAACGGTCATTGCGGATGGTGACGAAATCCTCCTGCAAGGTCCCGTCGTTGTGATGGGCTTTCAGGAAGCGTTCGAGCGAGGCTTGGATCTGCTTCTGCTGCCGTTCGATGTCGCGCCGCAGCCGGTGCAGCGCGACGCTGGCGTCGTCCGCCACCGAACCGTCAGCCAGGACCTTGCCCGCCACCTCGCGCACCACCGCGCGAAGGTCTTCGAGCCCGGCCACTTTGCGGGCCAGCCGGGGAAACCGCTCGCCTGCGGCCAGCAGGATGGCTCGCGCCTCTCCGGCGCGATCGAGCAGTTCACTCAGTTCCCAGATTTGCCGGCCTTCCAGCGTGGCGCCCTCGATGCGCAGCGTCGCCAGGGAGAAGCGCGTATCGGGAAGATCGCGGAAGCGCAACCGCACCGCCGCGCCGCGCGATGCCGCCTGCGGTTGCGCCGCGGTGCGCAGGTATTCCATGGCCTCGCCCAGATCGGCCAGCCAGGCTTCGATGGCCGAGCGGTCCGCCCGGGGCTCCACGGAATCGAGCAGCGCCTTGCCCTGCTCACTGGCCACGTAGCGGCCGATCAACGCCTTCAGCGCCGCGAATTCCAGAATGTCGCCGCTGGTGTGCTGCATCAGGGTTTGCTTCAGGCTGGCTTGCGGGATTGCCAGACGCGTTCGATCACTGCCTGCGTTCCTTCCGTCAGCCGGTACTCCTTCAACTTCTTAACCGGCACCCAGGCGGCTCGCGCGACATCGTCGGCGGGCGCCAGCGTCCCACCTACTACTTTACAGACGTAATCGACCAGAACGTAGTGATACTCGATGCGCCCGGCTGCGTCCGGCATGATGCGCTCGAAGATTTCTGCCACCCGCAGCGGCTGCACCCGCAGTCCCGTTTCCTCGAAAAGCTCGCGTTGCAGCGCCTGTTCCAGCATCTCCCCGGTTTCCACGATGCCGCCCGGCAGCGACCAATAGCCCTTCAAAGGGACGCCGCCACGCTCCACCAGCAGGATCGAATTACGGCGGAAAATCAGAGCGCCCACGCCCAGAAACGGGCGATCGGGATACTGGCGCTTGTTACTCCGGCGAATACTGCACCACACCTTTCATGGAATCGAGACGGACGCGGAATACCGATGTTTGCGCCGTGATATACAAAGCTCCCCAATCTCCTTCGCCGAACGCCAGATTGGACGGCGTTTCGCCCAGCCGGATGACGTTACGCAGCTTCCCGTCGGGCGCCCGGATCTCGATATCGTTGGCGGCGATGTAGAAATTGCCCGCCTCATCCACTCGGATGCCTCCGGGAACGCCGCGGATGCCCGAAATCACGGTTCTCGGATTGGTCGCCGCACCCCGCCGGTCCAGGTCAAAAGCGACAACGGTTGCTTCATCCGAGTTCGCGACAAATAACGTCCGCCCGTTGGCCGACAAGGCGATCCCGTTCGGGCGCGTGGTCCACTTCGCGATCAACTCCATTTCGCCCTTCGGCGGGATGTGATAAATGCCGTGGAAGTCGAGCTCGCGGCGGTCGCTCTGCGTTCCAAAAGCCGGATCGGTGAAGTACACATGCCCATCGCGGCGCACCACAATATCGTTCGGGGCGTTCAGGCGTTTGCCGTCCCATCGCTCGGCCAGCACTTCCAGTTCGTTCTTTTTGTTGATGCGCACCACGCGCCGCGCGCGGAACTCGCAGACATACAACCTCCCGTCGCGATCGAAGGTGAGCCCTTGCGCCCCGCCGGGCGACTCGCGGAAGATCTGCGCTTTCTCGTTCGGCGCCAGCCGGAAGATGCGGTTGGTAACCGTATCGGCGTATAGCAGATAGCCGTCCGGCGACCACAGCGGCCCCTCCGCATAGCGAAGCTGCGCCGCCACCCGGTCCAGCTTCACATCCAGTTCCTGAGCGGCCAGCAGACCGGCGAAAATCGCCGCGGCCTTGAACATGTTCCGCAAGCTGCGAGAATAGCAGACATGAGATTCGTCCTGCTTCTTGCGGTCCTGTCCGCGCAAGCCTTCGCCCTGGGTCCCATTTCGCTGGGCTTGCGGGCCGGTCTGCCCCTCAATGACCTGGTGGATATCGCCTCCAATAACCCCAATCGGTTCTTCTCCACCACGCAGCGCTACACCTTCGGTCCCACTCTGGCGTTAAACCTTCCCGCCGGGCTTTCCGCGGAAGTCGACTTCCTCTGGAAGCGATTCTCGCTCGGAAGACCGATTCCACTGAACGAACGTGACATTAACTCCTTCGAAATCCCGGTGATGGGGAAGTGGCGGTCCGGCGGCGGGCTGGTCCGCCCGATCGCGGGCGCAGGCGTGTCCTTCCGCCGCTGGGGTGATTTCGGCAGCTTCCTCGGCGGCGATCTCGATCGCAACAACGTTGGCTTCGTGCTCGGCGGAGGAATCGAGATTCGGGCGATCTTCCTCAAGATCACTCCCGAAATCCGCTACACGCGTTGGGGATCGCAATCGTTCACCTCCACCGTTCAAGCCAACCGCAATCAGGTCGATTTCCTGGTTGGATTGACCTTTTAGGGGGCTTATGGAGCATGTAACGGCTGTTTTAGCGCTCCTATTCGCGGCGGATCCGGCTTGGGAGAGCAGCGTCAACGCCTATCGCGCGGCCCGCCAGGCGGAGATCGCCGCCGATGACGGCTGGCTGGTGGTGGAGGGCCTCTACTGGCTGAATCAGACGGCGAATCGCGCCGGCACGGACCCCAGCTTCGAGATTATTCTGCCCCGCGGCCCTAAGTCTCTCGGCCTGTTCGAGTTCCGGGGCCGCGTGACCTTTCGCGCGGATTCCGGCGCGGATGTCCGGTTGAACGGGCTGCCGGTGAAGGCCGTGGAGTTGAAGTCCGATGGCGCCGGCAAGCCCGACATCCTCGAATCAGGCCCGCTGCGGATGTACGTCATCAAGCGAGGCGAACGTTACGGAATCCGCTTGCGCGACCTGGAATCCGAGCGCCGGAAGAAGTTCACCGGACTGAAGTGGTATGCGCTCAACGCCGGGTATCGCATTCAGGCCAAATGGGTAGCCGACGCGAAGATTATCCCCATTGACAACATGATCGGGCAGGTGGAGAATCGCGAGACCCCCGGTTATGCCGTCTTCACCTGGAAAGGCAAGGAGTTCCGCATGGTTCCGATCCTGGACGGCAAGAAACTGCAATTCGTCTTCAAGGACCAGACCAGCGGGAAGGGCACCTACCCCGCGGCGCGCTTTCTCTATGCGGCGGAACCCAAGGACGGCGTCATCGAGCTGGATTTCAACAAAGCGGTGAATCCGCCCTGCGCCTTCACTCCCTACGCAACCTGCCCTCTGCCGCCCCCTTCGAATCGGCTGACCTTCGCCGTGGAAGCAGGCGAGCGGAACTTCCAGTACTGACCCGCTATCCTGGATCGCATGGCCCGTTTTCCGCGCGCGAGCGGCGTTCTTCTGCACGTCACCAGCCTTCCGGGACCGCACGGCGCGGGCGACCTGGGGCCCTGCGCGTTCGAGTTCCTGGATTTCCTGCGGGAGGCGGGACAGACCTGGTGGCAGGTACTGCCGCTAAGTCCGACCGGCTTCGCCGACTCGCCATACCAGACGTTTTCGAGCTTCGCCGGAAACCCTCTGCTGATCTCACTGGATCTTCTGGCGGAAAAGGGCCTGCTGGACGCGCGCGAGCTCAGGCAGTTGCCCGCCGGGCCGGTTGATTATGAACTCGCGAACGCGTACAAGCGGCCCCTGCTCGATCGCGCCTTTCAGGCGTTCCGCGAATCGGAACCGGCTGAGTTCCCGCGGTTCCGCGCCGCTCATCGGGAGTGGCTCGATGACTTCGCCCTGTTCATGGCGCTTAAAGATGCTCATGGCGGCATCGCCTGGCCCGGCTGGGAGCCGGGTGCGCGGTCACGCGACGCCGCGTCTCTGGGCCGCTGGCGGGAACGCCTGAAGGATGCCGTCGCCGCCCGGCAGTTCGAACAGTGGATCTTTTTCGAGCAATGGAAGGCGGTTCGCGCCCGCGCCGCGGATCTCGGCATCCGCATCATGGGCGATACGCCTATCTATGCCGCGCACGATTCCGCGGACGTGTGGCGCAACCCGGAGTTGTTCCACCTCGATTCCCGCGGGGAAGTCGCGCTGATGGCCGGCGTCCCTCCGGATTACTTCAGCGCCACGGGCCAGTTGTGGGGCAATCCCATTTACCGCTGGGACGTTCATGAACAGACCGGCTATCAGTGGTGGGTGCAGCGCCTGCTGGCGACCTTCGAGTTGTTCGACGCCGTGCGGATTGACCACTTCCGCGGCTTCCAGGCGTATTGGGCGGTACCGCAAGGCCACACCACCGCGATCCAGGGCGAGTGGCTGCCTGGACCAGGCGTGAAGTTCTTCGAAGCCGTGATGAACCAGATCGGCGACCGCCTGATTGTCGCCGAGAACCTGGGCGTGATCACCCCGGAGGTCGAAGCCATCCGGCATCGCTTCGGGTTCCCGGGCATGGCGATCCTGCAGTTCGCCTTCGGAAGGGATCCGCAAGCGCCGGACTTCAAGCCTCACAACTATCCCCGCGATGTGGTGGTTTACACCGGAACGCACGACAACGACACGACCATGGGCTGGTGGACCTCGACGGGAGAAGGCGATTCCACCCGCACCGCGCGCGACATCGCCGAGGAACGCGAGCACGCTCTCCGCTACCTGAACGCCAGCGGAGCGGAGATCCATTGGTCGATGATCCGCGCGGCGCTGGCTTCGGTGGCGAACACCGCCCTGATTCCGGCGCAGGACTTGCTGGGACTGGGAAGCGAGGCCAGGATGAACCTGCCGGCAACGACGGGCAACAACTGGAGATGGCGGCTGGCGCCCGGCCAGTTGACGCCGGCGATCGCCGCCCGCCTGCGCGATCTGACAGCGTTATTCGATCGCGGTTAGCCGCGCAGCATGCGATACAGCAGCGGAACCGGCAACCCCACGACGTTGGTGTAATCGCCTTCGATCCGCTCGATGAACTTGGAGGCCAGCCCCTGGATGGCGTATGCACCGGCTTTGTCCATGGGCTCGCCGCTGGCGGCATACTCCTCGATCTCGCGGTCGGACAGCGGTCCGAAGACCACTCGCGTGGTCACAGAATCCTGGATCACGCGGGAATCCGAGATCAGGCACACGCCGGTGATCACCGCGTGATCACGCCCCGACAGCATGCGCAACATGCGGCAGGCATCCGCGTAATCCACGGGCTTCTCCAGGATGTGCCCGTCGAGAACCACCACGGTGTCCGCGCCCAACACCGTCTCGCCCGGGCGGAGCCCCGCGGCTTCGGCCTTGGCGCGCGAAAGGCGGAGTACGTAAGCCTCGGGAGATTCCCCCGCGACATGTTTTTCCTCCACCGGAGAGACGCGGATTTGAAAGGGAATTCCGGCGGCCTGGAGCAACTCACGGCGGCGCGGCGACTGCGATGCGAGGATCAACACTCCAACGAATTTCGCATAACCTGCGTGTTAAAATCGAGGCTTCCCCACGATGCAGCGCGCCAGCCGGATTCTCGGAAAGGTGAAGATCCCCAAGGATCTCGTCAGCCCGGAGGACATCGCGCGCGCGGTGTGGAGGCCGGCGGTGGGCCAGAAAATCGCCGACCGCACCCGCGTGGTCGCGGTGGTGCGCTCCGCGATCGTCGTGGAAGTCGAGGATCCGGTGTGGCAGCGGCAGTTACACGCCCTGCGGTACCAGATACTTGACAATGTCAACGAATTGCTGGCCGGACGGCTGCTGATCACGGAACTCGATCTGCGTCCGATGCCGGCGCAGCGCCGCGGACCGCAAACCGCGGCCGCCGCGCGCCCCGCGCCGCCCGCTGTCCCCGACGAAGCGGATTCCATTCAGGATCCCGTGTTGCAGCGCCTTTACCGCGCTTCCCGGAGGAAGGCATCGGCGTGAAGATCACGGAAAAGGAAGTTCGCTACGTCGCGGACCTCGCCAATCTTGCGCTCAACGACTCCGAGGTCGCCGCAATGGTGCGCGATATGGACGAGATCCTGACCCATATCGAGAAACTGAACGCGCTGGACACTTCGAATGTCGAGCCCATGGCGCAGGTGCTCTATGACGCCCCGCCGGATGCTACTTTGCGCGAGGATCGCGAACACCAGCCGCTTTCCAACCCGGAAGCGCTGGCCAACGCCCCGCTGAAAGCCGGCGGCTACTACAAGGTTCCGAAAGTGATCGAGCGATGAGCCTGGAGTCGCTGACGGTTGCACGGATCCGCGCTCAGTTGCTTTCCCGCGAACGAAGCGCGGTGGAGCTCGCGCGGGAGGCTCTGCAGGCAGCCGAGCAGGGCAACCAGGCCACCAACGCCTTTATCACCATCTCCCCGGAAAGGGCTCTCGAAGCGGCGCAGCGCGTGGACCAGCGGATCGCCCGCGGCGAAGACCCCGGTCCGCTGGCGGGCGTTCCGGTGGCCGTCAAGGACGTCATTGTCACCAAAGGCGTCCGCACCACTTGCGGATCGCGGATCCTGAAGGACTACATCCCGCCCTACGACGCCACCGCGGTGGAGCGGCTGGAAGCCGCCGGCGGCGTGATCATCGGCAAAACCAACTGCGATGAGTTCGCGATGGGCTCTTCCAATGAGAACTCGGCTTACGGGCCGGTCCGCAATCCGAAGGCGCTCGATCGGGTGCCGGGCGGCTCTTCCGGCGGATCCGCCGCTTCGGTGGCGCAGGGAACGAGTGTCGTGTCCCTGGGCAGCGACACCGGAGGCTCCGTTCGCCTGCCTGCTTCCTTCTGCGGATGCGTCGGCATCACGCCGACATACGGGAGAGTCTCCCGCTACGGTCTGGTGGCGTTCGCCAGCTCGCTCGATCATATTGGACCGTTCGGACGCAATGTCCGTGACGCGGCCGCGCTGCTGCAGGCGATCGCCGGCCGCGATCCGCGGGATGCCACCAGCGCCGCCGCTCCGGTGGAGGATTACGCGGCGGCGATGAACGGAGACGTTCGCGGGCTGAGGGTGGGGCTGCCGCGCGAGTACATGAAGGGGCTTCCGGCGGAGACCGGCGCGCTGATCTATCGCGCCGTCGACGAACTCACACGGTTGGGATGCTCGATTCACGAGATCAACCTGCCACACACGGAGTACGCGATCGCCTGCTACTACATCATCGCCACGGCGGAGGCGAGCTCGAACCTGGCCCGCTATGACGGCGTCCGGTACACGACGCGGGCCAAGGACTCCGGAACACTGGCATCCATGTATCGCAACACCCGCGAGGAAGGTTTCGGGGCCGAATGCAAACGCCGCATCCTGCTGGGGACGTACGTGCTCAGCCACGGCTACTATGACGCCTTCTATTTGAAGGCTCAGCGAGCGCGGGCGCTGATTGCGCGCGACTACGCCGAGGCGTTCCGCGAAGTGGACCTGATTGCCGGGCCGGTTTCGCCCACGCCCGCATTCCAGCTCGGCGAGAAAACGGCCGACCCGCTGGAAATGTATCTGGCCGATATTTACACGGTTACAGGAGATCTCGCGGGCGTCCCCTGCATGAGCGTGCCCTGCGGCGAAACCGCGGAAGGGCTGCCGGTGGGCCTGCAGATCATCGCGCCGCATTTTCAGGAAGGTCGCATGCTCCGGCTGGCGGAAGCTTACGAGCGCGCCGTCCGGCGTTAGCAGCCTACGGGCGCGCCCGGATCACGATCGGCAGCACCAGCGCCGATGCTGGGCTGGCGGCGTCGCGCAACTCGTTGCTCTTCTTCGCACCCTCCACCAGGACGCTCGCCGCGTTGGCGATCGGCGCCGGCGAGTACACCAGGCGGAACTCCAACTGGCGATCGGCCTCGGAGGTCGGAACCTGAAACGTCACCGGCGCCCGCCCTTCGCCCGCTCGCGTCCACTGCTCCGACGGCGATTTGCGGAACAGATAGACGCTGCCGCCGCCCGCGGCGCGCGCGGTGATTCGCACCGTGCGTCCTGGAGTGAATCCTTCTTTGGGGTCCACTTCATAGCTCAGCACCGCCGCGGGAACCTGGGACAACACCGCAGCGGCTGCCTGCGGCGCAGGCTCGGCAGCTTTCGCCGCACGCATCGAAGTCACCCGTCCGCCCAACGCCGCGGACCGGTTCTGCGATTCCTTCTCTTCGCGGGCCACCCCCGCCACTTCCGCGGGGGCGGCGGGAACCGGCGCCGGCGCCGCGACCGGGGCTACGGCGTCGGCTTCGCGTTCGCCGGCGCGATCGGGCGACGTTGCTTTCCGCGCTTCCGAAGAAGCCGTCCCCGTCACGGCGGGCGCCGGCACGGGCGCGGCAGGCGGCCTCTGCCGCGGAAGCGGCCCGGAAAGCGGCGGTTTGACTGCCGCCCGCGCCGGCGAGGCGGGCTCGGGCTCACCGAGCTTAGGCGCATCGGCCTCGCGAGTCTGCGCAATTTCCACCGCGGGAGGCGTATCGGACCGGAACGCGCGGGGCAGGATGGCAATCAGCGCCAGCGCGGCGGCGATCGCGCCGGATGCCGCCCACGTTGCCGGCCGCCGGTACCACCGCGGCGCCGGCTGCGGCGAGGGGGCGTACACCCGCGATGCCCCCGCCCGGGCATGCGGCGAGTACTGAGTGGAAGCGACCACCGGCTCCGGTTGCAGGGCTTGCAGCAGGCGATCCCTCGCGCCGGGCTGGTCGATGATGTCCTTCAGGTCCTGCTCCGCCATCAACTCGTCAAACAGCGCCTGATCGTCAAGGGCGGCGTCAAACAGCAGCTTCTGCTCCTCGGGAGTCAGCGAGCCGGTGGCGTACCCGCCGATCAATTTGCGGACTTCCTCGCGGTTCAATTCGGCCTCCCTTCCAGCAGTACTTTCAACTGCTCCCGGCAGCGCAGATCCCAGGTATAGACCGTGTTGATGCTGGCAGCGTTCATTTCCTCGCGGATCTCGCCGAAGGACATTCCCAACAGCTTCAGGCGGAACAGCTCGCGGCAGCGATCCCCCAGCCGCGCGATGGAGGCCGCCAGTCGCTCCACGCGTTCGCGCCGCTCGTTCTCCTGCTCCGGATCGGGCGCCGGATCGGCAAGCGGCAGATCGTCCACCGATACCGGCTGATTTTCTCCCCGGCGCATCATCTTACGCCGCGCGGCCATGATCTTGAACCTCACAATTTGCAGCGAAAGCGGCAGCAGATCCTCGATCCGGTCCAGGTGAGCGTATTTCTCGTGTAGGACGATCAGCACCTCCTGGGTGAGATCCTCCGCGGATTCCCTCCCTAATCGAGATGCCGCGAACGCCAGAATCCTTTCGCGAAGTCGTGCGAGGAGATCGGTCCGGGTCACGCTTGGCCTTATTATCTCAAGGTTTGCGCGAAAGCCTCGCATCCTGCCACAATAGCCATGCCATGCAATTGCGAGTGCTTGCCTTCGTCCTTGCGGGCGGTAAAGGGACCCGCCTTTTTCCGCTGACGAAAGAACGGGCCAAGCCGGCCGTGCCGTTCGGAGGACGCTACCGGATTGTGGACTTTGTCCTCAGCAACCTGGTGAACTCCGGCGTCTACTCGATTTATGTCCTGATTCAATTCAAGAGCCAGAGCCTGCTGCAGCATCTGGCCGACGGTTGGGACATGAGCGGGGGCATGTTGCGGCAGCACTTCATCATTCCGGTTCCGGCGCAGATGCGATCGCAGGGCGAAGACTGGTATCGCGGAACCGCCGACGCGATCTACCAGAACGTGAATCTGATCGAGCAGGCCGATCCGCATCTGGTGCTGATTTTCGGCGCGGACCACATCTATCGCATGAACATCAGCGAGATGGTGGCCTATCACGTGGAAAAACGGGCCTCCGCCACCGTCGCGGCGATCCCGGTGCCTCGCGAGCAGGCGAGCGAGTTCGGCGTGATCGAAGCGGATCACAACGGGCGCATCATCGGATTCCATGAGAAGGATCCGGACGCTCCGCCCATGCCTTCCGATCCGGAACGCGTGTACGCTTCCATGGGCAACTATGTGTTCTCGACGCGGCTGCTGCTGAACGAACTTTACGAGGATGCCCGCAAGCCGGGCAGCTCGCACGATTTCGGCAAGGACATCCTGCCGGGGTTGATGAATCGCGCGGACGTCTTCGCCTACGATTTCCAGACCAACCGCATTCCCGGCGATCCGCCCACGCAACTCGCCTACTGGCGTGATGTGGGGACTATCGAAGCCTATTACGACGCCAACATGGACTTGCGCCACGTCACGCCGGCGTTGAACCTGTACAACCGCCAGTGGCCGCTGCGGACGGCGGGGTATCAGGATGCTCCGGCGAAGTTCATCTTCGATGAGCAGGGCCGCCGGGGGCAGGCGATCGACTCCATTGTTTCAGGCGGCACCATCCTGTCGGGAGGCACCGTGCGCGGCAGCATCCTGGGGCGCGGCGTGAAGCTTCACTCCGGTTCCATGGTGGAGGATTCCGTGATCTTCGACAATTGCGATATCGGGCGCCGGGCGAAGATCCGCCGGGCGATTCTGGACAAGAACGTCCGCGTCCTGGAAGATGACATGATCGGCTACGATCTGGAGCGCGATCGACAGCGGTATTTCGTAACCGACTCGGGCATCGTCGTGGTCGCGGGCCATCGCTCCCAGGTGGACATCGCGACATTACAGATGTGAGCGTTTGTGGTAGCCTGAAAAGGTTGCAGGGCGGGGCGCCCGGCGACAGTCTCCCCGAACAAGGGCGCGTAGCTCAATTGGCAGAGCAGCTGACTCTTAATCAGTAGGTTGAAGGTTCGATTCCTTCCGCGCTCACCACTCAAAATAAAGGACTTGGCCGAATCGGTCCTATCCCAAATTTGACCCTCTGTGTGCCAGTAGTGTGCCAACTCTGCGGGCGTGTGCGAACTTCTCGTGCTTTCAGCCGCTCAGCGCGGAGCTAGAACAACATCCAGCGCGGCCGCAGGGCCGCACCAGAGACAACGGGAATTTGCTGAGGCCCCACTTCAGTGTGCCAGCAGTGTGCCAAACTCCAGTCTCACAGCGCTCCCGCGTCAAAAAAGACATTGCGTCGGCGCGGGATCGCTGCAAGCGCTTCGGTCGGCGAGGAACTCCGCGTTGGAAGTAGCACGGAGAGGTTCCGGAGATTCACTTTTGGCCTGAACGAGAGAATGGCGATTCGCGGATCTCCATGGTTGAGTTGCGACTTCTCAACCTGTAATCAAGCGCTGGTGCCTACCGCCACTTCGCGAGACTTCAGGTCTGCAGACTTGGCCGCCTTGATCAGCAACATGCCGTCGTCGAGCGTCGCGGTGACCTTGCCGATATCGATGGCAGCGGGGAGCGGGACGCGCCGGCAGGCCTTTCCGTTCTTCGGCAACTCGCTCCAGCACACCTCCGCTTCGGCGGGCGCTTCTTGCGCCGGATGCTCGGCTTTCACGATCAGTTCCTGAGGAGTTGCCGTGACCTGTACCTGCTTGGCTGAGAACCCTGGGATGGCCATTCGCAGGGCGAAGCCGCCCGGCGTTTCGGTGAGTTCCGCGGGCGGCGCGGCCAGTGTCTCGCGCTCGGCCTGCAGCCAGTCATCGAGAGCGTGCCCGATGGACGCTCCCCGGTGCTGAAACAGTTCGAATGCCTTGCGCTCAACGTCGCTCAGCATTCTGCGCATCTCGTCGAGAAGAGGCGCGGACGCCGTCTCGACCTCCTTCACTTTCTGAACGGCGATAGTTGCCATGGTGGACTCCTTGTTGACTGAATTGGGGCACCCGCCGGGCGGGAGCCATGGAAGCTTACCGGGCCGTGTACCCGCCATCGATAACGAGTTCGCTGCCCGTGACGAACTTCGATTCGTCAGAGGCGAGATAGACTACGCCCCATCCGATATCGTCTGGCTCCCCCACGTGGCCGATGGGATGCCTGGTGTCGAGTTGTCTTCGGATTTCCGCGACGTCCCCCTGCTCACCAGCAAACGTCTCCACGAGCGGCGTCCAGATGAAGCCAGGGTGAATCGAGTTCACACGAATGCGGTCGGCAGCATACAGCAAAGCGTCGTTCTTGCTCATCAACCGGACCGCGCCCTTCGACGCATGGTACGGGGGAAGGTCTGCCGCGCCGATGATCCCGTAGATCGACGACAGGTTGATGATGCTGCCGCCCCCACGGGCCTTCATGTACGGAATGGCGTGCTTCGTGCAGAAGAACACACCCTTCACGTTGACGGCCATGAGGTGATCCCATTCTTCTTCGGTCACCTCGTGGGTAGGCTTGTTCACCCCGGCGACGCCGGCGTTGTTGACGAGCACGTCAATACCGCCGAACCGCTCATGCACGGCGTGAAACACCTCGGAGACGGCGGACTCGCTGGCGACATCCAAATGCCAGAACGAGGCGCTGCCCCCGGCCGCGGCAATTTCCTGCGCCAATGCACGGCCCTGTTCATCCAGCACATCGGTGACGGCGACATGAGCGCCTTCGCGTGCCAGCAGAACGCAGGCAGATCTCCCAATGCCAAGAGCCCCGCCTGTCACGATTGCGACTTTGTCTTTCACTCGATTCATATCGACTTTTGCCGTGAGCGGCTACGCGCTCACCAGCGCTCCTTCTCTGTCCGGTTCTGGTGGTTGGGGCGGACGCTTGCGCCCTCCCGAGGTGAACATCTCGAACAAGTCGATCGGCAACGGGAAGACGATAGTCGTGTTGTTTTCGCTGCCCACGTCCGAAAGCGTCTGGAGGAAGCGCATCTGCATCGCCATCGGGTGCCCTTCGAGCGTGATGGCCGCATCCCGCAGATTTATCGCCGCCTGTTTTTCGCCTTCGGCGTGGATGACCTTGGCTCGCCGCTCGCGCTCGCTCTCTGCCTGCCGTGCCATGGCGCGCTTCATGGTCTCCGGCAAGTCCACATGCTTCACTTCGACCATCGAGACCTTGATGCCCCAAGGATCGGTTTGGAGATCGATTACCTCCTGAAGGTGGCGGTTGATTCGATCCCGCTCGGAGAGCAGTTCATCGAGTTCGCCCTGGCCGAGGATGCTGCGCAGCGTGGTCTGCGAGAGCTCACTGGTGGCGTAGAGGTAGTTCTCGACTTCAAGAATCGCGCGGTGTGGATCCACGACACGGAAGTACACGACAGCGTTCACCTTGACGGAGACGTTGTCCCGCGTGATCACGTCTTGAGCCGGAACATCGGTGACGTGGGTACGCAGGCTCACGCGCTTCATCTCCTCCACCGGCCAGAAAATCATCGTGATGCCAGGGCCTCTTGGCTTCGGGATCACGCGGCCGAGCCGGAAGACGACGCCCCGTTCGTACTCCAGGATGATTCGAATACAGCTCAGAAAATACAGGGCCACTAAGGCAATAAATGCCCCGAGCATGAGGATTGGCTCGTTGAAGTTCATCTTGATTCGCTCCTTCTAGGCTGGCCTTCGAAACACAGGCCCGATCCTGGCGACCGGTGGATCACGGACAGGCTCCACATGCAGAAGGAGCCCATCCCGACGGAGGATTGTCACGGCTTGGCCTGACGAAACGAGTTCGTCGCTAGTTGCCGTCCAAAGTTCACCGTGCACACGCACGAAACCCTTGTATTGCCCCTCGTCGCCGGCAAACTCTCCCTCGACTCTCGCGACGGCGCCCGTCGCCACCTGTTCCATCGCGACCGGCAGCCGCTGGGTGCGGGCGACGCCGGTCATCAGGAACAGCGTGACCGCCACGATTGCAGCGGCTACGGGAATCAGGGCCAAGAGGGACACCCGCATGAATCCCTCCGGCGAGTTGACCAACATGAGGCCGCCCGTGAGCAGGCATGCTACGCCACCCAGGGTGAGGAGCCCGTAGCTCACTACGAAGACCTCGGCAACGAGCAGGCCCAAGGCGATCACTACTAACGCGAGTCCAACGAAGTTCGTCGGCAGGATCGCCAGCGAGAAAAAGCCCAGCATGAGGCAGATGACGCCAAGGGTCCCGGGAACACCCCACCCTGGCGTGTAGAGTTCGAAAATGATTCCGTATACGCCGAAGATTAACAGGAGAAACGCCAAAGTTGGATTGGCCAAGACCGCCAGGAAACGCTGGCCCCACCACATCTGTTCAGTGATCACCTGCGGGTTGGCTGTCTGTAGCGTCACTGCGCCACTCGCTGTTGTGACCTCTCGCCCATGTAGTTTCTGAAGGAGTCCGGCACAATCATCGGCCAGCAGGTCCACCACGTTCTCCTTCAATGCCTCGTTCGCCGACACCGATGCGCTCTCCTTAACGGCACGAGCCATCCACTCGGCATTGCGCCCCCGGAGTTCGGCCAGCGAACGCGCCCAGGAGACCGTGTCATTCAACACTTTCTGTTCCATCGGCGAGGCTCCACCGGCGCCGGGCTCTGACTTGTCCCTGCCAGCGTCCCTTGGCGCAGGATCGCTCGGTGCGCCAGGCAGTCCGCCGACCGACACCGGGTGCGCTGCCCCAATCGTCGTGCCAGGAGCCATCGCCGCGACATGAGCGGCCATGGTGATGAATGTTCCGGCGGAGGCCGCGCGAGCGCCCGCCGGAGCGACATAAACGACTACCGGTACCGGACTCTGGAGAATCGCCTTCACCATGTCGCGCGTTGAGTCAACCAACCCACCGGGTGTGTCGAGCACCAGAACCACGGCGCTCATGCCTTGCTCGTTCGCCGATCGAATTGCCCCGCTGACGAACTGCTCCGTTACCGGCGTGATCGCTTCATTTCGCAGGTCGATGCGCAGAACACGGTTCGGCTCGGCCGCAAGGGTTGCGACCGTGAGCAGAAGGATTGGGGCAACGCGTAGATTCACAACCGCGCCTCTTTCAAGCAATACACTCGCACCTGAATGGCCAACCCGGAATCAGGCCGCTTCCAAGCTGTCGTTATCCTGACGCTGCTCATCGATCCGTTCTTGGCACCGGATGCAGTTGGGTGTCCAAGGAAGCGCGAGCAGGCGCTTCTGCGAGATCGCCTCGCCGCAACGCACGCATTCACCGAATGTTCCATCTTCCATGCGGGCGAACGCGGCCCGGATGTCACGAAGGACCTCACTGGCCCGCATCGATGTGGTGATGCTCTGCTCCCGATCCAACGCCTCGATCAAGTTGTCGATCGCGTCCCCGTGCGTCTGGATGTTAATGCCCGGTCGTTCGTGCGCCAGGCGTTCCCGGGCCTCCTTCTCCGCACCGACCAATAGCCGCCTGTACTCGAGGAATTTCGTGTCTTTCATGCTCAGATCTCCGGGGTCAACATCAGAGTAGGCCCGATGAAGTTCCGTTACGATCCTCTGAACAAATGAGGCGGGAACCTCGTTCGGCCGAACTTGGCCCTACCTGCTCTTTTTCGCCCACGCCTTTTTCACTTTCGCTGCGAATTCCTGCGCCGCGCGCCGCCGGGACTCTTCATCACCTTGCAGCGGGAAACTGTAAGAGGCGATCACCTTGTTCCGTTCCACGTCGCGCAACTCCAGGCGGTGCGTCTCATTCCGGCCGAGTTTGTGTTTGTAGAGGATCTCTCCGTAGGCGGAGTGCATCTTCGCCAAGCCCGCCTTCAACTCCGGCTGCTTTTGCTCTTCGATGAAATCGAAAGGTAACTCCGCGGCCTGAAGCGCCTGCTCGACGAATGGCTCCAAGCCTTCCATCTTGTCGACGTAGATGGTCTTGCGGTCCTGCGCTCCAGCCGGAATCGCCAAGGCGAGGGCGAACAGGGCCAACCATGGTTTCGTCATTTCTTTTCTCCTTCTGCTGAAATCATCGGAAGCCCTCCGCTGGCAACCATCAGTCGAAGCAGGTCGTGCCGGGCGATGATTCCGACCGGCAAGCCGCCGGACACAACAGGTAGCCGATGGAACCCGGTCTTCTGCATCTTCGTCAGCACGATCTCGAGTCCGTCCTCGACATCCACGCACGCCACGGCGCGGCTCATGAACTCGCTTACCTGCCGCGACCGCGCGGCGGCGTACATCTTCTCGACGCCCTGCTTGGGCAGCCAGTCTCCGAAGACTTGGGGAAAGCGGTAAAGCGAGAACGGGATTCCCTTTTCCTTGGCGGCGAAATCAGATTCAGTCAGGATTCCGGCGAGCTTACCGTCGGAGTTCGTGACCGGAAGGCAGCCGATGTTGTGGGCCAGCATGCAGCGCGCGGCGTCTTCGAGAGTGCAATCTTCGCCGACTGTGCGCACAGGATGCGTCATGATGTCGCGGGCTTTCATGGATGCTCTTGCCCTCAGGCTAGTGGAATCGCGGGGAACCTGGAATACTGCGTTTGCGTGAGAGCGCCGGCGACGCCATCCTCAGGGCCTCAGGAACAACTGGGTCACCAGGCCGTGCCGGGAAGGGCCCAGGTGCGGGCTTCGCGCGTCGTACATGTAGCCAAACTCTATGGCGGCCCATCTTGCACCGCGCCAGCGCACGCCTCCCTGGTAGCGTCCCGCCAGGTATCCCTTGGCATCCCAAAACCACTCGCCACTCGCATATGGTCCGATCCTTTGGCTGGTCGAAATGCGAATGCGATGCCGGAATCGGTTGAAACTCGGCCGGGCGCCAGTCGCAAAGCGCTCCACAAGGCCGCGCGTTGCCATTGAGAGGGCGCCGCGCTGATACAGACGCGCTTCCGCTCCGGCAAACACCCGATGGGAATTCTGCCACTCCTCGCGAGTGTCTTCTTCCCGGCCGTAGTAGTAGCCGCCGATCAAGGTAACGCGGGAACGTGGCGTGAATCTCAGAATCGTGCCGGAACGGCCCTGTTGAAGCTCGCCTTCCCGGGTGCGCAATCTCGTGTGCAATGCCCATTCGACGCCACGAGCCTTGAGCAACGTGAAATCGACGGAATGCCAGCTCCATACCTCCTGGGCAGCGAGCGTGCCGGACGCCAGGAGCATCACGCTGATGAGCCGCGATTCGGAACTCCTGCTCACCGGGCTGCTGCTCCAGCGTTGTTACCTGGCATCCCGCAGGGCAGCACTGGCCTTTGGCAACGGCCTCCCCAAGCTGGTGAACGAAATCCCAGCATTCCCGTGTTGACCGATCATGACCGCTTCGATCACCGGTTCGTCAACGTCCTCTGCGCTGGACCACTCGACGAGGAAGTTCGCGCCAGGGCCGCCCGCCGTGTCTCGCCGCTGGATCACAAAGTCCGCCGTGGCCAGAGGGCCAAGCAGGCCCGGCTCGTTGATGTACACGCGCACCAGCTTGCCGTGCGAATCATAGTACTTGACTGCGTGGACGGCGATGGAAGCTTTCTCGCTGACATTCCGGATGCTGAGCGTTGCGGCGAGATCGGTCAACTGCCGGTCAAAGCCCCAATAGATGCTCGAATATACGGGCACGTAGACCACTTGCCGCCTTTGCCCTGGCTGCGCGGATGAGCCCAAAGGACTGAGAACCGAGTGGCCGCTTCCTTCGAGCAGATGTTCCTCGCGGCGGCCACAGCCTGAAAGGCTGAGAAGCGCCACTGCGAATAGCGCGGGACACCAGGGCTTGATTATGGACGCTGGGTTGGGCACACGAATACCTGCTTCAGCGTACACACTCGCATGGGGACCCTGGAATACTCTACTCAGGTGATGATGCGTTTGCGCATCGCGTAGAGCACGATCTCCGCCGAACTGTGCAGGTCCAACTTCTGCATCAGGTGCATCCGGTGGGTAGCCACAGTATTCACGCTGCAATCAAGTGCGGTGGCGACCTCCTTGTTGACTTTGCCTTCCGCCAACAATTGCAGCACCTCCTTCTCGCGCTCCGTCAGGAGGTCGTAGGAATCAGTGAGCCCCTTCTGGCGCAACTGGCGGATGTAGTCTTCTCGCAACGCTGTTTGGATGGCTGGGCTAAAAAACGATCGGCCTTGCGCCACGGTACGGACAGCCCGCTGGAGATCCTCTTCGGCGCTTTCCTTCATCAGGTAACCCTGGGCGCCGGCATTCAACGCGCGCAGCAGATACTCTTCGTCCGAGTACATGCTCAGAATCACGATGCCGACATCGGGATTGGTCTTGAGGATTTGGGCCGTGGCCTGAATACCATTGAGATTGGGCATGCCGATGTCCATCAACACGACGTCCGGACGCAGTTCTTCCGCGAGTTGGACTGCGACGCGCCCGTCCGATGCTTCCCCGACAACCTGGAAATCCTGGTGCACTTCCAGTTGCAGCCGCAGCCCCTTGCGCACTACGCCGTGGTCATCGCAAATCAATACTCGAATCGGACTCATGCCGTCACGGTCTCCTTCACGGGAAGTTCTACCTCTACAGTGGTTCCTTTGCCCAGCTTGGAATCGATTCTCAGCTTGCCGTTGAGATCGCGTACGCGTTCGGAAATGCCGATCAAGCCCAGGCCCGTCTCCGACTTCTGTGCGACGTCGAACCCAACGCCATCATCCTGGACCGCCAGGCGTACCGAGTCCGTCGCTTCCTGTAGCGTGATGCTGACGTTGTGCGCGCGTGCATGGCGGCCGCAGTTGTTGAGGGCCTCCTGCACGATTCGATAGATGCACGTGCGGTGGGGCTCGGGAACCGAATCCAACTCGCCTTCAATCCGGATGCTGGTGGAGATGTTGGTACGCCGCTCAAACTCGCGAGCATGGGAGCGAAGCGCGGGCGCCAGGCCGAGTTGATCGAGCATCGCCGGACGGAGCCCGGTGGCCAGTTCTTTTACCGCACGCATGATGTCGGCGTTCATCTGTTTCACTTCGACGACCTTTTCGTGGAACTCCGGGCGCGACGTGTCGCTGAGGTTTTCCAGTCGACCCAACTCCATGCCGAGAGCCGTCGCCATTTGCCCAATTGCATCGTGTAGTTCCAGGGCAATGCGCTTACGTTCGTCCTCTTGCACCTGCACGATTCTCATGGAAAGCCGGTGCTGATGCTGCTCCGCTTGCACGGCCCGGTCTCGTTCCGCCTCGGACTTCTTCTCCGATTGCACGATTCGCCGCGCACTGGTCAGGGCGACAACCAACCCCAGCGCCAGACAAGCCAGCAGCAGGTTGCGGACAAAACGTTCGAGGGAGTCTCTCCCGCGCTCGCTGGCCTGCCGCTGCAGCAGGAGAGTTTGAGAGTTGAGCATCCTGAGCTCCTGGGCTAGATCCACGATCGCCTGACGTTTCGGGAGTGTTCCGCGGATCACTTCGAAACTCCGGGCGTATTTCTCTTGCGGTGACCAACCGAGGATGGGATCGAGAGAATCGGCGTAGGCTTGGATCTCCTTTTGCAGCCGTTCGACCTTTTCTTTCTGCACCGTACTCAGCATGCTGAGCCGAGTGAGATCCCGTTCGATTCGCTGCTGTTCTTTCGTCAACTGTTCCTTATAGAGCGGGGCGGCGGCGGCAGCCGGATCGAGTGCGTAGTCGCGCACCAGGATGCCGGTGAGGTGCAGATCGGCGGGCAAATCTCGCAGCGCCTCGTCAACTTCCTCATAGGCGAGTTGAGCGTTGATCATCTGCTCATACACCTCGTTGGCCCGGCGAATCGCGCCGATTCCCAGAATTCCGATCAAGAGGAGCAATGCCCCGAAACCGAGAAGAAGCACTGCGGTAACACCTGACTTCATCGCGTCAAACCTCGCCATCATGTTGTCAGATCCCACCGGAGCCCGCCGCGCCATCGACGCCCGCCGCGGACCTTGCAGCGGACCGGTTTGCGAGTTTTACCCATACTTTCAGGCTATGGGAGCGGCAGTGATTTCGGAATCACCTATGGGCATGAGATGGAACGGCTGGCAAGCGCGGCCGTGGTTGCCGTCAGTTTGCCCGACAAATCGGCCAGATCACCGAAATAGAGGATTGGCCCCTGGCTTTTCGCACGGTAGTTTGGTGGCAGGTGCGAGTGTGCCCCAAGGAGACGGAAGCATGACGGTGAATGTGCGGCTCAAAGATATGGAAGATGTCGATGGGCTGAGAGAGAAGATCGAGCGAAAGATCGGCTTCGCGACCGACCGATTCGCCGAGCGGCTCACTGAGATCCACGTGGTCGTGTCGGACATCAACGGTCCGCGCGGGGGCATCGACAAACATTGCTCCATTCGTGGAGTGCTCGAAGGTGGCCGGTCGATCGCCGTCGAAGAACGCGGCGCCGACGCAATCGCTGTTGTGAACCGGGCGGTACGGCGCCTGAGCGGTTCCATTGGCCGGGCCTTGGTTCGAGTCCGCCGGGGCCGCACTCCGGCTATGGAGCCGTCAGGGTTCGAAGCCGACGTTGCGTAAGCAGCCGGCGGAGGCTTTGCGTGAAGTGCAACCCCGAGTTCGGTGAAGCAGAAGGACGCCGCTGATTGGTCGACTTGATCACTCAATCCGCTTTCGGAGAGGTTGCCACGCTACTCGTGTTGGCGGCATTGGTCGGGCTTGCCGGCATGATCCTGCGGCAACCGCTCATTGTCAGCTTCATCGCCGTCGGGCTCATCGCGGGTCCCTCGGCGCTGGGCATTGTGCGGTCGAACGATCAGATTCGTCTCTTATCCGAGCTCGGCGTGGCCGTGCTGCTTTTCCTGGTCGGCATCAAGCTCGACGTGAAATTGATCCGCTCCATCGGATCGGTTGCGCTGTGGACCGGACTTGGCCAAGTCGCCTTCACGTCCATCTTTGGATACCTGATCGGCCTCGTGCTTGGATTGGGCCACATCACGAGCCTCTACGTAGCGGTAGCTCTGACGTTCTCCTCGACGATCATCATCGTCAAGCTCCTTTCCGACAAGCGCGAGATTGACTCGCTGCACGGGCAGATCGCCCTGGGCTTCCTCATCGTGCAGGACCTCGTGGTGGTGCTGGCGATGATTGTGCTTTCCGCCATCGGCATCGGCGCGTCCGCTGAAGGCAACAAGGGCGCTGGCGGTTCGGTACCACTCGCGCTGGCAAGTGGGCTGGCACTGGTGGCGCTGGTCGTGCTGTTCGTGCGCTACGCGGCAGACCAGCTCACGGAACGACTTGCCCGGCAACCGGAACTGCTGGTGACATTCGCCATCGCGCAGGCCGCCGTGTTTGCGGCCGTTGGAGATGCGGTGGGGCTGGGCAAGGAGGTTGGTGGTCTGCTCGCCGGCGTTTCTCTCGCATCAACGCCGTATCGCGAGACACTGTCCGCGCGCCTGGCGCCCGTGCGCGACTTCCTGCTTCTGTTCTTCTTCATCGCGCTCGGGGCCACGCTGGACCTTTCGCTTCTGGGAGCGTACTCCACCGCGGCGATTATCTTCTCGATCTTTGTTCTGGTGGGAAACCCTGCCATTGTGCTCGCGATCATGGGCGTCATGGGTTACCGGAAGCGAACCAGCTTTCTGGCCGGCCTCACGGTTGCGCAGATCAGCGAGTTCTCGCTCATCTTCGTGGCGATGGGTGTATCGCTCGGCCACGTGGAACCCGCGGCTTTGGGTTTGGTGACGATGGTCGGCCTCGTCACCATCGCGGCGTCGACCTACATGATCACGTACTCTCACCAGCTTTATGCGCTTTGTGAACCGGTCCTGGGCGTCTTCGAGCGCAGGACGACTCCCCGGGAGACCGGCGCGGTGGGCGAACACAGGGGCGCGCGTTACACGGTACTGATCTTTGGTCTCGGCCGATTTGGCACGGCGATCGGGGTCCGGCTGAGGAATCGCGGCATTCGCGCGTTGGGTGTGGACTTCAATCCGTTGGTGGTGCGGCGGTCGCGGGAACTGGGGCTGGACGCGGAGTTTGGCGACGCGACCGACGCGGAGTTTATCGCTGATCTCCCACTTCGCTCGGCGGATTGGATCGTCTGTACCGTCCCGGCCCACTTAACGGGTCTCAGCCATGAAGATACGCAATCCACGGTCATCCAACTCACGCGCGCGGCTGGTTACCAGGGACGGATTGCCGTCACTTCACATAGCGCGAAGGACACCGAGCGGCTGGTTCAAGCGGGTGCCGGCGTTGTGTTGGAGCCGTTTCAGGACGCCGCTGATCGGGCCGTTGAAATCCTATGCGGAAGCAAGCAACAGGAGCGACCAAACATGGGCCCGATGGAGCCGGACGAGGAGGAGGTTCGCAACGAGGAGGAGACGGAGCCTCGCATCACCCAACGATAGGATAGCCGCTCGACGGGAAAACGGGCACGCTGGGGCTGGGCCCTGGCACGGCAATCGTCGGGAGAGAAATAGTGACTCGAACAGTAAGAGGTAGCGCATGCATGAAGTGTTGACTGTTCTGCTCGCCGGAGGAGCCGGGGAACGCCTGGATCCACTCACGAGGGAACACTGCAAACCAGCGATCCCTTTCGGCGGCATTTACCGTTTGGTCGACATTCCGTTGTCAAACTGCATCAACTCGGGTTTTTACAAGATTTGCGTTCTGACTCAGCACAAGGCTCTGGCCTTGAATCGGCACATCCGGCAGGCCTGGGGCTTTCTCCCGCCTGAGTTGGGGGCCTTTGTGGAAGTGCTGCCGCCGATGAAGCGTAAGCGGGACACGTGGTATCTGGGGACCGCTGATGCCGTCTATCAGAACATGGCGACGCTCACCGAAGAGGCTGCGCCGTACACTTTGATCCTGTCGGCTGACCACGTCTACAAGATGGACTATCGCGAGATGTTGGCCCAGCACCTCCGGCAGCGGGCGGACGTGACGCTCGCCACCACTCACGTGGATCCGAGCGAAGCAAACCGCTTCGGCATCATCTCGGTCGATGATCGGCATCGGGTCACTGCCTTCGAGGAGAAGCCCACGGCAACCAAGGCGAGCCGCTCCCGGGTTGACCCCGACCGTTGTATCGCATCGCTGGGAATCTACCTCTTCTCCACATCCGTGCTATTGGCCGCGCTGTCTGAGGACGCTGAAGACTCACATTCGGGTCATGACTTTGGCCACGACATTCTGCCAAAGCTTCTCCGGCATCACACGGTTTGCGCGCACGATTTCGCTGAACGCCCAGGTGGTCCCTCTCTCTACTGGCGCGACGTGGGAACCGTCGACGCCTACTACGAGGCAAATATGGATCTCCTCGGTCGGCACCCCTTGTTCGTCCTGGACGCTTCCGACTGGCCCCTGCGAGCCGCATCGCCCCCACTTCCACCGGCGCGGTTCGCACTCGGCGACGGAGCGGAGGCTGGCATGGCGGTGGATTCACTCGTTTCCCCGGGTTGTGTGATCGAAGGGGGACGAGTTTCGCATAGCGTCCTTTCGCCCCGCGTGCGCGTCGGAAGCCACAGCCGAGTGGAAGACACCGTGGTGCTGGGAAACGTCTCCATCGGCGGGTCCTGTCATCTCCGCCGCTGTGTTGTTGAGGAGAACCTGGTGATTCCCGACGGATTCATCGCCGGAGTCCGACCCGCGGACGACAAGGGGGCTGGCCACTGCGTCACCGGTGCTGGTGTCGTGGTGCTTCACTCGGAGTCACCGGGCATTGTGCGAGTGGGCCGACTGGAGCCAGACGGCAGGAGAAGGCCGATGCCTCTTGCGCAGGGCAAGCCTCGGGGCCGCGAAGGGGTACTCGCCGCTGCTGTTTCCTCCACCTAATTCTTTGGGGATGCCTAATGCCTGAACGATTTCGGTTGCTAGTAGCTTACGACGGATCGCCTTGTGCGGACGACATGATCGAAGACCTACGGAACGCGGGAATTCCCGCCTCGGCCCATGTGCTTGTGGTGTCGGTGGCTGAGCGTTGGTTGCCGCCACCTTCCGTTTACGAAGTCGCGACCGCACCGTCGGCGGCACGCGGAAAAGACCACGCGGTCCGGTGGGCCCGGATGGGCGCGAGCCGAATGTCAGCGCGGCATCCGGACTGGGTGATCGAACACGAAGGTCATACCGGCTCTCCCGCGCGCGTCATCCTGCATCGCGCCAAAGAGTGGAACGCGCAACTCGTGGCGCTTGGCTCGCTGGGACACAACGCCGTCGAACGGATCTTCATCGGCAGCGTGTCGCAGAAAGTGGCCAACGAGGCTCAGTGTTCGGTGCGGGTTTCCCGAGGCAAAAGCCCATCAGGCGGCCTGAAGCTCCTGCTCGCCTACGACGGACGTCCAGGCTCGGAGGCCGCAGCCGCAAAGATCGCAACACGCACTTGGCCGGCGGGAACGGAGGTGCTGGTGGTTGCCGCCACGGGATTCAATGGACCGCCGCTGGGGGAGTGCGACGTTCCCTCCGACCGTGAGGTGCTCGAACGGTTGCTCGACCCCGTGTGCCAGATGCTGACAGAGGCTGGGCTCCACGTCCGCACAAGCATTCAGGAAGCGGACCCCAAGAACTTGATTGTGGAGGAAGCCACGCGCTGGGAATGCCACTGCATATTCGCGGGCTGCAACGATCATTCCCTAGTTGAACGTCTGCTGCTTGGCACGGTTTCAGCCGCTCTCATCTCGCGGGCTCCGTGTTCCGTGGAGGTCGTCCGGTGAAGTTAGCAATGCAGAGAAGTGCCGCGAACGGCAATGGCGCAGCCTTTTCGCCTTCGGCCGTTGCCTGGCATGCGCTCTCTGAAACTGAGGTAGCGAACAGGCTCGGAACATCAGCCGACGGGTTGGGCGATGAACAGGCGGCCGAGCGCCGGCGTGAGTTCGGGCTCAATGTGCTCCCCAGCAAAGCGCCGCCCACGGTGCTGATCATCTTTCTGCATCAGTTCTTGAGCCCGCTTATCTACGTCTTGCTGGCGGCGGGCGTGATCGCCATCTTCATGGGAGATGTGTCGGACGCGGGTTTCATCTTCGGCGTCGTGCTGCTCAACGCGGGACTCGGCACCTACCAGGAGTGGAAAGCCGAGCGGAGTTCCGCCAGTCTCCAACAACTGCTGCGGGTGGTTTCGCGCGTGAAGCGGAACGGCGCCTACGTGGACCTCCCGGCCGAGGAACTCGTCCCGGGCGACTGGGTTCGCCTGGAGTCGGGATCGCGGGTTCCTGCCGACTTGCGCCTGCTCGAAACGAGCAGCCTGGCCGTGGACGAAGCGCTGCTGACGGGCGAGTCTGTCGCGGCGGAGAAAGTGACCGAGGTCTTGGACGAGGGGTTGCCGGTCAGCGACCGCAGAAACATGGCGTTTGCCGGAACCATCGTGGCTGCCGGCCGCGCGACCGGTGTGGTGGTTGCCACGGGCCTCCGCACCGAAGTGGGCAAGATCGCCAAGAGCGTCACGTCTTCACAGGCAGCCAAGCCGCCGCTCGTGATTCGAATGGAGGCGTTTGCGCGCCAGGTGAGTCTGGTGACGCTGGCGGCCTGTTTGCTGTTGGGCGGCGTCGCACTTTCGCAAGGGATGCCCGCTTACGATGTCTTCTTCCTCGCGATCGCTCTGGCGGTGGCGGCCATCCCGGAAGGACTGCCAGTGGCCATGACCGTGGCGCTCTCGATTGCGACGAGCCGCATGGCGAAGCGCAACGTGATCGTGCGCAAACTCACCGCCGTCGAAGGGCTTGGAAGTTGCACCTTCATTGCCAGCGACAAGACCGGAACGCTCACGCTCAACAAGCAAACGGTGCAAACCGTGTGGCTCCCGTCATCGGGTATGTTTCGTGTGAGCGACGAGACCGGCCCAGAGGAGCGCCAGCGCGCCCAAGAGGTATGCCGGCTGGCGATGATCGCCAGTGAGACGGTGGCACGGTTTGAGAATGGCGAGTGGACCTTCGCGGGTGACGCCGTCGACGCGGCATTCTGGCGCTTGGCCCTGCGTCTGAACATCGACCCGGCTGAGATAGCGGCCATCGCTCACCTTGGCGAAATTCCTTTCGAATCCGAACGCGCCTACTCGGCGGCGTTCTTTCTGCGCGACGGTGTCACGCACGTGGCGGTCAAGGGCGCGCCCGAGGTTCTGCTCGCGCGTTGTCATGGCGTACTCGGTCAGGATGGCGGGTCCGCGCTCAATGTCGCCGATGCCGAGGGCGCACTCGTTGCGCTCGCCGAATCCGGCCATCGCGTGATGGCCATCGCCACTGGCGTGGTGCAGCAAATACCTCAGGGCCGCAGTCTCGATGAGCGCGACCTGCCGCCGCTGGTGCTGGCCGGATTCGCCGGCTTGATCGATCCGCCGCGTACGGAAGTTCGCGCCGCAGTCGAGCGCTGCCAGCAGGCGGGAATTCAAGTGGCGATGGTCACCGGCGACCATCCGCGCACGGCGCTGGCCATTGCCCGTGAGGTGGGTATCAACGCGAGCGCGGATCAAGTAGTGACGGGCAAAGCGCTCACCGATATTGGCACCCCCGACGTGCCGCTGTTCATCGATACCGTGAAGCAGGGCCGGGTCTTCGCCCGCGTCAGTCCGCTGCAGAAGCTGCAGATTGTCGATTCACTGGTGAAGCTGGGCCACTTCGTGGCCGTCACCGGCGATGGCGTGAACGACGCGCCGGCGCTCAAGCGGGCCAACATTGGCGTGGCGATGGGGTCGGGAACGGACGTGACGAAGGAAACAGCGTCGATCATCGTGACCGACGACAACTTCGCTTCCATCGAAGCAGGCGTGGAAGAAGGCCGCTTCGCTTACGACAACATCCGCAAGGTGACCTATCTGCTGATTTCCACCGGCATCGCGGAGGTGGTGCTCTTCGCGCTCACGCTTCTCACCGGCATGCCGATACCATTGCTTCCCGTGCAACTGCTGTGGCTCAACCTGGTAGCGAACGGAATTCAGGACGTGTCGCTCGCTTTCGAAGGAGGCGAGCCAGGAGCGATGTCCCGGCCGCCGCGTCCGCCCACGGAGGGCGTCTTCAACCGGTTCATGATTCAACAGACGGCAGTGGCCAGCATCACCATGGCGTTGCTTGCCTATGTCAACTTCTATCTCCTGGTGAACTACCTGGGGTTGAACGAATTCGATGCGCGGAACCGGCTGCTGCTGCTCATGGTCCTGGTCGTGAACTACCACGTGTTCAATTGCCGGTCAGAGTACGTCTCCGCGTTTCGCGTACCGTTGCGGCGCAACTGGATGCTCGTCTTCGGAGTCATGGGCGCACAGGGAATCCACATCTTTTCGATGTTCTTCCCTCCCGCACAGCGCGTGCTGAAGATCGCGCCGGTTTCCCTGTCGGAGTGGTTGGTGCCCTTCGCGCTTGCCTCGATCATGTTGATCGTCATGGAGACTTTCAAGGTCCTGATGCATGGCCGCGCGACGGTCTGGCCGTCTTCGTCTGAACCTGTGGGTGCCGGCCGCAACGGAAAGGGAGGTTCTGTATGAAGATACTGCTGGCGGTGGATGGCTCTCATTTCGGGTTGGCTGCCGCGGATGCCGTGGCAGCCCGGCCCTGGCCCCCGGGTACCATCGTTCGCATTGTCCATGTGAACGAGTCGACCAGCGAGCCAACGGAAGTAAACCCGGCACGGATGCAACCGCCGTTCCCGCCGCCTCCCTACGCGATCGAGAAAGCGCTCGGGAGGCTTGAGGGGCACCAGTTGAAAGTGGAGGCGAAGATTCTGCCCGGACGGCCCAAGTCGGCCATCCTGGATGAGGCCCGTGATTGGGGCGCGGACCTGATTGTGGTCGGATCGCACGGCATGTCGGGCATCGAACGCTTCGTCCTGGGGTCCGTTTCCCAGGCTGTAGCCTCACATGCGCATTGTTCCGTGGAAATTGTCCGCACGGCGCGGAGTTGACAACGTGATCTGGGTCCAGTTCGCCATCTGCACGGCGATCATTCTCTATTGCGGCACACGGCTCTCGCTCTATGGCGACGTCATCGCCGAGAAGTCAGGCTTGGGCCGGACGTGGATCGGCGTGATTCTGATGGCCTCGGTGACGTCGCTGCCGGAACTGGTAACCGGGATCAGCGCAGTCGCGATCTACAACCTTCCCAACATCGCTGCCGGCGACGTATTGGGCAGTTGCATGTTCAACTTGCTGATCCTGGCCATGCTGGACATCAAGCGGAACGGGTCGCCGATCTCGGCCTTAGCACACCAAGGCCATGTGCTGACAGCAGCCTTCGGAATTCTGATGCTTGGACTCGTGGCAGCGTCGATCCTGGTCTCTGACCTGATTCCAGTCATTGGTTGGGTCGGCCTCTACAGTCCTCTGTTCCTGCTCATTTACGTCGCTGCCATGCGGATCGTCTTTCGTTTTGAACGCGCACGCGCCGCGGGTTTCGTCAGCGATGCGGTAGAGGGCCTCCAGTACGGCCACCTGCCGAAGCGGTCGGGGTACGCCTGGTTTGCCGCCCATGCGATCGTGATTGTTGCGGCAGCAACGTACCTGCCGCATCTTGGCGACGAGATCGCCACCATCACTGGGCTGGGCCGGACATTTGTGGGAAGCATCTTTATCGCTCTCGCCACCTCGCTTCCGGAAATCGTCGTCTCCAGCGCGGCGCTGAAGATGGGCGCGGTCGACCTTGCGGTAGGCAACATTCTCGGTAGCAACCTCTTCAACATCGCGATTCTCGCCATCGACGATGTTGCGTTCCGGCAAGGACCGATTCTTGCAAGCATCGCTCCGAGCCACGCGATCACCGCCCTGGCGGCCATGACGATGACCGCGATCATGACAATCGCGCTTACGTATCGTTCTCAACGACGGGTGCTGCTGTTTTCCTGGGAATCGCTTGGTGTGGCTCTTGTCTATCTGCTCGCGTCAGTCGCGCTATATGCCAGGCGGTGACGCCGAATGCCCTGGAGAGAGCCACAATGAACATCCTCGTCCTCAACTGCGGAAGCTCCACGATCAAGTTCCAACTCATCACGACCGACCGTGAGGCCATGCAATGCGATGGCGACTGCCGCCTGGCGCGCGGCGTCATCGAACGCGTGGGCGGAGAAGCCGTGCTCACGCTCCAGACTGGCAGCAACCCAGCGAATCACCTCAGCGAGCCGCTTCGCGACATCCGCGCTGCCTTGGACTACGTCATCCGCTGGATTGTTTCGCCGGGCTCCGGGATCGAGGCGATTCAGAACGTTTCGCAGATCCACGCCGTGGGCCATCGCGTGGTTCACGGAGGGGAGCGATTCACTCAGTCGATGCTGCTCGATGAGGAAGCCATCCGGCACATCGAAAAGCTCACTGACCTGGCTCCGCTACATAACGCCGCCAATGTGCGCGGGGTGCGCGTGATTCAGGATCTGCTGGGACACGACCTGCCCCAAGTGGCCGTCTTCGATACGTCATTTCACCAGACTCTGCCGGAACGGGCGTTCCTCTACGCGATCCCGTACCAATTCTACCGGCGGCATGCAGTACGGCGGTATGGGTTTCACGGGACCTCGCATCGCTACGTTGCCGCCCGGTACCGGCGGATGCGCGAGTTGAGCGTGGAACGCACCAACATCATCACGTTGCACCTGGGTAACGGCTGTTCGGCTTGTGCGATCCAGGCGGGGAAGTCCATCGACATCTCCATGGGCCTGACGCCGCTCGAAGGGCTGGTGATGGGTACGCGTTCCGGTGACGTAGACCCTGCTCTCGATGCGTTCATCGCGGCCAAGGAAGGCATGAGCGCCCCTGAGGTCGAGAGCATGTTGAACAAGCAGTCCGGCCTGCTGGGCTTGTCGGGATTGACTCACGACATGCGGGAACTTCTCGCCGAGGTCCGTGACAACCATGACCGACGTGCGCAACTCGCCATTGAGGTCTTCTGCTATCGCGCCCGTAAGTACATCGGTGCCTACCTTGCCGCCATGGGGGGCGCGGACGCCGTCGTCTTCACCGGAGGAATCGGGGAGAACTCGCCGGAGATCCGCGAGCAGATTTGTGACGGCCTTCAGTGGATGGGCCTTACGCTGGATGCGGAACGGAACCGGGTTCACATCAACGGCCGCGAAGGGCCGATCCACGCAACCGGCGCACGGCTCGAAGCTTACGTAGTGCCCACCGACGAGGAATTGCTCATCGCCCGCGATACTGTTCGTTGCGTCGAAGGCGAAACCGACTTTTGAAAACAGGAGTTCTGTATGGAGAAACCATCTCTGGAAAATTGGAATCTCGGCTGCGGCGTGATCCAGCATAGCGAGGAGACTCGGGAGCGGATCTCCCGCTTGCAGCAGGACCTGATCGCAAGCGGCGAACATGGCGACGGCCATTCACTCTTCAGCGTATTGCGCGCGGTGGACCGCGTGTGCAGCGCGGCGATGTGGCTGATCGTTCACGAGACCTACGCCCGGAACGTCTATTTGGATGGCCGCGCACTGGAGCGCGCCGATTTCAAGCGCAAGCCCGACGGCCACACAGGTGGCTCGCTCAACATGGCGCCGGCCTATGCGGGATACCTGGCGGCTAACGTGATCTCCGGCGTCACGCGGTCCTGGCTGATGGGGCAGGGCCATTGTGTGTCGGCGATTGACTCGTTGAACCTGCTGGTCGGCAACATCACCCAAGCTCACGCGGCACGCTACTCGCTCAGCGATGAAGGGCTGACGCGTTATGTGAGGGATTTTTACTCGTATGCCCTGAACCAACAGGGCCGCCAGGATTCGCCGCTCGGCAGTCATGTCAACGCGAACACGGCCGGCGGGATCTCCGAAGGCGGCTACTTGGGTTTCGCGGAACTACAGTACGTACACATGCCCCTCCCCGGCGAGCGGCTGGTGGTGTTTCTCTCCGATGGCGCCTTCGAGGAACAGCGTGGCTCGGATTGGGCCTCGCGATGGTGGCGCGCCGAAGACAGCGGATGGGTGATGCCAATCATGATCAAGAATGGCCGACGCATCGACCAGCGCACGACGATGTCGCAACAGGGCGGCACGGAGTGGTTCTGTGAACACCTGCGCCTCAATGGATTCGACCCGTTTGTCTTTGACGGCCGCGATCCGGCCGCGTTCGTCTGGGCGATTCTCGAAATGGAGCGCCGCTTGGCCGCCGCGGTTCAAAAAGTGGCGAAGGGCGAAGCGCGTTATCCGATACCGCTTCCGTACGGAATCGCCCTGGCGCCCAAGGGCGCTGGATTCGCGGGTGAGGGCACGAATCTCGCTCACAATTTGCCGTTGATGGCCAATCCGCACGCGGACGCCGAGGCTGCCCAGCGCTTCAACGAAGCAGCGCGGAAATTGTGGGTGCCACCGGCGGAACTACAAGAATGCATCACGCTGTTCCAGAATCACGAGCGCAGCGGTCGCGTGCGCGAGCGCGATCACCCGTTGGTGGATCGCAACCCGGTTCTGCAAGCGCTCGACACGGTTCCTTCTCGCAGCATCATGATTGATGCGCGGAGCGATCCGCGTCGTTGGAGCTTTGCTTCACCGATGGATGCGGTGGATGAGACCTTTGCAGCCTTGGTGCAGGCGAATCCGCAGTTGCGCCCACGCGTCGGCAACCCGGACGAGATGCGCTCGAACCGCCTGGTCCGCACCCTGGAACTGCTCAAGTTCCGGGTGACCGATCCCGAGCCCGGCATCCCTGAGTCAATCCACGGCGGCGTGATCACCGCATTGAACGAGGAGGCCGTAGTATCGGCCGCGCTGGCTAACAAGGGCGGGATCAATCTCGCCCACACCTACGAGGCCTTTGGTCCCAAGATGCTTGGCGCGGTGCGGCAGGAGGTGATCTTTGCGGAAAACTGCGTCCGTGCCGGGCGGCCACAAAACTGGCTGTCCGTGCCGGTCATCATGACTTCGCACACCTGGGAGAACGGGAAGAACGAGCACTCCCACCAGGACCCCACATTTGCCGAGGTGATGATGGGCGAGGCTTGGCCCTACTCACGGGTTTTCTTCCCGGCGGACTTCAACACGGCCGCTGTCGTCACCGCCGGACTCTACCAAACACGAGGACAGATTTGGGCCTTGGTCGTGCCCAAGGCTGCGGCGATTCCCGACTTATTCACGCTTGCGGAGGCGCAGCAAATGCTGAACGACGGCGCGCTGCGTCTGGACTGGGCCGGGTTCCGGGCGGATCAGGCGAGGGTTGTTCTTGCGGCGGTAGGTGCCTATCAGTTGATGGAAGTCCTTCGTGCATCACAGCGGTTGCGCGAACGGGAAGTTCCTCATGAGGTGGTCTATCTCTTGGAACCGGCTAGGCTGAAAGATCTCGCGTCGGGAAAGGCCGGGTGGGTAGTGGTCACTCATACAAGGCGCCACGTTATTCATGGGCTGCTCTCGCCCCTGCTGGGGAATGCCCCGCTGGTAGTGCTGGGCTACCGCAACGAAGGCGGCACGCTCGATACGCCGGGGATGCTAATGGTGAATGGCTGCACATGGGCGCACGCGGTTCAGGTCGCCGGGCGTCTCGCTGAAACTCCGCAAGATCTGCTTCTATCGCCGGATGAATTGGCCGCCCTGAAGGGTGAGTGTTCGCCACAAGGCATTCTGATCCCGTCGCCGGGGGGAATGAATTGAAGGCCGGTTCTCTACTTCTTCCTTCTCGGCTTCATTAATAGCGCTTCAACTTTCGCCGCTGCCGAATCCTGCATGTGGGGCAAGACGTGGGAATAAACGTCGAGGGTGAACGCTGCGCTGGCGTGGCCGAGCATCTCGGATACGACCTTCGGCTGAACGCCAGCCTCGAGGGCAAGCGTGGCGGCCGTGTGACGGAGATCGTATAACCGGAAGGTCGTCGGCAGCTTTGCACCTTCGAGGATGCGCACGAAGTCCTGCTGCGCCAAATTGCGCTCGTCAATCGGTCCGCCTGTCCTGGTGGTGAAGACCAGATCGTGCTCCGTCCAGCGCTTCTCTGCCTCGCGCCGCTGCTCGTCCTGAGCTTCCTTATGTGCCTTGAGCGCGGCAACGACGTTCGACTGGAGTTTGATCGTGCGCCGGCTGCGCGGGCGCTTTGTGTCAGCGAATTCCCAGCCACCGCCGTGAAGCCAGTCCAGCGAACGGATGACGCGGACGGTTCCAGCCTTCAGGTCGAGATCCGCCCATTTTAAGGCGAGGTACTCGCTGGGGCGCAGGCCAGCGGTGATGGCCAGTGCGAATAGAGCGCCCAGTCGATCATTTGACGCCGCGCTGAGGAATGCGCGCGCCTGCTCGGCAGACAGCACCTGAATCTCCTTGCGAGGCTGCTTGGGGAGTTCGACTGCATCGGCGGGATTTGCCAGGAGCAGGCGCCACTTCACGGCCTGTTGCAGGGCCTGTCGGGTAACCGCGTGGACGTAGCGAACCGACCGAGCGGAAAGGCCGCGGTCCAGAATTTCCTTGTAGACGGACTGAAGATCCAGCGGCGTGAGTTCGGCTAGCGGACGCTTCCCTAGTGTCGGCCTAACGTACCGCGTGAGGAGATTCTCGTAGTCACGGAAGGTCTTCGACTTGAGCTTGGGCTTGGCAGCCGTCTCCAGCCACCGATCAAGGAACTCGCCGAATGGCTGCGATGATGGCTCGGCAACGGTGCCGAGGTCACGGTCACGAAGAGAGGCGTTGAGGTATCGCTGCGCGTCCTTCTTCGTCCCGTGAATCGTGTGGTTCTTGTAGTTCCGCTTGCCCGTTTCCGAGTCGCGGCCCACGAAGATCCGGACGATCCACTTGTTCTCGCCGCGAGCAATGATCTGGCCGGATTTACGAGGCATACGGTGCCATTGTGCGGCCTGAATGGACCCCGATCAAATGTCTTCGGGCTGAGTGTGGCTGAGGTGTGCGGAGTTCGGCTGACGCGGGCAGCGGGGCGGACAAACGCCCGTGGATCCGGTGAGACCGGAACTCGTTTGGTGAATTAAGCGACCAGCAGTAGAAGGAGGTATATGCCGACGACAACAGAGATGAAATCGACCACGGTCGAGGCCGACGCGTTTCGGCCACGGCTTCTGCAGATGAAGGATGTCGCGGAGCAACTCGGTGTCTCCGTGCAACGCGCCTACGAACTGGCTCGCACCGGCCTAATCCCGGTCGTTCACATCGGCCGACAAATACGGGTTGAAGAAGGACGGCTCCGGGCGTGGATTCGGGATGGCGGTCGCGCCCTGCCTGGCGGGTGGAAACGCGACCCGTAGAATAGCTCATGACCTGGCAGGCTCCGCCTCTTGGCGGAACGCTGCGCGGAAGCGCTCAAGGTCCGACTTCAAGAAACGAATGTTACGCCCCATGACGCGAAGGTGTGGGATGTGTCGCCGCTCGACCCAGAGGTAGACGGTCTGAATGCTCACGCCTAGATACGTGGCGGCATCGCGCACCGTCAGGGGCACTTCCTCACGCGCGACGGAAGCCACGGGCTCTGCCGCGACAGTTGATGGAGGGAGGTGTTTGGTGGTCATGCACCTTTTTACAGCAACATCTCCGTTCCACCAAGTCACTTGGCCTTCTACAGGATCAAGCAGACAATGGAGCGGAACGTGGGATGTGAAGTGGGATGGCCGCCGTACCGGAGAGGTCTCCGATGACTTGAGAATTTTCTGAGTCGCCGCAGTTCAATCGACACTTTCGTGACTAGGATTACGTTCACAGCCATGCCGATACCCGCAACGGTGGGCGGTCCATCGGTGGAAACGATGTTGCCGCGCCATGCGTCTTATTGACTCGTATCGCGGTCTGGATTACGATTTCTGAGCAACGCCGCTTTCGTGCGGCATTCTCGCAAAACGGGCGGAATTAACCAACATGTAGAAGACGCGTCATCACGGCGGTGCGCATGCCGAAGGCAGTCAACCCTTTCACTTCCCCCGGGCTGCCTGGTTCGCTCCCGGTAGATGTTCGGCCTAACCCGGCACAGGAATCCATCGGAGGAACCTCGGGCCCGAATGGGCAAACGAACGGACCCCTTGTCCGCTCTGAGGGCGTCCCTGTTTCCTCGAACGGTCAACGCCCGAGTCCCCAAGTGGCACACGTACTCACCACCGATGAGCACGCTCTCTTGAGGGAGGCATACGCCGGAAGCCGTGGGGATAAGACGGCCGCTATTGACCAGATCGTCGCCGCCCATCCTGGCTACAAGCGTCGTTCCGTGGCGCGTCGGGGCGCCAAGTTGCGCGCCGGCGCTGGAAACAAGCGCTGCCACCGAAAGTGGAAGATCGAAGACATCAACAGACTCAGGAGCCTTCGCGGAGGTTCGTTGAAGGACATCTCACGAAACCTTGAGCGCACGCCGGCCGCCATTCGAGCACAGGTGGCCAGGATGGGCGAGACCCTGCTCTTCTTCGGCGGCTTCAAGACCAAGGATCTGGTGTTCGATCTCCGTGTCGAAGCGCAAGACGTCGAGCGCTGGATCCGCAACAAGTGGCTCCGCAGACGCAATGGCCAGATTCCTGAGGAAGCTGTCCATGAGTTCTTCAAGAACCATCCCGAGGAGATTCCGTTTGACCGGCTTGAGCCAGCGATTCAGCATTGGCTCAAGCCGAAGATGTAGCCGCTACCCTTCGGCAGGGACGACGAAGTCATCGGCTTGCGCGATCCAGTCGGCGAACGAAGGATACTGCGGTGGCGGCGACTTGCGCCACGCAGTGTCACACTCCACCCAATACGCGACGATGCGTTCGGTGCGCACGTGGCGGTTTGCGAAGTTGCGCAAGGCATCCAGCCACGAGTTCTGCTTGGCGGACGCAAACTCGTGGTCTTCGACCCACGCGGAGAGCTCCTCCCAGAACCACATCGCATAGCTCTCGCACGTGGGCGATTTCCGTTGCAGTGCTGCCAGGAAGTTGGGGCAGCGTTCACCGAGTGTCTCCGCCAGAATTCCGGGGATGCCGTTGGCAGCGCTCACCACAAGTCGCGCCCAAAATACGAACGCTTCCCAATCCACGTATCGGCCCACTGCCACGCCAAGTTGTGCTGGTTCCACAGGTACTTCTGAATCGTCCACCCAGAACCGGCTTGCCCGCGCCTGCTGAAGCCACTCGTCAAAGCTGGGATACGCGCCGGTTCGAACTCCCTCGCGGCATCGTGCCATGTATCGGCGAATCTGTTCGAGTTTGGGGCACTGTCCCGCGTGGTGCAGAACGGCCGGAAACCAACCGCCGCTCTGCGCACTCTCGAAGTAGTGGTTCTCGATCCATTCGTTGACTTCGTGCGCGACGGTTTCGGCTCGCAGAGGGTGTGCGCGTGTTTGAAGAAACCCTTCGCACTTCCCCTCGATGACTGACTGAAGCCATGCCGGCACGCTGTGCTCCGCCTCGGCAATCCATTGCACCCATAGTGCGAAGGCGCGCCACTGCACGAGACTCTCACACTCGCGCTCCAGAGTTCGCCACGGCACACGAAGAGACAACTCGCGCATCTGGGCGCGGTGGCGGCTGCCGTACCGCTCTCGTTGGGCGGCGGGCGCCGGAGGAAATGGGTCAGATGTCACAGCAGGTTTCGATCCATCGTCGATCAGCCTTCGCCTCGGGGTCTGCGCGTGGCGATGCGGTCAGCGTTCGAACGGTCCACTTCAAGCCCTCTTGGTGGAGAGGCTTTAGCTTAAATCGCCGGGGACGTCGATGCAAGTACTTTTTCGGCGCTTCCAATACCGAGGATCAGGGCAAGGCCTTGAGAATTTCTTGAGCGAGCAATCGGCAGGATGCAAATAGCGCCGGACGCGTCGGGCAAAGAAAAGAACAAATTGGGTCCGCCCGCCTAAGTGATTGTCGCACCGCGCGGTTTCGACGCCAAGCCACTGCATCCCACGAACTCCTGTGCGTTTCGCAGTGGTCGCTGAGACGTTCGCGATTGAATCGACTCGCGGTTTGCCCGGTACGTATGGTCCGGTCTAGGATGCTGTGTACCCGCGCGGTGCGGGTGCTCCGAAGCAGGCGTCAGCAGTCGCTGGCGTTCTGCAGTTCTTCCTGACTGAAGGGATCGCTGTCTGTTTCTTTTTTTCACGGGAGGATACAACACCGATGAGGAGTTGGAATGTCAAAGAGGCCCGCCTCGTATGCGAGTGGGCCCACCAGCCAAACGGCCAAAGAACGGCCATTGAAGAACTCGCCCGACTTGTCGGACGAACTCCGGCGGCGATCAAGGAGTTCCTACGTCGCGCGCTTCCGCCGGCAGAACTGCCCTGGCCGAGGAAGCCCCGGTGGAAGGCGCACGAAGTAGAAGTCCTGCGGCTTCGCGGCGAGGTCGAGTCGCGTTCGCGCAACGCCATCAACAAATTCATCAAGCGCGCTGGATGGAATCCGCAGAAGCCCGACGATGAGGAGCAACCCGGCCTCACCATCTCGCAGGTCGCCGCCGACCTCGGCATCTCCCGTCGACGGGTTTACGAACTGATCGAGTGCGGCTACCTTCGGCGATTCAAAGGCCGCATCGCTGAGTCGTCGTTTGACGCCCTCATCCGCGATCATCCCGAGGTGATTCCGTTTCATTCGCTCCGGCCCGCGCACAAGGAGTGGCTGGTGGTGATGGGCTACAAGGATGACACGATGAACGTGAAGATGCCGAGCGTCAAGGGCTTGCTCAAAGAGCGTCCTGATCCCGTAGACCGGTAAACTCGGGCATGAGGGCGAAGTGTTGACGGGTAACCGCCAGCGATTCGCCGCGCTGCTCGATCCGAGGGGCGTGCAAGTTGCCAAGCGGGGCCGCCATCTCCAGGTGCTTCACCTTCGACGGATCGATGCCCATAAGCCGACAGCAGGTCGCGTCGGCAGCGATGGGATCGTTAGCGAACACCAGACAGCCGAGGTGGCGAGCGGGGCCGTGCAGTGGGCCGTTGCCTTCCATGCCGATGATGCCGTCCGCGATCACGTAATGGACCGGCACCGTAGCGGCGATTTCGACGATGGAGTTGTCGATGCCCTCCCAATGCAGGACATTCTTGGGCCAGCCGTAGACCGACCCAGGAACTACGCCGAATAGGTTCTTCAGGCTTAGCGTCACGCCCGCCCAGTGATGCGTTTTGAGCTTTGGCATGGAGATGACCACATCTGCCTGGAGAATGGATTCCGGGAGCCACAGTTCGTCGAGAGAGGTGGTTCTGGCTGCCGGCGCCACGCGGCGTATTGGGTCGAAGTTCAGGTCAACAAAGTTCACCCGATTGATGGAACGTAGATGCTCAGCGAGGCCGCTTTCGTCGAGTAGCATTTCGGTGTCGCGGATGTGGCCTGGCCCATCCGCTACGGTCACAGAGGCCGCACCCGCACTGAACAATGCGTCGGCGACGGCGGCGATCAGGAACGGGTTCGTGTTGATGGGTGCCATCGGCGAGTACTCGACCAGATTGGGCTTGAGGAGGATTCGCTTGCTGCGGACGAAGCAATCGATAAGCCGCAGTCCATCCCTGACTGCGGGCAAACAATCAAGATAGTCGGTACAGCGGAGAATTGCGACCTTTGACCGACCGCTGATTCGCCGTTGGAGGCCTGGTCGCCAGAAGAACTTCGCTGCGAAGCCGGCCGTTCCGGCCAATGCGGTCAGTTGAACTGCGGATCTGCGATTCATTTAGCGAACTCCTTGAAGGCGAAGGTGGGATCTTCGAGTGCGAGCGCCACGAGGCCAAGTGTTCGTGGTGGCCACGTGCCGCGCGCATCCATACGCTCCAGCCGGCGACGATACTTGGTGGCACGCGCGTCGCCCAGGGCGGCGAAAGCAAGCGAGCCCCACGCCAACGAATACGCCGACTGGCAGGTCTCCAGGCGCATGGACAGATACTCGGCTGCGGACGAGATGATCGGTGACTGCACGTGCGGTCCGCCGGCAAGGGCCAGCAGAGCCATTGCGGTGAAATCTGGATGCGGGTCCAGGTTCACGCCGAAGACGGACGAGTTGCCGGCATTCCACCCACCGGCGGGACAAGCGCGGTCCAGCAACATCTCCTCCGCGATCTGGATTCGGCTCGACTCGATTTCGCTCGTGCGCAGAGCCACAATCGTCAGCGCCGTTGGCGCTACCCAACTCACAGTGCCCGGCACCCATGGCCAGCCATACTTCGACGGATCGAAGCGGACCTGGCGGTCGACGAGGCGGAATTTCCACTTCCATAGCCAATGGCATTCGACCGGATAACAGCCTTGGAGCCACTGCAAGCTGCGGGCGCATGCCCGGAACTCTTGCGGTTCACGGCTGTGCCGAAGTGCGAGCAGGGACAACGCGGTCAGGTATGTGTTTGGAGGGCCGTTGGGAACAGCCGCCCATGCACCGGCACTGGATTGCGCCCGTAGAAGTGTTTCGTCGACCTTCCCGACTCCTCGCAATGCGAGTCCCGCAATCGCGGCATCCTCGATTCCGCCAGGGGTGCGATGGCTTAGGTCTTCGAGGATCGCCGATCGTTTCATACAGAATACTTGTCATGGATTGGCGTGGCGTCGAAGCGAGATACTCGCGAATTGTGGGATGACGCTCCGTTGGCAACTGGCGTGGGATGTCCGTCGTGTTCAAGTGACGATTTCCTGTGGGATGGCGCCTTGTTGGACGGCGATCTGGGATGGCGACGGTGTTCACTGGTGCTTTTGTCGTGGGATGGCGGGAGCCATTCGCGGATGTGGGATGACTGAGGTGTTCGCGCGCGAGTTCTGTGGGATCGCTGGAGCGGTGCCGCTATGAGGGATGGCCGCAGTGTTCACCGTCACATCCTGTGGGATGGCTGCTGCGAGCAACGCCTTCGGCATCATCCGGCATCGGGCGCGATCGAGCGGAGGCTCCTTATAAGACGCTCTCGTTTGGAGTCGGGCTCCCGCAGCCTTAGGCTGATCCCAGATGTTCGAGACGGCAAATGACGTCGCAAGAGGGCTGCGTGAGGCGGGCTATGCGGCTGATCCGGTTTTGGTCCAGACGATCTGGCTCTCCACCAAGATGCAGAAGCCGGTCCTTATTGAAGGACCGCCCGGAACCGGCAAGACGTACCTGGCGCAGGCGTTCGCGGCCGCGGCCAAGACGGAATTGATCCGGCTGCAATGCTTCGAGGGGATCACGGAGAAGCAGGCCATTGGTTCCTTCGACGAGGCGTTGCAGCGTTTGTTCCTAGAGACACAGGCCGAAGCGCTGGATCGCGAATGGGAGAAGCTGCGGAATCAGCTTCACACCCTGGACTTCTTTACGCACGGTCCTCTGCTACAGGCTGTCTTGCAGCCGCGGCCTGTGGTGTTGCTGATCGACGAGTTGGACAAAGTTGACCAGAAGTTCGAAGCTTTACTGCTGGAAATCCTCTCAGACTGGCAGATCACGATTCCGAAGTTGGGAACAGTGAAGGCGAAGTCGGTTCCGGTTGTCGTGATGACTTCTAACCAGGAGCGGCGGTTGGGCGATCCGTTGCGACGGCGCAGCGTGTACAAGCGAATCGAGCATCCCGACGTCGCGAAGGAAGCCGAGATTTTAGATATCCGGACGGCGGAAGCGCCGCTGGAACTAAAGGCTCAGGCGGTAGGCTTGGCGCAGGCGCTGCGTGGATACAACCTGGTGAAGCCTCCGTCGATCGACGAGATTGTTCAACTTGTGCGCGCGTTGCAGCTAATGGGGCGGTCGCAGATCTTGGCCGACGACCGGGATGTTCTGATGCCGTTCCTGGCGAAGACTGAGGAAGACGTTAAGCGCCTTCTGCTCCGCGATGGTTTTACGAGTCTGGTCGCGACCGCCCTTGAATACAGGGACCAAGCACTAGCGGCGATGAAGGGTGGCAGAGAGGAATTGGCGAGCAAGGTATGAGATGGTTGGCCCTGGTGATGGCTGTCGCGGCGTCGTGCTTTGGTCAGTCGGCTGAAGCACGACGCTGGGCGGATCATTGGGCCGATCACTACGGCGTTGAACGCGAACTCGTCTACGCGGTGATCGAGGTGGAATCGGGATGGAATCCGCGCGCCGTGTCATCGGCGGGTGCGGCAGGGCTCATGCAACTCATGCCGGATACCGCAGCCACCTTCGGCGTTCGCAATCGCTTCGATGCGGCAGAGAACATCCGCGGTGGAGTCGCGTACTTGAAATGGCTCGCGCCCCTTTGTGGCGGAGATCGCAGGCTGATGCT
>JAIEPW010000089.1 GCA_019748195.1 Bryobacteraceae bacterium
TCGAAAGCAGCGGTTTGCTAAACCGTCGTAGGGGCCTTAACCTCTACCGAGGGTTCGAATCCCTCCCTCTCCGCCATCCTGCTTTCCGGCGATCCGCCAGGAGGCGCCCCGCCCCCGTCCGGAAAGCCGCACTTCCCCGGTCCGCTTGAGCGAGGCCAGCACTTTCTTGATCAACTGCGGGCTCGCTGACGGCAATTGCGCGGCGAGGTCGGCCAGCGTGAACGGATCGGTCTGTTCCAGAACCGCCTGCCGCGCCAGTTCGCTTTTGGCCGGCCGGGCTTCCACCGAGTTGACGCGGCGCTCGAACTCCTTGTAGCCGGAGCGAACCACGCCGAGGAAATAGTTCCACCACGGGATCAGTTCGTTTTTCCCTTCGTGCCAGCCTTGCGAGCAAAGCTTCAGGACACGGACGTAGTCTTCCTTGGTTTCCTCGATGAGCCGCTCCAGGCTGACGTAACGCGGAACTTCGAAGCCCTGCGAGCGGAGCAGCAGCGTGGCCGCCAGGCGCGAGACGCGGCCGTTGCCCTCCCGGAAGGGGTGGATGCAAAGGAAGTCGAGGACGAAGGCAGCCGTCACCAGCAGCGGCGGTACCCGGCCGTCTTCCAGGGCTTCGAGATAGCGCCGGCACAGCCGGTCCACCGCCGAGGGAGTCTGGCGCGCGGGAACCGGCACGAAGCGGACGCGGCGCCGGCCCGATGGCGTGAACTCGATGATTTCGTTGTCGCGCGCCTTCCACTGCCCGGCGTCGCCGGAACCGCGCCGCGCGAGCGCGTGCAGGCGGCGCAACAGCGCCGGTGTCAATGGGGTAGCGCGATTGCGCGTGAAGGTCCACTCGAGCGCCCGGCGGTAGCCGGCGAGTTCCTCCTCCGCGCGATCGCGCGGCCGCGCACGTCCGATCACCATGGAACGAAGGCGGGCCGCGGGCACCGTGACTCCCTCGATCCGGTTGGAGGATTCGACGCTCTGAATCATGGCCTGTTCGCGCAAGACCGCCAGCACTTCGGGCTTGCGGCGCATCCAGAGATCCTGCTTGCCGCGCGCTTCCATGCAGTCTCCCAAAAGCCAACTGGTGGCCAGCGGCAACTCGATCCGGGACAGCTTGGCAACGCCCAAGGTGAGCATGAGTAGCCTAATAATAGCCGATTCGGACGGGTGGCAGCTTATTGTCGTTTCGAAGCCGCCGCGTGGATCTAGGACCGATCCAGTCCGATATGCTATCCTGCGAAAGTCCGGCAACCGATTGCAGTCCCGGATTCGCTCGAACGAACTCGTTTTATGTCGCTGATCATGGTCAGGACGGCCTGCTGCGAGACCTACAAATGCCGCGGCTCGCGATGCTCCAACTGCCCCGAACTGCCGGAGAACCGGCAGGCGGTGGAGGAGTTTGAGCGGCGAATGGCGGAGCTCGGCGGCGGCCGGAGCGACGCGGCGGGGCTTCCGGCGCGCCGGGAAACAGGTCCAGCCGCCACGCCCGGGCTGGCCACCACCGCCTGAGAAATGGTTCCAGCTCCGGTGCGTGGCGGCTGGGGCCGATCCTCGGTATAATAAGAACTTCCGCTCAAGGTAGGAGATCCACAGGACAGTTATGTTTCAACTCTTCCGCAGCCGCGCCAAGGCAACGCGTTATCTGCTCGGCGGCTTCCTCATGCTCGTGGCGCTTTCGATGGTGGTGACGCTGATTCCGGGCTTCGGCTCCGGTCCCGCGCCCGATAACGAGCAGGTAGTGGCCGAAATCGGCAGTGAGAAGCTCACCCTGCGGCAGGTGCAGGAGTTCATGCAAGGCCAGATCCGCGGCGGGCGCATTTCGCCCGAGTTGTTGCAGGTGTACGCGCCGCAGATGGTGGACCAGATGATCATGGACCGCGCGCTGGCATATCAGGCTCGGCGGATGGGCATTCGCATCACCGACGAGGAAGTCCGGAACGCCTTCATCTCCACGTTTCCGATGTTCTATCAGAACGGCCAACTGGTGGCCAAGGAGCAACTGGAGCAGACGCTGGCGCAATCCGGGCAGAGCATCACGTCGGCCATCGAAGAGATGCGCAAGATGCTCGCCGTCCGCCAGTTGCAGAACATCGTGCTGGAAGGCATCGTGGTGACGCCGAAGGAAGTGGAAGAGGAAGTGGCTCGCCGCAGCCAGCGTGCGAAGGTGGACTACGTGGCTTTCGAGCCCGCCAAGTTCACCTCCAAGGTGACGATCACTCCCGAGGAGATCAAGAGCTACTATGAGCGCAACATGGCTCAATTTACAGACCCCGCCAAACGGTCGCTCGATCTGATCGTCGCCGACGGGGAGAAGACCGCGGCGGGCATCCAGGTGCCGGACGCGACGCTCCGCCAGGCTTACCAGGCGCGGCTGGACAACTACCGCACGCCGGAGCGCGTGCGGGTGCGGCACATCTTGATCAAGACTCAGGGCAAGCCGGAGTCCGAGCATGCCAAGGCCAAGACTCAGATCGAGGACGTGCTGAAGCAGTTGAAGGCGGGCGGCGATTTCGCCGCGCTCGCCAAGAAGGTCTCGGAAGACACGGGTTCCGGCGCCAAGGGAGGAGACCTGGACTGGGTGACCCGCGGCCAGACCGTGAAGAACTTCGAGGATGCGGCGTTTTCGCTGAAGCCGAACGATCTGAGCGGCGTAGTGACCACCGAGTACGGGTATCACATCCTGCAGGTGACCGCCAAGGAACAGGCGCGCGTGAAGCCGCTCGAGGAAGTGCGCGCGGAACTGATTCAGGAAGTGAGCCAGCAGGCGATCGCCGACAAGATGCAGGAGTCGATCGAGAAGGCGCGCGCCGCCCTGGCGAAGGAACCCGGACGGGCCGAGGGGATCGCCGCCGAGAACAACCTGCAGTTCGCCCGGGTGGCGGAGGCCGCTCCCAACGCCGCGCTGCCTCTGGTGGGCGTGAGTCCGGAGCTGGATGCCGCGCTGAATGCCGTCAAGAAAGGCGAAGTGACGCAGATCGTGCAACTGCCGGCCAATCGCCTGGCGTTCGCCGTGTACACCAACGATATTCCGGCGAAATCGAAGCCCCTGGCGGCGGTGGAAGGCGAGATCCGTACGAAGCTCGCCAACGATAAAGCGGCGTTTTATGCCCAGGACAAGGCGCGCGAAGCCTCCCAGAAGGCGCAGGCGGGCGAGAGCCTGGAATCGATCGCCAAGCAGCACGGGCTGACCGTGACCTCGCCGGCCGAGTTCGGGCGCACGGATGTGGTGGAAGGCGTGGGTTCGGCGGCTTATCTCGAGGATGCCTTCAAGAAGCCCGCCGGCTCCGTTTTCGGACCGGTCAATGTGCAGGGGCGGAATCTTGTGGCGCGGGTGGTGTCCAAGACCGAACCGAATCTCGCGCAGTTGGAAACCATGCGGGACGAGATCGTGCTCGCCTTGAAGCAGAAGAAGGCGCAGGAGCGCCGGGACCTGCTCTACGACAGCGTGCTGACCAAGCTGGTGGCCGACGGCAAGGTCAAGATCAACCGCGAAGTGATTCAAAGGTACGTAGGCACCCTGATCCGCGGCTGAACCCCGCATGGATCTTCTTCTGGAAATCTGGCGGGCTCTCACCAATCCCGATCGCCTGATCCACCTGCTCAGCACCGTGCTGGAAGGCTGGCTGGCGTACGTGCTGCTGTTCGGCATCGTGTTCGCCGAAACCGGACTGCTGGTCGGGTTCTTCTTCCCCGGCGACTCCCTGCTGTTCACCATCGGCGTGGTGGCGGGAGCGGGCAAGCTGGATGTCGCGTTCATCATCCTGCTGCTGACCGTGGCGGCGATCGCGGGCGATCAGACGGGGTTCATGCTCGGCCGGCGCACGGGACCGCGGATTTTTGACCGTCCCGATTCGCGCTTTTTCAAGCGCGATCACCTGATGAAGACCCAGATGTTTTACGAGAAGCACGGCGGCAAGACCATCATTTATGCGCGCTTTGTGCCGATCATCCGGACGTTCGCGCCGTTTATCGCCGGCGTCGCCGGCATGCGCTACGGACGCTTCGTGGCGTTCAATGTGTTCGGCGGCATCGGCTGGGTGGTTTCGATGGTGCTGGCAGGTTACTTCCTGGGGGGCATCCCGCTGATCCGTCAGCATTTCGAGAAGGTGGTCCTGGGGATCGTGCTGGTTTCCGTCCTTCCCATCGGGATCGAGTACCTGCGGCACCGCGCCCGGAAGAAGAACTAGCGCTTGCCCGGTTCGGCGAGCACTCCGCGCTCGTTCAGCAGGATGATATCGGCGCGGCGGTTGCGGGAGCGGCCTTCCTCGGTGTCGTTGGAAGCGAGGGGCGCGGAATCGGCGTAGCCTCCGATGGACATGCGAGCGCGGCCGACGCCGAATCGGGTGGCCATCAATTCGAGCAAGGCGATCGCCCGTGCCGCGGACAGTTCCCAGTTGTTGCGGAATCGGCCGGTGTGGATGGGAACGGAATCGGTATGGCCTTCCAGGCGCACGGGATTCGGTACGCGTTGAATGGCTCGCGCGACTTTCTCCAGGCTCTCGTAGGCGGCCGCCGCGATTCCGTCTTCACCCGAGGGGAACAGCGCGGCCTGCTTGAAGCTGACCACCAGCCCGCGCGCCTCCATGCGGACGTCGATGCGGCCCGCCTCGATTTCGGATTTCAGCTCGTCGGACAGCACCTTCATGGAGGGGAACAACTCGGCGAGCTGGCCTGGTTTGGCGCCCTCGGGGATGGCGCCTCCGGGGCCTTTCCGGGCGGCATTGCCGGGTCCGCGCTGGTCGGCCGCGCCTCCCAGGATCGCCGCCAGCGCGGCGGTGGCGTGGCCCACGCGCCCTTCCTCGAGCGCTCGCTTCACCGAGTCGGAGACCTGCTGCGCCTTTCCCTTGTCGGCATGGGAGCTGGCGAACATCACCACGAAGAATGCGAACAACAGCGTAATGAAATCGGCGTAGGAGACCAGCCAGCGGTCGTGGTTCTCATGCTCGGGATGTTTCTTGCGGCGGTGCATGAGTTCAGGCGGGAACGCGGGCGTTCCCGGATGCGTTCTTCGTTCGAGGCTCGGGCGTGGGGCGGCCGGCGGCGAAGGCTTCCAGCTTGCTTTGGATCAATTTCGGGTTCATCCCCTCAATGATGCCGGCGACGCCTTCGACGATCAGCTCCTTACGCTGCATTTCCATTCGCGTGCGGGTTTTGATCTTGGCCGCCGCGGGGAGGAACAGCAGGTTGGCGGCCGCGACTCCGTAGACGGTGGCTACGAACGCGACGGCGATGCCGTGGCCGACGGCATCGATGTCGGCCAGGTTTTTCATTACCTGAATCAGCCCGAGCACGGCTCCGATGATGCCGATGGTGGGGGCGAAGCCGCCGGCGGACTCCCACACCCGTGCTTCCGCCTCGGCGTGGTGCTCCTCGATCATCATGTCGAGTTCCAGCATGCGGCGGATCTCCTGCAGTTCGGTGCCGTCGACGGCGAGGTTCAGAGCCTTGCCCAGGAAGGGATCCGTCGCCGCCAGGGCGTCTTCCTCCAGGGAAACCAGGCCGTTGCGCCGGGCCTTGGTGGCCAGTTGGATGATTGTTTCCATCAAGGCGGCGGGATCGTTATGGACGGGATACACCACTTCGCCCAGCCGGGCGAGCGCTCCGCGCACGATGGGCAGGGGAGAGCTGATCAGCACCGCTCCGAAGGTCCCGCCCAGGACGATCAGTCCCGCGGTCAGTTGGGAGATGTCGCGAAGCTCTCCGCCTTCCAGCAGCAGGCCGCCGACAATCCCAGCGAAGGCGGCGGCGACGCCCGCGATGGAACCGTAGTCAATCGTTCGTCGCGCCACCGGCGTGCTCCTCCCGCACCTCCGGAATCCCGCTGACCGAGCGCCGGAAGCCCACAATCCGCCGAACCACCTCGTCCGCGGTTTCGAGCACCAGGTATTTCTGGCCGTTGGTGAGGCAAACGATCGTGTCCGGAGTTACTTCAATGTGCTCAATCAGATCCGCGTTGAGGACGAAGGGCACATGATTGATGCGCGTCAGCCGGATCATGGGATTTTCGAGAGCTACGCTTTCCCTTATCGGCGGCAGGAGCGGCGCCGTGAGCTTCGGCGGCTACTTGAGCAGCGATACGATCTCGCGCAGTTCCTTGCGGATGGCCTCGAAGGCGGCGGGTATTCCAGCGTCGGGAAACAGCAGCGCCTGAGGCTCCCGCTGCGCCCCCGGCAACGCCTTGCCGGTCTTGGGCTGGCGCTTGGAAGGCGCCTTGGGAGTCTCCGGCTTCACGCGCGTTTCCATGAACTTGCGCGCGCCCTCGATGGTGAACCGCTTCTCGTACAGCAGGTGCTTGATTTCGAGCACCATCTCCACGTCCTTGCGGCGGTACAAGCGATGTCCGGAGCCCGACTTCTTGGGGCCGAGTCCCGGGAACTCGCTTTCCCAGAAACGCAGCACATAAGGCTTGATCCCGGCCAGGCGCGCCACTTCGCCGATGCGGAAATAGAGCTTATCGGGAATTTCCGGCGGCGTTGTCGGCGTGAATGCTAACTCGGACATACTTCGGGTCCAACCCTTTCAGGGTACTCTGATATTGTAGTGTCCGTTCTCGCCGGAATCCATCCCGTCCGCGAAGCCTTGCAAGCCGGCCAGACGCTGGACCGGGTGCTGATCGCCAAGGGCGCCGGGGGCGTCCGCCTCCAGGAAATTATCGACCTGTGCCGTGACCGGAAAATCCCGATCCGGTTCGAGAGCCGCGACCAGATGGACCGGGCGGCGGCGGGGGCGGTTCACCAGGGCGTGGTTGCGTTCCCGGCCGCGGGCGCCTACGCTCCGGCGGGCGAGCTGAAAGGCGACCTGATCGTGGTGCTGGACGGAGTCGAGGATCCACACAACCTGGGAGCGATCGTTCGCACCGCTCACGCCGCCGGGGCCAGCGCCGTGCTGATTCCGGAGCGGCGCGCCGCGGGGATCACCGAAACCGTGGTTCGCGCTTCCGCGGGCGCAACCGCCTACCTGCCGGTCATCCGCGCGAAGAACCTGAATCGCGAGCTGGAAGAGCTGAAAGCGCGAGGTTATTGGATTTACGGACTGGATGAACGAGGCGGGATCGATTACACCGAAGCGGACTTCACCATGCCCTGCGCGATCGTGCTGGGCGGCGAGGGTCACGGGCTGCACGAGCAGGTGGCGAAGAAGTGCGACTTCCTGCTGCGCATTCCCATGGCGGGCAAGGTGGCATCGCTGAATGTTTCGGTGGCCGCGGGAGTGGTGCTGTTCGAATTGCGGCGGAAACAATCCCCCATTTCGAAAACATTCTGAAGCAGTGGCCGATGGGATTGACCAGGCGCGACCGGCCTGATACTCTTCTGGCAGGAGGGAGACACGCATGGCGTTAAGCCGCTTTTTCTTCGCGATTTCTTCCCTGTTTCCAGGACAAATACCAACTGGTCGCCGATCGATTCACAAGCGACGATGGTAAACGGGTTCGGCGTCTGCACCGGCACCCGGAAGCGTTGACTCATGGGGACAACGTCTACCGCGCCGGCAATCATAGGAATTCGGCGGGATCGGCGCTGATCGTGCTGACTTCCATCGATGGAAAAGCGACCGGGACGTCAGCAGTGGGGGAGAAAATCAACGCGGTATTTGCATTGGGAGACCGCGTGCTTCTCGAGTTCCAGAACCGGAGGGAAGGCGCGATTTTGCATTCGGACGGGCGGGTGGAGAGGATCGGTTTGCGTCCGCAAGCGCAATTAGCGCGCGGCGCGGGCCGGAAGGTGTTCGAGATCGCGGACGGCAAGGCCGTGGCTCTCGATGCAAACGGACAGCCGGACGGGTCGCCCGCGATTCTGCTCCCGCTGGAGAATCCAGCGTCCGGCGATCTGATGGAAGTGAACGGGAAATGGATGCAGTTGGACCGCGCCGAGGGCGCGCTCGGCTCGGCCTCCGGTTATGTGTTCCGCCTCACGTCGCCAACAGTTGACGCCGCCCGTGCGCGTGCGCAAGCCGCTCATCAGGCAGCGGCCGCCCGGGATCCTCTCTCCCGCCATGGGACGCCGCTGCTCATGGGGGACGTCGCGGAGAGCCCAAGGGGATTCCTGGCGTCCCTGGCCGGAATCCGGATCAGCGAGGGTGCGCTGCTGGTCGAGTTCAACGAGCAAGGGGAAGTGCTTCGCGAGATCCGCGCGGACCTGCCCAACCTGGGCGAAAAAGGCAGGCGCATGGTTCCATCTGAAGTTGTCGTGGTTGGAAACTGGATCTTCGTCGTGGACCCGGCCGGAGAAGTTACCCGATACCCGTACCGGTGAGCCCGACTACCGCGCGATCGATTTGATCTGCAGGTACTCTTCGAGCCCGTAAAGCCCCAGCTCGCGGCCGATGCCGGACTGCTTATAGCCGCCGAACGGGGCGAGCGCGTTGTACTTCCCGCCGTTCACGTCCACCTGGCCGGTACGCATGCGCCGCGCGACCTTCATGGCGCGAGCCGGATCGCCGGACCATACGCCGCCGGCCAGGCCATAGATGGTGTCATTAGCGATGCGCACCGCGTCGTCCTCGCTGTCGTAAGGGAGGATGGAAAGAACGGGACCGAAGATCTCCTCCTGCGCGATCACCATCCGCGAGTCGACGTCGGCGAAGATAGTGGGCTCGACGTAGTAACCGCGATCGAACGCGGGCGGACGGCCTCCGCCGGTGACGAGCCGCGCGCCTTCGCTTCGTCCGCGATCGATATATCCTTCGACGCGCTCGCGCTGCGTGGCGGAAATCAGCGGGCCGAGGCGGGTACCCGAATCCATGGGATCGCCCAGCTTCAGCGATTCGATGGCCTGGCGCGCCAGCGCGACCGCCTCCTGCTGCCGGGATCGCGGCACAACCATGCGAGTCCAGGCCGAGCATGTTTGTCCGGAGTTGAGCATGGCGTTGCGCGCCCCGGCGGGGATCGCTTTTTCGAATGGCGCGTCGTCGAGAACGACGAACGCCGATTTGCCGCCGAGCTCCAGCGTCACCTTCTTGATGGACTCGGCGGCCAGCGCGCCCACGCGCTTGCCCGCGCGCAGCGATCCGGTGAAGCTGACCATGTCCACGCCGGGGTGCGCGACCATGGCCTCGCCCACCAGCGGGCCGTAACCGGTGACGATGTTCAGGACGCCGGCCGGGAGGCCGATGGCCATCGCGGTTTCGGCGAGGATAAACGCATTCAGCGGCGCGACCTCGCTGGGCTTCAGCACCACAGTGCAGCCGGCGGCCAGGGCGGGCGCGACCTTGGCCATGATCTGGTGCAGCGGGTAGTTCCAGGGCGTGATGGCGGCAACGACGCCGATGGGCTCGCGCACCACCAGCGAGTTTCCGATTTCATGCTCGAGTTTCGCTTCCCGGATCAATTTGGCGTAGCTCTGGGTGACGGCCACCGGCAGTCCTGCCTGAATGGAGGTGGCCATGGACATGGGAGAGCCGACTTCCTGGGCGATGGTGCTGGCGACACGCTCGGCGCGTTCCTTCAATCCCGCCGCCAGTTTGTCGATCCAATGCGCCCGTTCTTCCACGGTGGTCTCGCCCCACGGGCCGTGGAACGCCTTTTGAGCGGCTGCGACGGCGGCATGGACGTCCTCGGGCCGCCCCTCGGGAACGGCGCCCATCACTTCCTCGGTGGAGGCGGAGAGAACGTCAATCAAGCCGGGCCCGGCGGGCTGTCGCCAGGCGCCGTCGATGTAAAGATTCTGATAGGCAAGCATAGGGAAACTTCGATTATCGCAGGCGCATGGGCAGGCCAGTCACGAGCGGGAGCCGGATGCGCCGGAGTCCTTCTCGAGCAAGCCCCTCGCCACGGCGCCCAGCTTCATGAACGAATCGAAGTCCGATGGCTTACGGAAATAGGCGTTGGCGCCGAGGCCCAGCACCAAGGCGCGATCCTCTTGCAGGTCCGAGGAGGTCACGACGATGACCGGGACTTCATGGCAGACGGCTCCGGATCGAAGGAGCCGAAGCACTTCGCCGCCGGCGAGGCCGGGGAGATTCAAGTCCAGAATCACGAGATCCGGGCAGGAGGGCGAGCCGCCGGCGGACCGCAACAGGCCGGCCGCCTCCGCGCCATTGCGGAGCACGACGAAATGAGCGTTCATGGCGGCGGAAAGAGCTTCCCGGATCAGGAAGACATCCGCATCGTGGTCTTCCACAATCCAGACGCGACGTCCGGTTTCGGAAGGTTCAGACAGGGATGGTGAATCGGAACGTGGCTCCCTCTCCGGGCCGGGATTCCACCCAGATTCTTCCCCCATACCGTTCCACGATTCGCTGGCAAATGGCCAGCCCGATGCCGGTCCCGGAATATTCACTGGCGTTGTGCAGGCGTTTAAATAGGCCAAAGATACGCTCCTTGTGGATGGGATCGATCCCGATGCCGTTGTCGGCGACGGAGAACTGCCACGTTGCATCGCGCGGCTCCGCGCTGACGTGAATCACGGGGGGCCGCGAAGGTTCGCGATACTTGATCGCATTGCCGATCAGGTTCTGAAAAAGCTGCTGGAGATGAACGGGATCCATGCGGACTTCGGGAAGCTGGTCCGCCCGGATGGAGACATTCGCGCTCCGGATAGCGCCCGCGAGGTTTTCCAGCGCGGCTTCGAGGGCGGCGGAAGCGGGGGCCGGCTGGGCCGAGATCCGCAAGGCGCCGATGCGGGTGTATTCGAGCAGATCGCGGATGAGCGCTTCCATGCGGAGCGCGCCGCCGCGCACCCGCTCCAGGAACTCCGCGGCCTGGCCATCGAGGCGGTGCGAATGGCGGCGGATCAGCAATTCACTGAAGATGCTGACGGTACGGATGGGCTCCTGCAAGTCGTGAGTGGCGGTGTAGACGAACTGTTCGAGCTCGCGGTTGAGGCGGCGGAGTTCATTCTCGATGTTCTTGCGGGCGGAGTAATCCATCAATGCGCAGACCGATCCGCGAACCGCGCCGCTGGGATCGCGAAGGGGCAGCGCGCTGCCGACCAGCGCGACTTTCCGGCCATCCCAGGTGAGGGCTTCGAGGTCAAAATCGAGCTGCGGTTCGCCCGACGCGGCCGCCAATTGCAAGGGCATTTCCGAAGGGTCGAGTTCCCGCCCATCCCGCAGAAGCGTGAGATTCATCCCGCTGGACGGCGATGCCCCCGGCCCACCGGCGGTTTCCTGCAGTAGTTGAGCCGCCCGGTTGCTCTGAACCTGGGAACAGCGCTCGTCGAGGGCGATCCACACCGGCATCGGGACCAGGTTCAGGATGGTCTCCAGCTCTTCGGTGCGTCTCCGCAGATTCTCGAGAATCCGTTTCTGCTCCGTGATGTCGATTACTTCGATCACGGTGCCGTTGATTCCCTTGGCATCGCGCAGCGGGCTGGCGGTGTAGGCGACGTTGTAGAAGCTCCCGTCCTTGTGGACAAAGATTTCCTCGCCCTGCATGCGGTCGTTCTCCGGGAACGCCCGATCGATGGGGCATTCCGAGAGCGGATACGGGGAGCCGTCGGGCCGGGTGTGGTGAACGACATCGTGCAACGGCCTGCCTTGAGCCTCGGCGAGCGTGTAGCCCGTGAGCTTTTCGGCGGCGGGGTTCATGAAGACGCAGTGCTGCCGGTCATCCATGATGAAGAGGCTGGTGCTTGCGTTATCGGTGATCGCGCGGGTCAGGCGGGCTTGATTTTCCAGCGCCTGTTCCATGGAGCGGCGCTCCGTGATGTCCGTGGTGATGCCAACCAGGCGGGCGAAGGTCCCTTCTTCGGCTACGGCACGGCCGCGGCCCGCAAGCCACCGCTTACCCTTGGAGGGGTGGCGGATGCGGAAATCGAACTGGAAGTCGCCGGTTTGCCGCGCCCTCTCGAGCGCCTTCGCCGCGGGCTCACGATCGTCGGGATGCAGGGATTCGATCCATTGTCCGGGGCTGACGCGGGTGGCAGGGTCCAACCCGTAGAGCGCGTAATATTCCGGAGTTACCTCAAACTCGTGGGATCTCAGGTCCAGGCTCCAGACGGCAGCTTCGCCGTGGAGCTGAGAAAGGCGGAGCAACTCGTAATGCTGGGACAAGCTGTAGGGGGGAATGCTCGACGGCGTCTGTTTCTGAAGCCGCGCCTCCAGTTCGGCGACACGGCTTCTCAGGTCTTCGAGTTCCCGTCGGGTTTCGTCCGGTGGCGCTTGCTCGCGTGCGGTCACGCTAGCGGCCTCCCGAGCGTTTGACCTGATCGGAACACGTCCGCGGGGTCATTCCGTCGCATTTTAATGGTACGAAATCTCACATCTCACAACGCTGCGATGTCCCGCTTGCCGGGCGGTGGTTGTAGCCACTGTACACCAGCGAAGTTCGCCGGGTCAAAGAGTGAGACGCGTGTGAGCTGTGAGCCCGCACGGACCCCCGCCGCGCCGGCGATGTCCAAGGCGGGCTCTCCAGGCGAATGATTTACGCCGCGGCAGTCTGAGCTTTTTCCTTGTCCCACTGGGCGAAATTCTTGCCCTGGGCCGCAAGCTCCTTCAGCAGCGGCGCGGGAGTCCACCAGGCGCCATGCTCCTTCTCGAACTCGCAGATCCGCTCGTAGACCTTTTGCAGGCCGACGGTGTCGGCGTACCACATGGGGCCTCCACGATGCGCCGGATACCCGTAGCCCATGATGTAAATGATGTCGATATCGACGGCGCGCAGCGCGATGCCTTCTTGCAGAATGCGCGCGCCTTCGTTAACCAGGGCATACTGCGTTCGTTCGATGATTTCCTGGTTCGAGATTGCGCGGCGCTGCATCCCGCGCTTGGCGGTCTCGCGCTCGATCATTTCCGCGACGGCGGGGTCCGGCACCGGGCGGCGGTTGGCATCGTACTGATACCAGCCGGCGCCGGTCTTCTGACCGTAGCGGCCCATCTCGTACAGAACATCGGCGAGGAAGGGATAGCGGCGGCCGGGAATCTCGGTGTCCTTGAACTCCTGCCGGATGCGCCAGCCGACATCGATGCCGGCGAGGTCGGACATCGCGAGCGGGCCCATCGCCAGGCCGAAGCCGTAGAGGGCCTGATCCACCTGCTCCGCCGAGGCGCCTTCCTCCACCAGGAACTGGGCCTCGCGGCCGTAAGGCGCCACCATGCGATTCCCGACGAAGCCGCGGCAGTTCCCGACGAGAACGCCCACCTTGGACAGTGTTTTCGAGAGATTCATCGAGGTGGCGATGACTTCGAGCGAGGTGTGCCTGCCGCGCACGATCTCGAGCAGCCGCATGACGTTCGCGGGACTGAAGAAGTGATGCCCGATGACGAACTCCGGCCGCGAGGTAGCGGAGGCGATCTCGTCGATATCCAGGGTGGAGGTGTTCGAGGCGAGAATACAGCCCGGCTTGCAAATGCGGTCGAGTTCGCCGAAGATCTCCTTCTTCAGGGCCATGCCCTCGAAGACCGCTTCCACGACGATGTCCACCTGCTCAAAGCCGGAGTAGTCGAGCTGCGGCGTGATCAACGCCATGCGCTTGTCCATCACGTCCTCGGGGAAGCGGCCTTTGTTGACGGAGTTCTGGTAGTTCTTGCGGATGGTGCTCATGCCGCGATCCAGGGCTTCCCGGGTGGTCTCGCGGAGGCGCACCGGGATGCCGGCATTGGCGTAAACCATGGCGATGCCGCCGCCCATGGTGCCCGCGCCGATGACGCCGGCGGCGCGGATGTCCAGGGTGCGGGTGTCCTTGCCGACGCCGGGAACCTTGGCGACTTCCCGCTCGCCGAAAAAGGCGTGAATCAGAGCCCGGGACTGATCGGAGAACAGGCAGGTACGGAACAACTCGGCTTCCGTTTCGCAGCCGCGAGCGAAGTCCGCGGTTGTGGCGGCTTCGACGGCGTCGACGGCGGCCAGGGGCGCCATCAAGCCGCGGCGCTCCTTGCGGCAGCGTTCGCGCCAGCCGGCGAAGAACGCCGCATCGACGCCGCCGAGCTTATCGTTGCGATCGCGGGTTTTGGGATACGGGCCACCGGCGGCGATCTTTTCGCGGCAGAACGCCACCGCGCCTTCCAGCAGATCGCCGTCCACAATGCGGTCCAGGATTCCGGCTTGGAGCGCCTTGGGCGCTTTCACGGGATCTCCGAGCGCGCACATTTCGGTGGCGAGTTCGACGCCACAGAGGCGGGGAAGCCGCTGCGTGCCGGCCGCGCCGGGAATCAAGCCCAGTTTCACTTCGGGCTGGCCCACCTGAGCCGAAGCGACCGCCACGCGGTAATGACCCGCCATCGCGGTTTCCAGCCCGCCGCCGAACGCCGTGCCGTGGATCGCCATCACCACCGGCTTGGCGGAATCCTCAATTTTCAGCAGGGTGGGCAGCAGGGCTACGCCGCGCTTTCCGCTGGCGACCATCTTGCCGAACTCGCGGATGTCGGCGCCGGCTATGAAGGTGCGGCCTCCGCCGATGATGACGACGCCCTTCGCTTCGGGGTCGGCTGCGGCCCGGTCGATGCCCTCCGCGATTCCTTCCGGCACGCCGGGGCTGAGGGCGTTCACGGGCGGGTTGTCGATCGTGATCACGAACACTTCGCCCTGTTTGGAATACTTGACCAGTTCGCTCATTTCGTTTTCTCCTTTTCCATTTCCCGCAAGGATCGCCTCAGCACCTTGCCTACCGCGCTCTTGGGCAGGCCGGGCACGAACTCGATCCGCGTGGGGACCTTAAACTTGGCCAGGCGTTCCGCGCAGAAGGCTTTCAACTCCTCGGCGGTTAACGCGGCGTCCGGCTTCAGAACGACGAACGCTTTCGGCTCTTCACCGCGATAGGCATGGGGGACGCCGATCACCGCGGCTTCCTGGACGGCGGGATTCTGGAACAGCACATCCTCCACCTCTCCCGGATACACGTTGAAGCCGCTGACGATGATCATGTCCTTCTTGCGCTGGACGATGTAGAAGAACCCGTCTTCATCCATGCGCGCGATGTCGCCGGTGTACAGCCAGCCGTCGCGCAGGGTGTCGCGGGTTTCCTCGGGCCGGTTCCAATAACCCTTCATGATCTGCGGTCCGCGGATGCAGAGTTCGCCTTCCTGGCCGAGCGGGACCTCGGCATCGCCGGTGAGGATGTCCACGATCTTGCATTCCGTATCGGGGAAGGGAAGACCCACGCTGCCCGGCTTGCGCTTGGCGAGCGACGGCGTGGAATGGGTGGTGGGCGAAGCTTCGGTAAGGCCGTAGCCTTCGGTGAGCCGCGCGCCGGTCATGGCCTCGAATTGATGGATCACCTCGACGGGCAGCGGCGCCGAGCCGGAGTTGAACTGCCGCACCTGATCCAGGTTGCTGTGCATCGCGCGAGGATGATTCAGCAGGGAGATGAACAGCGTGGGAACACCGGGAAAATACGTCGGCTTGAAATCGCGGAAAGCGTTCAGCAGGCTTTCGACATCGAACTTGGGGAGCAGGATGAGCTGAGTGCCGTTCCAGGCGGCCAGGATCATGCCGACGTTCATCCCATAGATGTGATACATGGGGATAATCAGCAGCACCCGTTCCTCGCCTTTGCGGGTAAAGTAGCCGCCCCAGAGCGAAGTCTGGATCATGTTGGCGAAGACGTTGTAGTGCGTGAGCATCGCTCCCTTGGAGCGGCCGGTGGTTCCGCCGGTGTACTGCAGGACGGCGAGATCGTGCTCCGCGTCCACTTCCACGTGCGGCAGCTTGAGATCCGGGCTCTGGCCGATCATGTCGACAAACGAGAGGGAACCCCGCGGGAGCGGCGGAGTGCGTTCCGGGAACGAGGAATACTCCTCCAGCGTGGTCGCGATGACGCAATCCATGCCGCAATCCTGTTTCAAATCGAGGATCACCGGGGCGATGGAATCGAGGGTGATCATCATCCGGATGCCGGAATCCTTGGCCTGATGTTCCACCTCGCGCGCGGTGTACAGAGGGTTGAAGTTCACCACGACGGCGCCCAGTCGCATCAGGGCCCAGAAGGCGATGATGTACTGCGGACAGTTGGGCAGCATGATGCCGACGCGATCGCCCTTGCCGACGCCCGCCGCGTGCAGCGACGCGGCCAGGCGATCCGCCTGGCGACGGATCTCCCCATAGGTGAGCTGAGCGCCGAGGAACTGCGTCGCCGGACGGTCGCGGTAGTTGGCCGCGGCGATCATCAGGACCTGATACAAGGACCGCCGCGGATAATTCGCGGTGGCGGGCACCCAGAAATCGTAATGTCGCAGCCATGGTCTGGCGGCGTAAGGAGAGTTCGCGGCTGGCGCGGTCATCTGGACATCCTCGCGATCGGGGACTGAAGGGCGGGCGCGCGGGCCTTCCGGCCCTGCATCCCCATTGAGTATATCCGCAGACTCGCGCGCCGGGGTGAGCCTCTACTTCTGTGCCAGCAGCAACTGTCGAGCTTCACTTAACAACCGGCGCTGTTCATCGGTGACGTTCGGATAGCGCAGATCCAAGCCTTCGAGCGTGTGATACAGAATCGCGGCCACGGCGAGGCGGGTGAACCATTTCGCGTCGGCTGGGATGACGTGCCACGGCGCCCACCGGGTGCTGGTCGCGTTCAGGCAGTCCTGATACGCCTGCATGTATTCGTCCCAGTGCTCCCGTTCACGAACATCGGCGTGGGAGAACTTCCAATTCTTCTCGGGTTCCTCCAGGCGTTCCAGGAAACGCTTCTTCTGTTCCTGCCTGGAAACGTTCAGGAAGAACTTGACGATCTTGACGCCGTTGTTGGAGAGGTACTTCTCGAAATTGTTGATCTCCTCGTAACGGCGCTCGTAAATCCGCTTGTCCTTGAACTGGTCTGGAAGCTTCTGCCCGCGGATGATCTCCGGGTGGACCTTCGTGATCAGTACTTCTTCGTAATAGGAGCGATTGAAGATGCCGATGCGCCCGCGTTCGGGCAGCGCTTTTGAGCAGCGCCACAGGTAGTCGTGGTCAAGCTCCTCGCTGGTGGGGGCCTTAAAGCTGAACACCTGGCAGCCCTGGGGATTAATGCCGCTCATGACGTGCTTGATGGTTCCGTCCTTGCCGGCGGCGTCCATCGCCTGGAAGATCACCAGGACGGACCAGCGATCCTGGGCATAAAGCATCTCCTGCAGCTCGGCGAGCCTGGCGACACCTCCGCGCAGGAGTTCCGCGGCGTCTTTCTTCTGGATGTCGCGTGGCTCCGCGCCGGGATCGAAATCCCGTTTGAGTGAGATCTTCTTCCCGGGGGGAACCACGCACTGGTCGAGAAGCCGCTCGATCTTTTTCGCAGTAGCCTTGTCCATGAATGTGAGATTCTCTCCTAACGGGAACCGTGCCGCAACGCCACCAAAGTCGTATAGAGTGGTAGCCTGCGCGGAGGAGCCCGTAACCTAGGGTCCGCCGGCCGCGCCCTCAAATGAAACCATGCGCAAGCTCCTATTAATTCCAGTTCTGGCGATTTGCGCCGATGCGGAAGACTGGCCGCAGTGGCGCGGTGTGAACAACGGTGTCGCGGGCGCATCCAAGGCGCCGATGGCCTGGGACTCAACCCGGAATATCGCCTGGAAGGCTCCCATCGAAGGCGCGGGTCATTCCTCCCCCGTGATCTCGGGCGGACTCATTTTCCTGACGACATCGGTGGAAGGCGCGGTGATCGAGGGTCACGCGCCGGTGAAGCATACGCGCCGCGATCAGCCCTATCTGCACCCGGACAGCGTCGCGGGCAACCGCAGCCATGAACTGAAGGTGATGGCGCTTGACGCCAAGACCGGAAAGGTGGTCTGGTCCCGGACAGCTTACGAAGGCAAGATGTTCGATGACCGGCACCGCAAGAATACCTACGCGTCATCCACCCCGGTGACCGATGGCAAGCATCTGTTCGTCCATTTCGGATCGGAAGGGATCTATTGCTACAGCCTGGACGGGAAGCAGGTCTGGAAGACGTCTCTAGGACCGATGCCGAACTGGGGCCTGGGACCGGGCACCTCACCCGTGCTGTTCGAGGATCTGGTGATCATCCAGGGCGACAACGACGGGGGCGAGACATCGTTTATCGCGGCGCTTTCCAAGAAGGACGGCAAGGTGGTCTGGAAGACGAAGCGCACGAACTGGACCAGTTGGGCCACGCCGATCCTGGTGAAGCACGAGAACGACTGGCAACTGATCACCGCGGCCCGCGAGGCCACCATTTCCTACGATCCGAAAACCGGCAAGGAACTTTGGGCGGGGCCCGGAGTGGAAGGCAACGCCTGCCCCAGTCCGGTGGCGGCCAAGGGCCTGGTGATCGTCAGTTCCGGCTATCCCGTGAAGCGGGTGTTCGCGCTGCGGCTGGATGTGAACGCGGCCGAGCGCGTGGCCTGGAAGTATGACAAGGGCACGGCCTATGTCCCTTCGCCGGTGATTTACGGCGATCACCTGTACTTGATGACCGACAAGGGAATCCTGACCTGCGTGGAGGTGGAGACCGGAAGGATCGTCTACGACTCGGGCCGGCCTCCGGTGGCCGCGCAGTTTAACTCCTCCCTGGTGGTGGTGGACGGCAAGATCCTGCAGACCAGCGTGGAGGGAGACACCTTCGTGATCCAGGCGGGACCCGAGCACAAGGTTCTCGGCACCAATTCGCTGGGCGAACCGGTATGGTCCTCGCTCGCCGTCGTGAACGATTCGATTTACCTGAGAACTGAGAAGCACCTCTACCAGATTCGGAATGGCGACAACAAAGCCCGCTGATCCCGGCCTGATTCGCGGCCTGTCGCTGAACGCGACCGTGGCGCTGGTGGCCGGTTCGATCATCGGAACGGGCGTCTTCTTCAAGGCCGCGCCGATGGCGCAACTGGTGGGATCGCCGTGGCTGGTGATGCTGGCGTGGGTGGTGGCAGGCTTCATGTCCCTGGCTGGAGCGCTGACGTACGCCGAGCTCGGGGCGATGATGCCGGAGGCGGGCGGCGAGTATATCTACACGCGCAACGCCTACGGCCGCCTGGCCGGATTTCTGAGCGGCTGGATGCGCTTCGTGGTTGCCACGGCGGGAGTAGGAGCGCTGGGCGTCGGCTTCGCCACGTTTCTGAACGCCATCGTCCCCCTGGGCGGATCCTGGATGTCGGCGAAGTACACGATGTTCGGCCGCGAGATGATCTGGCAACTGGGGCCGCGTGAGATCGCCGCAAGTCTCACGCTGATCGGCTTCGGGTTTCTGAATACGCTGGGGATTGTATTCGGCGGCCGTGTGCAGACTCTGCTGACGGTGCTGAAGTGCGGCGGCATCCTGTTCATTGTGGTGGGAGCGTTTCTGATTTCGCCGGGCGGATCGGCGGCCAACTTCCAGGCGCCCCCCGCGCAAGCGGCCGTGGGGCTGGGCGCGTTCGGCGCGGCCGTGCTTTCCGCGCTCTGGGCTTGCAACGGCTGGGCATTCATGCCGATGGTGGCGGGCGAAGTTTCCAACCCCGGCCGCAACGTCCCGCGCGGCCTGATCTACGGCGTGCTGATCGTGCTGGCATTGTATGGGCTCGCGAACCTGGCTTACTTCTACGCGCTGCCGTGGAACGAAGTGATCACCTCGAACTCCACGGCGTATCGCGACGCGCTGCCGGTGGCTTCGAAGACGGCGCAAACGTTCATGGGTGATCTCGGTCCGAAAATCATTTCCATCGTTTTTCTGATTTCCGCCGCGGGCGCGATCAACGGGGTGGTGATCTCGAAGGCGCGGGTCCCGTTCGCGATGGCGCGGGATGGATTGTTCCTGCCCAAGCTTGCCGAAGTCAGTTCCGGGTCGCGCGTGCCGGCCGCTTCGGTGATGGCGGTGAGCGTGTGGGGCAGCATCCTGGCGCTTTCGGGAACGTTCGATCAGCTCACCGACATGACTATTTTCGCGGAGTGGATCTTCTACGGGCTTGCCGGTGGAAGCGTTTTCGTGTTCCGGCGCAAGTGGCCGGATCGGCCGCGCCCGTACCGGACCTTCGGCTATCCGGTTGTGCCGGTCTTGTTCCTGATCCTGGCCGGATGGCTGGTAGTCAACAGCGTGGTGCAGAAACCCATCGAATCGAGCGTCGGGCTGGCGCTGATCGCCTGCGGTCTGCCGGTTTACTTCTACTACACGCGGCGCAGGCCTTGAATCAGCCCGCGCTGGTGACGCCGCCATCCACCACAATCATCTGTCCCGTGGTCCAGGCGCCGGCCCGCGAGGCAAGATACACCGCGGCGCCGGCCAGGTCCTCGGGCTCGCCGATGCGGCGCAGGGGCGTGTGAGACTCGGTCCTCTTCAGCAGTTCCGGATTGGTCCACAGGGCGGACGCGAAATCGGTGCGGACCAGCCCCGGCGCGATGCAGTTCACGCGAATGTTGTGCGGCCCGTACTCCATGGCGAGGTTGCGCGCGAGCTGGAAATCCGCCGCCTTGGAGATGCAGTATATGCCCAGCGTGGTGGAGCCCTTCAGCCCGCCAATAGAGGACACGATGATAATGGAGCCGTCCTTGCGTTCCATCATCTCGGGCGCCACCAGGTTGCACAGCCACCAGTTGGAGCGGACGTTTGTGTCCATTACCTTGCTGAAAGCGTCGTCGCTCAACTGCGCCATGGGGCCGTAGTAGGGATTCACGGCTGCGTTGCACACCAGCACGTCGGCGGGTCCGAACTCCGCGCGGGTTTTCGACACGAGGTTTTCCAGGTCTTCCTTCTTGCCGATGTGGGCGGCGATGCCGATGGCCGCGTGGCCCTCGTCGCGAATGGCCTTGGCGACTTCCTGGCACTTGTCTGCCTTACGTGAGGAAATGACGACCTTGGCTCCGTGGCGGGCAAGTTCCTCGGCGATCGCCTTGCCGATTCCCTTGGTGGATCCGGTGACGATCGCGGTCTTGCCGGAAAGGTCGAAGAGCGTAGATTTGATCATGGCTGTCCTTTTGCGTTTGCTTTGGTCTGGCCCAACCAGCGGGCGATGTGCGCGGCCACTTCCTCGCCCGCGTCTTCCTGGATGAAGTGTCCCGCGCCGGGGATCAGAATGAGCGGCGCGACGTCGCGGAAGTAAGAACGCAGCACCGGCTCACCTGCCAGCGTAATGGCGTCCTCCGCGCCCCAGATCAGCAGCGCCGGGATATCGAGCGCCTTGATGATCTCGATCGCCACGCGATTGTCGTACGCACCGGGGTGATCCAGACGCACCGGCACAAGCCGGGGGAATACGAGCGCCGCGGCCTGGTGTTGCTTATCGGGGTACGGCGCCTGATAGGCCGCCAATTCGGTATCCGTTGCCGGCTTGCGGAGCGAGTTCTTCATCAGTTGCGGGATGTCCAGCATGTCGACGCGCTGCGAGAACGAGCGCCACTTGTAGAACGCCGGACTCGCCCCCTTGCCGTCGGGGATGCCGGTGTTCATGGCGACAACCCTGCCGAAGCGTTCCGGACGCTGCGAAAGCACGCGCAACCCAAGCAGCCCGCCCCAATCCTGGCAAACCAGCGTGATGTTCTTCAGGTCCAGGGCGTCCACGAACTTCCGCAGCCAGCGGGCGTGCGATCTGTATGTATACGCGTTGGCGGCCGCGGGCTTGTCGGAGCGGCCGAAGCCGACCAGATCCGGCACGATCACGCGTCCCGAACGGGCGAGCGGCGGGATCATTCGCCGGTACAGATATCCCCATGTCGGCTCTCCGTGCAGCATCAGAATCGGATCGCCTTCACCCGCTTCCACGTAGGCGATGCGGAGCCCTTCCACCTCGACGTACTTCGGCTCGTAGTGGAAGTCGGGGAGGGTCTCAAAGCGGCTATCGGGAGTCCGCAACACGGAGCCTTCCGGCCAACCGGGGCGGAGGCCCGCGAACTGGGCGACCTTCGCCACGTCGGCGGGATTCAATCCTTCCGCAATTTCGGCAACCCACAGGCTGAAATCGAGCAGATCGGCCGTGATCTCGTGTTCGGGAGGGCGCGGCTCGAACCGGTCCCAATGGCCGAAGACCTTGGCCATCGAAGGGCGTCCGCGGCCCAGGTCGGCGAGCTCCAGGGCGTAAAGGTGGTCGTGCGCGGATTCCCAGTAGACGCGGCCGGCGCGCATGCCGCAGGCCTTTTCGATGGACTCCGCCACTCGCGGCCGGACGTCCAGCTCCTGCTCCCAGAGCAGCGGATCGGGGCGAAGATACGCCAGGCGCTCGGGCGGCGGGGTGAGAAATTTCATTTGCGCCCCCTTCCGAGAACGCGGCCGAGGAAGGGCAGGATCTCCTTCACCAGGTCGGGTCCGCGGTCGTCCTGCAGGAAGTGCCGGGCGCGATCAAACTCGACGGGTCCTTCCGCGTGAGGCAGCAACTCCTTGAAGCGGTGCGCGAACTCGATGGGGAATACCTCATCGCCGGGCGCCCACAACAGCAGCACCGGTGTGTTCTGCAACTCCGGCAGCCGCCGCTCGAGGGCGGTCATGTCCGCCCATCCGCGATCGCCTTCCTGCATCGGAATCGTGCGCGGCCAGGTGAGCACGACGCTGTCGGAATCCGGCTCGTCGAATACATGGTGGTAAGCGCGCGCTTCTTCCGCGGACATCCCGCGCGCCGTCGTGACAGACGGCCCATGGTGCGATAGCACCTTAATCCGCTTCATGAAGAACGGCCCGATCAGCGGGGCGTGCCACGTGGTCCAGGGCTTGGGCGATGCGTGAAACTTGCTCACCAGGCCGGTGAAGCACCAGGTATTCATGATCACCAGCGAGCCCAGGCGTTCGATGCGCTGCAGCGCGGCCCCGATGCCCTGCGGGCCGCCCCAATCCTGGCAGACAACGGTGAACCCGCGTAGATCCAACTGATCGAGGAGGCTCACCAGGTCGGCGATATGATGCGCCAGGGTCAGGGCGGAGTCGTCGCGCGGATGATCGGAGTAGCCGGCGCCGATCCAGTCCGGGGCGATCGCGCGGTAGCCGGCGGCGCTCAGGGGTTGGATGAAGTCGCGGTAAAGAAAGCCCCACGTCGGATTGCCGGAAAGCAGCAGCACGGGGGGGCCCGCGGGCGGACCTTCATCGATGTAGGACATCCGCCGTCCGTTTACGACGGCCGAATGTTGCTCCCAGGGAAACAGCGGTTGCAGCCAGGCTGGCTTGGTCATGTCAATCCCTCGGGTCGATCGCGTAAAGAACCGTGCGCTCCAGGCCGGCTTCGCGGAAGACGCCGATCTCCTTCACTTCGGGCAGCGTGACCACGTGGGCGAACACCAACCGGGACGGATACTCCACCAGCGCGATCGCGTCCCAGTCCTCGCCGCCGGCGAGCTTTTCCGCGCACCGGCCAAGGAACAGGAAGCGGCCGCCATGCGCGTTCAGGATCTTTTCGAAAGCCCGCGCATACTTGCCGTACTCCTTCGATCCCCCGCCGCGCTTGAACTTCAGCAGGTTCAGCATCACCACGCGTCCGGTGTTGGGCGAGCCGCGGAGAGCCGCCAGCATCGCGGGGGAAGGATGCAGGTGATCGGCGCTCATTTGGGTGATCCCTCGTAGTAGCGGGAGACGGTTTCGGCCACGCAAGCGGGTTTTTGGTGGCCCTCGATCTCGATGGTGATCTGCCAGTTCGCCTGGTACCCCCCGCTGACTTCAGCGACTTCGAGCAATTTCATGCGCGGGCGGATGCGCGCGCCGGCCGGCACCGGGCTCATGAAGCGGACTTTGTTCAGGCCGTAGTTGACGCTCAGGTGGAAGGGCTGTTGGATCTTGAACGTGTCCCAGCTCAGCCGCGGAATCAGGGACAGCGTGAGAAACCCGTGGGCGATCGGCCCGCCGAAGGGAGACTCGCGGCGCGCGCGCTCCACGTCCACATGGATCCACTGATGATCGCCCGTGGCGTCCGCGAACTGTTGGATCCGCTGCTGGCTGATCTCGAACCAATCTCCCACCGCCACTTCCTGGCCGGCGAGCGTTTTCAACTCCTGAATGTCGGCGACTTCGCGCATAGCGCCCGCTATTGTGTCATGAGCGGCGGCGTCTTCGGAGAGCTGTCTAGCAGGGCTGAACGGCGCGGTTACCGCGGTGGCCCCGGGGTGATGCCCGCCGGCTGGAGCTATAATTCCAGCGGAGGATTTTCCCGTGAGAATCGCAGCCGCACTGATGCTTGCACTGCTGCCCTTATGCGGAGCCGACGAACTGGAAACCGCATACAACAACCTGAAAGCGGCGGAGGCGAAAAAGGACGCCGCGGATGTGGTGAAGTGGGCCGCGGAAACGTCAAGGCTGGCCCGCGAGGCGGCCGCCAAGCCGGAGCCTGCCTCCGAGGCGGAGAAGAGTAGCTGGAAGTCGCGCGTCGACTGGGCGAAGCAGGTGGATACCTATTCCGAGTACGCGCTGTACGCGCTTGCGCTGCAGCCCGTGGGCGCGGGCAATATCGCGTTATTGGTGGAGGCATTGGAAAAGCAGAATCCGCGCAGCCAGTACCTGAACCAGCTCGCCGCCCCATACCTGATGGCGCTGAATCAGAGTAACCGCGCGGCGGATATTGTTCCCGCGGCGCAGCGCCGCCTGGAGCATGATCCGGAGAATGAAGATCTGCTGCTGGTGCTGGCGGACGGTTACCTTTCCTCCAAGCAACCGGACAAGGCTTTGGCGATGGCTCAGAAGCTCACCGCGGTGATGGAGGCAAAAGCGAGGCCGGAAGCGGTCCCGGCCGATGTCTGGGAGAAGAAGAAGGCCGGCGCGTTGGGGCGCGGCTACTGGATTGCGGGCATCGTGTACGCGGATCAGAAGAAACACGCCGAAGCGGACAAGGTCTTGCGGGCAGCGCTTCCCTATCTCGCCAACGACGCCGCGATGATGGGTCCGGCGGCTTTTTACCTGGGGATCGCCAACTACGAGATGGGGAAGGCATCCAAGAACCGGGCCAAGCTGGCCGACGCGTTGAAGTTCTCCGAACAATCGGGCGCCATCGCCGGACCTTATCAGGCGGCGGCGCAGAAGAACGCGAAGTCGATCCGGGCGGAGCTGCCGCCGGCCTCAAAGGCGCGGTAGTCCCCGCTCAAGTTTTGGCAACTGTCGGCCGATACTGCGCGTGGGAGCGCTACGCGGCCCCAATGCTCACGGTAATCCTGCTTACTAACGACGCGACTGCCGCGGAAATGATCGGCCACATGGCCGAACAGCTCGGTTCGTTGAACATCGCGATGCTGGGGTATCCGATGCCCGAAGCCGAGGAGGTTGTCCGAGCCATCCGCTGCACGGACCCGCACGTGATCCTGGTGGATGCTTCGGATTGGAGCGCGATCGCTTCGCTGGCGGCGCGGATCGCCAGGGAGCAGAACGTGGGAGTTCGGATTGCGTTTGCGTCAACCTGGACCGCTTTGGACCGGGGCCGCGCCGAAGACGCCGGGTTTCACGCGATTCTCACGGCGCCGTTCACTGCCGGTGAGCTGGAAGCCACCGTGTACGCCGCGCTGCGCGACGCCACGCCCGCCGTCTTTGGCAACCTGTTCGCCTTCCTGCCGGCGAAAGCGGGCGGCGGCTGTTCCACCGTGGCCCTGAACGTCGCCGGCGCGCTGGCGCGGCAGGGCGAGAGCAAAGTCCTGATGATCGACGCTGACCGCCGCTCCGGTGTCATCGGAACGCTGCTGAACCTCGATCACCAGACCGGCGTTGCCGGCGCGCTGGAGCAAGCCTCGTCACTCACGCCGCTGAAATGGAACGAGTTCTACGCCAAAGCCGCGGGCATGGATCTTCTGCTCGCCGATCCGGCCAAGCCCGGCCGCGTACCCACCTGGGCCGACTATTACCTGCTGCTGAGGTTCGTCGAACCGCGATACACGTTCGTTGTCGCCGACTTGCCCGAGGTCGTGAACCCGGCCACCTCGGAAGTGGTCCGCTCCGCGCAATCCGTCTTTGTTGTTTGCACGCCCGAAGTGCTTTCGCTCCGCCTCGCCGCGCAGCGCTGCGCGGAGCTGGAAACGTGCGGGCTGCCGCCCGGCCGCGTTCACATCCTTGTCAACCGCTGGGAGAAGCAGGTTCCGATCGCGGACATCGAGGCAACGCTGGCGCGCCCCGTGTACGCAACACTCCCGAATGATTACGCAGGGATCCGCAGGGCGGTTTTGAACTCGAGCCTCGTCGATCCGTCCAGCCGCTTTCAGGAAGGTTGCGTGGCGCTGGCGCGGAAGCTCGCCCGGACTCCCGAAGCTCCCCCCTCAGCCGGGAAGCTGCACCTGCTGCGACGGCTGAGCCGCATCGCCAGTTACTAACCGGCCCGGCGCGGCATCACCCGCACATTCTCGTACCTGCCGGTTTCCCGCTCCCAGCGCTGGCCGTCCTTCACCTGATACATACTGCGATCCGCCGCCGCCAGCAACTCCTCCGCGTTTTGCCCGTCCGCCGGGAAGAAGGCTACGCCGAAACTGGCATCCAGCACCGGCTGGTGACACATACCCTGTCCGATTGTGATCACCATGTCGCGCAACTGATCCAATCGGCCGTTCACGTTGGCCCGCGTCATGCCGTAGAACACCAGCACGAACTCATCGCCGCCCATGCGCGCGACGTAATCGTAGTCGCGGCAGCAATCGCGGAGGCCCTCGCCGAGGGCCCGCAGCACGTCGTTCCCCGTCAGGTGCCCGAAGCGGTCGTTCACCTGCTTGAAGCCATCCAGGTCGCACACTACAACCGCAAGCTGTGTTTCCAGGCAGCGGCTGAGCGCCAGTTCGCGCTCCAGGTGCCGGAACAGTGACTGTGCGTTGGGCAGCCCCGTCAGATAGTCGGTCGTGGAGGAATTCTCGGCCACCTTGAACTTCAGGCCGTTTTCGATCGCGGGTCCCAGCTTGGGCGCAATGGCGTTCAGCACGCGAAGGTGCTCGGTGGAGAAGGCCTCCGGCAGCCGCCCGTAGAGCGTCAGGGCTCCGCGGAAGCTGTCCGTGCCCGCCAGTGGGACCGAGATCGCGGACGCAAAAACGCTGGACCGGAGAGCCGGGCTTTGCAACCCGAATTCCAGCGAAGGATCGCCGTTCAGGATCGGCTTGCCGGCCGCGGCCACCCAACCGGACAGTCCCTTGCCCATTGGGGATTGGATCGACGCGCACAGCGAAAGGTGATCGCCGCATACGTGCTGCGGAACCAGAACATCGCCGCGCTGAATATACAGGGCCATCGTGTCGAACGGCACCAGCGACTTCAGCCCGCTCTCCAGTGCGGAGCAGGTGTCATGCAAGTCCAGCGAGGCGCCCAGCCGCTGCGTCAGGTCGAACAGGGATTGCGCTTCCTGGCGGGCGGCGTTGATCGTCATCAGGAAGCGGCCGGTGGATTCGAAACCGTTGGCGGGCATCGAGCCACGCTCAACCCGCACCTGGCCGAGCCCGCGCCCGGTTCCGTTTTGCGGCTGCGACGTTCGGATGATCTCCTCCCAGTCCTGGTAATTGCGGCGAACCAGGTCCACGAGCTGCGGGTCGAAGGCGACGCCGGAAAGCGAGGAAACATGATCGATGGCGCGGTCAATCGGCATCGCCGCGCGATACGGGCGATCCGAGGTCAATGCGTCGATTGTATCCGCGACGGCGAGAATCCTGGCGCCGGCGGGGATATCCGCTCCCTTACGGCCCTCCGGGTATCCCGATCCGTCCCAGCGTTCGTGATGGAAGCGGACGATAGGCACCACCGGATAGGGGAACTGGACATGTTCCAGAATGTCGGCGCCGACTCCGGGGTGAATCTTGATCTTGTCGTACTCTTCCGGAGTCAGCCGGCCCGGCTTGGAGCGGATGTGCTCCGGAACCGCCAGCTTGCCGATGTCGTAGAGCAGCGCCGCCGCGCGCAGGGCTTCCCGTGCTTCATCCTGCAGCCGCAACGCCTTGCCGAGTTCCTCGCAGTACACCTGAACGCGACGCACCGGATTGGGCGCGCCGTCCCGCGCTTCAATAGCCAGCGACAACGCTTCGATGGTCCGCAGATGCAGGTTGCCCACCTGATCGGAGTGCCGCCGCTCCCGGGAGAGGCGCTCCACGTACAAGCGATAGGAACAGTAGATGCCGTAGGTCAGCGGAAGGATCAGCAGCGTCTTCGCCCAGGTGAGCGGCGGCGCCGGCCAGCGGAACGCCGCGGCCAGCGCGGCCGCCACCAGATAGTACGGATACGACCAGAAGTGGCACGCATGCAGCGCCTTGCGGCGCCCATCCTTATCGGTGATCGCGTAGATCAGCGCCAGCGGAAGGTGATTCGCGAACAGGCACGCGGTCGCCGCCAGCACCAGGCGCACCGGCACTTCCACCTTCATCTCCGTAAGGACCGGCGCGGTGTATACCAGTTGGCTCACCAGAATCGCCGTGCCGGTGCTCAACAGCGCCGACAGGAGCTGAACGGTATCGGAGTCGTCGCCATGCAGCTTGCGCAGGGTGCGGTGGCTGGGCAGAACGGATTGAATCAGAATTACCGATCCGCAGATTTGCAAGCATTCCCGCAGCGTCAGCTCATTCAGCGCAACCACCACGAACACGAAGCCCATGGACAGGCTGTGCCCGGCAATCGGGCTCGGAAGGCGCAGCGCGAACGCCAGCCAGGCAAACGCCGCGTAGCAGAGATACTGGAGCGGATCGTCCAGTTCCCAGTCACCCCGCTGAGTGCTCAATGCCGTCCCGGTAAGAACGAGGACGCTGACGAGATGAAGTACCACGCGCAGGGGCATAGGTCTTGGCGGAGGCTTATGCAGGCGCGTTGCCGCAGTTCAAGTGATTGATTCTAAAGCAGGATTTTCGTCACCGGCGACAAACTGTCACAGCGTCTCCGGGCCGCCGTGCGCCAATCTGTCGCAGCACTGCCTGCAGCCAGGTACCAGAAGGGTCAGAAGCGAAGCGTGACGCCGAGGTTCACCTGCCGCATCTGCGCAGGACCGTAAATGTACCGGGAATCCCGGTTGGGGCCCTGATCGAAATCGCGTTGGTAATCGTCGGTCAGATTGAGAGCGGCGGCAAACAGGCGGATACTGCGGCGGTCCGTAAGCTCCCAGGTCCGGCTGGCGATCACGTTGAACACCGCGAAGCGCTGCGAACGCGCCAGGCGATCGCTCTCGATGTATCCGGCGAAGTGCGGAACCACCATGCGTCCGGTGAAATCGCCGGATGTGATGATGTCGAGTCCGCCCGGGAGATCCAGATCCACAGCGGCGAAGCCGTAAGCGTTTGGCGTGCGGAAGAACCGGAGGGAACCGAACTGCGGTTCGGGCTGGCGGAATCGCGCGAGCTGGAAGGTGGCGCCGCCGCGCAGTCCCACCCGCCGGTTCACCTGCACGTTGCCGCTGAACTCGACGCCCCGGACGTAGGAACCTGCTCCGTTCACCCGCTCGAACAAGCGGAAGCCGTCCCGCTCGGCTTCCCGCAACTGGAAGTTGTCGCGTAGGGAAGTATGGAAGAAACCGGCCCCCAGTTGAATCCGTTTGCCGTTGATCTGGGCGTTGTAATCCAGCGATCCACTGAAGCTCAAGGAGCGCTCCTTGCGCAGGCCCGGCGCGGGAGCGATGAGAAAGCCTTCGCCGCCCACGGCTGCCACGTGGAGGTCCTCATCGAAGATGGCGGGGGCGCGGAATCCCGTGGACACGCCGGCTCGCAGATTCCAATTCTGGCCGATTCCGTACCGGACATTGGCCCGCGGGCTCCAAACCCAACCGTTCACGATATTGGACCGGTCACCGCGCGCGCCGCCGACTACGACGAGGTTGGGGCGGATGCGGTATTCGTCCTGTACGTAGAGCCCGCGATTGGTAAACCGGCTGTCGAAGCGCCGATCGTAAGCCGGAATCCGGTCGTCCACGCGCTCGCTCCAGTATTGAAAACCGCCCAGAAGGGTGTGACGGCCGAGTTGATGTCCAATCTGTGCGTCGGAGGCGAACAGCGGGTTGCGGGTGACTCCATAGGCGTTCGGATCGAAGCCCGCCCCGTAGTAACTGTCGCGAACAAAATGACTGTAGCTGGCGTTCAGGCTGTAGAACGTAGCCGGCGTGGCCGCGTGCTGGAAGCGCGCGAAACCGGCTCGCCGCAGGGACTGGATTTGCTCGGTGACGTAGGTGTCTTCGGGACGCGCATCCAACTGGCTCCCTCCCCGGCGGAACTCGCTTCCGGCGCTACCGCCGAATGCGAGTGTCGCCTGGCCGTCGAAGAACTTGCGGTACAGGGAAACGCCTCCCGCCCGCAGATCCCGGCGCGGCAGCTCAGTGAATCCATCGCGGTCGCGGTCGATGTGCGTTTTTCGGATGGACCGGAAATAGAAATCGCCGCTGAGCCCTCCCGGCAGGGCGATCAACTGCGCCGCGGCCCCGGTTTGCTGTTCTGGCCGGCCCCTCTGCCAGCCGCTGAGCCCGTCGATCTGGAAGAAGTTCTCGCGCGGCTGCCGGCGCACCAGATTGATGACCCCGGCAACCGCGTTCGGCCCGTACAGCGCCGAATTGCCGCCCTTCACCACTTCGAGTTGTTCCAGAAATTCGGTGGGAATCTGATCCAATCCGTAAACCGTCGATACACCTGACAGCGTCGGAAGCCCGTCTTCCAGGATCTGGGTGTACGGCCCTTCCAGGCCATTCAGGCGGATCGCGGAAAATCCGCAGTTTGAGCAATTGTTCTCGATCCGCAGCCCCGGCACGGTGGCGGTCAACGCCTCACCCAGGGTGCGTTTTACCAGCGCTTCGGTCAGCTCGTGCGATACCAGCTCCGTGCGGACGGGGGCGTCCACCAAAAGGTGCGGTGTGCTGGTGCCCGTCACCACGATCGACTGCTCCAGAGTCCCCGCTTCCGTCAGCCGGATCTCGATGCTCGGCTCTTCCGCCGGATCCACCTGGATGTCTCTGGATTCAAAATAGCCCTGGGCGGCGACACTCAACCGGATGAGTCCAGCGGGCAGACCCGTCAACCGGAACAAACCGTTGGCCGCGGTTACCGTTGTCGCGGGTACGCCGGCCACGGTCACGCGCGCCGAGGCAACCGGCTTTCCTTCCACGCCGGTCACGCGTCCGCTAAGCTCGGCGGCGCGCGAGCAGGCGCCAAGCAACACCGTCACCATTAGCAGTCGCAGCATCACCGGATCACCCCTTAGCATCAGACCACGGTACAATGTTAACCGTGATTAAGTTCGCTGTCAAACTTGTGTTAGCAAGCTCGATTTTGCTGGGGCAAACTGCCCGTCCCGCGGCGCCCTCCTTCCAGCTTCGCGATCAGCAGGGCAGGACGCGTACTCTCGCCGACTTCCACGGCAGACCGTTGATCCTGAACTTCTGGGCCACCTGGTGCCGTCCCTGCCGGACGGAGATGCCATGGCTGGATCAGGTGCAGCGGAATATGCCCGGCGTCGCCGTTGTGGGGGTCGCCATGGATGAGCAGGGCTGGCGCGTGGTAACGCCCTTCCTGGCGCAATACCGCGTAAGTTACACGATTCTGCTGGGCGCGCCCGAGATCGCCCGTGCGTACGGCGGCTTGAAAACGCTGCCCGAGACGGTTTTCATCGACCGCGAAGGACGTGTTGTCGCGGCTCACAAGGGTTTGTTGAGCCGCGCGCAGTTGGAGAAGATCGCCGCCGCGTTGGCCCGCGAGTAAGGGCGGGATTTCGCGGAGGGAAGCCGCCGCGGTAAGGTGGGATCAGATGCGGATTCCCCTGCTTGTCCTGGCGCTGCCCCTGGCGGTGGCGGCGCAGTCACTCAGCGACTTCGAGAAGAAAGTTACCGGATTCACGCTGCCCAACGGAATGCACTTCATCGTGGTCCAGCGTCCCAGCGCCCCGGTAGTCTCCATGCACACTTACGTGAACGTGGGTTCCGTGGACGATCCCAAGGGTCAGACCGGCATGGCCCACATGTTCGAGCATATGGCGTTCAAGGGCACCCCCCGGATCGGGACGCGCAACGGCGCGGCGGAGAAGGCCGCCCTCGCCGAAGTGGAGCGCATTTACGACCAACTGGAGCAGGAGCGCCGCAAGGGGCGCGCCGCCTCCCAGGCCAGGCTCGCGGACTTGGAAAAGACCCTGCGAGCGGCGATCGAAAAAGCCAACAGCTTCGTGGAGCCGAACGAATTTGATCGCATCATTGAGGAAAGCGGCGGCGTGGGGTTGAACGCGTCCACCGGCATGGACGCCACCGAGTATTACTACAGCCTTCCATCGAACCGCATCGAGCTATGGTTTCTGATGGAGTCGCAGCGCTTCTTGAACCCCGTTCTGCGCGAGTTCTACAAGGAGCGCGACGTCGTGCGCGAGGAACGGCGGATGCGCATCGAGTCCAGCCCGCAAGGAAAGCTGGTGGAGGCTCTGATCTCGGTAGCCTTCAGCGCGCACCCGTACCGGAACATGCCGGGCGGCTGGGCCAGCGATATCGAGAACCTGCGCGCCCGGGACGCCGTGCCCTTCTACCGCAACTACTACACGCCGGGCAATATCACCATCGGCATCGCCGGTGATGTGGATCCCGCACGGATCAAGGCGCTCGCCGCCCGGTACTTCGGCCCGCTGCCGCCGGGTCCCCTGCCGGACCCGGTGGTGACCGTGGAACCCCCGCAGGAGGGCGAGCGTCGAGTAACGATAGAGACGGCCGCCCAGCCGCTGATGCTGATCGGATACAAGACACCGGCCGAAACACACCCGGATTCGCCCGCCATCGACGTGCTCAGCCTGATCCTGAGCGGCGGCCGCACCAGCCTGATGTACCGCGAAATGGTGCAGGACAAGAAGATCGCCCTTGCCGCGCAAACCCAGCCGGATTTCCCGGACGGCAAGTATCCGGGGTTGTTCCTGGTATTCCTGGTCCCGGCGATGGGCCACTCGCTGGAAGAAAACGAGAAGGCGGCGTACGCGATCATCGAACGCTTGCAGAAGGAACCGGTGGACGCCGCAACACTCAATCGCGTGAAAACGCAGATCCGGGCGGGGTTGGTCCGGAGGCTCGCCAGCAACTCCGGGTTGGCCGCGCAGTTGCCCGCCTACCACGTGGCCTATGGAGATTGGCGCAAACTCTTTACCGCGATCGAGGACATCGACAAAGTGACAGCCGAGGATGTACAGCGGGTGGCGAAAACCTATCTGACTAAGAATCGGCGGACCGTGGCGCACACCGTTGCGCCGGAAGGCGGTGCGAAGTGAAACTTCTGCCGATCACGTGCATGCTGACGTCCGTGTGCCTGGCGCAGGCGCCGGCGGCACGCCAGGCCACCCCCGCAATGCCGATGCCCGCCGGGCTCAAGTATCCTCCGCTGAAACCGGTCGTCATCCCCGAGCCGGCCGTGGTGAAGCTGTCGAACGGCATGCGCGTGTACCTGCTCGAGAATCATGAGTTGCCGCTGGTCAGCGGCGTGGCGCTGGTGCGGACCGGCAATCTCTTCGATCCCGCGGACAAGCGAGGACTCGCGGACATGACCGGTACGGTGATGCGCTCCGGCGGCGCCAAGTCCAAGAGCGGCGAGCAGATCGATCTGGAACTCGAGAATATCGCCGCAAGTGTCGAAAGTTCCATCGGCGAGACCAGCGGCTCGGTCTCCTTCTCCAGCCTTCGCGAGAACGCCGGCCGCGTGCTCGAACTCATGCGGGACATCATGCAGGATCCCGAGTTCCGCGCCGACAAGGTCGACCTCGCCAAGCGCCAATACCGCGGCGCCATCTCCCGCCGCAACGACGAAGCCTCGGATATCGCCGGCCGCGAATTCGCCTCCATCGTGTACGGGCGCGACAATCCCTACGGGTGGCAGATCGAGTATGAACACATCGATCGCATCCGTCGCGAGGACCTGCAGGCTTTCCACCAGCGCTATTTCTTCCCGGCCAACGTCATGCTCGCCGTGTACGGCGATTTTGACACCGCGGCCATGAAGCAGCAGCTCGAGAAGATCTTTGGAGAATGGAAGGCCCAGCAGCCGCCCGTTCCGCCCTTTCCCAAACCGCCGGACGCTTTCTCGCCCGGCGTGTACCTCGCGGTGAAGCCGGATGTGACCCAGAGCTTCCTGCAATTGGGACACTGGGGCGGCACTCTGCGGGACCCGGACTACCCCGCGCTCGAAGTCGCCGCCAACATCCTCGGTTCCGGATTCAGCAGCCGCCTGGTGAACCGCGTCCGCACCCAACTGGGGTACGCCTACAACGTCGGCGCCGCGTGGGGCGCGAACTACAATCATCGCGGGCTGTTCCAGATCTCCGGAAGCACCAAGTCCGCCACCACTGTCGAAACACTGCAGGTGATCCGCGAGGAAGTGGAGAAGATGCGCGCCTTGGAGGTGACCCCGCGAGAGCTGGAAACGGCCAAGCAGACCATTTTGAACGGCTTCGTTTTCAACTTCGACAGCCCCTCCAAGACCCTCAGCCGGCTGCTGCAATACGAATATCACGGCTATCCCAAGGATTTCCTGTTCCAGTATCAGAAGGCGGTTGCGGCCGTGACCCGGGCCGATGTCCTTCGCGTCGCCAAACAGTACTGGAGCCCCGACAAGCTGACGATTCTGGCCGTCGGCAATCCCAAGGAATTCGGAAAGCCGCTGAATACGTTGGGTCCCGTGCGCGCGATCGACCTGACCATCCCGGAGCCGCCCCGCGAAACGAAGGCCACGCCGGACTCTCTGAAGCAGGGCGCCGCGCTGCGCGAACGCATGCGGGAGGCCATGGGGAGCCTGGCGAAATTGAGCGCCGTTCGGGATCTCTCGCGCTCCGTGGAGATGGCCGTGGCCGGCGGACCCGCTCCCGGAATGAAGATCCGCCAGCGGACCCTGCTGCTCCGCCCGAACATTCTCCGTCAAGAGCAGGAGCTGCCGTTCGGCAAGGTGATCGTGTACTCGGACGGACAGACGGGCTGGCTCTCGGCGCCGCAGGGAATGCAGCCGATGTCGCCTCCCGTGCTCGAGCAGGTTCGCGGGGAGATGTTTCGAACCTTGCCCTGGCTGCTGAGTGAGGAGGGGCTTCAGGCGAACCTCGTCGGGCCAGGCGCCATCGAAATTTCCAGCGCCGCCGGCGCCGCGCGCCTGGAAATCGATGACTTGAGCGGGTTGCCGAAGCGTATGATTTACAGCGCTCCTGGAGCGTCCGCGGCCCCCGATGCCCGCATCGTCGAAACGTTTTCCGACTGGCGGGACGTCGGCGGCATCCAGCTCCCGTTCGCCATCACCGTGGAACAGGGCGGCAAGAAGTTCGGCGACATGACCGTGTCCGAGCTTCGCATCAACTCGGACCTGAAAGCGGAGGAACTCGCGAAGAAACCATGAACCGGATGATGTTGATGTGCGCGGCGGCGGCCCTGTTGCCGGCGCAGGGGATTGACCAGAAGGCGAAGCAGGTGGTGGAACAAGCCATCGCCGCCCTGGGCGGCGAGGCGTTTCTCAAGGTCCAGGACCGTGTCGAGGAAGGCCGCGCCTACTCCTTTTACAACGACCGCTTGACCGGGCTGTCCCGCACCACCATCTACACCCGTTACACCACCACGCCCGATTCCATCGCCGAGATCGGCCAGCGCGAACGGCAGGCGTTCGGCAAAAAAGAAGAAAGCGCGATCCTCCTTTCCGGCGAGGAAGCCTGGGACGTTACCTTCCGCGGAGCGCGCCCCCTGCCCAAGGCGTCACATGACCGCTGGCGCGAATCGACACTGAACAACGTCTTCTACATCCTGGCGAAGCGCTTGGATGAGAAGGGTTTCAGCTACGAGTTCCGCGGCTCCGACGTGGTCGACAACCAGCCGGTGAACAAAGTCGAATTCTTCGATCGCGAAAACCGCGGCGTGCTCGTATTCTTCCATTCCTCCACGCACCTTCCGGTACGCCAGGTTTGGGTGCGGCGCGATCCCGCGCAGCATCGCCAGATTGAGGAGATCACCATCTTTTCCAAGTACCGCGACGCCGGAAACGGAGCCAAGTGGCCGTTCGCCATCCGTCGGGAACGCGACGGCGAAAAAGTCTTCGAGATGTTCGCGGAATCGGTGCGGGTGAACCAGGATCTGGCGGATAACTTGTTCCTGCTTCCGGGCGGCATCAAGCGCCTGCCTCCCGCGCGCTGATTACTGCTGTTGCGGCTGCCCGGATTGGAGCGCCGGAGGCTGCGGCGGACCCGCCGCCGTTTCCGTCCAATGCTCCCGGCCCTCATCGTCGAGCACCGGGCGAACCAGGACATCCACCGAAAGACGCTGCCCGGCGTGGCCGCGGTATACGCCCCGGACCGGCGCGACATCGCCGTAGTCGCGGCCTAGCGCCAGCCGGACGTGCTGCGTCGATACCGGAGCCCCCAGCGTGGGATCGAGCGCCATCCAGCCCGCGCCCGCAACGTAAACCTCCACCCAGGCATGCGACGCCTGCCCGCCGATCACTTCTTCCATGGACCGCTCGGCGGCGTCCACGGCCCGCTTCGGCACCAGGTACCCCGATACGTAATACGCCGGAAACCCGCGCATCCGGAGAATCGCCAGCAGGATGTGCGCGAAGTCCTGGCAAACGCCGGCCCGGGTTTCCAGCGAATCCCCAATGGAGGAGTGAACATGCGTCGCGCCCTGCTCATAGCGAAATCGCCCGTGCACCAGTTCCGACGCCGCCCTGGCGAAGCCGGGCGCCATGCCGGAGCTCCGCTCCTCGGCCTCGCGCACGAACTCCCGCAGCGCGTCCGGATGCGGCACGTAGTTGGTGGCCGCCACCAGGTCGAAGTATTCCTCGCGAAGTTCCTCGCGCATGGCGTCGAACTCGGCCAGCGTCAATGTGTCCGGCGGCGCCGGCGGGGAGTCATGGATGAGAACGACGCTTTCCGCTTCCACCTTCAGGTACCGGTGCTCGCCCAGGACGTTGAACTGGTGTACCAGGTTTTCGAACATGTCGCGATGGGCCACCGTGGGCGCCTGCGGCGTCGTCGTCAGGCGGAAGGAGATGCAGCTTTGGCGGTCGTCATGCCGCGGCCGCAGCCGGACCTCGTTGTAGCTCTCCGATACCGGGCCGTCGTAGTGAAACTCGGTCACGTGTACCAGGCGGTAGCGATTCATCCCGCCACCCCGTAATGGAAGTATGTCCGCCCGATCTGCTCTCCGATCTCGCAGCAGGTCTTCTGCAGATCTGTCAGGTATTCGTGCAGCCCCAATCCGAAAACATCGGACATGCGGCCGTAGCGCAAGCTCTCCAGCAGCTTCCCCGTCAGGCGCTCGGCCTCGTTGGCGTAAGCGCCCACCCCCGTTCCGCTGATCGCCCGCAAGCCCCCTTGCAGTTCGGTCATGTTGAAACGGATGGATCGCGGATGGTCGGGATGCAGGATCAGCAGTTCCGCCACCGCCTGCGGTTCGATGCGGGAGCGGTGCAGGCGGCAATAGGCCTCGAATGCCCCTACCGATTTCAGCACCGCCATCCACTGATGATGATCGTCCGTATCCACATCCGGGCGGTCCACCAGACGGTGGTACTGAACATCCACGATCCGCGCCGTCATTTCCGCGCGTTCCAGCGCCCAGCCGGTCCGCAGAAACTGCCAGGATTCGTCATGCGTCAGAGTCGCGTCCGTGACCCCGCGGAAGCGGTGACTTCCGAACTTCACGATGTTGCAGAAGCGGTGAACCTCCTCGTCCGCGCCGAAGCTCCTCACCTGGTGGTACAGCCCGTTGATGTCCTCCCACATCTCGCGCGAGATCCGTTCGCGGATCGTGCGCGCGTTCTCCCGCGCGCGCTCCAGGCACCTGGTGATCGAGTTCGGATTGTCCTCCCGCAGCGCGAGGAATTCGAACACCGTTTGCGCGTTGGCCTCCGCGTAAGCGCCCGAAAAGCGATCCTGTTCGCCCGCGATCGCCACCAGCGGCTCCCACCGCAGCCGGTAGGATTGCGGCGACTGGTCCAGGAACATGTGATAGTTGACGTCCAGAATGCGCGCGGTCTCTTCCGCCCGCTCCATGTAGCGGGCGATCCAGAACATGGAATCGGCGATGCGGGACAGCATTACGATTCTCCCCGCAACACCCACGTATCCTTGCTGCCGCCCCCCTGCGACGAGTTCACCACCAGGGAGCCCGCCTGCAGCGCCACCCGCGTCAACCCGCCCGGCGCCACCGTGACCTTGTGCCCGTCGAACAGGCAGTAAGGACGCAGGTCCACGTGCCGCCCGGCGAACCTCCCCGTCGCGGAATCGAACGCCGGCACTCGCGACAGCGCCACCACCGGCTGCGCGATCCAGTTTCTTGGGTCCGATTTCAGACGCTGCCGCAGGGATTCAATCGTCGCCCGGTCCGCCGACGGACCGATCACCATTCCGTAACCGCCGGATTCACCCACCGGCTTCACCACCATCTCCTGCAGATGTTCCAGAACGTAGCGGCAGTCGGCCGGGCGGTCGCACACATACGTCTCCACATTCTTCAAAATCGGATCCTGGCCCAGATAGTAGCGGATAAACTCCGGGACGAAGGCATAGACCGCCTTGTCGTCGGCGACCCCGTTGCCCACCGCGTTCGCGATCGCCACCTGGCCCAGGCGGAAGGCGGTCATCAGTCCGGGGACGCCGAGCTCGGAGTCCGGGCGGAAGGCGAGCGGATCCAGGAAGTCGTCGTCCACGCGGCGATAAATCACGTCGACGCGCTTCAAGCCGTGAATCGTCTTCATGAAGACGATGCCCGCGTCTGTCACCAGGTCGCGGCCTTCCACCAGTTCGATTCCCATCTGCTGCGCCAGGAAGGAGTGCTCGAAGTAAGCGCTGTTGTAGATGCCCGGCGTCAGCAGCACGACGACGGCGTCGCCGCCGCGGGGCGACAGGCTCCGCAAAATGCGGCCCAGATGCGAAGGGTAATCGTCCACCGGGAGAACGGCGTATTGTTGGAACGCCTGCGGCAAAGCCCGGATTGTCACCAGACGATTCTCCAGCACATAGGAAACACCGGACGGCGTGCGGACGTTATCCTCCAGAACCATGAACTCCCCCGTCCGCGAGTCCCGCACCAGGTCGATTCCGGAGATGTGCGTGTGGATGCTCCCCGGAACTTCCAGCCCCATCATCTCCCGCCGGAAATGACGGCAGGAGAAGACCAGCGAGCGCGGGACCTTTCGATCCTTCAGGATTTGCTGGCTCCCGTAAACGTCCTGCAGGAACAGGTTCAAGGCGATGACGCGCTGGCTCAGCCCCTTCTCGATCTGGTCCCATTCGGCGCGAGGCAGGATGCGCGGCAGCAGATCGAACGGGAATAACCGTTCCGTGCCGCGGCCGTCGCTGTATACAGTGAACGTGATGCCCTGCACCAGGAACGACAGGTCCGCCACCTCGCGGCGTTCCTGGAATTCCGCCGGCCCCATATAGGAAAGCTGCCGGTACAGACGCTGGTAATGCGGGCGCGGCACGCCCGGCGATTCGAACATCTCGTCGTAGAATCCGCCGGTGTCATATCCCGAGAACAAAGCCGGCAGTTCGGACTCCGGTTTCGGGGTCATGGATTCGGAGTATACAACTTCCCAGGGAATCGACGGCGCCAGGAATTCGTGATCGGCCCGATCGAAAATTCCGATAGCGCTAGGAGGGTGTTCCGGTTAATCGCGCCGCGATTTCGGCCATCGCCTGGTCGGCCCGGTCTTCGATCTCAGTCGGGGTCTGATCCTGAATGGGATGCGCCACGTAGATCGCATCGAAGTCCGGACGGCCCAGGTATGCTGCTTGCGCGCGTGCCGCGGTCATGAACTCATGCGTCGCCACCGGCACCGCGGGGATCCCCAACTTCTCCAACCTGGTCGTGTCGTGCAAACTGCACGTTGTGCAGGACCCTCAATCGGCCAGGCCTTCCACCACCGCGTCCGGCTTCCATTGCGTGATCTTGCCGATCACCGCCTCGGGAGCGGGCTTGGTGAAGGTCGGCTTGCGTTCGCGCAACACGTCGGCGACGCCGTAGGTCCGGCGAAGCAGCGCCTCCACGCGATCCAGGAATACGCTGCCGCCCGGCTTGGAGATATCCAGCAGCGCGATTCGCTTTCCGCTCAGCGTGGCCAGCCGCGGCGCGGGTTGCCCCGCCTCGCGTGAGGCTTCGTTCATCGGGTTGATCAGCGTGGTCATGCGGTCAAAATATCACGCCGCGCGGCCCGGGGAAAGCTCGAACTCATCGCCTCGCGCGGGCTGGCTTGCCGGGATCCCATACCGCTCTTCAATCGCCCGAGCCAGCGCCGCGCCTTGCGTTTCTTCTCCGTGCACCAGAAACACGCGCCTCAACGACGTCGCCAGCGGTTTCATCCACTCCAGCAGTTCGTGCTGATCCGCGTGCCCGCTCAGTTCGTTCAGCTTCACCACCTCCGCCCGCAGCCGGTACGGTTCGCCGAAAATCGGCACCTCCGGCAGCTTGTCCACCAGCTTGCGCCCCAGCGTGTGCTGAGCCTGGAATCCTGTGATCAGGACCGTGTTCCGCGGATCCTCAACCGAGTTCTTCAAGTGATGCAGAATGCGTCCCGCCTCGCACATCCCGGACGCCGAGATCACCAGGTAAGGGCCGCGCAGGTCGTTCAGCGCCTTGGATTCGGCGGCGGTGCGGATGTAACGCAGGCGGTGGAAGCCGAACGGATCGTTGCCGTCCTCCAGGATGCTCCGCGTCTCGGCGTCGTAGCTGTCCTCGTGCCGCCGGAACACCTCCGTGACGTTCACCGCCAGCGGGCTGTCCACGAACATCGGAATTGAAGGTATGCGCTCTTCCCGCATCAACTGAGTCAGCAGCAACACCAGTTGCTGCGTGCGGCCCACCGCGAACGCGGGCACGACAATCCGCCCGCCGCGCGCGCACGTGCGGTTGATCGTGGCCTCCAGTTTCTGCTTCACCGGGCCCAGATCCTGATGCAGGCGGTCGCCATAGGTGCTTTCCAGAATCAGGTAGTCCACCGGCGGCGTTGGCGGCTCCGGATCGCGGATGATCGGCAGTCCCTTTCGCCCGACATCGCCCGAAAACGCGACCCGGAGATCGTGGCCCGCCTCCCGCGCCTCGAGGATCAAGGCGGCCGAGCCGAGCATGTGCCCCGCGTCGATCATGCGATAGCGCAACCCGCCGCCCAGGTCCTGGATTTCGCCCAGCTTCACGGAACGAAATAGGGGGAACGTTCGCTCCGCGTCCGCCATCGTGTAGAGCGGCCGAATGTCGCCGTTGCCGCCGTCCATTCCGATGGCCCTGCGCCGCGCGAGCCGCTTGTTCAGAAACTCGGCGTCTTTCTCCTGCAGGTATGCGGAATCCGCCAGCATGGCCTCGCACAGGTCGATCGTGGGCGGAGTGGCGTAGATCGCGCCCGAGAATCCGTTCTTCACCAGATTCGGCAGGTTGCCCGAGTGGTCGATGTGCGCGTGCGAGAGCAGCACCGCCTCCACACTCGTCGCGGGAAAAGGAAACTCGCTGTTTCGCGCGAACGCTTCCTTGCGGCGTCCCTGGTACAGCCCGCAATCAAGAAGCAGCCTTCGCCCTTCGAACGACACCTCATGCATGGAGCCGGTTACGGTGCGCGCGGCCCCCCAGAATCGAAGCTTCATAACGGTACAATCACTATACGATGTGGACCCGTCCCGCGATTCTCGCCGCTTCCCTGCTCGTTTGTCTCAGCGCCGGCGCGCAAAAGAACGCGATTACCCTGAAAGACATCCCGGAGCAGCGCCGCGCCGGTTTGGGCGCGAAAATGCCGGCCGCGTGGCTCCCTGGAGGCAAGCAATTTGTTTACATCGAGGACGACTCCGTTCATGTTTATGACCTCACTTCTCAGTCCGCGCGCGAGCTGTTTTCCCTCACCCCGCTGAAGGCGATGGCCGCGCCCGTTTCCCGTCCGGAACGATTCGGATGGGAAAATCGCCGGGAACGCCGGGCCACACTCGACGTCTCCGGCGACGGCCGCGATTTCGTTGTGCTCGCCGGCGGCGATCTCTTCGCCTGGAATTCGGACGCCCGGAAGGCCGTCCAACTCACCCGGACCGCGGCGTCTGAAAAGGATTTCAAGATTTCCCCCGATGGAAAACACGTCTCCTTTATTCGCGGCTACGACATCTACTCCGTGGACATCGCCACGCAAAAGGAAACACCCGTCACGCGAAACGGGCGCGAAGATCTGCGGAACGGGGTGCTCGATTGGGTCTATCCCGAAGAGCTGGACCTGGGGACCGCACACTGGTGGTCGCCCGATTCCCGCTCCATCGCATATCTCCAATTCGATGTCAGCAACGTTCCGCTTTACCCCCACGCCGATCTCTTGAAGAAACGCGCTGTTGCCGAGCCCGAACGGTATCCCCAGGCGGGTGAGCCCAACGCGATGGTGCGCCTCGGCGTTACGCCGGCGTCCGGCGGCCTCACCCGCTGGATGAACCTGGGCGACACCCAGAACCAATACCTCATCGCGCGCGTCGGCTGGATTCCCAACTCCAGCGACCTTTGGGTCCAGCGCGCCACGCGCGTTCAGAACCGCCTGGAACTACTGCGCGTGAACCCCGCCACCGGCGATCCGCAAACCATCCTTTCCGAATCCGACCCCCACTGGATCAACCTGGCCGACGACTTCCGGTTCCTGGAAGGCGGCCGCAAGTTTCTCTGGTCCAGCGAGCGCGACGGCGGGTTCCGCCACTTGTATCTATACACCGCCGACGGCCGCGACGCCCGCCAGCTCACCCGGGGCGATTGGGAAGTTTCCAAGGTGGAAGGCGTTAACGAGCAGACCGGCGCTGTTTACTTCACCTCCACGGAAGCCGGTCCGCTCGAGCGCCAGCTCTATTCGGTGGGACTGAACGGCCGTGACAGGAAACGCCTCACCTCGGAGCCGGGCACCCACGCGATCACCATGAACCCCGAGGCCACCCACTACCTCGATCGCTTCTCCTCCGCCGGCAGCCCGCCGCAAGTCACGCTGCACGAGGCTTCCGGCAGGCAACTCGGCATCCACCAGCCCGCCAATACCAAACCGATCGAGCAGTTCGACATCCTGCCCACCGAGTTCCATCAGGTGAAAGGACCCGAAGGCGTCACCTTCCACGCCCGGCTGATCAAGCCCGCGGGCTTTCAGCCCGGCCGCAAGTACCCGGCCATCGTGATGGTTTATGGTGGACCCGGCGCGCAGAACGTCCGCGATCAATGGTCCGGCATCACCTGGGAGCAGGCGCTCGCGCACCGCGGCTTCGTCATCTGGCAGATGGACAACCGCGGCACCGCGGGTCGCGGGCACAAGTTCGAAACGCCCATTTATCGCCAACTCGGCGTGGTCGAACTCGAGGACCAGCTCACTGGCGTGCAGCATCTTCTCAAACTCGGCTTCGTCGACGAGAAGCGGCTCGGAGTTTACGGCTGGAGCTACGGCGGCTTCATGGCGGTGAACGCCATGCTGAATGCGCCGGGCGTGTTCGCCGCGGGAGCCGGCGGCGCTCCCGTCACCGATTACCTGAACTACGACACCATCTACACCGAGCGCTACATGGGATTACCTTCGGAAAACGAAGCTGGATACAAGAAGACCGCGCTGCCCCTTCAGGCCGCCAACCTGAAGGGCAAGTTGATGCTGATCCACGCCTTCGAGGACGACAACGTGCTCTTCCAGAACACCATGCAGTTGAATGACGCCCTCCAGCGCGCCGGCAAGCAGTTTGAACTGATGCTCTATCCGCAGAAAGCCCACGGCGTCACCGGCGTCCACAACCGGCAGATGCTGGAATCCATCACCAACTTCTTCGAACGCAACCTGAAGGGTGAGGATCGCTAGTCTTCAGCGGTGAAGCCTTCCCACCGCGCGATCACAACCGAGGCAACGCAGTTGCCCAGAATGTTCGTCGACGTTCGGATCATGTCCACGATCGCGTCCACGGCCAGCAGCAGCGCCAGCGATTCCAGGGGAAATCCGAACATCGTAAACAGGCTCGCCAGGATCACCATGCCCGCGCGCGGGATGCCGGCCACGCCCTTGCTCGTCAGCTTCAGGGTCGCCAGCATGAGCACCACGTCCCCGGCTCCCATCGCAGCATTCGACGCCTGGGCGACGAAAGTCGCCGCCAGCGCCAGGTGAATCACCGAACCGTCGAGATTGAAGCTGAGCCCCAGCGGAAGAGTCACGCTCAGAATCCGGCGGGGCACGCCGAACGTCTCCAGGTTCTCGAACGCCTTCGGCAGAGCGGCGCCGCTGGACGTGGTCGCGAAAGCGATGAGAAACGGCTCGCGGACGCATTTCAGAAAACGCCGCCAGGGCACCCGCGCCAGCACCAGCAGGCCGCCGAGCACAACCACGATAAAAAAAGTCTGTGCCAGGTACGACACCGCAACAAACTTCCCCAAGCCCACCAGCGCACCGCGCCCGCGCGACCCGAGCGTCGCCGCCAGCGCCGCTCCCACCCCCAGCGGCGCCAGCCACATCACGAATCGCATGTACTGGAACGAGATGTCCGCGATCGCTTCCGCGAACGCCACCACCGGCCGGGCGCGATCGCCGATCGCATTCGCCGCCGCGCCGAACAGGAAAGAGAAAACGACGATCTGCAGCACGTTGCCGGTCGCCATCGCCTCAAAGATGCTCGCCGGAACCGCGTTTTCCAGGGCGGCCCCCGCGCTCGCCCGCGGCGCCGCCACCGGTTCGCCTCCCATCGCCACCCCCGCGCCCGGTTCCATCAAGGTCGCGAATCCCCAACCGATCAACAGCGCCGCCGTGGTGACCACTTCGAAGTACACCACCGACTTCAGCCCCACGCGCCCCATCTCCCGCAGGCTGCCTGCGTTCGCCAGCCCCGACACCAGCACCGAAAACAGCAGCGGCGCGACAATCGACTGAATCAGCCGCAGGAATACGTTGCTCACCGGCGTGAGCTCCCGGCTCCACTCCGGCAACCACCAGCCCGCCGCCGCTCCGGCGGCGATGCCTAGAAACATCGCCCGTGTCTGCGTCACTTCGCGAACAGCGACTTCGGAATCATGGCGTGCACGCCCTTGGTCCCGTCCACCAGTTGCGTGATCGCCAGGTCCACCGCCACGCTGGTCAGCATGTACGCGTCGTCGCGGCTGATACCCTTCTCGGTCATCAGAAAGTCGATCGCCTCCCGCACGGCCAGCCGGGTCGCCTCCGTCAGGTCCGGGTGCAGCCCCATCGCGATGTAGTGCGTCGGCGTTTCCGCCCGCGGCCAGCGCAAACGCTTGTTCTTGTGCACCACGAACTGAAACCGGCCGTCCAGCGAGGTCTCGAGCGCCGTGATGCACACTTCCCCGTCGCCCTGCGCCGCGTGACCGTCGCCCGCCTGGAACAAGGCGCCCTTCACGTGCACCGGAATCAGCAGCTTCGTTCCAGCCACCAGCCGCTTGTTGTCCAGATTTCCGGCGTGCATCCACGGCGGCGCCGAATCGATCCTCCCGTTCGCCTCCGGCGGCGCCACCCCCATTGATCCGAAGAACGGCGCCAGCGGAACGTTCACTCCCTCCCCGAACCGCGCGACATTCTTTTCGCGATCGAGCGGGACTACCTTCATCCGGTAGTAAGGGAAGTCGTCCGGCAGAAATCCCGCGCCTGGCCGGAACACCGTGTACGCGTAATCCACCGGCAGCGTGATCTCCAGAATGCGCACCTCCAGGACGTCGCCCGGCTCCGCTTCCTCGATGTAGATCGGCCCCGTTAACAGATGGCCGCCCGGTCCACGATCTTTCACCTGCTCGTACACCGCCCGCAGCTCCGGCTGGATCTGCCCCCCGGCCAGCCCCGCCTGTTCCAGGCGCGCGGGGTTTCCCGAAACCGTCCGGATCGCCACCGTATCTCCCGGCCGCACGCGCAGCACGGGCTTGGTCCCCGCCGAATAATGGCCCCACGCGATATTGCCGGGCGTCGCGTCCAGTTTGTGTTCCGCGGCAAAGGCTGCCGCCGCCAGCAAGAAGCACGGTAAACGCATAGAGGGAACGATTGTACACTGCTATACTTCGGTTTCTGATGTCGCGCCGCTTCACCGTTCCCGAGGCCGAGCAGCTCCTCCCCGAAATCGAAGAGAAGCTCCGCTTGGCTATTCGCTTGAAAAACGACCACCAGGAGGCCGAGGCCGAGCTCAGCCGCTCCAACCATCGCATCCACATGATGGGCGGCACGCGCGTCCACCCCGGCGAAGTGCTGGCGCTCCGCGCCCGCCGCGATACCTCAGCCGCCGGCCTGAAGGAAGCCGTCGAACAGATTCACGCCCTCGGCTGCTTTATCAAGGACCTCGACCTCGGGCTCATCGATTTCCTCACCACCTTCGCCGGTCATGATGTCTACCTGTGCTGGCGTCTGGGCGAGCCTGCCATCGAGTTTTGGCACGGCATGGAAGAAGGATTCGCCGGACGCAAGCCTATCGATGAAGACTTCCTGGAACGCCACCGTGGCGACTCGGAAAATTGACACTGGCGAAAGCAGCCCGATACACTGATTCCTGAACTTGTTTTCACCCGAAACAGGATGCTGCTCGCCAGAGAGTTCATAGGATATCTGTCCCGCCAGTTGGTGAAGCGGCTGACGCCCCAGGTCGTGGAGACCAGCGACGTCAACGGAACCGCCGACGCCATCGCCCTGCTTATTGAGGAAGAGCTTGCCGTGGAGGACCAGCTCAACGACGAGGTCCGCGACCTTCTCAGCCAGTACAGCGAGTACATGCGCAAGGAAGGCGTCAGCTATCAAGAGATGTTCCGCCGCATCAAGAACACCCTGATCAGCCAGCGCAAGGTGATCCGCGCCTCCGGCCGCGATTCCGGCGACAACATGAAGCTCTCGCGCGATAAGATCACCGACATCTCACACAAGATCGTCACCTCCCTGCGCAAATCCCGTAGCGTCCGCCTGAAGCGCGATCCGAACGATGTCCGCCTGGAGATCGTCAAGCAGATCACCGATATCCTGCAGATGGAGGACCGGGTGGACAAAGCCGCCCGCCAGAAGATCCGCACCATCAAGCGCGACATCGCCGAAGGCGGCGAGGAGTACGATCTGCTCCACCGCCGCTACTATGCCGAGGAACTCAAGAAGCTCGGCATCGATCTCGCCAAGTAAACCGCTACTGCGCCGGCGTCTTGTCCAACTGCTGCTTGGCCCACACGCGAGCCGGATTCAGCTTCAGCGCCGTCTCAAACGCCTTCCGCGCCTCCGCGTTGCGATTCGCCTTGCGTAGCGCGACCCCGTACCAGACATGAGCATCGGATGACTTCGGATTCAACTGGATCGCTTTCTCAATATCTCCGATGGCCTTGTTCACGCCCCCGCCGAAGCTCTCCGGCAGGTAGTAGTTGCCCACGCCTCGCGCCAGGTAGTTGTCGCCCGACTTGGGATTCAGCTCGATCGCCTTGTTCACGCTCTCCAGAGCGCAGCGCCCATACTTCAGACCCGCCAGTACGTTGGCCGGAATCACCTGGCCGCACAGCGTGCCCAGCAACCGGTGATACTCCGAGTTCTTGCCGTCCAGCGCCACCGCCTTTTCCGCCGCCGCGATCCCCGTCTCCGCCGCGCTCTTTCCCGCCGCTTTGTCCCGCTGTTCGATGGCGACTTCGGCAAGCAGCGAGTTGGCGTACGCCAACTGATACTGCGCGGCCGCGTTTTGCGGAGCCGCCTTCGCCTTGCCGCTCAGGCCCTCGATCAGGCGCGCCAGCGCCGCGCGATCCTGGGCGTCTCGCGCCTTTTCCAGGTCCCCCGCCGCCAGCGCCACGGGAAGCAGATACAGAAAACAACGAAGCATCCCTTTCAATTTATCGCGTTTGCGCGTCATACTGATCTCTTCATGATCGCTTTCCTCCGCGGGCTGATTCTGGAGAAACATCCGAACCAGGTCATCGTCGACGTCGGCGGCGTCGGCTACGATGTCGCCATCTCGGTGTCCACCTTCGCCTCCCTCGCCGAGACCGGCCGCGAAACACGGCTTCACATCTACACCAACGTTCGCGAGGACGCCTTGCAGTTGTTCGGTTTCCTCTCGGCGGACGAAAAGTTCCTGTTCGAAAAACTCATTTCCGTATCCGGCATCGGTCCCAAGCTCGCCATCACCGCGCTCAGCGGTCTGCCCCCGGCCGACCTCGTCGGCGCCATCCGCTCCGGCGCCGTCGAACAGATCGTGCGCATCCCCGGAATCGGCAAGAAGACCGCCGAGCGCCTGATCGTGGAACTCCGCGACAAGCTCGACCTGCTGCCCGCCTCCGCCGCCAAAACCCAGGAGAAACCGAAGAGCGCTTTCAACCCGGCGGAAGAGGACGTCATCAGCGCCCTGATGAACTTCGGTTCCACCCGAGCCCAGGCCGAAGCGGCCGTCGTCAAGGCCCGCGGCGAGGACAATTCCTTCGAAGCGCTGTTCCGCCGCGCCCTGAAGCTGGTCCGCTAGACCTTGCGGGCAAGCACTGCGTCCCGCACCGTGCCCGTCACCTTCCACCGCACGTCGCCGAATCCGGCTGCTTCCAGCAGCTCCCGGTATTGCTCCGCTGTCCGCTCCCGGCCTTCCGTGCAGACCAGCATGTTCAGCGATTGCATGTGCGCCGCTACCGCCCCGGGCTCCAGCAGCCGCTCCGCGATCAACAGTCCGCCGCGCGGGGGCAGGCGCTCCCAAATGCGCCTCAACAGCAGCGCGATTTTGTCCGCGGACCAATCGTGCAGGATCTGCCCCAGCGCGAACAGGTCCGCCTCTGGCAGCTCATCCTCAAAGAAATCTCCCGCCAGGAACTCCAGCCCCGCCCGCGCCAGCTCGCGCGCCACCGCCACCACCTCGGGCAGGTCGAATACCGCGGCGGACAGACCGGGATAGCCCTCCATAGCCGCCTCCACCAGGTGCCCCGTGCCCCCTCCCAGGTCCACCATCCGCCGGAACCCGCTCAGATCGAACGCGCGCACCACCGCGGGCGAGCTCAGCACGCCGAACCCGTGCATCCCCTGCAGAAAAGTACGCGTGGCCTGCGGCGTCGCGAAGAAGGAAGAGAACAGCGGACCTTCGCTTCCGAACGTCTGGCTCCAGCGATGTCCGCCCTCGCGCACCGCATCCTCCAGGTGAGCCCACATCGGATACAAGGCGCGATTCGAATACAGAACGTAGCCCGCCAGCGTCCGCGGGCTCGCCAGGGTAAGATACTCCTCGCTCACCGCCGTGTTGACGTAAGCCCCGCCCTCGCGGCGCAACAGCCCCAGCGCGACGCACGCATCCAGCAGGCGATCCCCGGCGGCGCCCAGATCGCGGTTGCCTTCGAAAACACCCAGCGACACCGCCGCGAACATCGTCTTCGACCGCCGGAACGCCTCGATCAATTCAATGACGGGAGCCGGATCTGCGGAAATGGTCGTACCCTCCGGGCGCAAGCGGCGCTCCCAGCAGCTTCACGGCCCCAGGCTCGCCCTCCACCATCCTACCGATGCGAATTGTCCCCGCGGGCGCCGCCTTCCTCGGGGGCAATGTGAACAGCAGTTCGTAATCCTCGCCCCCGTGCAGCGCCAGCTCCGGCGTCGCGCCCCGCCGCGCCGGTACGCGATCCAGTTCCGCCGCCACGCCGGACGCCAGGCACAGCCGGTGCAGGTCCAGCGAAAGACCGTCGCTTAAGTCCATGCAGGACGTGGCTCGTCCGGCGATCTTCCGGGCCAGCTTGATTCGCGGCTCCGGCTTTTGATGCCGTTGCCACGCTCTCCCCAGCCGTCCCGATACGAAAATTGAGTCCCCCGGCCGCGCTCCGTCGCGCCGCAACGCCTTGCCCGATCGCACTGCGCCGCAGACCGTCACGTCGCAAACGATTTTGTCGCTCCGGGAAAGATCACCGCCCGCGAGCGTCGTATCGTAACGCCGGGCCAGCTTGTGAAAGCCGCGGAAGAAACTTCGCATCCACTTCTCGCCGCAACTCGCCGGGACGCCCAGCGACAGCAACGCAAACTTGGGAACAGCTCCCATCGCCGCGATATCGCTCAAGCTCACCGCCAGCGCCTTGTGCCCGATCGCCTCGGGCCGGAACAACTCGCTGGTGAAATGGACATCCTCGATCAGCAGGTCGGAGGTGAACACCAGGTCCTCGCCGGGCTTCGGGCGGTAGACGGCGCAATCGTCGCCGATTCCCAGTACCAGGCCCCGGCTGCCCGAATCCCGGCGAAGAAGCTCCACCAGCGATCGCTCGTCCATGCTAGGACTCCGCGAAAATCAGCCCGCTCGGCAGTTCTTCGCCGAAGATCCGTCCCATCGCGGCCAGATCGCCCGACGGCTCGGCATGAAGATCGCGATCCGGGAACGCGCGGCGAACCAGGTCCAGCGTTGCCGCGGGCAGATCGCGCGTCGAATCTCCCGTCACCCGGGCGATCGCCAGAACCGCGTCCTCCGCGCGGGGAAGTTTCAGCAGCGCCTCCACCCATCGGGCGCCCGTGGATGCCGGTACCACCTGGTTGATCGGACCGTAGAACAGCCTCCGTGCGCCCAACCGCGACAGGCACCAGAGCGCCGTCTCCACGAACTCGCCCTTCTTCACCCGCGCCATCAATTCCTCGCCGAGTTGTGTTTTTGTCGCTACCGGCAGCAACTCCAGGCTGCACGCCGTCCGCCACATCTCGCGGCGCAGGCTTTCATTCAGCCGCGGCGGCTTCTTCTGATTGCGCGGCAGCAGGAACGGCGACAGCCGCTGGAAAATGTCCGTCTGCTGGTTGCGATTCAGCCCGCCCGCGACGCGGCCCCAGAAGATCCACCATTCCACTTCGTTCTGCACCTGATTCCCGAACGTGATCCCCTCCGCGTACACGCGCCGCGCCCGCTCGATCCGGAAATCGTCTCCCGGGAATCCGAATCCCGGACGCAGGCAAAAACCCGTCAGGCTCAACCACCGCTGCTCGAACGCCGCGCCCGCCTTTCGCCCTTCGGCATTCTCCAATAGCGTCTCGCCCATCCGCCGGATCGCCGAAAGCGGCCACGAGTTGCGGCCCAGTCCCAGCGCCTGCTCCAGACGCGACGGCAGTTCAGCGGGCGGCAGCGACAAGGTCCGGAACGTCTCCTCGATCAACCGCCCCGCGTTCCCCACCGCCTCGTGGCTCAGCACCGCGGCGGGCTTCGACAATGGCGCGGATGCCTGCTTCCGCAGTTCGAACTGCAGCCGCCAGCGATTCTCGCTGATCTTGGAATCCACCCAGATCTCCAGCGTGCCCACTTCCGTCAGCCGCGCGCCAAGTTTCACCGGAACCTGGCGCTCGCCCGTCTTGCCGAAGCGCAATACAGCGTTCAATGGCGCATGTGGATGTAGCTCGGCGGCAGCGTCCGCCGTGAATTCCACCACGTCCCCCACCAGATCGTCCGGACGCGTCAAGGAACTGTACAGGCGGAACGACACCGGCTTGTTGGCGATCAGCTCCAGGTTCCGGTCCACCTCGAAGGTCGCGCCTTCTTCCGCCCCGCGCGGAACCAGACACACCGTCCGCAGCTTCTCATCCATGGTTCCCAGCCCGATGAAGTATGTGCGCGGCAGGCCTCCCCGCACCAGCAAGCCCGCGCCGGTGGAGCGAACGTATGCGTAGTACGCCGCTCCCACTGACACCGCCAGATCCAGGTCGCGGTTCTCAAGGATCGCCGGACGCTTCCCCACCCAATGCTCGATTACGTCGGCGACGCGCTGCCGCAGAATCTCCGGAATGAAGAAGCCGCCGTTGAACAGAATCGCGTCCGGCTTCGCCCCCGCCGCATGAAGGAAGGCCGCCAGGTGCCGTGTGATCGCCGGGTCCGAGACATACGGCAGCCCCAGTTCCCGGAACAAGGATCGATCCTCCTCTTTCGGCTTGTCCTCAAACGAGCAGAAAGGCAAAAAGCCCTCCAGCGCAAGCTCCAGCACTTCCTCGCGCAACACCTCGGTCTTCAGCGTGCCGCCGATCAGCGTCGACCCCGCGCCCAAAACCGTGATCTCCACCTTGCCGAGATCGGACTCGCCCAGCAGCCGTTCCTTCGCCGACGCGCACTGCCGCCGCAGCGCGCTTCGCTGCCGCAGGGAAAGCGGCTTGTTCAGCTTCGATTCCACCAGCCAGGCGATCGTGAGATCCAGGTTGTCGCCGCCCAGCAGCAGATGCTTGCCCACTGCCGTGCGCGTGAAGTCGACCTTGTCGCCCTCGCGCCGCACCTGGATCAGCGTGAAATCGCTGGTCCCCCCGCCGACGTCGCACACCAGCACCGTCTGCCCGTCGAACAACGCCTTCTGCGATCGCGCCAGGTCATTCGCGATCCAGGAATAAAACGCCGCCGCCGGTTCTTCCAGCAGCGTCAGGTTCGCCATCCCCGCCTGCCGCGCCGCCTCCACCGTCAGTTCGCGCGCTTCCTCGTCGAAACTCGCCGGAACCGTCAGCACCACGTTCTCGCCCGTCAGCGGCGATCCCATGCGCGACTGATAAGCCGACGCCAGATGCCCCAGAATCTTGGCGCTCACCTCCACCGGCGACAACACCCGGCCCCCTTCCTGCGCATCCCACGGCAGGATCTTCGCTGTCCGGTCTACCTCCGGATTCGACAGCCAGCTCTTGGCGGAGTGCACCGTCTTCGTTGGAACCAGGGCGCCCTGTTCGCGCGCGTAAACGCCCACGTACTCCAGGTCTCCCAGGTACACGAAGGAGGGCAGCGTCCGCCGCTCCTCCATCTGGCCCGGCGCGACATACTGCGGAATCGGCAGAACGTGGATCGGCGGAAAATCCGCCTCCAAGGCTTCCGCCGGGTCGATGTACGACAACGCGGAATTGGTGGTGCCCAGGTCGATGCCGACGTTCATCTATTTACTGGCGCTCCGGACATTGAACTCGAGCTTCCATCGCCGCGCTTCCTTGGCGTTCTTCTTCCCCGCGGGCCGCGGCCCGTCCGCGGCCACGCACCAAAGCTGCAGAACGCCGGTCTCGGTGACATTCGCCTCCAGCGTCACCGGAACCGTCTCCCCGCCCGCCCCCTCCAGCGTCACCTCGATCGGCGACAACGCCTCCAGTTCCTCGTCCAGTTCCGCGATCAACACCCCCGCTTCATCGTTCTTGCGGACGCTCGACACCAAAAAGCGGAACTGCGCCGGCTCTCCCACTACCAGCCGGAACTGCCGGTTCGGGATCGCCACGCTGCTGCCTTCCTCCATCCCGAACGGCGCCACCGCCAAAGCCTTCAACGGCGGCCGCATCCCCGGCACCGCCGGCATCGCCGACTCCACCCCGATGTAATATGTCCGCGGCACGCCGCCGCGGATCCGCACCCCCCGGCCTTGCCGCGCGAGCCCGTAATACGCCGCCCCGCGCGCCACCGCATGCGTCAGATCCTCGCCCGTCAGGATCGCCGCCTCCGCCATCCCTTCCTCTCGCAGCCAGCCGTTCAGCACTTCCACAATCCGATCCCGCACCAGATCCGCGCGCAACACCCCGCCATTGAACAGCACATGTGTCGGCGCCGCCAGCCCGCTCTGGGACCGCCGCACCGATCCGTGCTCCGCTTGCGCCGCCTGCTGCCGCAGAAACCGCGCCAGATGCCGCGTGATCGCAGCGTCCGCCGCATACGGCAGACCTTCCTCCATCAAACCCCCGCGCCGCCGCTCCGGCATCTCCTGGCTGCTGACCTTGGGCAGGAACCCGTCCAGGATCACGGCTTCCACCTCCGATCGCTTCAGCGATGCCCGGATCGTACCCCCCACCAGCCCCGTGCCCCGGCCCAGAATCGTCACCGGATGCTCCGCATCCGCCGCCGATCCCGCTTCCAGCAGCTTCTCCTTCGCCGCCCGGCACTGCTGCCACAGCGCGTTTAACTGCGCCGCGTCCAGCCGCGTCTTCTTCGCCGCGAGCTGCGCTTCCACGTGACGCGCCAGCGCCAGGTCGATGTTATCCCCGCCCAGCAGAATGTGATCGCCCACCGCCACCCGTTCCAGGCCCAACTCGCCTTCGCGCTCCGTCACCGCGATCAGCGTGAAGTCCGTTGTTCCGCCGCCGATATCGACCACCAGGATCAAATCGCCCGGCTCCACCCGCTCCCGCCAGTCCGGATGCCGCTCGATCCACGCGTAAAACGCCGCTTGCGGCTCCTCCAGCAGAATCACGTTGCGATATCCCGCCGCTTCCGCCGCTTCCTGCGTCAGCTCGCGAGCCACCGCGTCGAACGACGCCGGTACCGTGATCAACACCTGCTGCTGCTCGAAGGGAACTTCCGGATTCGCGTGATCCCACGCCCGCCGCAAGTGCTCCAGGTACCGCCGCGACGCCTCCACCGGCGACACTCGCGATACGCCATCCGGCGCCGAAACGGGAAGCAGCGCCGCCGTCCGGTTCACCCCGCTGTGGCTCAGCCAGCTCTTGGCCGACGCCACCAGCCGCGTCGCGTTCTCCGCGCCGCGCTTCTGCGCCAGCTCCCCCACCACCCACTGCCCATCCGAGTCCCACGGCAACTCCAGCGATCCCTCCGGAAAATCCGTCGGACCCGCCAGGTACAAAAACGACGGCAGCAGCGGCTGCGGACGCACCTCGCCCGGATTCACCAGTTGCGGCACGTCCACAAACCGGACTTCGCCCGCATCGTTCGGATGCCGGCCCGCGCGCGCCACCGCCAGCGCGCAATTCGTCGTGCCGAGATCGATTCCGATGACCATCTAGTCGATCTGAACCTCGGCCGGCGCCACGATCTCCGCGCTGCCGGCGATGTTCGGCAGATCCACCGACTGCGCCCGCCAGCCCCGGTGCACCAGCGTCCCCCCCGCGGCCTTGCCGCTCGCCGGTACGTTGCCCACCAGTTTCACCGCCTTCGGATCCACTAGATCCAGCTTCGTGAACGTGTTCTCCACCCCGTCGATCACCGGCGCGAGCTTTACGTAGCGGTCCAGCGTCGCCCGGCTCTGCTCATGCAATTGCCGCACCGCCGCCCCCACCTGATCGTCCGCGTATCCGGAGATGTCCTCCATCAGAAAATCGACGAAGCGCGCGTCCCGCTGCAACAGCCCCAGCAATTGCAGCGCTCCCTCCTTCGGACCCAGCTTGGGTGGCTCCGGCTTCGGCTTGCCCTCCGGCTTGGTGATGGTCGGCTTCACATATCCGTAATGCTGGGCGATGTCCTCCGCCAGCGTCCCGGCGAAGAGAATGGAAAAGAAACTGCGAAAAGCGTCTGCAATGCGGCTCAATGGTTAAAACCTCAGAAACTAACAGGATAGCGTGCCGGACCGCCCCGGCCAAGCGACCCCGCGCTTCCGCCCCAAATGCACCCTAAGGCAATGCACGGATCGCGCATAATATCTGCTATGCCCATGCGAGCCTTGGCCCTCCACCTCCTGTTCGCAGTCACTCTGCTGGCCCGGCCCCCCATTTCCTTCCCCGGCGACGCTTGGGAACAGGCCAAACCCGAGTCCGTCAACTACTCCACCCCCCGCCTGAATGCCCTGAAGGCCTGGCTCGAATCCACCGACACCACCGCGATGCTGGTTTCCGTCCGCGGCCGCGCCATCTTCGAATATGGCGACCTCAAGCACGTCAGCTACATCGCCAGTTGCCGCAAGAGCGTCCTGGCCATGATGTACGGCAAGTACGTCGAAAACAAAACCATCGATCTCAACAAAAACCTGGAGCAGATCGCGCTCGACGACGTGGGCGGGCTGCTGCCCCGGGAGCGCGCCGCCACCATCCAGGATCTCATCAGCGCCCGCTCCGGCATCTATCACGCCGCTTCCAACCCCGGCGATGATACCGCCAGCGCGCCCCCCCGCGGCTCCCAGCAGCCCGGAACCTACTTCCTTTACAACAACTGGGACTTCAACGCCGCCGGAACCGTCTTCGAGAAGCTCACCGGCAAGGACCTCTATGACGCCTTCCAGGAGGACATCGGCCGCCGCATCGGCTTGCAGGACTTTGACCGCTCCCTTCACCGGCGAAGCGGTGACGCCGCGCGCTCCCAGCATCTGGCCTATCACTTCCACTTCTCCACCCGCGACATGGCCCGCATCGGCCTCCTGATGCTGCGTTCCGGCGACTGGAACGGGACGCAGGTGATTCCCCGCGATTGGGCCAGGCGGATCGCCAGTCTGGTTACCCCCATGCACGACATGAATCCCCCTTCGCAGCGTTCCAATGCCCGCGGCGCCCGCTGGGGCTACGGCTATATGTGGTGGGTCTGGGATGCGTCGCAGGCCGACGGCCCCTTCCACGGCGCCTACTCCGCGATGGGGGCCGGCGGCCAGTTCATCACCGTCCTGCCGCGCCTCGATATGGTGATCGCGCACAAGACCGACATGGAGCAGCCGTCCCGCCACGCCCGGCGGTCGCGCCGCGTGACTCCGGGCGAATACCTCACCACCCTGCACCTGCTCATCAACGCGCGCTGCGGCGGCCCCTGCGAGGCTCCTTCCAACTAACTGCAGCGAAAGGCAATAAGATTCTGGAACTTTCCCTTGCCGGACGGTGAATCTGAAGCAACGACAGACCGAATCGTCGGTTGATCTGATAATGACCCTTGAACTGACGGACGAACTCCTGCTGCGCCGGATGCTGGAAGGTGACGAGACTGCCTTCACGGCTCTCTACCGGCGCAGGCAGGGGGGCGTTTACAGGTTTGCGTTGCAAATGTCGGGATCGGTGGAAATCGCGGAGGAGATCACCCAGGATACCTTCATGCTGCTGATGCGCCAGGGATCGCGTTTCGATCCCGCCAAAGGCAGCGTGTCCGGCTTTCTCTTCGGAATCGCCCGCAATCTGGTCCGCCGTCACCTGGAAAAGGTCCGCAACGAAAGCTGGGCCGAATTAGCCGCGGACGATCCGGTCGCCGATTCCCGGGAAAATGTCTTGGACGAGATGACGCGCCGCGAAACCATCAACGCGGTCCGGCGCGCCGTGCTCAGCTTGCCTCCCGTCTATCGCGAGGCATTGGTCTTGTGCGAACTGCAGGGGTTGAGTTACTTGGATGCGGCGGCCGTGCTCGATTGTCCCGTAGGCACGGTCCGTTCGCGCCTGAACCGGGGGCGGACGCTGCTGGCGGACAAATTTCGTGCGCCGGCGATGAAAGCGGGAGCGGTTGCGATATGACGTGCGCTGAATTTCAATCCAAAGTGGCGGAGCTGGGGCGCGAGGGGATCGCGGATGCCGCGGGTCTTCACCACGCTGAGCTGTGCGGCGGCTGCGGCGCGCTGCTGAACGAGCAGCGCCGGCTCACCGCCGCCCTCGCCGCGCTTGCCGGGGACGACCGCGAGTTCGAATCCAGCGCCGGAATGGAGCACCGGCTGCTGCTTGCCTTCCGCGAAAATCGAGCCGCCGCCCGCCGCGCCCACGCCTCCGCGAAACGAATCTGGCTGGCGGTTTCCGCCGCCGTCGCCGCCGGCGTCCTCATCCTGATGATCGCCTCCGAGCCTTCGCGCCCACAGGCCGAAATCGCCGGATCGCCGGCGCCCCGGCCCGCCATCGTGGAAACACCGGCGCCCCCGCGAGCCCAACCGCCCCGGCCCCAAATCGCCAGCGTCGAGCCGCCCAAGACCGTCGTCGAGGATTCCGGCGTCCGCCGCCCGCTGCCGCGCCGCGGCGCCCCAGCTTCCAGTGACGCGACCCTCGCCTCGCAGACCTTGTCCACCGAATTCCTGCCCTTGGGCGCCGGCTACATCGATCGCAATGAACGCACCCAGCTCCTGCGCGTCAGCATCCCGCGATCGGCCCTGCTGTCCATGGGAATCCCCGTGCGGGCCGACCGCATGGATGAACGCGTTCAAGCCGATGTTCTTCTCGGCGAAGACGGAACGGCCCGCGCGATCCGTTTCGTAACTACTGCTCAATACCGATAAACGAGGGAGATAGACAAATGAAGAAACTGTTGATTTGCTCCGCGGCCTTCGCCCTGACCGGAGCCGCCGTTGCCCAAACCATCGCCACCCGGCCTCGCGCGCAGGCGCTGGAGCTGGCGCCGCCGGATATCCTCATCGAGCGCGGAACGGCGGCTTCCGCCGGCATCATGTTCGAAGTCATCGCCGGCGGTATGGGCGGCCGCGCCATGAAAGGCGCTCCCTACTCCGCCGAGGCGGTCACGGAAACCGTTCAGACCCTCGCCGACGGCAACCGCATCGTCCGCAAACACACCTCTCTCATCTATCGCGATAGCGAAGGCCGCGAACGCCGCGAGCAATCGCTCCGCTCCATCGGCCCCTGGCAGACCGGCGAAGCCGGCCATCGCAGCATCACGATTAACGACCCCGTCGCCAAACTGAGCTACACGCTGGATCCCGATAAGAAGGTCGCGCACAAGGTCCCCTCCCGCCTCTTCAGCTACCCGGCCGAACGCGTCGCGGAATGGAAGGCCGCCGAGCCCGGCAAGTCCGGGGAGCAGCGCAAACAGGCGGAGCGCGAAGCCGTCACCGCCACTCTCGGCCAGCGCGTCGAGGTCCACACCTTCGAACGCGGCGTCGCCGCCGGAGGCATCGGCGGTTCCATGGTCGTCTTCAACGACAGCGTCCATGGAGTCTCGAATAACGTGAAGTCGGAAAACCTCGGCGCCCGCAACATCGAAGGCGTCATGGCCGAAGGCACCCGCACCACCATCACGCTCCCCGCCGGCTCCATCGGCAACGAACGCGACATCCAGACTGTGACGGAACGCTGGTTTTCGAAGGAACTCGGGCTGCTCGTGATGAGCAAGACCAGCGATCCGCGCTCCGGCGAAACCACCTACCGCTTGACCAACATCAGCCGCCAGGAGCCGCTGCGGAGCCTCTTCGAGATCCCCTCCGATTACACCGTCGACGAGCTCAAGAGCAAAGTCCCGGATGCCCAGCTCATGGACAAACTGATGCAGGAGCGCAAGGCAGTGATCAAGCAGCGCGAAATGATCTGAGCTCCACCGTCCACTCTCCGGAAACCTCAAGCCGCCGGAACATTCCGGCGGCTTTCTGCTTCCGTGCCCCATAATGGTAGGAAATGTTGCGGCGCGAAACGCTGCTCGACTTCTTCCGCGATCACTCCCGTTCCTCCAAGGAGTTCCTCATCTATGACGACGGCGCTCGGAGCTGGCGGTACACCTACGCCCAGGTAGCCGGCGCCGCCGCCGCGTTCGCCCTCCGTCTCCGCGCCGCCGGCGCCGCCCCCGGCGACAAGGTCATCCTCTGGAGCGAAAACCGCCCCGAATGGGTCGTCGTCCTCTGGGGTTGCCTGCTCGAAGGCGTCACCCTCGTTCCCATCGACTACCGCGCCTCCTCGGACATGCTGCTGCGCGTTCACGACATCGTCCACGCCAAGGCGGTTCTTGCCGGCGAACAGGTCCCCGAACTCGACATCGCCATCCCCGTCTGGAAGCTCGACGGCTGGGACTGGACCCCCGCCCCTGTCGAAATCCGCGCCGGCGCTTCCCGCGACGAGCTCGCCGAGATCATCTTCACCTCCGGCGCTACCTCCCAGCCCAAGGGCGTCACCATCACCCACCGCAACGTGCTCGCCAACATCGTGCCGGTGGAAAACGAAGTCGCCAAATACCGCAGGTACGCCCGGCCGTTCTCCCCCATCCGCTTCCTCAACCTGCTTCCCCTCAGCCACCTCTTCGGGCAGGCGATGGCCGCCTTCATCCCCCCCATGCTCGAAGGCACGGTCGTCTTCCTCCACGGCTACAACCCTCGTGAAATCGTCCGCCAGATCAAGAACCGCCGCATCTCGCTTCTGGTCGCCGTCCCCAAGATCCTCGAAGTCCTGCGCGAGCATCTTCTGCAGCTCGATCCCTCCCTCGCCAATCCCGCGCCCCCTGGCCTGAAATGGTGGCGGCGCTGGTGGCATTACCGCCACGTTCACAACCTGTTCGGATGGAAGTTCTGGGCCTTCATCGTAGGCGCCGCGCCGCTCCCTCCTGACCTCGAGGAGTTCTTCTCCAAGCTCGGCTTTCTCGTGATCCAGGGCTACGGCCTCACCGAAACCGCGCCCATCGTCACCCTGAATCATCCGCTGCATGCCCGCAAAGGCACCGTCGGAAAGCCAATAGCCGGTGTCGAAGTGAAGATCGCCGAGGACGGCGAGATCCTGGTCCGCGGCGAAAACGTCACCATGGGCTACTACGGCCAGGGCGAAACCGGCGCCTTCGAAACCGACTCCGCCGGCCAGCGCTGGTTGCACACCGGCGACATCGGCGGCTTCGATTCCGAAGGCCGCCTCCACGTCCGCGGCCGCAAAAAGGAAATGATCGTCACGCCCGAAGGGCTGAATATCTTTCCCGAGGATGTCGAACAGGTTCTCAACCGCCTGCCTGGCGTCCGCGATTCCGCCGCCGTCGGCCGTGACCGCGTTCACGCCGTCCTGCTGCTCGAACCCGGCGTCGAACCGCAGGCCGTCATCCGCCAGGCCAACCACGCCCTCGAAGATCACCAGAGGATTCGTGGCTTCTCCCTCTGGACCGCGGAGTCGCTGCCGCGCACCGAAGGCACCGCCAAGCTGAAGCGCGGCGAGATCCTCAAATGGGTGGAGGAGGGCGGCGCCGCGCCCGAGGTCCGCCGCGCCGGCTCTGACGCGGAAAAGGTGCTCGCCAGGCTCGCCGCCGGGCGCGACATCACTCCCTCCACGTCACTCGACGAACTCGGCTTATCGTCGCTCGAACGCGTCGAACTCATGGTCGCCCTGGACCTCGACGAGAGCCAGATGTCCTCCGCCCGCACCGTCGCCGACCTCGCCGCCCCCAAAGTCAGCAAGACCGCCGAAGATTCGCTCGAACCCCAGGATTGGCCGCATTGGGCCCGCTCCTGGTGGGCTCGTGCCTTCCGCCGCGCTTTCCTGCCCGTCGTGGTCTTCTCCCTCACCCGCCTGTTCGCCTGGGCCAGGGTCGAGGGCCGCGAGCACCTCCGCGATCTCCGCGGACCCGTGATCTTCGCGCCCAATCACCAGAGCTACATGGACACCCCCGCCATCATGCTCGCGCTGCCGGTCTCTTACCGCTACCGCGTCGTGCCCACCATGTCCAAGAACTTCTTCGAGGCGCACTTCGCTCCCGCCGGATTCAGCCTCGCCAAGCGGCTGCGCAACGGCCTCGCGTACTACTTGTCCACTCTGGTCTTCCATGCCTTCGCGCTGCCGCAAAAGCAATCCGGACAGGCGGACGCGCTCCGTTACGCGGGCGACTTGGTCAGCGAAGGCTACTCCATCCTCATCTTCCCCGAAGGACAGCACACCGAAACCGGCGAGATCCGCCCCTTCCGCGCCGGCGTCGGCATGATGGCCGCGAAACTCGAGGTCCCCGTCGTGCCCATCCGCATCGAAGGCTTCGATCGCGTCCTGCACCGCACCTGGAAAATGGCCCGCCCCGGCCGCGTCAGCATCCGCTTCGGCAAGCCGATGCTGCTGCGCGGCGACAACTACGCCGCGCTCGCCCGCCAGGTCGAAGACGCCGTGCGATCGCTCTAGCAAGGTCGCCTTGGCGGCGGTGCGACGCAGCCAAGTAGAACCGCCTTCAGGCCCCGTCGAATCAACCTGCATCGCGCACTCAACTGGCAGCGTTCCCCAACCATCGCGCGCCGCGCAAACGCGGCACTACCGCAAGCGCCCATCCACGCGTGTTACCCAGATGCAACGCTTCATTGTGCCCCGTAGTGCCGCCTTCAGGCTGGCCAAGTCCCCAAACATCGCGCGCCTCGGAAACGCGGCACTACCGCAAGCGCCCATCCACGCGTGTTACCCAGATGCAACGCTTTCATTGTGCCCCGTAGTGCCGCCTTCAGGCTGGCCAAGTCCCAAAACATCGCGCGCCTCGGAAACGCGGCACTACCGCGAGCGCCCATCCACGCGTGTTACCCAGATGCAACGCCTTCATTGTGCCCCGTAGTGCCGCCTTCAGGCTCGCCAAGTCCCAAAACATCGCGCGCCGCGTAAACGCGGCACTACCGCAAGCGCCCATCCACGCGTGTTACCCAGCGGCAACGCTTCATTCTGCCCCGTAGTGCCGCCTTCAGGCGGCGCGAGCCTTCAGGCTCGCCAAGTCCCAAAACACCGCGCGCCGCGTAAACGCGGCGCTACCGCAAGCGCCCATCCACGCGTGTTACCCAGCGGCAACGCTTCATTGTGCCCCGTAGTGCCGCCTTCAGGCGGCGCGAGCCTTCA
>JAIEPW010000086.1 GCA_019748195.1 Bryobacteraceae bacterium
CCGTCGTCGCCTCCGTCATTGACCCCGGTGAAACCAAGGGCGGAATCCCCCGAGCGCCTTCAGGCTTCTCCATGGCTTGTGGCCGGAGCTTGCACACCAGCGCGAAATGACGAGTCGGACTCCATGACATTGACTGTTGGATCAATATATGGAGGCTTCTAACCTGTCGGGCAGGAACGCTCCCGCACCCAGAATACCAGACAAGCGCCAAAAAGCACCGCCTAATCTGCGGTTGCGCATACCCTAGTACCAATTCCAAAGGCCGGTATGGAAACAAGCTCGGCTTCCGGGTACTCTATTCAGGCGAACCTTTTGTAGGAGACATGAGAGCTGCCATCAGATCTGCGTGGGCCAAAATCGTTCTGAAGCGCTACGTTCTGACGCTGCTGGTGCTTCTGTTGGCCGTCGCCGGATTACAAGTCAGCTCCGCCGCTTACAGAGGGGGTTTCGGATCTCAGCCGGATGAGGCCGCGCACTATGTAACGGCTCTGATGGTCCGCGACTATCTGGCGGATGGTTTCCCGCAGGATCCGCTCAGTTTCGCAAAGCAATACTACCTCCATTACCCCCGTGTCGCCTTCGGGCTGTGGCCTCCGCTGTTTCACCTGTTGAGCGGCTTATGGATGCTTGTGTTTGGAGTGGATCGCACGACGGTGCTGATGCTGCAGGCGGCGATCACGGCATTGTGGGGGATGCTGTTTTTCTACTTCGCACATCGCAACATCGGATTCCGGCAGGCGGCGGTCTCCGCGGTCATCCTGGTGACGCTGCCTGCTTCGCAACGCAGCACGATGTCGGTGATGCTCGATGTTCCGCTGGCGGTTCTGATGCTGCTGGCGATGATGTGTTACGCGCGCTACCTGCAGTCGGAGGCGATGAAGGACGCGGTCCGCTTCGGCCTGCTGGCGTCGGCCGCGATCCTGATGAAGTACAACGGGCTGGCGCTGGCGCTGCTGCCGCTATTCGGGGTTCTATTGTTGCGCCGGTTCCATCTGGTGAAAACGCGCGCATTCTGGGCTCCGGCGGTCCTGGTGTTGGCGATCGCCGGACCGTGGTATTTTGCCGTCCGCCGCTTCGTCGCCTACGCAGCCGAACCGGGGGAACCATTCCGGCGGTTTCTTTCGGGAATCGCCAACGTGTCGGAGATCATCGGACTCGCAGGGCCCATCGTTTTCGTTCTGGCGGTGGCCGGCGCGGTGTGGCTTTTGCTCCGTCAGGACACGGAAGTCGCGCCCGAGGCTGAAGATCCCGGCGTTCATCGCGTTTCCCTGGCCATGGCGCTGGCGGTCTGGAGCTTCCATAGCCTGATCTACCCGATTGTGGAAGATCGGTATCTGCTGCCACTGGCGCCGTGCCTGATTCTGCTGGCGTGGATCCCGCTTCGCGTGGGCGCGTTTTACCTGTTGAACATGGAATGGCGGATGCTGCACCGGCGTGTGCCGGCCTTGCGCATTTTCGCGGTAGTGGCGCTGATCAGCCCGTATGCGGCGTTCACGTTCCGGGTGCCGCGGAAGCAGACCAGCTCTTACGTGGAGGTAGCGCGAGTGATCGCCGCGCAAAACCTGCCGCGTGGCAGCGCGATCCTGGTGAGTTCCGACGCCGGAGCCGAGGGCATGCTGGTGGCCGAAATGGCGATGCAGGAGATTCGCCGCCCCGGACACATGGTTCTGCGCGCAAGCAAGATGCTGGCCGATCGCCGCATGATGACCGGATACCGCCTGCTATACCGCACGCCAGGGGAAGTGATGGAGGTCCTGGATGCAGTGCCGGTGGCCCTCGCGGTGGTGGAAAATTGCGAGCCGGTGGGCTGCGGCGAACACGCGCGCGTGCTGGAGGAATCCATCGCCACCATGCCCGCGCGGTGGAAGCTATTGCATACGGTCCGGCGCGAGAGCGGCACGAGCATCCGCTTGTTCCGGATCGCCGGGAACGAAGGCAAGGCGGTCCGCGACGTGCGGATCGACATGCGCCATACGCTGGGATCGGTGATCGAGAAGGCGAAGTAGAAGATTCGCCTTCCGGGACGAATCACCGGGCGATGGTCAAGTAGGCGCCCGCGGGAGTGGAAGCGCCGCCCATCGCGATCACCACGGGTTGATCCCCTTCCGCCGCACCCGCCGGGAGGAAGAAGTTGATCTGGAACAGGCCGGGATTGAAGGGGGTCACTCCGGCGTAGGTGACGCGGTCCGCGGCCACTTCCAGACCGCCAACGGTGATGCGCAGACCGCCGGTGGTACGCGCGATGCCCTGCGGGATCTCGCCCGGCGTCACGGGCGGATCGGTATCTCCGAGGCCGGTAAGAAACACCGTGATCAACTGATCTGGACGTCCTGGAACGGTGGTGACGCCGGGGATCAGGCCGGGCGCGCCGAGCAGGGCGCCGCTTACCGCGTCCACCGCGGCGATCGCATTGCGGCCGCCCGCGCCGAAGGTGAAGAAGAAGAACTCCGGGGAACGCGCCACGATGTTCACCGGCTCGGCCGGCGAGGTGGTTTCGTTTTGTGTTCCGCAACCGGTGACGAGGCGGACATCGGCGCGGCCGGCGTCGACACGCGGAATCTGGAAATTCACCTGCGTTTCCGCCACCAGGAACACCGGAGCGCGAACCGTCCCCACCAGTACACAGACGCCCGCAAAAACCTGTGGCACGGCGCCGTTCACCAGGTCTGCGGCGCCCACGCGGCGGAGCGGGGCTCCCGGAGGGGTAAACTGCTGCCCAAAGATGGTGGCAATCGCCCCTGCTGAGAGATCGCGAAGCGGAGGAGTGCTCAAGCCTGCGCCCACCACGCCGCCGGGGTTAATGCGAGGCTGGGGTCCGCTTACCGGGGGTGTGATGGTCAGCGAGAAGCGCACGGGCGGCACGCCGGTGGTGTTCGCGGTCACCGTGACCGGACCCGGCGTTTCACCCAGCGTGATTTCCGAAGTGGCCCGGCCGTTTGCGCTGGTAATCGCGGTAGAGGGCGCCAGCGCACCGGCGCCGGCGGTCACGGCGAAGGTAACGGGCACCCCGGCCAGCGGAATGCCGCCGTCGCCGGTGACCAACGTCGTCAGCAGGATTCGTGTGCCGGGCGTTCCCGAGCGCCCGTCGCCCGCGGCGATGGTCATGGCGCGGACCGCGATGGGGGTCAGCCGCCGGAGGCGATCATTGAAGGCGTCGGCGAAGAGGATACTGCCGGCCGGCTCCACGACGAGCCCGTAGGGGGTCATTCCGCTGAGCAAGGCCGCTCCCGTCTCCGGCTGCGCCTCCGGGGAGCCGTTGCCCGCGATGCTGGTGATGATTCCGCCGGGAGTCACGCGCCGGATGCGGCTGTTGGAAGTGTCCGAGATATAGAGATTGCCGGCGGAATCGAAGGCCACTCCGGAAGGCAGGAACAATTGCGCAGACACGGCCGGTCCGCCGTCGCCCGAATATCCGGATGTGCCGGCGCCGGCGATGGTGGTAATGACGCCGCTGCGCAAGTCCACCTGGCGGACGCGGTGATTCAGCCGGTCGGCGATCACCAGTTTTCCAGACCCGTCCACCGCCACCGCATACGGATCGAGGCCCGCTGCCGTGGCTGGGCCGTTATCGCCGGAGGCGCGCATCGTCCCATTGCCCGCCACGGTGGTAATGATGCCTTCCGCGCTGACGCGGCGAACGCGGTAGTTGTCGTAATCCGCGATGAACACGTTCTGAGCGGGATCGATAGCGACACCCACCGGCCCGTTGAGGGCCGCCGCGGAAGCGGCGCCTCCGTCTCCCGAAAAGGCGCCGCGACCGCTGCCGGCCAGGGGCGAGAGATTGCCGTTGGCGCCCACCCGCACCACGCGGTTCCTGGCGCGCTCCACCAGGATGAGGGTTCCGTCGCCTTCGAGCGCGATCCCCGCCGGATCGGATACGGTAACGCCGGGGCCGCGGGTGAGACCGTTGCCCACGGCCGTGGTTACCGCGCCGTTCAACACGCGGCGCACGCGGTTGTTGAAAGTGTCGCTGAAGAGGATGCCGCCCGTTCGTTCCCCGAGCACCGTGGTGGGGAAATTCAGGGGTGTGTCCCGCGCCGCCGTTCCTTCGCGGGGGAGCACGCCCGCCACCGTTCCGAGCACTCCGTTCGCGACTCTGCGAATGCGGCCGATCTCGGCGATCAGCACGTCCCCATTCGGCATCAGGGCGGCGCTGACCGGTTCGCCGAGGGGCGCGCCGGCCGCCGCGGCTCCGTCGTTGGTGAAGCCAACCGTGTTGATCGATCCCGCCACCGTCGTGATAATCCCTTGCGTATTGATGTGACGCACGACGATGCCGCTTACCAGCACGACGGCGCCGTCCGGGCCGGCATAGATGTCGCCCAGCCCGGCGAAGGTGGCATTCACGGCGGGGCCGCCGTCGCCGCCGTTTCCAAAAGCGCGGGTACCGGCGAAGGCCGTGATGCGGCCGTCGGGGCTGATGCGGCGGATGCGGTTATTGTCGGAATCCACAAAATACAGATTTCCGGCGCGATCGATGGTTAACGAGGCGGGCGAAGACAGATTGGCCTGCGCGGCCGGGCCGTTGTCGCCGCTATCCCCCGGCGTGGGAGTGCCGGCGATGGTGGTGATGATGCCCGTAGCCGCGATTTTGCGAATGCGGTTGTTGAAGAAGTCCGCTATGTACACGTTTCCGGCGGAATCCGCGGCGAGGCCGGCGACGGTCAAGCCGGCCTGAATCGCGGGGCCGCCTTCGCCCGCGAAATTCGGCGATCCGGATCCCGCGAAAGCCGTAATGATCCCGCTCGTGAGATCCACTTTTCGCACTTTGAGAAGCAATCCGTCGGCGATGTACAGATTTCCGCGGCCGTCCAAAGCTACCGCGTTGGGACTGAGGAGTTCGGCCTGGGTCGCGAGGCCGCCGTCGCCGCGGACTCCGGGCGATCCGGTGCCGGCGATGGTGGAAATGATCCCCGCGGGTGTGATGCGGCGGACGCGATTCGCCCCCGATTCCGCGAAATAAATGTTGCCCGCCGCATCCGTCGCCATCCCCGAAGGGGATCGAAGCACAACCTCCGCAGCCGGTGCGCCGTCCCTGGCGGGTGGCGCACCCGCGATTGTCTCGATGGAGTAAGATTGTGCGCGGAGCCCCTGCGCGGCGATTCCGCCGGCCAGGGCAAGATACGCTAGCTGCCGTGTCCCGTTCATATATTATAAAAGACGACAAGCCTTTGTGCCATTAAACACACTTTCTGTCAAGGTATTTGAAGCCAATTTGCTTTCGTAAGTTCCCTGGAGGAAAACCCAACTTATGACGAAGCTCTCGATTCGAGATCTGGATCTGGATCAAAAGACCGTTTTTATCCGCGTTGACTTCAACGTTCCTCTGGCTCCGGGAGGCCGGGAGATCACCTCCGACAAGCGGATTCGCGCATCGGTGCCGACGATCCAATTCGCCCTGGAGCACGGCGCGGCCGTGATTCTGGCCAGCCACCTGGGCCGCCCCAAGGGCAAGCCCAATCCCGAGATGAGCCTGAAACCGTGCGCCGAACGCTTGTCAGAGGTTCTGAAGCTGCCCGTGGGAATGGCGCCCGATTGCGTGGGGCCGGAGGTGGAAGCGATGCGGCCGGCTCCGGGTCAGGTTCTGTTACTGGAGAATCTACGGTTTCACCCGGAGGAAGAGAAGAATGAGCCGGAATTCTCGCGGAAGCTGGCCGCTTTGTGTGACCTGTATGTAAACGATGCCTTCGGGTCGGCGCACCGGGCGCACGCTTCAACGGTGGGCATGATCGCGTATGTGCCGAAGGCGGCAGCCGGGCTGTTGATGGACAAGGAGCTCCAGTTTCTGAACAAGGCGACGCGCAATCCGGAGCGTCCCTGCATCGCGATCCTGGGCGGAGCGAAGGTTTCGGACAAAATCGAAGTGATTCAGAATCTGCTGAAGTTCGCCGACACGGTGTTGATCGGCGGGGCGATGGCGTACACGTTTTTGAAAGCCAAGGGCGAGCCGGTGGGGAAATCGCTGGTGGAGGACGACAAACTGGAGCTCGCGTCCACGTTGCTGCGCGATTCCGGCAGTAAGCTGATGCTCCCGGTGGACCACGTTCAGGCGCTAAAGATGGAAAAAGGCGCCGGGAACCAGGTGGTGACCCGGATCGAGGATGGAGCAATGGGGCTGGACATCGGTCCCGAGACGGTTCAGGCTTATTCGGATGCGATTCGGCGCGCGCGGACAATTATCTGGAACGGACCGATGGGCGTATTCGAAATGCCGCCATTCGACGCCGGGACGGTGGCGATCGCCCAGGCAGTCGCCAACTCGGGGGCGCTTAGCGTGGTGGGGGGCGGCGATTCGGAGAAAGCAGTGAAGTCCGCTGGCGTTGCCGACCGGATCACGCACATCTCTACGGGAGGCGGGGCATCGCTGGAGTTTCTGGCCGGCATGGAGTTGCCGGGCGTCGCCGCGCTGAGCGAGAAATAGCGATCACCGGACCGCCATGGTGACGCCGGGCTGGCTTTCGACGCCGCCGATGGTGACTACGACGGGGACGGCGGTCCCGGGTTGCACATTGTTGGGCACCACGACGTTGATCTGAAGCAGGCCGGGGACGGAGCCGGGGGGCGCTTGCGCGCCGGCGATGGTGGCCGCCTGACCACCGAGGGTAACGGTCAGGCCAGCGGTGGGGGTAACCGCGGGCGAGGCGGGGATCAACTGGTTGGAAATCGCCGAGGACATCGCCCCCGCGCCAGTCAGATACAACACGACGGTGGAGCCGCGCGCGGCCGGGCTGGACTGCCCGTTGATGGTGTAGTCGTTGGTGGCGGCGTTGAAGTTGAGAATCGCGCCCTGGCCGGAGCCGGACGCGGAGATCGTATAAATGCCGGGATTTGCCGGCGCTACCGCCACTGTGACTGGTGTCGACGAGAGAGTTCCGTAGCTCACCACGATCTGCGCCGTGGGTCCGCTGATGCTGTAAGGAACAATCACGGCGGCTTGCGTCGCGCTGGTGTAAAGTACCGGCGCGGGGGTCCCGTTGATGGTCACCGAGGTGGAGGGCGCCGACGCGGGCAGCGCGGCAGGAATGGGCGGCGTGGTGGGGTCGAAGATCGACAGAGTCGCGGGCCCCAGGCCGAGCCCGAAAATGGTGATGATCTCGCCCGGCGAAACGCTCCCCTGGCGGAAACTGGCCGAGTTTACGACGGCGGTAATTTGCGGGCCCGGTCCGAAAACATTGAGGTGCGCCTCATTGGAGGTTCCGCCACCGGGCGCGGGCGTGGTGACTCCCAGTCGTAGGATGCCTTCGGTGGCGAGCATGGGCGCGGGAACGGTCACCAGCATCGCCTGATCGCTGACCACGGTAGCAGCCAGCGGCCCGGTCATTCCTTCCGCGGCCGGCGTGCCGGCCAGGGATCCCGCCCCGGTCAGCGTCATGCCGGCGGGCAACGCGGAGGCCGACCACGCGGGCGGGCCGGTGATCCCGGCGGCCGACAGCGCTATGGGCCCGTACGCCGCGCCGGCCGCGCCGGATGGCAGCGGCGCCGCCGCCACGGTGATCCGCAGGTTGGACGCTCCGCTGGGATATACGGTCATTCGCATGGGCAGGTAGGCGAAAAGGGGCGACGGGGTGGAGGAATCGCTCACGGTCAACACGAACGAATAGGTACCCGCGGTCGCCGGAGTGCCGGCGATGGTGTTGCCGTTGATCGAAAGGCCGGGTGGCACTGTTCCGGCGGCGCTGAAGGCATAGGGCGGCGTTCCGCCCGCCGCCGAGAGCGGCTGCGAATAGGCGGACCCCGCGTTGCCCGCCGGAAGCGGAGAGGCCATGGTGAATCGCAAATGCGTGGCGATCGCCGGGTACACCGGGATCCACAGCGTCTCGCTGGCTGTTGCGGCCCCCGAGGTCACGGTGACGGTCGCGGCTTGCGTGAAGCCGGTTGCCGTCACTGCCGAGTTGCTGAAGAAACCCTGTCCTGTCAGGGTGGCGACGATGGGCGCCGAGCCCTGAATGGCGCCGCCGGGCCACACCCCGGTCACCATCGGCGGGGCGGCGTTTACGGTGAGGTTCACGCCGATGTTCAACGTCCGGTTCGCCGCCTGCGGCGCGGTGACGCGGATGGTGGCGCTGTAGGCCCTGGGCGCCAATCCGGTGGGATCCACCGTCACGCTCAGGGTATTCAGAAGCCCAACAACGGAGATGTTGCCGGTGGGCGTGACCTTCAACCAGGTAGCGCCTTGCACCGCGATGGTCGCCTGCAGCGCGGCGCCGCTGCTCGAGAGAAGCAGGGGGGCGGTGAGCGAAGGCGCGGTTACCGGCTGTCCGGTGGTGTAGCTGAAGTTGAGCGTCATGGGAGAGGCGGTCAGCGTAGGCGCGGCCGCCGAGACCTGCAGCGTCACCGCGATGGTGGCCGCGGGCGGAGGCGATCCCGTGGTCCCGGTGACCGTAATGGTCCCGGCAAAGCTGCCGGCGGCCAGACCGGTCGGATTCACCTGCACCCGCAAGCTGAGCGGCGTCTTGCCGGTGGACGCGGAGACGAGCAGCCACGCGGCGTTGAAAGGCGATCCCGAAACGGCCACGGTGAAATTCTGCCCGGCCGGAACGCTGGCGATCTGTACCGTCTGGGGGGCGGGCAGCGCCGCCGCGCCCAACTGGTAGCTGAAGGTGAGCGCCGCGGGATTCGCGGTGAGTACCGGAGCCGTCTGCGCCGGTAACAAAATCGCCATGGTGAGGAGCAGAACGCCAGTTCGCATCTGCTTCTTTCATCGTTGCGGGTGCGAAGCCGCTACATATCTCGCCTGGATTGAAGGGGGTAGTCCCCGAGGTATAAAAAGACACGGGGCCGCGCGGAAGTGGATTTGCGATTGCTGCGACATCGGCGATGGCCACCGCTCAGGATATTAACGATCAGCTCGATGAACTCGCTTTGTTCGAGCCTTGCAACCTTCCCGTGATCAGCTTGTACCTGAACACGCAACCGGACCAGCACGGGAGGGCGAATTTCGAATCGTTCGTGCGCAAGGAGTTCGCGGCGCGCGCCAACAGCTTCCCCAAGCGATCGGAGGAGCGGGAGAGTTTCGAACGCGACGCCGAACGGATCCAGGAGTGGTTAAGGACGGAGTTGCGGCCGTCGGCCAACGGCGTGGCGATTTTCGCCTGCTCGGCCAAGGACGGCTTTTTCGAGGCGGTGCAGTTGGATGCGCCGATCGACGAGCACCAGTTGTACGTCTATCACCAGCCGCATCTGTATACGCTCGCCCGGCTGTACGATCAATTTCCGCGTTACATCGTGGTGGTGGCGGACACGAACGCGGCGCGCATCTTTCTGTTCGGACTGCGCGGCGAAGAGGGGCAGGGCGAGATCAAGAATCAGAAGACACGGGGCACGCAGGCGGGGGGCTGGAGCCAGGCCCGCTATCAGCGGCATTTGCAGAACTACCACCAGCAGCACGTCAAGGAGTTGGTGGACGCCCTCGATCGTCTGGTCCGCAGCGAGAAGATCGACAAGATTCTGTTCGCGGGGGACGATGTGGTTCTGCCGCTGATCGAGCAGGAGCTCACGCAGACGCTGCGGGAGCGGGTGGTGGACCGGTTGAAGCTGGATATCACGGCGCCGGAGCATGAGATTCTGCGGGCGTCGCTGGAGGCAGTACGCGCCACCGATTCGGAGACGGACCAGGAGAAGGTGGATCGCGCGTTGAATCAGTGGCGATCGAGAGGGTTGGGCGCCGCCGGTTTGGAAGAGGTGATGAAGGCTTTGGCCAACGGCCAGGTGGACGAGCTCCTGATCAGCGCGAAGTTCGAGCAGCTCAACCCGGAGCCTGCCGAGGTGAGCGCGGCGTTGACGCCGCACTTGGAGGCGCTGGACGGCCAGGTCGCGCCGGAGGTGAAGCGTCCGGTTTTGCTGGCCGACGAACTGGTAACCATGGCGCGCCAGAGCAGCAGCGGGGTGACGTTCATCGAGGATCACACGCTGCTGGAGGCGGTGGGCGGCATCGCCGCGAGTCTGCGCTACCGCATTTGAGGGCTGGGTCTACAGGCCGCGCGCCAGCAGGCCTTTCACCGCGCCGACCAGGACGCAGACGAAGATCAGCGCCATGAAGCCGTAGTGCAGCCAGTTGCGCGTGTAGCGGATCACCAGGAAGAAGTCGCGGCGGAGATCGAAGGACGGCTCCGGCGGGTCCGCCGGCCAGGCGGTCAACTGCCCCGTTTCCTCCGGTTTGCCGGTGGTCTCGTGCACAAGGTGTAGGGTGAGGCATGGGCCGGGGACGCCCAATAGGAAACCGCCCGGTACGGTTTCAGGACTGGCCCGGTTCGGTACTGTAACTCTGGAAGAAGAGAAGCCGATCCCCTGCCCGGACCTGCTAACCTGTCCCTTATGACGCGGACTCTCCTACTGACTTTTTGCGCGGTTTCGACGCTTCTGGCCCAGGATGGCAGAATCACTACATCGGGGTCGCCCAATTCGGCGGGCGTCTTCATTGACGGCAAGTACGCGGGTCCGGCGGCGCGCTACTCGGTGCACCGGAGCTACACGGTGGCCGCGGGCGAGCATGAAGTGGTGATCCGCGAGCCGCGGTATGAGGAATACCGCGCCAAAGTCACGGTGCGGCCCGGCAAAACCGAGAAAGTCAAGTACACGTTGAAGAAGCTCGCGGAGCCGGCTGGCCAGCTCGGAGAATTGAAGCTGGGGGGCGGCTCCTACGGGATGCGCATCGACAGCGACCGGGGCGCGGTGTATCTGAACGGCCAGTTCATGGGCCATGTCGACGAGTTCAATCACCCCGGCGCGGGGCTGATGGTGCCCGCCGGAGCTTACGAACTGAAGGTAGTCAGCGAGGAGTTCGGCGAGATCAACCGCCGGGTGACCATCGAGCCGGGCAAGACGGTGGTCATCAACATGAAGTCGAAGTAATGGGTCCGCTCTCCGGCATCCGGGTTCTGGATCTTTCCAGTTTTCTTGCCGGTCCTTTTGCCGCCATGATCCTGGGCGACATGGGGGCGGAGGTTTTGAAGGTGGAGCCTCCGGGGGGCGATCTGGCTCGCCAGTGGTCGCCGTACCTGGCCGGTGAGGGACGCTTCTTTCAGGGTTGGAACCGGAACAAGCGCGGACTCGCGGTGGATCTCAGCACGGGCGAAGGCCGCGAGCTGGTGCGGGAACTCGCCCGGCGGTATGACGTCGTCATCGAGAATTTCCGGGCCGGCGTGACCCGGAGGCTGGGGATTGATTACGAAACGCTGTCCGGGGTGAACCCGCGGCTGGTGTATTGCTCCTGCACCGCATTCGGATCGCGGGGACCGCAGCGCGATCGCCCCGGCTACGATCCGGTGCTGCAGACAATCAGCGGAACCGCCATCGGGCAGCATCGGTACAACGGCGGGGTCACCGCGATCTGCGTCATCGCCGTCAGCGATTATCAGGCCGGGATGCTGATGGTGGCGGGCGCCTGCGCGGCGCTCTACCGCCGTGAATTAACCGGAAGGGGCCAGTTGGTGGAGACTTCCCTGCTCCAGGCGGTGATGACACTGCAGGCGCAGAATTTCGTGAAGGCGCCGCGGACTCCGGAGCAAGGGGGCATGGGGATCTATCCGTACCGGTTGTTTGAAACGGCCGACGGGCACATTTTTATCGCAGGAGGCACGGACCGCTTCTGGCGGATTCTCTGCGACACCATCGGTGTGCCGGAGCTCGGACGCGACGAGCGTTACGCCAGCAACGGACAGCGGGTGAACGCCGCGGCCGGGATCTCGGCGCAACTGGAGCCGCTGTTCCGGTCCCGGACGACGTTAGAGTGGGAAGAACTGCTGGTGAAAGCCGGCGTGCCGTGCGGTGGCGCGCGCACCTATGACCAGTTTTTTGACGATCCGCAGGTGGAGGCCATGGGCATGAACCAGATCGTGGAACATCCCACGATCGGTCCGATGCGGGTGATCGGCGTTCCGGTGGATTTCAGCGAAACCCCGGGCGCCGTGCAGAGCCCCGCGCCGTTGCTCGGCCAGCACACCGATGAGGTGCTGCGCGAGATCGGGTGGGAGGCGCGGATCGCGGAACTGCGGGCCGGCGGCGTGGTCCGGTAACACACGCCGGCGCTGAATCAGGGCTGCAACCGGGTGGAAGACACCCAGACTTCATACAGATAGAGCGCGGCGATCGCCGCGCCGAACAGCGCCGTCACCAGCGTCAGCATCTTTCCCCAACGGTCAATCATCTCCAGGCGGTGGGCGACAGCGGTCTGCTGGGTCACCAGTTTCGCCTCGTCATCGCGCAGATGGACCATGTCGTCTTCGTGGACCGCGACCATTTTCCTGTAAGCAACCAGGGCGAGCACCGCGGCAGCCATTGCGAGCCATACGCCAGAAAGCAGCATGAAGTTCATTGAGCACTTCCAGTGTGTAAGATTCGACTCCCGAGAGTGCCGAGTTGCAGTTCACGAACCAACCGGCGACTCTTTGAAAACGCGAGACTTACGCGAAGTCCTCGGGTGCGGCGCCCGGCGGCCTCACCCAGCGGTGGGTGAAAGTCCGCGCCTGCCCATCCACGCGGGCCGCTTTCCGCAGTTATCGCAGAAGTCGCAGCGCTCCCACTTGGGGTGCTCGCCAAAGTACTCGCAGAGGATGCGCTGGCGGCAGCCCTCGCCTTCGGCATAAGCGCGGAGCTTGAAATAGCGATTCCAGGCCCGCCCTCGTTCCTTCGGATCGCGGATTTCGCTGATGAAGTGGCCCAGCAGGCCGGCGTCGCGCCTGGCCCACAGCATCAGGCAGTCGGCGGGTTCGCCGTCGCGACCGGCACGTCCCGCCTCCTGGTAGTACTGCTCCATCGACTTGGGAAGCGCCAGGTGCGCCACCAGCCGGACATCGGGCTGGTTGATTCCCATGCCGAAAGCGAGCGTTCCCACCAGCACGGGCACTTCGCCTTCCTGCCACCGCCGCTGATTGCGCTCCCGGCGCGCGGGGTCCATCTGGCCGTGGTAAGGAATGGAATCGATCTTGTTCAGCTTCAGGTCCTGATGCGTGCTGTTGACGGCGTCGATGGTGGGCGCGTACACGATCGCCCGCCTGCCCGAATGGGCTCTCAAGGCCTGCAGAAGGATGCGGCGGCGGCGTGTGTCGTCACCGGTGGCCACCAGGTAGCGCAGATTCGGGCGGCGGAAGCTGCGGACGAACTTGGCGGGATCGCGAAGGCGGAGCTGCCTGAGGATGTCGTGCCGCACCTCGCGCGTCGCGCTGGCGGTGAAAGCCGCCACGGGAATATCCGGAAATTCGTCGCGCAAGGCGCGCAACTGCCGGTATTCGGGACGGAACTCGTGGCCCCATTCCGAGATGCAGTGCGCCTCATCGATAGCGAAGAGGGCGATGGGGACGTTCTTCAGCCAGGGCAGGGTGTCGGCGCGCCTCAGCCGCTCCGGCGAGAGATAGATCAAACGGAACTTGCCGCCCGCCGCCTGCCGCATGATTTCGCGCTGCTCTTCCAGGCCGATGGCGCTGTTGAGCACGGCGGCGGCGATACCCCGCCCGGTCAGCTCCGCCACCTGATCCTGCATCAGGGCGATCAGCGGCGAAAGCACGATCACGGTCTTGGGCTGCAGCACCGCCGGAAGCTGGTAGCAAAGCGATTTGCCGCCGCCGGTCGGCATTACGGCGCAGGCGTCGCGCCCGGCGAGCACGGCGCGAATCACTTCCTCCTGCGGCGGGCGGAAGCCGGCGTGGCCCCAATACCGCCGCAGCGCCTCGAGAAGGTCCAAGGGAGCTCCTCCTATTTGGCCCGCCCGAAGCTCGGCTTGGATCTTGTGCCCGTCACCTGAATGTTCAGCACCGTCCCCGCTCCATCCTTGGCGAAAATCGGATCCACGGGCTTCAACACCCATCGCTTCCAGCCGCTCATGGTCTGGGAGACGCGGGCGTCCAGGCGCAGCTTGCCGCGGAAATCCAGCACCTCGGTACGAAACTGATAGTTGCCGGTGAGTTCCACGGCGGCGCCGGGCACCACGAACTTCAACCGCGAAAAATCGATGACCCCGCCGGACAGACGAAAGTCGCCGCCGAGGCCGGAGGCGACTTCGTTAATGGCCGTGCTCTTAGGCTGTCCCTGCCCGCGGCGGCTGAGCATGTCGATCTGATCCTGGACCGTGGGCGTGGTGAAATGCGCGTTGCTCAGCTCGAAGGTGCCGTCCAGATTCAGGCGATCCGCCACCGGACCCGGACCAGGTTTCACGATGATTTTGGTTTTCAGATCGATGGGCCCGCGCAGAATCGGCGTATCCCCCTTCATCGCGAGCTTCAGCAGATCCTCGATGTGCCCCTCCTGGAAGACGACATCGAGCAAGATGCTCTTCTTCTTTTCGTCCTTTTCGCGCGCGATGGAGCCGCGGACGGCGAATCGCGACCGTCCCAGCTTGGCCTGCACCGGCTGCAGGATGGTGTTCCCGTTGGTGCCGTCCACGATGGCGTAGAACCGGGTGGTGAGCATCATCGGATTGCCGGAGGAGGAGAGGCGGAAATCCGGCGTTCGAGTTTCGCCGTCCACCACGATTTTCTCAAGCAGGCCGTTGAATCGCCCGGTGGAGGCGAGCGTCCCGGCGATTCCCTTGAACACGCCGAGATCGGCGCGATCGAACTGGTACTCGCCGGTCAGCGGCGTCTCGCCGGGATTCTCGCCGTTCCAGGGACCGAAAGACCCGGTGGAACGGATGATGCCCGGCGGCTTGGCGTTGGTGAGATCGGTGGCGTAGCCCATCGGAACGCCAGGCCCCGCCGAGGTCAGCGTCAGCTTGAACATCGCGAACTCCAGCGGGTACTTGCCGGGATCGCGCGGCAGGATCGCCAGTTTCGCCCCGTCGGCCACGATTTTCCTGATCAGGACGGCAGGCGTCTTTGCTCCGGACGGGTTGGTGAGGACGGGGCGCTGCCCCTTGGGCGGGATATTGATTTCCAGGCCATCCAGCGTCACCAGATCGACCGCCGGGTTCGCACCACGCAACTCCGCCAGATCGGCGCGGAACTCCAGCTTGCGCATGCGGAACAAGGGCGCCACGTCGCGGCGTCCGCCGTGGCGAAGCTCGATTCCGCGGGCCGCGACGCTGACCATCACGCCGCGGCCGCTCCCCGTGACATACCGCCACGGCGCCAGCACCGGAAGCTCGATATCGAGCGACGCGAGATCCACCTCGCTGGCGAAGCGCTTGCTCAGATAAGCGATCGTCTGTTCCCGCAGGTACGGTTCAATCTGGCGCGAGATGTAGTACCCGGCGATCGACAACGCCAGCAGCACCACCGCGAACACGCCGGCTGCCCAGAGAATCCATTTGCGCATTTGGCTCCAGTGTAGACTTCAGAGATTCAGTTCGCGCTTCACCGCGGCGAACGTTTGCACCGCCAGATCGAGGTCGGCCTGGGAGTGCGCGGCCGACACCTGCGTGCGGATTCGCGCCTTGCCCTGCGGCACCACCGGATAGAAAAATCCCACCACGTAGACGCCCCTGGCGAGCATTTGTTCCGCCATCCTTCCGGCCAGCGCGGCATCGCCGAGCATCACCGGCACAATCGGATGCTCGCCCGGCAGGATGGTGAAGCCGGTGGCCGACATCCTGTCGCGGAAGTAGCGCGTGTTGGCATGGAGGCGGTCGCGCAGTTCGGTGGACGCGGTGAGCAGTTCCAGCGTTTTCAGCGCCGCGGCGACGATCACCGGCGCCACCGAATTGGAGAACAGGTAGGGCCGGGATCGCTGCCGCAGCAGGTCCACAATCTCCTTGCGGGCGGCGGTATATCCACCGCTGGCGCCGCCCAGAGCCTTGCCCAGCGTCCCGGTGATAATGTCGACGCGCCCCATCACGTTCTTCAGCTCGTGCGTACCCCGCCCCGTCGCGCCCAGGAAGCCGACCGCGTGCGAATCGTCCACCATCACCATCGCGCCGTGCTTCTCGGCGATGTCGCAAATCTGGTCCAGCGGCGCGATATAACCGTCCATGGAAAACACGCCGTCGGTCACCACCAGCTTCCGCCGGGCTCCTGCCGCTTCCTGCAACTTGCTCTCCAGGTCCCCCATGTCGCAGTTCCGGTAGCGCAGGCGGCGAGCCTTGCACAGACGGATGCCGTCAATGATGGAGGCGTGATTGAGTTCGTCCGAAATTACGGCGTCGTCTTCGCCGAGCACGATTTCGAACACCCCGCCATTGGCGTCCCAACAGGAAGAGTAGAGGATCGTATCCTCCATTCCGAGGAACTTGGATATGGCCGCTTCCAGCTCCTTGTGAATCTCCTGGGTGCCGCAGATAAAGCGGACGCTGGCCATGCCGAACCCCCAGCGGTCGAGAGCCTGGTGCGCGGCCTGGAGGATTTCCGGGTGGTCGGCCAGGCCGAGGTAATTGTTGGCGCACATGTTCAGCACGCGCGCTCCAGTGGACACGCCGATGTTGGCGTCCTGGGGCGTGGTGATGACGCGTTCGGGTTTCCAGAGTCCGGCATCCCGGATTTCGTCGAGTGTGCGTTGGAGTTCCTGCTTCGCCGTGTACATGTTGACGGGGCTTGGCGCCCCGGCCCCCCCTTCTTTCACGGGTAGACCGGGCTGAGCCCCGGCCCCCCTTCTTTCACGGGCGGACCGGGCTGAGCCCCGCCCCCCTTTTTTCACAGGTAGACCGGGCTGAGCCCCGCCCCCCTTTTTTCACGGGTAGACCGGGCTGAGCCCCGCCCCCCCTTCTTTCACAGGTAGACCGGGCTGAGCCCCGGACCCCCTTCTTACACGGGTGGACCGGGCTGAGCAACCGCGGCTTCTCCAGTCGCTGAACTGAAGCCCAAGGCCCTGCCTAGTGAGGCTAAGAACGATCACACCCGACTTTCCTTTATCGCACAGCGGTTCGCGCAGCGGTGCTGTGGCGCGGAAGTCGATTCTGGCAATCTCGTAAACTGTACAAAACAGCACAATCCTGTCGCCTTTTTTGGAAACATTTCGAAGACCATTCAGGGCCGACATCCTACGGCTCGCCCTTTCTACCGCATTTGGGGTACATCCGCTAGTACTAAGATTTTGCAGGGGGATATCCGGATACACTCCGTCCCATCGACCCCTCGCCTTTTTCAGGTTTTTACCTTATATTGAATGCGCTGGGCGGATTTCAAACCGCCCGGCAAGTCACACTTCGGAGGAACATCGCTTGTGAAAAAATCTACTTTGACCGTGCTGCTTCTGGCGCTCGTCTGCCAGTCCGCGAGCGCGGCCATCATTTACGAGCTGGCCAACACCAGCGCCGTAACGGGTGGTTTTGAATATACATACAACGCCCGTCTGCAGGGCGATCAATTGATCGACACTTCCGTGGGACGCAATTTCGCGGTCGTGTACGACTTCAACGGCTACATCCCTGGTTCGGCCAGCGCGATCAACTTCGTCGCGGGCCTGTCGGGGACCATTTTCGTTGAGAACATCACGAGCCCCAACCCGATCTTCCAGGCGCCCCCGGATTCGGCGGCCCTGTCCAACATCCGCGTGGAGTTGAACGGCACGGCAAACTTCCCCACGGCCACCACGATTTACCAGTTGGTGTTGCGTTCCACGCTGGGTCCGGGCGGACCGCAGGTGCCGCAGTCCGGTCAAGCGCTGAAGGACGCGCCGGGCGATCCGACGGATCGGACCCTGACCGGAAACAGCGTATTTGTCGAGGGACCGGCGGTCAATCCGATTCCGGAGCCCGCCACGTTCGCCTTCATGGGAACGGGTTTGATCGGCCTCGGGCTGCTGGCCCGCCGCCGTCGTTCGTAGTCCGTTATCTCCTTGTGGAGTTCTGGCCGGCCGCGGGTAACACCCGGGCCGGCTTTTCGTTTTTCAGGAGGTCCGGAAGGCCGGATCGATTTCCACCTGGTAACCGCTCGCCAGGCGATTGGTGGCGTTGGCGAGGGCGGTAACCGCCAGCAGTTCCGCGAACATTGCCTGGGTCATTCCCGCTTTCCTGGCCGCCGCCGTGTGGGACGCAATGCAGTAGCCGCACTGGCTGGTGGCGCTGACCGCGACGTAGATCATCTCCTTGGTCACCGCATCCAGCGCGCCCGGCGCCATCACCTGCTTCACCTGTTCCCAGGTGCGCCGCAGCAGGGCGGGATCATGCGCCATCGCCTTCCAGAAGTTGTTGACCCGGTCCACCTGCCGCGTGCGCATGATGTCGTCGTAAATCTCGCGGACTTCCGGCGATGCCTGGTCGTAGTCGATCAATCCGAAGGTAGCCATGGGACTATCTTCGAACACGCGCTGCCTCGATCGTCAGAAATTCAGACGCAGGGCAAACTGAATCTCGCGGCCGCGGCCGGCGCTGCTGACCACGCCGAACTGGGGCCCATTGATCGCCTGCCCCGGACGCCCGAAATTCACGTTGTTGAAGGCGTTGAAGAACTCCGCGCGGAACTGGAGCACGAAGCGCTCCGCCAGCGGAATGTTCTTGAACAGGGACAGATCCACGGTCTGGCTCCCGTCCTGCTCGAGAATGTTCCGCCCCGCGTTGCCGAAGGTATTGGTCGGGTTCAGAACGAACGCGTTGATATCGAACCAGCGGTCCGGCGTCCGCTGATCGGCGGGCAGGTTTCCGTCGGCCAGCCGGTTGGGACGCTGCGCGTTCAGGATGCCGGTGAAGGACTGGTCGCCCACGATGGTCACCGAGAACGGAAGGCCGGACTGCAGTTGCAGGATACCGTTCATCTGCCAGCCGCCGACGAGGTAATTGGCGAAGGTCCCCGGATTTGCGAAGAAAGTCTTGCCCTTGCCGAAGGGCAGTTCCCAGGTTCCGCTGGCGACAAAGCGGTGCCTCGCGTCGGCGCCGGAGCGGGCGTAGTCCAGAGCCCGGTTGCGCACGATGGAGTGCGAGCCGCCTTCATCGTTGGAAGCCGAGAAGGAGTCCAGGGACTTGGCCCAGGTGTAGTTGGCGAGCACCTGGAAGCCCTTGGAGAAGCGGCGTTCGGCGCGCACCATCAGGGCGTGGTAGTTCGACCACTCCGCCGAGGGGTTGATGAAGATGCTGGAGAACGTGGAGAACGGCCGGCGCGCCTGCACGGACAGATTCTCGCCGGGGTTGTTCAGCCGCGCCTGGTTCATGTCCTCCCGGCTTTGCAGCTTGGTTCCCTTGTTGCCGGTGTAGCCGATTTCGAGCACGGTCTCAAATGGCAGTTTCTGCTGGATGTTGAAGTTCCACTGCTGCAGGTACGGGCTGTTGCGATCGACGTCGACGGTGTTCAGGGAGGGAGCGCCGCCCAGGGAAGTGACCGTTTGCGGGCTGTCCCACAGAGTGTTCATCAGGCGCGGACGCTGCCCCGCGGCCACGTTGGTGAGGGTCTGCTCGATCACCGCGCCCGGATTGTTCGATACGGTGATGGTGTAATTGCCCTGATTCTGCGCGTAGAAGATTCCGTATCCGCCGCGGAGCACGGTGCCGGGCAGCACCTGGTAGGCGAAGCCGATGCGCGGCGCCCAGTCGGCGAAATCCGGGGTCACCACGCCGGGACGCACATCGCCGACCCTCAGCCAGGGTGCGGAGATGTTGGTTCCGAAGGTGCTGGGCGGATTCGCCACGCGAGCTCCGCCGCCCGGGATGGTGGGATCGAACACGCCTTCGCCGCCGCCCAACTCGCGCAGCGGCTGCGTGTATTCGTAGCGCAGTCCGAGGTTAAAGGTCAGCTTGGAAGTGACCTTGAAATCGTCCTGGAAGAACGCCGCGTACGCGGTCTGGCGGAAGTCTCCCGCGCGATAGAGCGATCGCACCAGGCCCTGGGTATAGGCTCCGAGCAGGTAATCCGCGAACGCATGGCCGGTGTATCGCGCCTGGAAGGTCAGCCGCCCGTTGGTCTGGTTGGTGGTGACCTGAGGGTTGCGGTTGTGGCGGATGTCGCCGCCGAAGGTCATGGTGTGGCGTCCGCGCACCACCGACATGGTGTCGCTGAGCGTGTACAGATTGGTGTAGTTGCGGAACGTCTGCTCGGTGTGGCCCATGTTGCTGAGCCCGGCGATGGTGAAGCGCGGGAGGTTGAAATCCTGCTCCTCCACCTGCAGGTTGGCGAAACCCATCTCCGCGGCCAGGTTCGTGGGCGCGGGGATGACGTTCGCGCCGGCATAAGCGCGGTTGAAGCCGAGCTTAAACGTATTCACGGTAGCCGGACCGAAGATATGGGTTTCCTGGAACACGGCGTTGTGGGCGTTCAAGGGCAGGAAAGCGCCCTGAAACGGCTGCAGCCCGGGTTCGATCAGGTCCCAGTTCGATTTCGAGTACCGGACGAAGAAGCTATCGCTCTGGGAAATGGTGTAATCGCCGCGGACATGGAACTGATCGAAGTCGTCGCTGGTCTTCGGCGTCCCCACCAGGTTCAGCACGGTTCCGGGCAGGTTCGGCGCGGGGATGAACGCATTCATCCGCCGGGCGATCGGGTTGATACGGTCCTGCGGGATGCGGTTGCCGGCGAACGGCTGGTTGTTGTTGAACGGGTCGCGGATGATGGTGGAGAGTCCCGAGAAGTCGCCGTTGAGCCATTCCCGCGGCGGTACGGTCGCAAAATCGGTATTGGACCTCCGCTGGCGCCGGGACTCCCAATTGAAGAAAAAGAACGCTTTGTTGCGAATGACGGGTCCGCCGATGGAGGCCCCGAACTGGTTGAGGCGGAAATCCGGCTTGCGATCCTCGTCGAAGAAATTGCGGGCGTCAAAGATGTTGTTGCGCAGGAAGTGGTAGGCCGCGCCGTGGAACTCGTTGGATCCCGAGCGGATGGACACGTTGATGATGCCCGGGCTGGAGCCGTATTCCGCCGAGAACTGGCTGCGCTGGATCTTGAACTCGCGGATGGCGTCCACTGAGGGGAGAATCGAGATCTCGCCGAACCGCGCGCCCCGGGCCTCCACGCCGTCGATCAGGAAGCTGTTGAAACTCGCGCGCGCGCCGGCGATGTGCACGGTGATTTCGTTTCGTCCGTAACGCGCCGACTGCGCCGTCCCGCCCGTCGCGGCGATGGCGCCCGCCGAAAGCGTCGCCAGTTGCAGGAAGTTGCGCCCGTTCAAGGGCAGTTCGGTGACGGATTTCTGCTCGATCACCTGCCCCAGGGTGGCGTTATCGGTTTGCAGCGCCGCCGTGGACGCCTCCACGGTGACTCGCTCGCTCACTTCACCGACATCCAGGACGACGTCGTAACGCAGGGTCTGGTCAATCAGCAGGCCGATATTGGAGATTTCCGCCGACTTGAACCCGGCGTTGGAGGCGGCCAGCTTATACTCGCCCGGCGGCAGCGAGGCGAACAGAAAGCGTCCGGCTTCGTCCGAAGGAGCCTGGCGGACGGCGCCCGTCTGAAGATTCGTAAGCGTCACCGAGGCGCGGGGGATGGCCGCGCCGGACCGGTCCACCACGCTGCCCGCGATCGTGCCCGAAACCACCTGGGACCATGCGGCGGAAGCCGTCAGCAGACTTGCCAGGACTACTGCGCGAAGAGCTTTCATTCCGAGACCCTCCTTGGGAGCAACCCAGATGGTCTACATCAGAACAGAATCTTCGTGCAAACATTGTCAATCGGCACTGTACAGCCCGAGAGGTCCTTAACGCTGCCGGGAATCCAGGAACTGCTGCACTTCCCGTGAGATCGCTTCCCGCTCGCACTTAAACGCGGCATGCCCGCAAGGGCTGTCGAGCGTCATGACCCGGTCCCCCCGCGTTTTCGCGAACTCCAGCGGCGTTTCCGGGGAAATCGCCTGATCGGTGCGCGCCACCACCGCGAGCATTTGCGTTCGGGACGCCTTGGCCGCCCGATCGAGCGATCGCCCGAAGCTGAGCGACACATCATGGCCGGTGATCGCCTCGAACTGCCGCAGGGCGTCCAGTGGATCGATGTCGATGCTGAGCCCGCCCGCATTGAAGATCTGGCCTAACTGCTCCCGCGCTTCCGGGCTCATGCCAGGGATGCGGCGCCAGGGGACGCGTTGCAGCAGGTCCAGGATCGACCTTGGGTCGCGGGGCAGGGGCAGTCCCCCACCCGCCGCGCCGTCGCGCCCCATGCCGCGCACGAATGTGGTCCACAGCGCGATGTCCTTCTCGGACATCTTCGGAGTGCCCACGATAGGGACCGCCTTTTCGAAGAAATCCGGATAGCTTGCGGCCCATTGGTACACCTGCATCGCCGACATGGAGATCCCCAGGACCGCGAACCCCTTCCGGATCCCCAGTTTGCCCAGCAGGGCATGCTGCACCCGCACGGTGTCGCGCATGGTGATCCTCGGGAACGTTTGCGCCTTTTGTTTTTCGCTGTTGGAAGGCGACGTGGATACACCGTTGGCGATGTTATCCATGGCGATCACATAGAACTTCGTGTCGTCGACGTAGCGCCCCGGACCGATGTAGGTCACCAGGTCCGCGCTCTTGCCGTTGAACCAACTGGGAAACAGCACGACGTTCGATTTCTGTTCGTCCAGCTTGCCGAAGGTGCGGTAGCCGACCTTCAGGTCGAGTATGCGCTGGCCGCTGTCCAGAACGAAATCGCCGAGCGAGGCGAAGAGCAATGTGGCAAACAAAAACAAGCTGATCCTCCGGGGCTACAGGCCTTTGGACGCATGATAGCGAATCGCGATTCCGCTATCCTGAAACATTCCATGCGCGCGCGCGCTCCCTACCTGATTCTGGCCGCGGCCATGCTGGCGCTGTACTTCCCTGTATTCCGGGTTTGGTTCCTGGGGGACGATTTCGCATGGCTCAGCTTGCGCCTGCAACCCCTGGGGGACGCCCTGTTCCGCCCTTTCGCCCAGGGCACCGTCCGCATATTCAGCGAAAGGCTCCCGTTTCTGGCCTTTGGCCAATGGTTCGGGTTGAATCCGCTGCCGTTCCGGGTTCTTTCGCTGATTACGTTCGCGGCGAATCTGGTGCTGGCGGCGCGGATCGGGCGGACGCTTAGCGGCAGCCGGATCGGCGGTTTCGCGGCAGCCTCGCTCTGGATGCTGAACGCGCGGGTTCTGGTTTCCGTTTCCTGGGCTTCGGCGTACAACCAGCAGTTGTACAGCTTCTGCCTGCTTGCCGCGTTCTACTGCCTGCTGCGGTATCTGGACACCGGCCGACGCGGGTATCTTTTGGCGCAGTGGATCTTCTACCTGGCCGGATTCGGCGCGCTGGAGGTGACGGTGGTTTACCCGGCGCTGGCGGCCGCATACTGCGTTTTGCTGCGCCCGAAGGAACTACGCAGCGTGCTTCCGATGTTCATCCCGGCAAGCGTGTTCGCGGCGCTACACCTGTTTGTCATCCCCAAGCCCTCATCCGCCACCTACGCAATGAGCTTCGACGCCGGCCTGGTCAGCCGGCTGTGGCGCTACTTCGTTTGGACGCTGGGACCCGAAGGGCTGGCCGAGAACGTGAGCACGGCGTGGAAAATCCCGGAGATCGCCATCCGCATCGGGTGTGGCGTTGGGCTGGCCGCGGCGCTGATTTCGAGGCCGACTCGAGAGAACTGGTTCGCGGCGGCGTGGTTCCTGCTGTTGCTGGCCCCGGTGCTCCCTCTGGCTGGACATGTCACCGATTACTATTTGACGCTCCCGTCGCTGGGCCTATGCTGGATCGCCGGTTCGGCGCTGGCGGCGCCTCCCACGCGGCTGCGTGCGGCGGCATTCGGCGCCCTCGCCCTGGCCTACGCGGCCGGGCACGTCGCGGAAGTGCGCGCGGGCCTTCGCTGGTATGCGCAGCGCACCGCCGCCATGCGAGATTTGGTGGGCGCGACCCGCGAGGCGCACCGAAGATCGCCCGCATCAGCGATTCTGCTGGCAGGCGTGGATCGCGAACTGTTTGAAAGCGGCTTTCAGGATGAGCCCTTCCGCCTGTTCGGCCTGACCCGCGTCTTCCTGGCGCCGGGTACGGAGAACGCCGTTCGCGTGCGCGAGGAAATCGGGTCCCTGGCGAGGTGGCGCATGGCGCCCGAGGAATTCGCCCGCCTGCTTGCCGCCGGCGAAGCCGTGGTTCTGGTAAACGAAGGCGGCTTCTGGGACGACGAAACCGCGCGCTATCGCACCATCGCCGGAAGCGCCTCGGGCAGGGTCATCATGCAACTGGGGGAGCCTGCCGCCGGAAAGTGGATTCGGGAGGGCTGGCATAGCGCCGAAAACGGATTCCGCTGGACTTCGCGCCGCGCGGTCCTCGGGCTGCCGTTCGCTCCGCGAGCGCTGGTAATTCATGGCTACGCCCCCGCGCTGGTGGTTCCCGTGGATCTAAGGCTGAGTTCCGGAACCATCGCGATCGGTTCGACCCGGATCCGGCAGGAAGGCCCTTTCCGCTGGACCGCGGAGTTCGCGGGGACCGCCCGGGAGCTGACGATCGAAGTCGACCGCACGCGCCGCGCGCCCGGCGATCCGCGGGATCTCGGGGTCATCATCCAGTCCGTCGAACTACGGTGAGCGAAAGCGGAAGACGTCGAAGATCGGCCGCCCGTTCGGATCGGCGATCACCCGCTCCACAGCCCGCACCTTGCCCTCGACCGCGGCCAGGCGATCCAGCCGGGCCCCCGCGCCGGTGAACACTTCGTCGGCGGGGTTATGGTGGTGGACGAACAGCGCCTTCGGATCGGAGAAGAGGCGCCGCAGTTCGTCCCGTTCGCGGTCGGTCAACTCATCGTTGCGGGTCGCATCCGGCGTCAGGCGCAGGTCCAGCCGCCCGTCGTGCAGCAGGCGAACCGGGTTCACGATGCCCCAGTCCACCGAATAAATGCGATCCTCCGAACCCGCCAGGGCGTCCGCCAGCGTGAAAATGGCGCGGGACCAGTTGGTGGAAGCGCCGTTGCGCTCCAGTTGCAGGTGGTATTGATTCAGCACCAGCAGATTCTGAACGCAGAGCAACACTACGATCGCGATCGGGATGGCGCGCGGCATCCTTTCCGTGGAAGCGGCGAGGGCGGTGGCGACGAAGAACACGGGCACGGGCCACAACAGGATCACATGATGCGCCGAGCCGCCCGCGTCACGGGTGGAGGCCATCAGCAGCCAGGCGGCGGCGAGGAAGATCCATGAGGCCGTCAACACCCGGCGCGATGCGGTGCGCCACCATACGGGGGTCAGCGCCAGCGCTAACACGAAAGCGTACGGAAACCAGGAGAACCGCTGCTCGCCCGCCAGGTTCCGGACGGCCGCGCCGGCGCGTCCCAATCGGGTTTCCGCCGGACGGGCATGCGTTTCCCACTCCTCGTGAACCAGGAACCCAAAAAGAGAAGATCCGTTCGCGGTGATCTTCAGATGCTCGAACTTCTGTCCATATTCCGAGGTGGTAAGGGACAAATTGGCGCGCGCCGTCGCTCCGCCGCGGCGGATGTTATATAAGACTAGCGGTAGCGCGCCGAGCAGGAAGGCAATCACGGCGATTCGAGCGTTGCGGGAATTCAGGCGGTACCGCACGTCGCCGGGATAGACCATCAAAAGCGCGGCCGCCAGACCGGCGAGATTCCAGAGAAACAGCGCCTTGTCCCATAACCCTAATCCTATCAATGCGAAAGCGATGGCGAGCGAGCGCCGGGATTCGGTCTGGGCGAATCGCGCCAGGGCCAGCACAGCGCCGGTCAGGCAGACGTGTTGAATGGCTACCGGGCCCCAGTCGTAAACGTTTGTCAGCAGGTATACCGGGTCCGTGGCGAGCAGAAACGCGCCCGCGATGGCCGCCCGGCGGCCCGCCAGGGATTCGGTCACGCGAAAGAAAAGAAACACACTTGCCGCACCCAAAAGTACCACCGGCAGCCGCAGGGACCAAACCGTGGGGGGCAGCAGGGCGAAAATTCCGGCGTACAACCAGGTTTTGAGCGCTCCCAAGTAGGTCAGCAGCATCAACGGATAGTCGCGCTGGAAAATCCGGACACGGTGAAACGCCGTACCAGGGTCATGGATGGGCGCTGCGAAAAAAGCCTCATCCTCGTAGATGCCGGCTGCATCGATGAAGGGAATAGATAGCAGAATGAAGAGGATACAAGCGAGAGCGAGGCTACCGCGGGTCATACGAGCTGTTTCGATGAGAGTTTTCGCGATACAAACACACCAGTATAGCGGGATTGCGGCCTTGAAACCTTCCCCGGCCGGATTCGTCAAAACGTGCATTCCCGTAATGGAAACGGGGCCTGGAGCCGATTAGAATGCGAGCGGCCGGGAGGGCAGAGGATTTGGAAGGCGGATTGCTTGACAGGTGTGCTATGATCTTCACTCGGGAGCAAGCGACTTGGCCAACAGCCGGCGGCAGCCGGCCGACGCTCTCCCTTGCGGCGCTCATGGCGCCATCACTGCTCGCTCAACCCGGCGGCAGCGTCTCCGGAACTCAGTCGCGGCAGGTTCGTCTGTCCGTGAAAACAGAATCCGAGAAGAGTGTTACGGAAGGCTTCCCCTGCCCCGCGAAAAGCGGAATGGAGTTGCCTGAACCTTTTTTCCAGTTTTAGCGTCTATAGCGATACTGAACAACAAAACAAAAACAGATAGAGGAGACCGACAATGACGAAGACCGAATTGAACAAATACCGGGCGATCCTGGAAGCGAAGCTCGCTGAACTCTCCAAGGTGGTGAAGAACCGCGAAGGCATTGCGATCGAGAAGACTCCGGACGCGCTCGACGAAGTGCAACTGGCCGGCGAGCGTGAGCTCGCGATCCGCAACCTGGATCGCGAATCCAACCTGCTCCGCAATGTGCGCGCGGCGCTGCGGCGCGTTGACGAAGGCACCTTCGGCATCTGCCTGCACTGCGAGGAGGAGATCAGCACGAAGCGGCTGAACGCACTCCCCTGGACGCCGTTGTGCATCCAGTGTCAGGAAGCGGCGGACCGCAACCACGAGGACGTGACCGAGAGCCTGGACGAGCTGATCGTCAACGCCGCCTAACTTCACACTCGCGACATAATTCTGACGGGCGCGCGCCGCAAGGCTCGCGCCCTTCGTTTTTAACGAATGCAGATGCCCGAAACCATTCGCCCCGCTTCTTCCGCTTCCCGGCGGAAAGAGTAGAACTCGTCCGCACGGCAGAAAGTACATTCACCGGAGCAGTCGATCGAACCTTGGGGTACGCCCGCCTGCAATAATTGCCTGCGGTTGACCTCAGACAAATCGAGCATCACTTTACCCTCCGCATCAGCTAATTCCGGGACCCACTCGGCGAACTGCCGGGCGACTTCCGCCGACACCTCGTAGCAGCAGTGCGCGATCCCCGGTCCTATCGCAGCGCACAAATTCGCCGGGTTGCTGCCGAAGGTTCGGGCAAGCTTCCCGACAGCTTTGGCGACGATCTGGCCGGCTGAACCCCGCCACCCCGCGTGCACCGCCGCCACGCAACGTGTCACGGGATCAGCGATCAGAATCGGCAGGCAGTCCGCGGTTCGAACGGCGATCCACAGCCCGGATACCGCAGTGATCAGGGCGTCTCCCTCGCCGATTCGGCCGGTTTTGACCCGGGCGGTGACGACACGGTCGGAATGGATCTGGTCGAGCTGCGCGGAAAGCTCCGGGGGCCAGCCCGGCAATTCGTGCCGAGTGCCGAACCCGTGCTGGACGCTGGCTATGTCCAGCAGCGTGCTCCGAAACAGCCCGCACGAGTCCAGGTAGAACATCTCAGGCGAGCGTGACCAGTTCGCCCGAGGGCTGATTGATCTGCGCGATGCGCACCTGGCGGCGGAACTCCTCCAGCATCGATTCGTGCAGCCGGACCTCGGTGGGGCGCTTCACCAGCGTGGTCATCTGGTCGATCTTCTCCTGCAGCTTCAGCAGGCCGTAAAACAGATTCTCCGGACGCGGCGGGCAGCCGGTGACGTACACGTCGACGGGCACGATCTTGTCGACGCCCTGAAGCACGGAATAAGTGTTGAAGGGGCCGCCGACGCTGGAGCAGGCGCCCATCGAAATCACCCACTTGGGATCCGGCATCTGATCGTAGAGGCGGCGGAGCACCGGACCCATCTTGAGGGTGACGGTTCCGGCCACGATCATCAGGTCCGCCTGGCGCGGGCTGGGCCGGAAGACTTCCGCGCCGAAGCGGGCAATGTCGAACCTGCCGGTGGAGGACGCGATCATTTCCATGGCGCAACAGGCCAGGCCGAAACTCAGGGGCCAGAGCGCGGACTTCCGCGCCCAGTTGAACACGTAGTCGACCGACGTGGTCAGGAAGTTGCGCTCAAACTGGTTCTGGAGAAACATTCTCAGACTTTATTGTAGCGTGCGATTCCGCGATCTCGAGCAGGCGCGCGCGGTACGCCTGCAACCGCGCCTCACGCTCAGCCTCGGGCAACCGCGAAGCGCCGTAGACCACGAAACGCGGCAGCACGCGCATCCCGGTGAAGTACAGCATGCCGTGCTCAATGTGCCGGATCAGCCCTTCGAGGTCGCCGTTGCGACCGGCGGCCCCGTAGGCCGCCTCGGGCCCCCCGGTGGTGAAGGCCAGCATCGCCAGCTTGCCGCGCAGCGGCCCGGCGTCATAACTCTTGCCCACGTCGTAGGCGAAGCCCATGGCGAAGACGCGATCCACCCAGCCCTTCAGAATCGCCGGAAGCGAGAACCACCAGAGCGGGAACTGAAAGATCACCAGGTCGGCGTCGCGGAGTTTTCGCATCTCTTCTTCGAGTTTGGATTCGAACCGGCCGCGCCGCTGCTCCTTTTGGTACTGGAAGAACCCTGGTTCGGACACGTCCGCGAAATCCTCCGGACCGCCCGCTGCCGGAAAGCGCTGTGCGTAGAGATCCGAGACGGTGACGCGAAAGCCGGCGGACGTAAACACCTCCACCGCCGCATCCTTCATCGCCCCGTTGAACGATTTTGGCTCGGGGTGAGCGTAAACAATCAGAACGTTCATTGGTGGTTCCGTCAAAATTGAATCCGCAACGCGAGTTGCGCCTGCCGCGGCGCCTCAACGGCGCGGATGGAGCCGAAGCTCGCCAGCGGAGCGGCCACGGGCTGTCCGAAGCGCCGCGGCTCGGCTCCGATGAATCCCGGCGAGCCGTAGACCATGTTCAGGTCCGTGACATTCACCGTGTTGGTGAGATTGAACATTTCCGCGATCGCCTCCACCCGCAGCCTTTCGCCGGCGCGGAAGACGCGGGATACGCGGACGTCCAGGTTCAGCAGCGAATCGCCCCGGTAAGTATTGCGGCCCAGCGTGCCCACCCGGTCCGTATTCGTATTGCCGTCGCGATTTGCGTCCGACCCCGCAAGCACGGTGAAGTAATTGGCGCTCTGCGCGGTGCTTACCAGGGAGGCGCGGAAGTCGCGAAGCCAGCCTCGCGGCCCGGCCTCAGCGCTCAGCACCGCCACCAGCCGGTGCGCGGCGTGCTGCCGTGACACGGAGCGTTCCAGCGCGCGGTTATACGGATCTTCCGGGAATCCGTTCAGCGAAGGGTCGCTCGAATTGTCGAGCGTTTTAGACCAGGTGTAGTTTGCCGACCAATAAAGCCGTCCTCCTAATCGCTGCGACAGCACCGCCGTGCCGGCATGATACGAGGACTGCGCCTGCGCGTCAAAGAACAGCGAAAGAGGCGCCACCAGCGGATTCAGCGTTCTCGGGACAGGAACGTTCGGTGCGATGGCGTAATCGTTCTTGCCGTTAGGCAGCCTGGCTTGCGCGGGAGCGATGTTCCCCGCGAAGCTGGACGGCAGGCCCAGGCCGCGCGCGCCCAGGTAAGCCAGGGTCAATGCGACGCTTCCGGGCAGTCGCACGTCCGTCTGGGCGTTCCATTGATAGCTGCGCGGTCCGCCGCGATGGTCGCGCTTGTTGGTGGTGAAGAATTGCTGCGCCGGAGCGAAGTTGCCCGGCCGCAGCGCCGGATAACGGCCGGTACGCGTCAACTGCAGCAGGTTCGCGGTGGCCAGCGCCGGATTGGCGAAGAACGGCGTATGCAGCGTGCCGCTCGATACGGCGTAGTTTTCGTTGGCGCGCACCGCACCAAAGGTGGAATCCTGGCCCGCCACCTGCTCGATCAGGTAGACGAGCGTATACGCCTGGCCCTGATAGAAGCCGCCGCCGGCGCGCAGCGTGATGCGGTCACTGACGCGGAAGCTGGCGCCCGCGCGCGGTTGCACTGCTTTCCAGTAGCGTTCATAGTAGCGCTCCGGAAGCAGGTCCGCGTCCCAGCGGACGCCGTAATTCACCTGCAAGCGATTATTCACGCTCCACTGGTCGGAGACGAAAAGGCCGAAGTTGGCCTGGGAGTTCGCGGTGTTCACGATGCGCTCAAACGCCGGCAGATTCGCGGGTCCTGGAAAGCCGGGCAACGCCGGCGGGCGTTCTCCGTTGGCGCCCGCCACGTAGCCGAACACCACCGCGAACGGCGTTGCTCCGAAGCCGCGGCCCAGGAAAGCGTTCAGGTTGGGGAAGATTGCATAACCGGGATCGAAGGGGTTGTAGGTGAAGGTGTCGCTGGTGTGCGAGACGACCCCGCCAGCGCGGATCACATGGCGGCCGCGCGTCCAGCTCAGGGTGTCCGAAAAATCGAAGCGACGTTCCCGCGCCCGCTCGATCGCGTTGAAGTGCCGGCCCATGTCGAGCGTATTCGAGATCTGGAGGTGCGGCTCAAACGTCGCCGACGGAAACCCAAAGGAACGCACGGCGAATTGAAAGCTCGCCTGATTCAACACGGAGGCGGAGTAGGCGGTGGTCAGGTTCGCGATCGCGGCATGATCCGGTATGCGCGCGTTGCGGAAATTGCTGGGCGCGCTCAACTGGTTGGTGGCGGCGGAAATGTTGCGGTAGCGGTCCTGGCGGAAGCGGTAGCTAAGGTTCCCCTGCGTGCGATCGGTGAGCAGGTCGTCGATGCGCACAACAGCGGAATCGTAGTGGAAAATCCGCAGCTTGCCTTGCACGATTTCCGGCGGCAGGTTGAGGCTTTGGCGGGCGCGGTTGATCTCGGCAAGATTGTCGAGCAGCAGCGAGGAGTAGGGGGGCGATTCCCGCCGCCGTTGGGCTTCGAAATTGATGAAGAAGAATCGCCGTTCGGACAACGGACCCCCGAACGATCCCCCGAACTGGTTCTGCTGCAGTTGCTTGAAACCTTCGGGCGCGAGGATGTTGCGCGCGTCCAGCGCCGCGTTGCGGAAATAATTGTATGCCGCGCCCCGAAATTCACGGTCACCCGATCGCGTCACGATGTTCACCACGCCGCCGCCCGACGGGCCGGAATCCGCCAGATAACCTTGCGTGACGACGCGAAACTCCTGTACCGCCTCCTGCGAGGGTGTGGCTCGGGGCCGCAGAAATACGCGGTTCATGGCGTTCGCGCCGTCCACCTGGATCAGCGACAGCGTCTCATGCAGCCCGAGGAAGGAGACGTTGATCTGATTCGGCTCCACGGGAGTCGCCGGGTTGCCGACGTTGGTCCGCCCCGGACGCACATTCGGCGCGAGCAGAACGAAATCGAGGAAGCGGCGCCCGTTGATGGGCAACCGCTCCACGGCGTTCGATCCGATCACCTGGCTCAACTCGGTGCGGCTTGGCTCAAACAGGGAGGAAGCGGCGCGAATCGTCTGCGTCTGTTCGAAAACCGCGAGCCCCAGCGTGATCTCCAGCGATGCTTCCTGGCCCACGGCGAGGCTGAGGTCGCGCACTACGTGGGGCGCAAAACCGGAAGCTTCGACCTTCAATTCATAATTGCCAGGCGCGACCGCGCCGAAGAAAAACACGCCTTCCGCGTTTGTCTCCGCCGTGCGCAGCGCCGCTGTAGGTACGCTGATCAGCGTCACCACCTGACTTCCCAAAACCGCGCCCGAGGGATCCTTCAGCAATCCTCTAAGAGCGGCAGTGGCCCCGGTTTGGGCCGTAACCAGCGAGGTGAACAATAAGTACACGACGAGCAGGGCGTAAAGAGTGCGGTCCATCATGAAAGCCTCGAACGCATTTGCGGGCTGCCATAACGTGAATTGAGACCCGCCGGCCCAGTGATTTGATCAGTGTAGAATACGGAGCCCTGGCAAATCGAGCAGGGCCGGATGACGAGACTCGAGAAAAGTAATTCCCCCGGTTCAGTAAACGTCCCAGCAGCCGGGCGTGATCAGCTCCACCAGGTGCCGGTCGGGATCGCGGAAGTAAATGGAGTGGCCGCCGCGCGGGCACTCAACCTCGCTTTCCACGGCGACATCGTGGATTGCCAGATGCTCGCGCCAGGCGGGAATGTCGACGGCATCGATGGAGAAGGCCAGATGGATTTCGCCGCGGGCGTCATGCGGCGGGATGATGCCGGCGCCGCTTTCCCGCGCTTCGGTCGAGGCTCCGGCGCGAAACAGCAACAGCACCTGCCCCGGCGCGATCGCCAGGGCGTGCAAGCGCCCCGTTTCCTGGAAGATCTCGCGAAAGCCGAGCACGGAAACGTAGAACTGTTCGGACCGGATCAGGTCGGTGACGTACAGCGCGGTTTCGACGATCCCGTTGATGTGCGGCGTGGCGGGCATCGCGTCACCGGTTGCGCTGCTCGGCGAGCGGAGGATTCTCGTGGGGCCGGTAGTAGAACTGGGCGCACTCCCCGGACAGCACGCCGCCCCGAATCTCGATGTCGTCGCGAAAGGCGTCGCGCACCAGGTCCGCGGTATTGATGTGCCGGGCGTCGAAGTACATGCTGTGAACGTCGTCGCGGGTGGCGCCGTAGACGATACGGGAGATACGGCCCCAGATGCACGCGACGGTGCACATGGTGCAGGGCTGCAAGGTGCAGTAGACGGTGCAACCGCGGAAGTCGGTGGTGCGAAGTTTTTCGCCCAGCCTGCGCAGCGTCACGATTTCGGCGTGCGCGGACGGGTCGAAGCGAAGCTCGGCTTCATTGTGGCCGGCGGCCAGGACTTCGCCGTCGCGAACGATGACGCATCCGACCTCGCCCGCGCCGGGCGTCTGATCGCCCTTGCGGGCCTGTTCGATGGCCAGCCGCATGAAGTCTTCGTCCTTCATCTGCACGTAGAGGTGGCGGCCGGCGAAAGTGTTACGCCGCCGGTTCAAGCGCTTGGCGGAAACGGCCGATAAGTTCGGCAAGCCTGTTATACTTTCTTGATTACGCAAAGGATGGCGCCGTCGCACGGGCGGCCCGGGCGGGGGCGGGTGTCCTATGGATCTCGATCAGCTCCATACGTTTCTGGAGATCGTGCGCCTGAAGAGTTTCTCCAAGGCGGCGCAGTCCTGTTTCCGGACGCAGCCGGCGGTAAGCGCGCAGATCCGGCAGTTGGAGACCGAGCTGAACACATCGCTGTTTGACCGGTTTGGGACGCGGATCGCCTTGACCACGGCGGGCCGCATCTTCGCGGAATACGCGGAACAGATTTTGGCGCTGCGGCGACAGGCCGAGGATTCGATTCGCGAGTTGGAGCGATCGCCGCGCGGCGAATTGGCCATCGCCGCCAACGAAGCTACCTGCATCTACGTGCTGCCGAAAGTGTTCAGCGAGTACAAGAAGCAATTTCCGAACGTGCAGCTTCGCGTGGACCGTTCCTTCGGCTCGCACGTGGTGGAGGCGGTGGTGGACAACCAGGCCGATTTCGCCATCACCCAACTTCCGGTGCTCGAGAAGCGGCTGCAGGTGGTGAAGTTTCACACCGACGAAATCCACGCCATTGTGCCGGCCGGGCATCCGCTGGCAAGGCAGGCGCCGTTGCGGCCCGCCGATCTCATCGACATTCCACTGCTGCTGCCGAAATCGGGAAAGACCCGCGCCCGTCTGAATGAGTGGCTGGAGCCGGTGGAGGATCGCATTCACATTTCGATGGAGCTGGATTCGACGGAGATGATGAAGCGCTTCGTGATCGCGGGACTGGGCGTCACCTTCCTTTCCGGCTCGAATTGCCGGAGCGAGATCGCCGCGGGCGAGCTCGAATCGGTATCTCTCGGACCCGACCCCATGATCCGCCATCTCGGGTTAATCTACAGAAAGGACAAGAGCCTCTCCAAAGCGGCACTGGGATTCATTCAGGCGACCCTCGATTTCGCGGGCCGGACGCCTGTGGCCGCTGGGGAGAGCGCCGTGCCGGGCCGATCATGAATCGCGTGACGATCAAGACGTCCACGATCTTTGTCTCCGTCGGAGACCGGACCGAGGTGTACCGTTCCGTCGATCAGGTGCCGCCCCCGCTGCGCCGCAAGCTGGAGATGTCCACGCACAGCCTGAATTCGGCCACCATCCTGATCGCGGACCGGAACGGGCGCGAGGAGTTGACCCGATCCCTGCGCGGCCTGCCGTCGCCCATTCGAACCCGGCTGGCGGCTTCACTGGGTGTGTCCTCAGAGGAAGCAGGCGCCGGGTTGCCGAAATGGCCCGCGCTGCGCGGGCTGGCCCGCCACTGGGCGGAGCTTGTGTTTCCGGGCGCGATTGCCGTGCTGATTTGGCTCGCGGTTTCTCAATATTGATCCCGCCAGGCCGATAAGCGGGGAGTGGATCGCCGCCAACAACCTCGCCTTTCCTTCAATCAGCCCGTCGAGATCACCACCCTCTCCGATCCGCCGCGGACTTTGTCCGGCCGTGCCGTCGACCTCTCCGGAGCGGGTATGCGCGTTTTCCTTGCCGCGGAGCTCCCGCCCGGTACGCTGGTCCGGATCGATACTCCCGGCATGCTGCTGCTGGGCGAGGTTTGCTGGACGCGCGCGGTGGACGCCGGCATCGAACTCGGCCTGAAACTGCAGCACGCGCTCGCGGGGATCGAGGAGCTCGAGCGCCTGAATCGCGGTCTGTGGCAGGAGTTCGCGCCGCCCGTGGTCAAGACCGAATGAGGTGTGGAGCGTCCAAGAAGGAAGCATCCATGACCGGCCTCCTCGCCTTCCTGCCGCTGCTCGCTACGGTACCGGCGCCTTACCCGGTCGGCTTTGAAGTCCGCCACGCTGTCGACCACTCCCGTACCTTTCAGGACCAGGGTCCCCACCGCGGCAGGCCAATCGCGATCTCCATCTGGTATCCCGCGCGCGCAGCTTCAGCCAGGCCTGTCACTTTCCGCGACTATGTCGAGGCCAACCTGCGCAGGAATGAGCACGGGATCATCACTTCGGAGGAGCGCGATCGGGTCCGGCGGCAGTTGACCGATGCCTTCGCCTCGCTTCCGGGATTCGATCCCGCGGTTGTGGACAGGATGCTGGCATCGCGCAACGGCGCCACGCACGGGGCGCCCCGGCGCTCCGGCCGCTTCCCCTTGGTGCTCTTTGGAACCGCGCTGACGGGGCCGGCCTATCTCCACGCTTCGCTCTGCGAGTTTCTGGCGGGGCACGGCTACGTTGCGGCGGCGATTCCCTCCATCCCCGCGCGTGCGGATCAGGAGCTTGGTATCAACGGCAAGGCCGTAATGCTGCAGGCGGAAGATCTGCGATTCGCCTTCCAGGAGTTGCAGTCGCATCCTTCGGTGGCGCCGGGCAAGGCCGCCCTGGCCGCGTGGAGCGTGGGCGGCGTCGCCACTGCTTTGCTCGCGATGCGCAACTCCAACATCGCAGCCTTAGTGAGCCTGGACGCCGCCACCGGGTATCAATACGGCAGGGACCTGCTCGCAGACTCGCCGCATTTCGAGGCCGAGGGAGCACGCGCGGCGTATCTTCATCTGACTGACTCGATGCAAAGCGCCCGCGTGCCCAAGAACTTCGATTATCTCGAAAAAGTCGCTCGCGGCCCGGCATACCTGGTGGAAATCCCGGCTCTGAATCACGCCCAGTTCACCTCTTTGTGGGCGGTGGCGCTGGAAACCGCGAGGCCCTCGGCCGCGAGCAGCGCCGTGAGGGCGGCTTACGACCAGGTTTGCCGTGTAACGCTCGCGTTCCTGGATGCGTTTGTGAAGAACGGCTGGGGCGGCTGAAACAGGCTTGCGCGAGTCAGGGGCGAAACGCCACGCGCTCAATGGTTTTCACCACACCAGAATGTAGCTTTTCCTCGTAACGATCGGCTGCGCGATTCGTATAACGTGCGATGAGCGCAATTCAGCTTCTCCGGCAAGCCTTCCGCGGCGTGACCCATCGCCCCGGTTATACCGCGGTGGTAATCATCACCCTGACTCTCGGCATCGGGGTAACCACGGCGGTGTTCAGCATCTTCCATGCCGTGCTGCTGTCGCCCTTGCCATTTGCCGGCGCGGAGGAACTGGTAGCGGTCTTCGATACGCAGCCCGCATGCACATCCTGCCCGGCGTCCTTTCCCAAGTATCACGACTGGCGCGACCGGAACAAAGTGTTCGCTTCCATCGGCGGAATGACGGGACGGCAGGCCGTCTTGACCGGCCGGGGAGATCCGGACCGCCTCCGCTTGGTGGCTGCTACGGCCTCACTGGGCGAAGTGTTCCGAACCAGCCCGCGGGTCGGGCGCTGGTTCACCGCCGCGGAAGACCAGCCGGGCGGGCCGAAGCTCGTACTGTTGAGTAGCGCGCTGTGGCGGCGGCTGTTCCAGGAACGCCCGGACGTGATCGGACAGAAGCTGGTGTTGGACGGCCAACCGCACGAGATCATCGGAGTCCTTTCCCCGCGGCCCTTCCCCGCGCAATTTGGAGCACTGGACGGCGAGGTATTTGTGCCGTTACAGCAGAAGCTGGACCCGGCGACGCGCGGCAATCACTTCCTGGTAACCTTCGCGCGGCTGAAGCCGGGAATCGAGGCAGGCGAGGCGTCGCGCCAAATGCGCGCGCTGGGGGCGGACCTGGCCAGGGAGTTCGGACACAATCACGGGGTCGATGTCCGGCCGCTGACGGATGTATTGTCCGGCGGCGTGCGTACGCCGTTGAACCTGCTGCTGGGCGCGGTCCTGCTGGTGTTGCTGATCGGCGCGGCGAACGTCGCCAACCTGATGCTGGCGGGCGGCATCGCCCGGCGGCGAGAGCTCGCCGTGCGGCAGGCCTTGGGCGCGGGAGTCCGGAATCTGGCCGGATTGCTGGCCGCCGAAGGCTTGCTGCTTGCGGCCGCGGGTGGCGGACTGGGGATTCTGCTCGCCAACTGGCTGGTATCCTCCTTCACATTGCTGGCCGGAAATCAATTGCCGCGAACGGCGCAAGTGGAGATGAACCTGCCGGTGCTGGCGTTCGCGATTCTGGCCTCCGCCGGCGTGGGCCTGCTCTGCAGCGTGTTTCCGATTTTATGGGTAGGCCGGCGCGATCTCGCTTCCGAAGTACGCCAGGGCGACGTCCGCGGGGGAAGCCATTCGGGGAATCGCGTTCGCGCCGCGCTGGTGGTGACCGAGATCGCGCTGGCGTTCGCACTGCTGGCGGGGTCGGCGCTGCTGGTGAAGAATCTGCTGCTGCTGCAGGGCCGCGATCCGGGCATCCGCACCAGCAAAGTAGTGACGTTCTCGGTGGCGCTGGCTGGTCCGCGGTACCAAGACAACGCGCCGGTGGTGGCGTTCTACCGGGACCTGACCGAGCGGCTGCGGTCGATGAACCAGGTGGAGCGCGCGGGGTTGATCAGCCACGTGCCGATGATCGATTTCGGGTTCAACGGCGAGTTTCAGGTGGACGGCGATGTCCCATGGGCGGCGAAGGACGCCCCGCTGGTGGAGTATCGCTGGATTCACGGCGATGCGCTGGGCGTGCTCGGGGTTCCACTGGTGAAGGGGCGGATGCTGGAGGAGCGCGACGGCGACGGCACCCGCACGGTGTTGATCAACCAGGCGATGGCGGAGAAGTTCTGGCCCGGCAAGGATCCGATCGGGCGGCGGTTCGGCCAGGGTTCGGATCGCTCCCAGTGGTACGAGGTGGTGGGCGTGATCGGAAATGTGCGGTCCTACGGGCTGGCGGCGAATCAGCCGTTCGAGTTCTACCGGCGAATCGAGCAATCGGCGTTCGGGCGGATGTCGGCGGTGATCGAGACGCGCGCGGAAGATCCGCTGGCAGTCATTCCGGAGGCTCGCCGCGCGGTTGGCGCGCTGGACCCGTCGATTCCGCTGACGAATATCAAAACGATGGAGCGGGCGGTGGCGGAATCGCTGGGCCGGCCGCGATTCTTCTCCAGCCTGACGGCGCTGTTCGGCTTGATCGCCGGCGTGCTGGCTCTGGTGGGCATTTACAGCGTAATGGCGTACAACGTGAACCGGCAGCGGCGCGAGTTCGGAGTGCGGCTCGCGTTGGGGGCCGCGCCGGCATCGCTGCGCAGGATGGTACTGGGGCAGAGCCTGAAGCTGGCCGGAATCGGGATCGCGATCGGAGGTGCGGCGGCGTGGGCGTTCTCGGGAGTCCTGAAATCGGTGCTCAACGACGTCCAGCCGACGGATCCGTGGGTGTACGCGGGCACGATTCTCGCCGTGTTCGCGGTGTCGGCGGTGGCGGCGTACTTGCCGGCGGTGTGGGCGAGCCGGGTGGATCCCGCGGAGATCTTGAGGGCGGAGTGAGGGTGGACGACTATCAAGTCGTGCTGTACCGGAATGAGCCCAGCGGTTGGGTTGCGGAAGTGCCCTCGATTCCGGGGTGTCACGCGCTGATGCCCACACGGGAGGCAGCGCTGGCGGAGCTCGCGGCGGTGTTTCAGATGATTGCGGAGGAGTACGCCGAGCGACGTCAGCAGTTGCCCGCGGACACCACCGAAATTTCACATGCCTAGCGCCGTGCCTCGGAGTTGTGCCGCCTCGAATCAGGCGAGAGCCTCACTCCGGTTGGGAGCCACGATCGTGAGAGAGTGGCAGACGGTGCTGGTTTCCGCAAGCCTTAAACCGCTTGCTCACGCTGCGCGGCTCCAATTTGCGATCTATCGTGCGGGGCGGGCGTGAAGAAGCGAATTGGGACCAGTCCAGAAAACGACGGAGGGTCCCTGCGTACCCGCGATCCCTCTGAGCCTGTGTCCTTGCGGCCCACCAAGTTCCACAAATTCGCCTTTCGCGCGGTCAAGCCTGAAGAGTCGGATGAACGTGCGCATGGCCCCGGTCGAGATGTCCGGTTCGTCGACTTGAGCAGCAACGTATGCCTCCCCTTCCGAGGTGACCGAGATTCCGGACAACAGCGAGGACTTAGACGGTTTTTTCCAGGGATAGCGCCCTAGAATTTGGCCGTTGGTGTCCAACTCAACCCACTCTCCGGCAGTTTCGAGCAACACCGCAATACGATCCCCCCCAGCGGCGAGCGCTGAACTCCTGCCAGGATGTTGTTGGGAAGGCGGGAACAGCGACGTTGGAAGCGCTGTTTTCAGCAGGCGGCCGTCAGCGGAGTAATGACGAACCATCTCGTGCCCCGGAACGGCCTCAAATCGTTCGTCGTAAACCCGGCCGACCGTCCATAGGGTGCCATCCTGGGCATAACTAACATGAAACGGAGCATAGGGCCGCGTGCGAACGGTGCGCAGATGCTGTCCAGCAGAGTCATAGAACATCAGGAAGGAAGAGGACTGTCCTTGGTCCGTACTTCCTGACACGACTGCGACGACGCTTTGATCTGGACCAACAGCGGCCGTTCGCGTCAACTGCTGCCGACCACCGGGCAGGAGTGGACGAATCGGCGCAAGTATCCGCCCGCTGTTGTCGGATAACAGGACTGCACCTGAGTCGTGGTCGATGCGAACACTTCTTCCGTTTTGCCATGCCGGGACATTAATTTTACCGATAAGCTTGGGAAGTTCCACGGCGTTTCCCACTGGCTCCAGCCGCTCGGCCCACATTTGACTGATCGCCAGGAGTGTCATTGATACGAATGTTTTCCACTTCATCAGTTACCTCCACACATCATTCTCACAAGTCTGTCAGCAAGCCGATTCGCGGCAGCTTTGGCCACAACACGCCGTTCCGCCATATGCCCAACCATCCCCGGGTCCGGCGGAATTCGGGTCCGAGTAATGCCACCAATAGTGATGTTCACAAGGAGAAGAGCAGGGATTGCTCTGGCTTGTCATGTAAGCACCGCCGCAATCTCCTGACGGGCAGTCCATCGCGGAGACGGTGGGGAGCTTAAGAACGCCAAGTGCTTTGGAGACCACGCCTGCCTTACAGCGTCCGGTTGGACGAGCTTGAGACATGATCTGCAGATACAGCGGCGACGGAGGGATGCCATCAAAGGCCGACGGCAGCAGCCCTCCTTGTTCATCGAATACCTGGGGCTGCGGTTCCTTGCTCTCAAAGGAAACAAAGAGCCACAGCGACAATGCGAGAACGGGTGCGATCCAGAGGGGAACAGCAGAGAAACGCATACCCTCATCATAGGCGTCTTAAGTTTTTTGTCAAGAGCCCTTTTTGCATCATTGCGTTCCATTAAACGAATGTGTTTCCAGACTTACTGTGACTATTCCTGAGCCGCAAGCGTGCTGTTCCAGCTCGCAAGGAAAGACGCACTTTCGCGCAAAAGTGTGGAGTGGTATTAACTGGGAAGACGGCGCTTGGGAGCCACGATCGTAAGAGAGTGGCAAACGTTTCGGTTTTCCGGCCAAAGTTGAGCCGTTTGCCGGTTGCTCACGCCGCGCGGCTCCCATTTGCGGGCTATCGGGCGAGGGTGACAGGGTTAGTGGAAATCATGGCTCGGGGCCCCGGCCTGGATGAACTCCAGCGGCCGGACCTCATCCAGTTTCACGGAAATCGCCCCCTGCTGGTTCTGCAGCATTCCTTCAATTAACAAATAAGGCGCGGAGGTGAGCGCGAAGCGGTTGCGGTCGAACTGATCGGGGGTGACGATCGCATTCGAAATTCCGGTTTCATCCTCCAGGCTGAGGAACAGAAATCCGTGCGCGGTACCGGGGCGCTGGCGGCAGATGACGCAGCCGGCGATCCGCACCCGCTGCCCGTCGCGCAGGCGCGCCAGGTCCGCGGCGGGGGTCACTTTCATTTGATCCAATTCCGCGCGGCGCATGCCGATGGGATGCATGCCGATGGTGACGCCGGTGCCTTGAAAGTCGGCCACTACGCGTTCCTCGGGGGTCATGGGATTCAGCGGCGAATCCGCCGCCGCGGATTCCAGCGCTTCCAGCAAGGGTCCGGCGGGACGCGACAATCGCGCTGCCGACCACAACGCCTCCCGGCGGTGAATCGTTTGCCGCCCGATGAAATTGAACGCGCCGATTTCCGCCAGCGTGCGCATTTCCTCCTGATTCAGGGCGGGGACGCGCACGCGGAAATCCTCCATTGAGGTGAAGGGACGTTGTGACCGCGCGGCGACGATCGCTTCCGCGGCGTGCGCGCGCAGTCCCTTGACGTAGTTCAAACCCAGACGCAGCGCGGGCAGTTCCAGCGTGCACTTCACATCCGAAATCGTCACATCCACCGGGAGCACCCGCAAACCGTGCCTCTGCGCGTCCTTCACGATGGTGGCGGGATGATAGAAACCCATGGGCTGATTATTCAAAAGCGCCGCCGTGAATGCCGCCAGGTAATGACACTTCAAATAAGCGCTGGCGTATGCGATAAGGGCAAAGCTGGCCGCGTGCGATTCCGGAAATCCGTAAAGGGCAAACGCGGTAATGGATTGAATAATGATTTCCTGCGTCTCACCGGTGATGCCGTTCTCCGCCATGCCGCGGCGGAGCTTCGCTTCCACTTCCCGCATTCGCTTCTCGGAGCGGCGGAAGCCGAGCGCGCGGCGCAGTTCTTCCGCTTCGCCGCCGCTGAAGTTGGCGGCAATCATGGCCATGCGCAGCAACTGTTCCTGGAACAGCGGTACGCCCAGGGTCCGGCGCAGCACCACTTCCAGGGAAGGATGCAGGCAGGAGGCAGGCTCCAGACCCTGGCGTCGCTTCAGGTAGGGATGGAGCATCTTGCCGACAATCGGGCCGGGGCGGATGATCGCCACCTGTACCACGATGTCGTAAAAGCATTTGGGCTTCAGACGCGGCAGGCAGGACATTTGCGCGCGGCTTTCCACCTGGAACAGCCCCACGGTGTCGGCTTTTTGCAATGCCTGGTAAATGGCCGGATCGTCCTGCGGCAAATGCGCCAGGTCGATAGGCTCGCGGTAGTGTTCGGGGATGAGTTGCAGGCAGTCTTCCAGCACGGCCATCATGCCCAGCCCCAGCAAGTCCACCTTAACCAGGCCCAGATCGTTGCAATCCTCCTTGTCCCACTGGATAACGACGCGGCCGGGCATGGTGGCGGGCTCCAGCGGCACGATGGAATCGAGCTGGCCCTGGCAGATCACCATCCCGCCCGAATGTTGCCCCAGGTGGCGGGGCAGGCTTTGCACGGCGCAATATAGCTCCAGGAACTTGCGGACCTTGGGATGCTCCAGATCGAGCGCGGCATCGCGAAAGCGGGTTTCCGCGGTTTCGCGGGGATCGCGGAAGCCCCAGCGGGAAGCCATGTTGGAGAGGCGGGTGATCTCATCCTCGCCGAAGCCGAGCACCTTACCGATGTCGCGGGCGGCGGAGCGGCCGCGATAGGTGATGACGTTGGCGGTCATGGCCGCGCCGCGTTCGCCGTAGCGCTGGTAGACGTGCTGGATGACGCGCTCGCGCTGATCGCCGCTGGGAAGGTCCAGGTCGATGTCGGGCCATTCGCCGCGCTCTTCGCTGAGGAAGCGCTCGAACAGGAGCTCCATTTTCACCGGGTCGACGGCGGTGATCCCGAGCGCGTAGCACACGGCCGAGTTGGCGGCGGATCCCCTGCCCTGCACCAGGATGCGGTTCTCGCGGCAGAACTCGACCAGATCCCAAACGATGAGGAAGTATCCAGCCAGGTCGAGTTTCTCGATCAATTGCAGCTCGCGTTCGATCTGCCGTTGCGCCCGCTGGGTGTAGGGGCGGAAGCGCAGCGGGGCGGCCTGTTCGGTGCGCCTGCGCAGGTAGGAGCTCATGGTCTCCCCCGGCGGGACGGGGTATCGCGGAAACTCGTAGCCGAGTTGCGCCAGCGTGAAATCGAGCCGCTGGGAGAGCTCGTGGGTGTTGGCCAGGGCTTCGGGATAGTCCCGGAACAGCCAGTTCATTTGCCGTTCGTTTTTCAGAAACCGTTCGCTGTTGCGGGACAGCAGGCGACCCCCTTCCTGAATGGTGGTTTTCTCACGAACACAGGTGAGCGCGTCGAAGAGTTCGCGTTCCTCCCGGGCAGCGTAGCGGACACCGTTGGTGGCCAACAGTGGGATCTTGCGGGAGCGCGCGAGTTCCATGAGGGTTTGATTGCGAGCCTCCTGATCGCGATGGCCGTGGCGCTGCAATTCGGCATAGACGTTGCTTTGGCCGAAGATCGAGATGAGCCGGTCGAGCATTGCCGCGGTGGGGACCCCCAGGGGGCCGCGTTCATCGCCGGTGAGGCAGATCAGGCCGGCGGCGAATCGCCGGAGTTCGTCTTCGGAGGCGGCGGCCTGGCCTTTAGCCGCGCGCAACTTCATCGAGGTGATCAGGCGGCAGAGGTTCTGGTAGCCGGCCCGGGATTCGGCCAGGAGGACGTAAACGGCGCCATCCTGGCCGGTGATTTCTGCTCCCAGATGGGCTTTTAAGCCCAGCTTGCGGGCTTCGATGTAAAAGCGGGGAGCGCCGGAGACATTATCGCGGTCGACGAGGGCTACGGCAGGGAGGCCGAGGTTGGCGGCCTGGGTGGCGAGGTCCTCGGGGGCGGAGGCCCCGTTGAGGAAGCTGAAGGCGGATGCGGCATGGAGCTCGGCGTACATTTCGCTGTTTCTTCGCCATCATAACACCCTGCGGCGCCAGTTTCGCCTGTGGCGGAGCGGGCCAAACAGGCGCCGACACATTTCCTGTAACGATAGCCAACTGGTCTTGTATACAGTACACAATGCCGATCTCCCGTCTCACACTCCAACAGCAGGTCCGCGACGAACTTCTTGGCTGGCTGCAAGAGGGGAAGCTCTCCGCCGGACAGCGGATCACCGAGCAATGGCTCAGCCAATCGTTGAGCGTCAGCCGTACGCCGGTGCGCGAGGCGCTGCGGGGGCTGGAACGGGAGGGGCTGGTTTGCCGCGCCGATCGCGGCTACTCCGTGATCGCGATCAACGAGCAGATGGTGCGCGAGGTGTACCCGATGCTGTGCGGCTCGAATGCCTCGGGATGCGGTTAGGGCTGCGGCGCCTCGGGCCTCTGTGTGATCGCCTGGCGGATCTGAACCGGAAGATGGAGCACAGCGGCGCGGCAGCCGCATCGCGCTACAGCCTGGACAGCGAGTTCCACCGGATTCTGGCGGGAACTCACGACAACGGTTCGTTGCAGAAGGAGTTGGACCGGCTGCGGCGCGTGGTGCGGGGCCATGACGGAGCGTGGGAGCGGGGCCTGGCCGACGTGCGCGGATCGTGCGCGGCGCACGCGGCGATCGTGGAAGCCATCCGCGCGGAAGACGCGGTCTCGGCGGAACGGACGCTCGCCCGGCACTGGGAAGAAGGCACGGAAATCGTATGCGAGTGGCTTAAGCGGAGAGAAGGAGAATCGAAGTGAAGCCGATGATTGCGATGTTCGCGTTCTGTCTGGCCCTGAGGGGGCAGCAGCCGATGGAGGTGGTGGCGAAGTATGCGATGGAACTCGACGTGATCGAGTTGACGCTCGACGCCGCCGGGCGTTTCCGCCCGCAGGACGTGGCGATCCGGAACGCCCGGCTTGTGGATACGGCGGCAGGCCGTGTGATTCCAGGCTCGGCGATTGTGGTGCGCGGGGGCAGGATCGCCCAGGCAGGGCCAGGCGTGAGCCTCCCGGCCGGGATGCCTGTGATCGACGCGGGCGGCGCCTTCGTCGCGCCGGGGCTCGCGGACATGCACGTACACCAACTGACCACCGCCGCGCATCATCTGCTGCACCTGACGCAAGGGATTACGACGGTTCGCGACATGTCGGGTTTTCCGTGGATGCTGGAGTGGCGCCGGCAGGCGGAAGCGGGCGAGATGCTGTTTCCGCGAATGCTGGTGGCGGGACATATCCTGAACGCCGCGCCCATGGGCATGTACGCGACGGTGCTTCGCAGCACGGCCGAGGGCCGCGCCGAGGTGCAGCGGCAGAAAGCGCTGGGATACGAGTACATCAAGGTGCATAACGCGGTGCCAGGGGTTTTGTACGACGCGATCGCGGCGGAGGCTCGCGCGCAGGGTTTGTGGCTGGTTGGCCATGTGCCCCACGGGATCACAGTGGCTCATGCGATTCGCAATGGACATCGCACGATGGAACATCTGAAGGGCTACCTGGACGATCGCACGCTGGAAATCTCGCAGGAAGATTGGGCGCAGGCGACAAAGGGGGTCGACATCTGGATCGTACCCACATTGAGCGCGACACGGCAATTCCTGCGCGGGGACGCAGCGAAGAAGATCCTGGAGAGCGAGCAGCCGCTGTATTTGTCGCCTTTCGACCGGGAGCGGTGGAAGCAGGCTGCCATTTCCGAAGTGCGTCCGGTGCATGCGGCACAGGCGGGCAAGATGCGGGAGATTGTCCGCAGACTGCTGCCCGTGCACGACGGGTTCGTGGCCGGCACGGATTCCGGCGGGGGCTATGTTTTCGCCCTATCCGGATTCGCGCTGCATGACGAGTTGGAGTCGCTGCGGGAAGCGGGCCTGACCAACGCGCAGACGCTGCGCGCGGCAACGGTACGCGCGGCGGAGGCTGCAGGGCGGACCGGGTTGTTCGGCGAGATCCGGGAAGGGGCTTCGGCGGACCTGGTGCTGGTGAAACGGTCCCCGCTCGAGGACATCGGCGCGCTGCGATCGCCACGGGGCGTGATGGTGCGGGGGCGGTGGCTGGGGGAGCGGGATCTGGAGATGCTGCGGTCAAGGCTCCGCCAGATCTTCGCGGGGAAGCCGCCGTACGCGGGGAACGGCGCGCTGCTGACGGAGGCGTTGGCGGAGAAGCTGGTGGCGAGAGCGGAGGGCGTGCGCCGCCGGGGTTATGTGTTCCCGCACCATCACATCGAGGAGTGGGCGGACGCGTTGGAGAAACTGGGTCGCACGGCGGAGGCGGGAAAGATTCGAGCGCTGCGGCTGGCGCGTTGAAAAAGCAACCGGCCCGCGGCAGGCTCCGGATGGAGCGTCCCGCGGACCGGATGGTTGCGAATCAGGCGAAAGCTAGAACGTCAGCTTGGCGCCGATTTGGATGTTGCGAGGATCGCGCGCGCCGGTAATACGGCCGAAGTTGATATTACCGAGCGCCGCGATCGGGGCATTAAAGTTCGTATGGTTGAGGACGTTGAATGCCTCGCCGCGGAGCTGCAGGCGGACATTCTCCCCGATCGGGAACACCTTGAAGATCGAGAAATCCCAACGGACGATTCCCGGACCAGCGAAGATAGACCGGCCGGAGTTGCCCGGGCGAGCCTGGCCCACCGGGACTTCAGCGAACGTGCTCGAATCGATCCAGCGGTCGATGGTCTGGTTGATCGGCAGGTTGTTGAGGAAGACGCGGTCCGGACGGGGTGCGGCGGCGCTGGGTCCGAGGAAGCCCAGACCGGCGGGATCGTTGCCGAGCGCCGAGGTAACGGTCACGGGCAGGCCGGTATTCCAGTTGAAGATACCGGAGAGCTGCCAGCCGCCGAGGGTGTACTTGGCGATGGCGTTCTGCGTGTCCTTGAAGAACGGCAGATCATAAACATAGGCGATGGTGAGCACGTGACGGCGGTCGAGCGGAGACAAGGCATACTCGGCGCCGCGGTCGTAGTTGTTCTGCGGGGCGTTGGCGCGGTCCGAGCCGTTGTCGGTCATGGCCTTGGACCAGGTGTAGGCGAGGTTGAACAGGTTGCCCGCGGAGAACCGCTTCTGCACGTTCACCTGCAAGCCATGGTAATTGGAGTTGAACCACGGCTGAATCGAGTTCACGGCGGTGTAGCCGCGGAAGGGGCGCAGGGCGTTCAGGCGGTTGGTTGCCAGGCCGGCGGTGATGTAGCCGTTGGCCGGGACCAGTCCCGCGTCGCGGGCGAGACCCGGACGAACATGATTCAGGTCCGTGACACCGATCAGGTTGGTGCCCTTGGTGCCGACGTAAGCGACAGAAATCTGCGTCTGCCAGCCGAGATCCTGCTGGATGTCAAAGCTCCATTGCTGCGAGTACGGAGTCTTCCAGTTGGGAGCGACACCGCGCAGAGCGACGGGCGCCGCGGAGATCACCGGCACGCCGGCCAGCGGATTGTCGAGACGCGTATTGGCGATGCTGACGTTGGTTACGAACGGCGCCGGGTTGGTGAAGATGTTCTGCTGCAAGATCCCCACCAGCGCGGTATCGAAGAACATTCCGTAACCGGCGCGGATGGAAGTGCGGCCCTTGCCGAACGGATCCCAGGCAAAGCCGAGACGCGGAGCGAAGTTCAGATTGTTCTCGCGCGCGATCTTGTTGCCGTAGGGCGAGTTCACGCCGGCGATGATGATGCCGTTGCCGGGATCGCCGGTGCCGGGAATGCGATTGCCGGTGGCCGGATCGATTTGGAACGCACGCGCAGGATCGTACCGCGAGGGATCGAAGTTGGTCAACTGATTGTTGGCTTCGAACGGCTGCCGGAAGTTGGAGTAGCGGATGCCCATGTTCAGGGTGAAGTTCCGCGCCAGGCGGAAATCATCCTGCAGATAGCCCTCGAAGGAGTGCTGCCGGAGATCCGGCGCCAGGTCCACGGAGGTCTGCGAGAAGGCGGAGGCGTAGCCGTTCAGAAAGTTCGCCCAAGCCTGCGAGTACGGGTTGGTTCCCGCCGGACGCGGAGCGTTGGTAAAAGTGAAAGAACCGGCGTTCGCGTTCGCGGCGTTTTCCACCTTCCGATAGTAGTTCCACGCGAAGCCGGCCTTCACCGTGTGGCGGCCGAGGCTGGCCGAGAAGTTATTAAAGATATTGTGGTTCGTCGAGAAATTGTTGTACGGGCCGAAGCTGGTAATGGGATTTCCACTGGTGAACACCAGGGTGGGAATCCGGCCCAGAGTGTTGGCAAACGGGAGCGGAATCCGAACGTTGGGCGAGTTGGCCGCGTTTACCAGGCCGGCAGGGGTCGAGAAAATGCCGCCCTTTGAGTAAGTGTAGCCGCCCTCGTTGTACATGCGCGGCGAGATCGTGTAGGTGCCGCGTCCGACGAACGTCCTGCCAGGCGAGTTGGTTTCCGTTACGGAAACTCCGGGCATGAACACGTTTGTGAACAAGCCGCCCGGTTCGACGGTCGGGATGTTGTCCTGCAGGAACCGGCCGTACAACTGAAGCCTGGACCCAAAATTCTGATCGACGCGAACCATCTCCTGGCGCGAGTTGAAGACGCCGCGGAGCGGCACGAACAGAGAGTTGATGGTGGAGCCATTGCCGGGCGACGGAATTTGCGAGAAGACATCCTGGATGTAGGCGCGGGCCGCGGGATTGATGTTGGTGATCGTGGTGGCGGTCTGGGTACAGTCGCCGTTGGGGCCGACGCAAACCGGCTGCGAGAACACGCCGCGCAGTTCGTTGGCCGTCGGCAGAATCACTTCGGAGGTGTTGAAGTTGACCACTCTCCGGAACTCCTGGCTCCAGAAGAAGAAGGTTTTGTTGCGGCCATCGTACAGTTTCGGAATCCACACCGGACCGCCGAGGGTGTAACCGAAATTATGGTAGCGGAGGGGCGGGCGAGGCGCCTTGCCATCCGGACCGGGACGCAGGTTGCGATTGTTGAAGAAGTTGTTGGCGTTCAGGTTGTTATTGCGCCAAAACTCGTACGCGGTGCCGTGGAACTGGTTGGTTCCCGAACGGGTGATGACGCTCATCTGCCCGCCCGCGGAGCGGCCGAACTCGGCCGAGTAGGCAGACCGCACCACGCGGACCTCCTCAATGGCGTCCACGCTGGGGTAGTTGATGATGGTCAAGTTGCTGCCGCGGTCCAGGATGTCGGCGCCGTCCACGGTCCAGGCATTGGCGCTCTGGCGCTGGCCGTTCACCGAGAAGGCCACCAGGTTATTGCCGCCGGTCGGATTGGTGGTGCCCACAAACATGGAATCCGAGGTGTTGGAAACCACGCCTGGCTGGAGCGCGAGCAACTGCGCGAAGTGCCGGTTATTGAGTTGCAGTTCCCGCACCATGGTGCCCGAAATCAGGCCGGATTGCTGTGCGTTCTGCAGCTCCACCTGCTGCGCCTGGGCTTCGACGGTGACTTCCTGGGCCACATCGCCGACTTCCAGTTCGAGATTGATGGTCAAGCGCTCATTGACGTTTAACTCAATGCCCGCCTGGGTGGCGCGCTTGAACCCCGGCGCCTCCACCGTAACCGAATACCGGCCGACGGGCAACAGCGGGGCGACATAATTCCCCGAGGCATCGGTGGTGAGCGTGCGGATCACCTGGTTGCGGTCAATCGCGGTCACGGTGACTTTTGCGTTCGGGATGACCGCGCCGGATTTATCGGCCACGGTACCAAAGATACTTGCGGTCACTTCCTGCGCCGGCAGGGAGACTGCAGCGGCAAGCAGACACAGAACTCCAATTCCGAGCGAATAGCGCCCGGACATGCGTCCTCTCAATTGCATGATAAGAACCCCCAGAAGCTGTAAGCTTCGATTCTGTTACAGGATACCAAAACGTGCTTAGTGGTTTGGAATCGGCGGAACGTTTGCCGGCGAGCTCCGCCGCAGCCAGGCCGAAGTTTCCTGCCAGGAGCGGACACCGGCGGTGGCGCCAAGCGCGGTTACAGACAGTGCCCCCACGGCATTTGCGAATCGGGCGCAGTCGGAGTGGGGGAGGCCACGCCAACGGGCAGCCAGAAAGCCGCCCGCGAAGCAGTCCCCGGCCCCGGTCGTGTCCATCACTTCCACGGGCAATCCGTTCATCCGGAGAACGCCGCCGGGTTCGATCACGTCGCACCCGGCTTCTCCGCGCTTCAGAATCACGCAGGCGGCGCCGGCCTCCAGCAGGCGGCGGGCGGCTTCGGCACTGTCCTCCAGGTTGGTCAGGTGGCAGGCTTCCATTTCGTTCACGAAGAGGAAGTCGGCTAGCGGAAGGCAGGGTGCGAGAACCGCTAGCCACTCGCCCTTGGAATCCCAGCCGGTGTCGACCGAGGTTGTCCAGCCTCGCGACCGTGCCGCGGCGAGCATCGCCGGGGCGGCGCGCCGCAAGCCGGGAACGGAAAAGACATTGGCGACGTGGAGGTGAGAGAAGCCGTCCGGGACGGGCTCGGGCGGTGAGTAGGCCTCCAAGCTCGCGCCCGGCGCATGGAGGAAGGATCGCTTGCCGCCCGTTCCAACCAGGGCGACGGTGGCCGCGGAGGGAAGCGCGGACCGGCGTACGTAATCGAGGATAACGCCCGCGGAATGGAGACATTGCACGATCCGGGCGCCGGCTTCGTCCTCGCCGATGCTACCCCAGAAGGCTGCCGGAGCGCCGAGTTTCGCGGCGGTATAGGCGGTATTCGCGCCGTTTCCACCGAGCCCGGCCTCGATACGGTCGACCCAGACGGAAACTCCCCAGCGGATTTCATCGACGGGGCGGACCAGCGTATCCCATGCGGCGTTGCCCGCGCACAGGATGCCGCTCACTGCAGCGCGCCTCCGGCAAGGTTCTCGATGAAGGCCGTTTCCATGGGCCATCGTCCGAACACGGATGTTCCGCGCTGCTCGAACGAGCCGCCCGCGAGCAGACCGCTGAAGTCGGCGGGGTTGGGCTTCTGATTCTCACGCTCCAGCATCTTGCGGAGCAGATCCGTGGTTTCGGCGAGTTGATCGCGCAATTTCGCGGCGGCCGAAGGGGATTGGCAGGCGATCTCGACCGTCATCTGCAGGCGATCGCCGGCGGGGCCGATGGCAAACACAGTGCGATCCGCCTCCGCCAGGGCGTTCACGAACGCTCGCGTACCAGGGGGCGGATTCGTGAGTTCCCGGAAGACGACACCCGGGGCCAGGATCCAGACCGGCTCCGCGGGAAGTTTCGGGCGGGCGTCGCGCGGTTGGCGGGCGATCGCTTCGGCGGCCCAGGAATCGGAACTCACGGCCATCGCCATCACGTCATTGCGAAAGGGCAGGAAAGTGATGAAGCGGTCGGGCTGGGTGGCCGGTACACGGCAGAAACTGAGCCGGCATTGCCCGCCGGCGCGGTTGGCGTAGGCAATGATTTTACGCCAGTCAAAGCGGCCGCGCAGGACGAAGTAATTGGCTTCCTTGGCGACCAGGGCCGCGACACCGTCAAGGTCGCTTAGATAATCGAAGCCGCTTTGCTGGACGAACTGGCTGTATTCGAGATCCTGCGTGGACTTGGATCCGGCGATCAGGCCGAGGAGCCCGCCCTCGCGCAGGGCCGCGACGTCGATGTAGAAGAGGGCGCCCTGGCGGTCCGGCAGCAGCGCCACCAGGTCCGCCGGTGAGGACGCGCCGCGGTCCCGCCACCACGAGGCGAAGGCAAGCAAGCCACCGCATACGGCCATGACGGCAAAGGCAAGCTGCCAGGGCTTGATGCGAAAGCGCGACGCCGGAGAATCCACACCCGAAGGTTACACCGGGGTCAACGCGGCTGTCATCTGCTTGCGCAGCGCGACATAACCGTCCAGATCGCGCATCATACGGTGGAACTGGCCGATATCGAGGGATTGCGCACCGTCGCTCATGGCTTTTTCGGGGCATGGGTGGACTTCAACGATCAGGCCGTCGGCGCCGATCGCGACCGCGGCGCGGGACAGCGCGGGCACCAGGCTGCGCTTACCCGTGGCATGGCTGGGGTCGACGAGGACGGGCAGATGGGTCAGCTCCTCCAGCACCGCCACGGCGACTATGTCGCAGGTGTTGCGGGTGGCGGTTTCGAACGTGCGGATACCACGTTCGCAAAGGATGACGTGGGGATTTCCGTGAGCGACGAGGTACTCGGCCGACATCAGCAGTTCGCGGATGGTGGAGCTGAGGCCGCGCTTCAGCATCACGGGCTTGCCGCATCGTCCCAGGCACTTGAGCAAGGCGAAGTTCTGCATATTGCGCGCGCCCACCTGGAGTATGTCGGCGTAAGAGGCGACGAGGTCGACATCGCGGTCGCTCATCACTTCCGTGATGATGCCCAGGCCCGTCTCGCGCCGGGCGCGGTCCAGCAGTTTCAAGCCATCCTCCTCCAGTCCCTGGAATTCATAAGGGGAGGTGCGCGGCTTAAAGGCGCCGCCCCGGAGCAGTTGCGCGCCCCCGGCGGCAACGGCGTAGGCGGTTTCCAGAATCTGACGCTCGCTCTCCACCGAGCACGGACCGGCCATGACCACGAAGTCTTCGCCGCCGATTTCGCAGTCGCGGACGCGTATGCGCGTATCCTCCCGGCGGAACTCGCGGCTGACGAACTTGTAGGGGGCGGAGATCCGCACGGCGTTCTCCACCTGCGGCATGGCTTCCACGCTCTCCAGGCAGGGCGTCACATCGCCAACGCCGACCACGCCGATGACGACGCGTTCTTCGCCTTCAATGGAATGGATCTTATAGCCGAAGTCCCGTACGCGTTCGCAAACCTGTTCGATTTCCTGCCGGGTGGAGTTCCGGCGCATGGAGATGATCATGACAGCACTAGAGTAACTTCCAGAAGTCAAGTTTGTCAATTGGAATCATCAAGATAGGAGCACCACCTCTGGGTAGTGTACGCTAGCGCAGTTCCTGCGTTGGCGAATCCGAGTGGGAGGGAACCCCCAGCTTCCGCAGGCATTCGTAGATTTGCCGGGCGGAGTTGATTTGAAACGCTTTGAAACCGGGCGAGTAGTTGCGAAACCAAACGTACAACTCCCGGGTGACGGCGTTATGGCCGACCGAGGCGATTTGGCTCAGCCGGACCTCGGTGTCGGGGAGGTTGACGATCGGGTCTTCCATCGCTGACGGTTACTGGTTCGGTGTGCGTTGTCCTTCGCGAGCCAAACGGACCTTAGCGTTCTCCAGCTTCCGGTTGACTTTGGCGATCTCGGTGGAATCCCGGTCGGCGGGCGAGCTCGATTCCCATTCGCGCAGGGCGAGCTGCCATTGGGCGACCGCTTCCTTCAGCCTGCCTTGTTTCAGGTAAACATCTCCCAGGTGATCGTGGACGGTTGGGTCGCGCGAGACGCGTTCGAGCGACCGCTTCAGGTTTTCCTCGGCCTCATCATAACGGCCAAGCCGGTAGTAGGCCCAACCGAGGCTGTCCAAATACGCGCCGTTGAAGGGCTCGCGTTCGACGGCTTGTTGGATGAGCTTGAGAGCTTCCTGCAGCCGTTCGCCGCGATCGGCCAGCATATAGCCGAGGTAATTCATGGCGGCGGCGCTGTCGGGATTGACCTTCAGGACCTTGCGGAACTCGGCTTCGGCCTGGTCGTGCTTTTTCTGCTTTTCGTAAAGCGCGCCGCGCATGAAGTGAACGGTCTCGCGTTCGTCGTTGGACTTGGACATCCGCTCGGCTGCGTCGATCTCACGCGCGGCCTCGTCGTAGCGTTTCGCCTTCTCGTAGATCTGGGCGAGGGTGACATGAGTTTCGCGGTCGTCCTTGCCGTCGAAGAGTTGCTTCACGTCGGCGATGGCGACATCCGTCTTGCCGGTTTCCGAGTAGATACCGGCGCGAACGAGGCGGACCAGGCGGTCATTCGGATACTTGCGGTAGGCCGCGTCGGCCTCCTGCTCGGCCTTGGTGAATTCCTTGGCCAGCCGGTAGGTGTCGGCGATCTGGGCGGCGGAGCGCGCGGAGGTATCGGAATCAAGCTCGGCAATCTGCTTGTAGGTATCGATGGCGAGCTGCGTCTGCTCGGTGTTGCGATACATCTGCGCCAGGCGCTCCATCAGGAGGACGCGGTTCTGACGCTCGGCCTGATTGTAAGTGCGCTTGGCGGTCTGCGTCAGCATGTCCTTCATCAGGTTGATGCCCTGCGTGAACTTGCCTTCGGCTTCGTAGAGGTTGACTTCGTTGTAGCGGACTTCCAGATTATTGGGATCGATCTCGCGCGCTTTGTCGGCGGCGGCCCGTGCTTTCTCCCATTGCCGTTGTTGCCGGTAGATCTGCGACAAGCGAAGATGACTCTGAACGTCGCGGGGCTCCTCGGCGGCGAGTTCGGAGTAAATCTTTTCGGCTTCTTCAAGCTGATCGGAAAACAGCAGGTCCTGCGCGAGGGCGCGCTTCAACTGCGGCGCCTGGCTGGGAGCGAGCTCGATGGCCTTCTTCAAGGTTTCGGCCGCGAGACTAAACTCCCGCATCTGCTCATAGGCTTCGGCGAGCGCGGCGAGGCTCCGCGCGGAGGGATTCTTCGCGGCAACCTTCTGCAGAAGTTCGGAGGCGCGCCGGTTATCCCCGAGGTCGGCGTAGACCTGCGCGAGCCCGCTCATCGCGTCCTCGTTCTCGGCGTCGATCTCCAGCGCTTTTTTGTACGCCTTCTCCGATTCCACCGAATTCTGGCCGACTTTGTGCAGACGTCCGAGCATCAGCCAACTGGCGCCGTCCTTGGGATCGCGTTCGACAATCCTCGCGTACTGCTCCGTGGCCTTCTTGAGCATGTTCTCGTCCAGGCGATTGCCCTGCGAGTCGCCGATCATGCGGGTGTAGATGCGGGCCAGGATGCGGCGTTCGTTCAGATCCTCCGGGTTCTGGCGGAGCGCTTCCTCGCTCTCACTGACGGCGGATCGCAGGCGTCCGGACTGGATGTATAGGTCGGACAACTCCTCGGCGATAAAGTTGGCGTTGGGATCGGATTTCAGGGCGAGTCGGAGGTTTTCGATTGCCTTGGTGAAGTAGTCGCCGCGATTGCCATACACGCCGGCGAGCTCCGAGTACAGCCGGCCCAGCGAGTAGTAATAGTAAGAGGAGCTTCTATCCTGCTTGAGTTTCTTTGTGTCGGCAGGTTGGCCGAACGCCAGGAAAGCCCCCGGCAAAAGAACGGCGATGATGCGGCGTTGCCGGCTCCAGATGCTCGTCGATCGAATCATCCGAACTCACTTTCCGCCCCGGCGCCAGTACCGGGACACTGATCCCTGAACCTAGTATAACCCTGCTGTAACAGGCTGTTACGATAAGCCGGTGGAGCGCCCCCTTGTCGCTGTCGTAGGCCCCACCGGGTCCGGCAAAAGCTCGCTTTCCCTCGCTCTCGCCGCTTCGTTGGACGGCGAGATCGTCAACTGCGATTCACTCCAGGTGTACCGGTGGTTCAACATTGGTACGGCGAAACTGTCCGAATCCGAACGGTTGGGTGTTCCTCATCACCTGATCGACGTGCTGAACCCCGAGGAGGTTTTCACGGCCGGCGAATATGCACGCCGGGCAGCGGCGGTAATCAAGGGCATCTCGGCGCGCGGGAAACTGCCGATTGTCGCGGGGGGCACCGGGTTCTATCTCAAGGCGCTGCTGGACGGCTTATCACCCGCACCGCAGCGGGACGAGGCGTTGCGGCGGCGGTTATCGCGACGATCGCCCGAGTTCCTCCACCGCCTGCTGCGGCGCTGGGACCCGGAGGCTGCGGGCCGGATTCACTTTAACGATCGCAATAAGTTGGTGCGCGCGTTGGAGGTCTGCCTGCTCGCGCGCCGGCCGGTAAGCGATGTGCAGCGCCAGAAACGCCAGCCCTTGGAAGGTTTTCGCGTGCTGCAGATCGGACTCGATCCACCGCGCGCCGAATTGCGAAATGTAATTGATACGCGCGTTCAAGAGATGTTCGCTTCGGGGCTGGTGGAGGAAGTCCGCGGGATTCTCGCACGCGGCTGCACCGGCGAGGAAAAACCGTTCGAGGCAATCGGGTACCGGCAGGCGCTGGGAGTGGTGCGGGGGACGCTGAGCGTCGCGGAGGCGATCGAGTCGGCGCAGATCGAGACGAGGCAATACGCCAAGCGTCAGATGACGTGGTTTCGCCGGGAAAAAGATGTTCGATGGCTCGCGGGATTCGGGTCCCGTCCGGAAACGCGACAAACCGGTGTCCGTTTGGTGCATGATTGGGAAAAACATTTCACACCGAATACGTGAGCATGTTTTTTCGCCGTAGCGCGGAACAAAGTCCGGGATCGTCCGTATATGCCTGTGTGAGGTCGTTAGAACCTCGAACGCAACCAGGAGCAACACAAGCATGAAGTTCAAGACTTTTTCTCTCACTCTCGCGACTTTGGCATTCGGCGCGATTTCGTTCGCAGCGACTTCGCACAACGTGACTCTGTTCCAGCCTTCTGTGGTTAACGGGCAGGAGCTCGCGCCCGGCCAGTACAAGGTTGTGGTGGACAATAACAAGGCCGTGTTCTCCAGCGCCGGCAAGCAGAAGCTGGAAGCGCCGGTGAAGGTGGAAACCGCGGACGAGAAGTTCTCGAGCACGTCAGTCCGCTATCAGAACGGCGACGGCAAGTATCGCGTGCGCGAGATTCGCGTGGGCGGGTCGAAGACCAGGCTCGTTTTCGAAAACTAAGGTAAGTTCCTCCAGGCACGGCAGGAAGGGCGGGAATCAGTTCCCGCCCTTCCTGTTTTCCGACGCAAGGTCCCGTAAACTGAAACCATGAGGATGGCAGCCGTCGCGGTGTTGTTTGCGCTGGCGGCCGCGCGTTCCGCCTCCGGGCAGACGGTTCTGGTGCTTCCGTTCTTTAATGAATCGGGGAGCGGCGACTTTGACTGGATCGGCGAGAGCATCTCCGAGACGCTTTCCGAGGTGCTGGCGTCCCAGGATCTGTTTGTAGTGGACCGGGACGATCGCGCGGTCGCTTACAGGCGGCTGGGCATTCGGGCGAATTCGCGTCTCACGCGCGCGTCGGTGATGAAGACCGGCGAAACGCTGGACGCGGACTTGGTGATTTACGGGGAATTTCAGGTGCGTCCGGACCCCGCGGGCGCAGGACGCGGAACGCTGCAGGTGGCCGCGCACATCCTGAGCCTGCGTGAGGCGCGGCAAGGTCCTGAGTTCTCCGAGCTGGGTGCGCTGGAAGATCTGACCACCCTCGAGTCCCACCTTGCGTGGCAGACGCTGCAATACCTGCGTCCCAACAACCCCATTGGCGAGGAAGAGTTCCGCAGAAGCCGGACTCCGGTACGGGTGGAAGCAGTGGAGAGTTACATCCGCGGGCTGCTCGCTCCGGCGGAGGAGGCCAAGCGAACGCTGTTCGCGCAGTCGGCGCGCCTGGACACGCGGTACTCCCAGCCCAACTTCCAGTTGGGGCGGCTCCTGTATCGCAAGCAGGAGTACCGGGCTGCGGCTGACAGCCTCCAGCGCGTACTTGCCTCGTTTTCTGAGTATCGCGAGAGCGTGTTCCTGCTGGGCTTGTGCCGTTACCATACCGGCGATTTCGCGGGCGCGGAGAAAGCGTTTCAACAGGTGGCGGCGGTGGTCCCGCTGAACGAAGTTTGGAACAATCTGGCGGCGGCGCAAAGCCGGCGCAACCAGTTGCCCCAAGCGATCGAAAACTTCCGGCGCGCGGTGGAAGGCGATCCGAACGACGCCGGCTATCGCTTCAATCTCGGCTATGTTTTATGGAAAAAAGGCGATTACGCGGGCGCGAACGAGCAGTTCCGGGCCGCTCTGGAGCGCGCGCCAGACGACGAGGGAATCCGGATGCTTCTCTCGCGCTCGTCGGCCAAGATCTCGCGAAAGGCCTTCGGGCGGGACGAAGGGCTGGAGCGATTGAAGACGGAGTACGAGGAGCGCGCCTACCGGACCTTGAAGTCGATTTTGGCGCCGGGCAAGGCGCCGGACTGAGGGCGCGGCGGCGGAAAAAATGTATCTTTTTTGCCAAGGAAGCGTCCAACTCTAACATGAAACCGTTCGCGATTCTGCTTGCATCCGTGTGCCTGCTCCCGGCCGAGCCGCTGGTCTGGCGCATCGACAGTTCTCATTCCTCCGCGCACTTCGCGGTGAAGCATATGATGGTGTCCACGGTGCGGGGGACGATGGGCAAGATCAGCGGGACTGTCGCCTATGACGCCGCCAACCCGTCGGCGAGCAAGGTGGACGCGGTGATCGACGTGGCGGGGCTGAACACCAACGACGCCAAGCGCGACGCGCACTTGCGCAGCGCGGATTTCTTCGATGTGGAAAAGTTTCCCACGATGACCTTCGTGTCCAAGAAGGTGGAGGGATCGGGAAACAAGCTGAAGGCGACCGGCGACCTGACGATTCACGGCGTCACCAAGGAAGTAGTGTTGGACATCGAGGGACCCATGCCGCCGATCAAGGGTCAGAACAATTCGATGCGATCGGGCGCCGCCGCGACGGCGAAGATCAACCGCAAGGATTTCGGGATCAACTGGAGCCGCAATCTCGATTCCGGCGGCGTCGTGGTGAGCGACGAGGTGGCGATCACCATCGACGTCGAACTGACTCACGCTCCGCCACGGCAGTAAGTCGCACGGGAGTTCAGCGGCGCGATATCGCCTTCAAGTCGCGGGCTACGGTTGCGCGGGGGGCGAGTTCCACGCGTTCTCCGGCGGCGATGTAGGAGAGCATTGCCTCAGGGTCGATGCGGCGCGCGTCCTCAACCCCTATTACTCCCACAATCCTGTACTTGCCGGGTGGGACGCTGGCGAAGGCGAACGCGCCCTCCGCGAAGGCAGTTGCCGAAAGCATTCCGCGAAAGTCCTGCGGTAGCGGATCGGGCGCGAGCAACACCACACCGGGCCCGGCCGGACTGCCCTGGCTGTCGCGCAGGGTGCCGGTGAGTCTAGCTGCCTCTCGGGAGACTTTCAACCGCAGCACGCCGCCGCGCGTTTCGAACCAGTCGACGACTTCGCGGTTATCGTGTTCGGCCGAAATCAGATAGGTGTCCTCGGGTAGATCGACTCGAAGGCGAAAGCGTCCGGAATAAATCTTGAGGTCCTTGGAAGCACGATCCGCCAGGCGAAGCTGGAGGGTCTCCGTGACGCGCGAGTCCCGCCCCGACGGTTGGAGCGTGACCAGCCCGCGCGGCGAAGGGCGCTCGTCGTCTTTCTCCTCCACCACGAGCTTCAGGGTGATTGCCCGTTCCAGGTGCAGCACGCCGGCGGAAACGTCCGATTTGCCAATCGTGAACTCTGTGCGGGCGAAAGCACGTTCCTCGAGACCCATCCCCTCGACGGCGGTGAGCAAGTACTCACCCGGAGCGAGCGAACAGACCTGGAACCTGCTGTCCGCCGCGACGCGGCCGAAAGCGACGTTATCCGCAATGGACGTTCCGGCATGCTGCCATTTCCGTTGGACTGATATTCCTACATCGGCGGAGGCGGCGCCCACGACGCTCGCTTCCACGCAATGGCGGCGTCCTTTCCTGGTTTGAATGTCCACGCCCTCCCTCACTTCCGCGCCCTGGATGGTGATGGGTGAAGCTTGCGAGAGCTCGTCCGCGTTGGGGTGAAAGGCCGGCAAATCGAGTCCTGCGGCCGGCGGCGGCGGATTCAGCGGCCGGCGCGGCTCGTAGGTACCGACGTGATAAGTACCCGGAGCAAGGGTGGGGATAAAGTAATCGCCCTGTTCGTCGGTGGTGACCACGGACCGAAACTGGAATCGGACCTGTCCGCTCTCATACTCGCGGACCCAGGCGCCGACTCTGATGCTCTTGACGGGCCGTTTCTCCTCGTCGATGACACGGCCGCGGATGCCGCCGGCCTTCTGCAGTACAAGCCGGACTCGTACGGAGCGCGCTCCGGCATTGAGCTTCACTGTTTGGATTTCATGACCAGGCACCTGCCTGTATTCGGGCTTAGAGGCGAAGATCTTATACTCCGCGGGTTCTATCCCGGAGAACAGAAATTCTCCATCTTCTCCACTTGTGGTATTTGGGGACGGGCTTGAGCGTAGAACAGCGCTGACGTATGCGTGAACACGCGCCCCGGCTATTGGCGCTTTTGTGTGTGCATCGATCACAAGCCCGGAAATCTGGAGCACCTCGCCGTCCTGGGCCAAGATCGCCCGGCTGCAGCCGTACAACACGGCAATGACTCTAACGCGCTGCAGGAGGCTCAGCATTTTCAGGGCGCTCGCCCAGAGGACTCATCTCGCAATACGTTTCCGAGATCCCAGCACCCAATATGCCGGTCTTGAATCCGCCTTTCTTCAGCAACACAATAGCAGAACGACATTTTGTCTCCGGAACTGCCCGACAATCCACGACCTGGAGTGAACTCGGAGACAATTCGAAGCTCGCCCGGACCTGGATCTCGTCCGTGGGCATCACATTACATGTCCCATCCGGGTTCACAGAAGTAGTACCCGCTAGAGCTGTTATCGGAGCACGCGCATGCGAGCCCGCAGCCGGCTTCTATCTCGTGAGTTTGGGAACACGCGCTTCCGCTAAGATCGGCGAATTGAGACGACACAAGCAAAACCATCCCTATCCTGAAAACGCCATAAAACGCTGCTTTCAGCACAAATATCTTCTGCGAGGACATTACTCGCGAACAACTGGTGTGTCAAGACGCTTCACCCCATGTTTTTGTCGAATTCAACGCTTGGTCGGCTACACGAAGCGGTTCTGAAAAGGGCCTGCCGGACGATAAGCCGGTTTCTGTGCCCGGCCTCGCGGCCGGGTGGCAGCCATTCCTCTAGGCCGCCGGTTACCCGGACGGCTCATCAGCAACCTACCCGGGAGTCGTAACGGAGCGGGTCACTCCTGCTCCCCTATTTGGTCTTGCTCCGCATGGGGTTTGCCCTGCCATCCACGTTGCCGCGGACGCGGTGCGCTCTTACCGCACCTTTTCACCCTTACCCGGCTGTGACGCCGGGCGGTATATTTTCTGTGGCACTTTCCGTGAGATCCGCTTTGAGCGAATCCCCCCGGCCGTTAGCCGGCATGCTGCCCTATGGAGACCGGACTTTCCTCCCCGGCGCGACCTTGCGGTCACACCGCGGCGGCTGCCTGTCCGGCAGGCCCTGCATTCATTATCGCGTGTTGGGCGCCAGGGAGGTGAACAGAAACAGCGGGGCGCCGTCCGGATTAGGGAGGGGGGCCTGACGGGCGGGAAATCGGGAGCCCGCCAGCAGGTCCCGCCAGTCGCGCGGCGTGGTGCGCCGGAGGACGCGCGTGCCGGAACCGCGGCGGCTCTCCACCAGCCCTTCGGAAGCGAGTTGCTCGTAGGCGGAGATCACGGTGTTGCGCGAGAGGTTTCGTTCGCGGGCCAGGGCTCGCGTGGAGGCGAGTCGCGCGCCGTGCGGCATCGCGGCGATTCGCTCCTTCAGTTCCGCGGCCAGTTTCCGGGTAAGCGTTTGGCGCAAAGTGGCCCCCTTTTCACGCTCAAGTGGTTCTTTCCTTTTGTACCTGCTTCGGACATGATACTCAAGGAGGTGCATTGTGTTTTCTGGAGGCTACGCCACCATCTACGTTTCGGACATGGACGCGTCGGTCCGTTTTTACACGGAGACGCTGGGAATGAAGCTGGATTACCGGTTCGGGAATCACTGGGCGCTGGTGCACGCGGGTAAGGGGCTGAGCATCGGTATTCATCCGGCGAGCGAGGACCGGCCGGCCGGACGCAAGGGTTCCATTCACCTGGGGCTGGAGTTGAACGGATCGATCGATGACGCGGTCCGCGAGCTGGAGTCGAGAGGAGTGCGGTTCTCCGGACCCGTCATCCGGGACAAGGCGGGCAACTTCGTGTCCTTTTGCGACCTGGACGGGAATGTGATTTACCTGGCTGAGATGAACTTGTCGCATGTGAGCCAGGGTGAGGGCGAGTATACGCACGCCTAGTTGGCCTTCCCCCGGATGGGTGCCTTCCCCCCGTTCGGTGCCTGGCACCACCAGGCACCGATGGGAGCGCGGATTCGTGGTTAACTGCAGCACCCACAGACACTTACGGGCGATTTCCGGACGTGCCGAAAGTGCGGCAGGAGCAACTGCCTCCTTTTTTCCCTGAGAGCCTCGGCGACTTCTGGCCACTATATCTGCGTCATGCCTCGCCGACCCCGATTCGCTCCTCCGGGCCTCGCCCTCCACGTCTGCCAGCGCGGCAACTTCGGACAGCGCGTCTTCTTCACTGACTCCGACCGCCGGCACTTTCTTGCGCTGCTCGCACGCCACTCCGAGGAGCAGCGCGTTCGCGTCATCGCCTGGTGCCTGATGTCCAACCACCAACACCTGATCGTGATTCCGGATGAGGAGGAGGCGCTGTCGCGCATGATGGAGCGGCTGGCCGGCGAGTACGCGAAGTATCTCAACGCTCGTCTGCGCCGGAGCGGGCATGTATGGAAAGAACGCTATTTTGCTTGTATTCTGGACGAAAAACACTTCACCTGCGCCCTTCGCTACGTGGAACTGAACCCGGTGCGGGCGCGCATCGTCGCGCACCCCGAGGATTATCACTGGTCAAGCGCCGCGGTGCATCTCGAGCGTAAGCGCGCACCGGAGTGGCTGGACACGGAAACATTCCGCAATCGCTTTGATTTGGACTACTGGCGGATGGCGCTCGGCGCGAAACAGCCGCGGCGGGAACTCGCCGCGATCCGAGAGGCGACGCGCCACGGAACGCCGCTGGCGGAGAAGTCTTTCATCCGGGAGTTGGAGCAGCGGTTCGACGTCGTGTTCCCGCGACAGAAAGGCGAACCGCGAAAACCGTCCCTGAAGCAACTGGGGGTAGTTTCCAAAACCCGGGTCAACGCGGGCTAACTCCATCTTAGCCAGTAACTTCGCCGTTGCACCTGAGGCCAAGCTCGCCTGGCACCACCAGGCACCGGTCCGAGGCAAGGCACCGGTCCGAGGCAAGGCGCGAAGCTCGCCTGGGCCCACCAGGCGCCGATGGAGGCATGGTCGATCTGGGCGCTGGCCTTGCACAGCAACACTTCTTGGACGCTAATTCAGTCTTTTTCATCTAACACTACGTATTATTCCCGCTGTTTTTTTCACCCTCCGTTACTTTTTCTGTTGACACAGGCGCTTTGCCCACCTACTATCTCCTTAGAGGGTCGGCAGCGTCATGCGCCGTTCGTTCCTTTTTCTGTCAACCGTGGGGACGGTTGGGCTAATACTTACGAGCTGGTATCTGCAAACGCTTAACTCGCGCTGCGAATTCAGTTGAACGCTGAACGACAGGTCGAACTCGGGGAGTGTAATTACTGAGCTTTCCGGGATCGATGGCAACACGGGGCGAGTTATAAGTGTAGACCTCACAGAAGGCGGCCAAATGCCCGCCGTCGTCTGCGTCTATTCCCAATGCAAGGATGCCGATGATAATCTGCATGCTTGGCGGACTCTGGCCTCGGAATCAAAAGCGAAGTTTTTGCTTCTTGACCTCAGGCCCGGCCGCGATTCGACAAATACGCTGGCACTGCCGAGGATTCCGTCACTGTCCTCGATCCCGCCCGACATCGTTTGCAAATACAAACTTCGGACATTCCCTCAGACGATCCTGGTCAACCGTCGTAGAGAAGTCATCCGGGTGTTCACTGGCAAACTGAGTTCACAGCAAATAAGTGAAATCAAACGCCTAACCAACAGCTAAGCTAACGTAACCGTTATTGGAGGGTACATGCTGAAGAAAGTTCTTGCCGCGATACAACTGTGTTTGATGGCTATTGCGCTGGGAGCTAACCTGGTGTCGATAGTTAAGGCCGAGGACCCTGAGGAATACGGCGGGTGCCGAGATACTATGTGTTGGAATGCACCGTGTGTATTGGTCCGGACGGGGTGGACAGGTGGGTTGGGGTAAGTAAGAGTCATTGAATCACGCCGCCTGGCCGAGTTCA
>JAIEPW010000088.1 GCA_019748195.1 Bryobacteraceae bacterium
CCGTTGCGTTCGCCAAAGATGTATTCCTTCATCTTTGGATTCCAGCGCTTGGTCTGGTGCCCGAAATGAACGCCCGCTTCGAGCAACTCCTTCATGCTAATTGACGGCAAAATACCTCCTGGTACGCAGCGCTTCCGGCGCGGCGAACGGCTAGACCCGGACGCGGTCCAAAGCGAGATTTGCTCCGGGTGGATGTTGCGGAACAAGGCGGAGCCTGAGGCGGCCCCGCCCAAAACAGAGACTAGCGCTTGGAGAACTGGAACCGCTTGCGGGCGCCCTTCTGACCGTACTTCTTGCGCTCATGCTCGCGCGCGTCGCGCGTCAGCAGCCCCAGCGATTTCAGCTTGGGACGCAACTCGAGGTTGAACTCCACCAGCGCGCGGGCGATGCCCAGCCGCGCGGCCCCGGCCTGGCCGTTATAGCCGCCGCCGTTGCAGAGGATCAGCACGTCGAACTTGTCGGCCACTTCCGCGGCCAGCAGCGGCTGGCGAACCAAAGTCCGCGCCGCCTCGCTCGGGAAATAATGTTCGATCGGACGGCCGTTCACCGTGATGTCGCCCTTGCCCGACCGCAGAAACACGCGAGCCACCGCAGTCTTGCGGCGGCCGGTACCCAGATTCTGAACCAATGCCACTCGTTAACCCTCGCCTGAAACCCTTTGAACCTTAGCCTTCGACCGTCAGCGCCACCGGCTTCTGCGCCTGGTGCGGATGGCGATCGCCCGCGTAAACCTTCAACTTCCGGTACATCTGCTTGCCCATCTTAGACTTGGGCAGCATACCGGAAATCGCATGCTCCAGCATTTGCGCCGGACGCGCCGCGCGCATCTTGCGCGCCTGAACTTCCTTGAGGCCGCCCGGATACCCCGAATGCCACCGGTACATCTTTTGCTCTTCCTTGTTCCCGGTCAGAACGACCCTGGAAGCGTTGACCACCACCACGTGGTCGCCGGTGTCGATATACGGCGTGTAACTGGGCTTGTGCTTGCCCATCAACAGCATCGCGGCTTTGCTGGCAATCCGGCCCAAAGTCGCGCCGTTGGCGTCGATTACGTGCCACGCGCGGTCAATCTCGGGGCGGGAGGGAACTGCGGTTTTCATGTAGACAGACCTTCTCCGTTCAATCCTTACAAACATTTGAGTTTACCGGAAGCAACGGGCCGGTGTCAAACCGCCCCCCGCCGCCCGTTTTCATCAGCCTCGCCATTGCGGCTGAAGCGGGGAAACGCCCGTTACACTCCTGGCGTCACAGGCTTGGCCGGGTTGCGGTGATCGAAGCGCTGCCGTCACTTAGGCTACTCGCCCTGAAGACGTGGATCTCACTCTGGCATTGCCGAGGCAAGTCGATTGAAAACAGCTTCGGTCCTGCACCTTTCGCGTAACGGTGTAACCTCAAACTTAACCTCACGAAGTGACCCAGCGTTGCATCCCGCGCGGCTCGCATTGCCGCTTTTTCGGTTTTGGCTTTTCCTGGGTTGTCAAGATCAATGCATTCAGTAACATACAACCTGTTGGACGAATTGAAGTAGCTCCAACAACGGGTTGGTTCTTAGCGGCAACGGTTCGGACAGTCGAATTTAAGCCGCGGCGCGAGGCCGTGCCGGCGGTCTAACGCGAAGAAGTGCTCCACTGATCGCGCGGCTTCCTCTGGCGGGACCCAGGCGGACGGAGCCGAGAGTCTCAAGGGTCAGAAGGGGTGCTGGTTGCGCTGCACGATGGAAAGAAACTCGCTCCGGGTTTCCTTGTTCCGGAAGTCGCCCAGCATCGCCGAGGTTACCGTGCCGGAATGCTGCTTTTCCACGCCCCGCATCATCATGCAAAAATGACGGGCTTCGCAGATGACGCCCACACCCTTCGGATTCAGCACGTCATAGAGCGCTTCGGCGACCTGCTGCGTCAACCGCTCCTGGATTTGCAGGCGGCGCGAGAAGACGTCCACGATCCGCGGCACTTTACTCAATCCGATCACTTTCCCGGAAGGCAGATAGGCGACGTGCATCTTGCCGAAAAACGGCAGCAGGTGATGCTCGCACAGCGAGTAGAACTCGATGTCCTTGATCACCACCATTTCATCGCAATCGACGCTGAACAGCGCGCCGTTCACCGCCTCCTCGACGCTGGACTCATAGCCCGAGGTGAGGAAGCGGAGGGCCTTGTCGGCGCGTTTCGGCGTGTCGAGCAGGCCCTCCCGTGAAGGATCCTCGCCCAGCTTCGCCAGGATCTCCCTCATGTGATCGGCTATCGAAGTTTCCGCTTCTTTGGGCGGCATCAGTTTCACGACCGCTGGATTCGCTTTCATTTTGTCCCAATCACGCAATTTCAAAGATGTTCCGTTCCGTCTCGAAGATTCGAATTCGGTCCAGCTTCGGGAATTCCGCCGGCCAGGAAGCCGCCAGGCGCTCCCGGATCTTGGCCGCCAGCACCTCCGTGGTCGGCACCACGCCCGCCAGTTCCTCGATGTCCAGGTTCAGGTTCCGCTGATGATAGCGGCTCACGATTTCGCCGTTCACCAGCCGGTCCAGAGCTTCGATGGGCGCCACTCTCCCATGCGCGTCCACCTGGCCCTGCACGCTCACTTCCAAGACGTAGTCATGACCGTGACCGAACGGGTGGTTGCATTTGCCGAAAATCTCGCGATTCTGCTCATCGCTCAACGCCGGCGAATGCAGGCGGTGCGAAGCGGAAAACGGGTATCTGCGGGTGAGCCTCATTCGCGCCCCGCGTAATCGACGTACAGGTCGGGAGTTTCAAACAGACGCACGTTGTGAAGCCTCGCGCCCGCATCCCGCAGCGGAGCTTCCAGCCGCTTCCAGATCTCCATCACGACGTTCTCGGCGGTGGGAACCACGCGGTCGAAGGGTGGCACTTCGTAATTCAGATGCCGGTGGTCGAACGGCTCCACCACTTCACGGCTCAAGATATCCTTCAGTTTCTTGAGGTCGAAAACCATGCCGGTGAGCGGGTCCACCGCGCCGTCGATGGTGACCTCGACCACGTAGTTGTGACCGTGCCCGTTGGGATTCGCGGCCATGCCGTACAATTCGCGATTCTGCTCCTCGCTCAGCGCCGGCTGGCGGCAGATATGGGATGCGGAGAATTCAGCCTTCCGGGTCAGCAGCATGTCCAAATGATAGATGCCCCGGCGTGGGGCGGGGATACTCTAAAATGAAACTGGCTCCATGAATTCCAACCGTCTCGATTCCGCTCTCAAGGCGCTGATCGGCGTCTTAGTGGTTGCTTTTGCGTGGGTTGTTGTCGACACCATGCGCGAAACCGTGATCACCGTGGGGGATTCCGCCCCCTCCTTCACCATCACCTCCGATACCGGCAAAACCATATCTGTCAAGGACTTCGGCGGCAAGCTTCTGGTGCTGAACTTCTGGGCCACCTGGTGCCCGCCCTGCGTCGAGGAAACACCGTCGCTTTCCGAGTTCGCCAAGACGTTCCGGAAGGACGGCGTGGTGGTGCTCGCCGTCAGCGTCGACCACAGCGAAAAGGCGTACAAGGATTTCCTAAGCCGCTTCAAGCCCGCTTTCGAGACCGCCCGCGACGCTTCCTCCGACATCCCGGCAAGCTACGGAACCTTCAAGTACCCCGAAACGTACGTCATCAACCGGGAGGGCAAAGTGGTGCAAAAGGTCATCTCCAACCGGGACTGGATGGACCCGGACATGGTCGCCAGCATCCGGAGACTGCTGTGATCCCGGAAGCTGCGCTCGCCGAAACCGCCAGGATTCTCGGCCCGCGCGGCTTCCTGCATTCGGCTCACGATCTTTCGCTGTATGAGTACGACGGGTCGGTGGACAAGCACCGCCCCGAGTTGGTCTGCTTTCCGCGCTCCACCCAGGATGTGGTCGAACTGGTGAAACTCGCGGCTCGCCACGGGCTTCCGATTGTTGGCCGAGGAGCGGGGACCGGGCTGTCCGGCGGCGCGATTCCGCTCGCCGGCGGCATGATGATCTCCTTCTCGCGGATGAACCGCATCCTGGAAATCGACCTCCCCAACGAACGAGCCGTGGTCGAGCCGGGGGTGGTGAACCTGGACATCACGCTGGCGGTCGCGGCGGAGGGCTACTTCTACGCTCCGGACCCCTCCAGCCAGCGCGCCTGCACCATCGGCGGCAATGTCGCGGAGAATGCCGGCGGGCCGCACACGCTCGCCTACGGAGTCACGACCAACCACGTTCTCGGCCTGGAGGCTGTGCTGCTGGACGGCAGCGTGATCGAAATCGGCGGCAAGGCCCCGGAGGTTCCCGGGTACGACCTCACGGGCCTGCTGACCGGTTCTGAAGGCACCATGGCGCTGGTGACGAAAATCATCGTGCGCTTGATGCGGCGTCCGGAAGCCGTCAAGACGCTGCTGGCCATCTACGACACCGCCGACGACGCGGCGGAGACGGTCGCCGAGATCACTGCCCGCGCGATCATCCCCGTCGCGGTGGAGATGATGGATGGAATGCTGCTGCGCCTGATCGAGGACTCGGTGCACGCCGGCTACCCCCGCGATGCGGGGGCCGTGCTGCTGATCGAACTCGAGGGGCTCACCGAGGCCGTCGAGGAGCAGGTGGAGCAGATCCAGCAAGTGTGCGGGCTATGCCGCGCCCGCGAGCTCCGGGTCGCCAAGACGCCCGAGGAGCGGGAACTTCTGTGGAAGGGGCGCAAGAACGCCTTCGGAGCCGTGGGCCGCGCCACGCCTCACCTCTACACGCAGGATGGCGTGGTGCCCCGCGCCGAGGTGCCCTCCACGCTCCGTTTCATCGAAAAAGTAGCCGCGGAATACAGGGTGCAGATCTCGAACATCTTCCACGCCGGCGATGGGAATTTGCACCCGATCATCATGTTCGACATGCGCGAGCCGGGCGCGATGGACCGCGTCCGCGCCGCCGGCGAAAAGATCCTGGAGCATTGCATCGAGGTGGGCGGTTCCATTACGGGCGAGCACGGCGTGGGCATGGAAAAGAAAGAACTGATGGACAAGCTCTTTAGTCCGGATTCGCTGGACTTGATCCGCCGCTTCAAGCAGCTCTTCGATCCGGAATGCCGGCTGAATCCGGGCAAAGTGCTCCCCACCGGGCGGGGCTGCCTGGAAATCCGCCAGCGGCCCGACGACCTTCGATATTGAAGCGGGCCGCGACTTTACAACCGCGATTTTTTCCACCTACAATGCCTATGGCCTCCTGGGGGAAAGCACAAGAATGAACGTATCCGTAAAGGGCCGTTACGCGCTGGAAGCCATCTTCGACCTCTCCACGCAGCCTCCCGGCGAACCGGTGAAGATCGCCGATATCGCCAAGCGGCGCTCCATTCCGCAGAAATTTCTCGAATTAATCCTCGCCGGGCTGAAACAGGGCGGATTCGTGGAATCGCGCCGCGGCGCCGAAGGCGGCTATCGCCTGGCCCGTTCCGCGGACCAGATCACGGTAGGCGAGGTTTTGCGGTACGTTGAGGGCGTGAAGCCCGCCCGGCTGACGCGCAATCGGTCCGATGACCCTCTGCACTGCGTGTGGCAGCAGGTAGAGCAGGCGGTCTCCGAGGTGATCGACCATACGACCTTCGGACAACTGGCGGAACAATGGTCCGCTTCGCGCCACGCCTATGTCCCGAATTGGGAGATTTAGATGTTTCATAGCGACAACTCGCTCAGCATCGGCCGCACCCCGCTGGTTCAATTGAGGCGCGTGCTGGACGGCGCGCCGATCACTCTGCTGGCCAAGGTGGAGGGCCGCAATCCGGCGTATTCGGTGAAGTGCCGCATCGGCGCGAGCATGATCTGGGATGCCGAGGAGAAAGGCCTGCTGAAGAACGGAGTCGAGCTGGTGGAGCCGACCAGCGGTAACACCGGCATCGCCCTCGCCTTCGTCGCCGCCGCGCGAGGCTATCCCATCACCCTGACCATGCCCGAAACCTTCTCCATCGAGCGCCGCAAGGTCCTGCGGGCGTTCGGCGCGAACCTTGTCCTCACCGACGGCGCCGCCGGCATGAAAGGCGCCATCGCCAAGGCCGAGGAACTGGTGGAACGCGATCCGGACCGCTACCTGATGCTGCAGCAATTCCGCAATCCGGCGAATCCCGCGATCCACGTCAAGACCACCGGCCCGGAGATTTGGGACGATACCAACGGCGGCATGGACGTGTTTGTCGCCGGAATCGGCACCGGAGGCACCATCACCGGCGTATCCCGCTATTTCAAGCAGATCCGCTCCAAGCCGATTCTCTCGGTGGGCGTCGAACCGAGCGCCAGCCCGGTCATCTCGCAGACACTCCGCGGGGAGGCTCTTAAGCCCGGGCCGCACAAGATCCAGGGCATCGGCGCGGGCTTCATCCCCGACACGCTGGACCTGACGATGGTGGACCGCGTGGAACAGGTGTCGAACGAAGAAGCCATCGAAATGGCCCGCCGCCTGGCGCGTGAGGAGGGTTTGCTGAGCGGAATCTCCTGCGGCGCGGCAGTCGCGGCCGCCGTGCGTCTCGGCCGCGAACCGGAAATGAAGGACAAGACCGTCGTCGTCGTACTCCCCGACTCCGGAGAACGCTACCTGAGTTCTTCGCTTTTTGACGGCCTCGTCGGGGACTAGTGTCGATTCCCGCCACGCAGGTTCGTGGAACAGGGGAAGGAGGCAAGATGCCCAAATACATTCTGTTGTTGCACGAAGCACCCGACGTGATGCCGGATTTCACTCCGGACCAGATGCAGGAGATCATCGACCGCTATAAGAGGTGGCGCACGTCGCTGGCCGAACGGGGAATCCTCTCCGGCGGAGAGAAGCTGCGCGACGGGGCCGGCCGCGTGCTGCGCAAGAACTCCAGCAAGCTCGCCGTCACCGACGGACCTTACGCCGAGAGCAAGGAAGTGATCGGCGGATACTTCCTGCTGGAAGCTCCCAACCTGGACAAGGCCGTCGAGCTTTCGAGCGACTGCCCGCATCTCGAGTTCGGCGCCGTGGAAGTCCGTGAAATTGAGCCCGTCTGATCCCGTTCGCGAGATCCTCTCCCGAACCAGCCTGGGCCAACTCGTGTCCACGCTGACCCGCGTTCTCGGTCCCGCCAATCTGGACCTGGCCGAGGACGCGGTTCAGGAAGCCGTGGCGCGGGCTCTGTCGCACTGGGCCCGCCACGGCGTCCCGCCAAATCCGGACGCATGGCTCACCGTCACCGCCAAGAACGCGGCCCTGGATGTTCTGCGCCGCAAAGCTTCGTTCACGGCGCGCTCCGACGCCGTCCTGCGCGCTTTTACCGAACGCGCCTGGTCCGGCGCCGAGTTTCAGAAGGTGTTTGCCGACGATCAGCTCGCGATGTTGTTCCTGTGCTGCCATCCTGCGCTGCCGCTTGAGTCGCAACTCGCCCTGACGCTGAAGACCGTATGCGCATTCACCACCCCGGAAATCGCCCGTGCCCTGCTGAGCGAGGAATCGGCCGTGGCCCAGCGCATCGTGCGCGCCAAACGGCAGATCCGCGACCAGAATCTGCGCTTCGAGCTTCCCGGCGAGGGGGAGCTCCACCATCGCCTCGACTCCGCGCTCGCGGTCCTGTACCTGATGTTCAACGAAGGGTACTCGGCGACCGGCGAACGCCTGATCCGCGAGGAACTTTGCGACGAAGCCATCCGCCTGGGCAGAATGACCGCCGCCCATCCGGTCACCAGTTCGCCTGATGTCCACGCGCTGGTGGCGTTGATGCTGTTGCAAAGCTCGCGCCTGGCGGCGCGCACGGGACCGGAGGGAGACTTGCTGACGCTCGACGAGCAGGATCGCGGCCGGTGGGATCGCTCTCGTATCCTCGATGGATTGCGGAGCCTCGAATCCGGTACGGCCGGCGCCACTTGGGGGGCGTACCAATACGAGGCGGCGATCGCTGCCGCCCACGCCACGGCGCCCAGCTTAAGGGAAACCGACTGGCCTCACATCCTGCAGCTCTACGACGGCTTGCGTGCAGTGAAGCCGTCGCCGGTAGTGGAGCTCAACCGCGCGGTGGCGGTCGCCAAGGTTCACGGACCCGCGGCGGGATTGGAAGCCCTGGAAGCCGTTCGCGGGCATCCGGCCTTGCGAAGCTATTACGCGTTGCCCGCCATCGCCGGCCGGCTCTGGAGCGATGCCGGCGATCCCGGCCGCGCTGCCGAGTACTATCGGCAGGCTTGCGAGCTCGCGCCTTCCGGGCCCGAGCAGGCATTCTGCCTCGCTCGGCTGGCGCAACTCGAAAACCGGTAAAGTTGGCGTATGGCTTCTCCCGGGATCGTGACCCGTTGGACGGCTTCGGCTCCGCGGCTTCTCAGCATCCTGCGAATCGTCGCGGCGTTCTTATTCATGCAAGCCGGAAGCATGAAGTTGTTTGCATTCCCGATTGGTGTTCCCCCGAACGGCGGAACCGTTCCTGCGGGATCACAACTCTGGATAGGCGCAATCCTGGAAGTGTTCGGCGGCGGCCTGCTGCTGCTGGGATGGTTCACGCGCCCGGTAGCATTCCTGCTCTCCGGCATGATGGCCGTGGCCTACTTCCAGTTCCACGCTCCACAGGGATTCTGGCCGATCGCCAACCAGGGTGTCGAGGCCATTCTGTATTGCTTCGTGTGGCTCTACATCTCCGCGGCGGGCGGCGGACCCTGGAGCCTGGACGCGCGACGGCGTTCCGGGCGGTAGAACCTCCTTCCCACCCGCGAAATCGAGGTATATACTCAGCCGCGTATGAAACCGGCGATTTCTGCCTTCTTCATCGTGGCCCTGATTCACGGTCAGCCCACGCCTCGCACGCTATCCGGCTCCGTCGGCGACGCCAACGGCGCCTTGCTTTCCCGAGTGAACGTGACCTTGACTCCCACCGCGGGCGGCGCTCCCCTGCGGGCTACAACCGACGGGGAGGGTCATTATCGCCTGACCGGCCTGGCGCCGGGAACGTACACCGCGCGCTTTGAAGTCGGCGGGTTCGAGGCGCAGGAGCAGCGCCTTACGGTCCCCGCGGATCGAAATCCGCTGCTCAACGTCGTGCTCACCCCCCAGAGCGCCAGCGGCGACACCATCACCGTGCTCACCACCGCGGACGCGGCGTCTTCGCGTCCGGCCTACCTGCCCCAATCCGGCGTTGCGCCTGGTGGCATCCTCACCGCCTACGGACGTTTCCCCAACGACGTGGAGGCGAGGTTGACTGGAGGATCCAACTCCATCTCCCTCCCGTTGCTGTACAAGACGCCGGGCCAGATCGGCGCGGTGCTCCCCTACATGGACCTACACCCGGACCTACACCCGAAATTCCTGGAACTCGTCGGCCTCGGGCGGCCTCCGGTGCGAGCGCCGATCGGGATCGTCAGCGCACGACCGACTTTCTTCACCGTGGACCAGTCCGGTTCGGGCGCCGGCATTCTCACTACCACGGCGTTCGACCTGGTTACCCCGGGCAGCGCCGCGCAGCCGGGCGGCTATTACACTGCGTGGCTCACCAACGGCGGCCGCTCCGACGCCGCGCCGACGGTCATTCAAGACAGGCGTAACACGTTTAACCGGTTCGATCTTTACGTCGCAAACCGTCCGGTTCCGGCCGGCAACATTCTGTACTACGGCCCCTCGGGAATCGATGGGCTCGACCAGTTGAATTTCCAGATTCCAGATCGGTTTCCCTTCCTGGGCTGCGGCGCGCCACTGCAGATCGCGGTGACTTCCGTCGCCGGCGGTCCCGTGTATTTCGGCAACGAAGTCACCATCCCCGTGGCAACGGCAGGCGGTTGCGAGGATGCGCTCGGATTCGGCCGGACGGAGCAGAGCCGGCTTGCCGCCGGCGGGCCGGTAGGCACGGTGGAGGCGCGAATCAGCGAGGTTACCTTCATCAGCTCCTCGGCCAGTCCGCGAAATGCGGTTTTCGGGACGCTCACCGGTTCCGAATGGAGGAAGGATACCTACCGGCCCCCGCCTGCCCCAGGCACCTGCCACTTCCGCTGGATACCACCCGGATCGCCGTCCGGACCGCGCCGCCTGGACTTTACGGGCGTCGGCGCCTTCAACGTTCCCTGGGGCTCGTTCAACTTCTCGCCCACCTCCAACAACGGGCCATACTCGCTTGTCTTCTCATTCCCCGCGAACTTCGCCACCGGCAGCTATACCCTCACCTTCGCTTCCGGTTTTACGGTCGATGGGCAGCCATTCGCTTTCCAGGACAGCGGCGCCTATGATCGGGCGGCGGGGCGGATGCGCGAATCCGTCGCGTTACGGTTCGCGACGTTTCCTCCCGAGATCGACTACTCAGCTTTCTTCGACCGAGTTGCGCAGTCCGTCGAGAGCGCGCCCAACGATCTCCGCTCCCGCGTTTTGGTCGACTTCAATCTGCTGTTCAGCGACCCGACCCGCGGCAACACGGCCATCCGCTGCGTGGACAATGCGACGTCCGACTTCTCTTTCTTGAAGACGGCGATTGAGAACTACATTCCGCTGATTCCACGCAATACCAACGATGTCACCGCCGCCATCCGGTTCCTTCCCGTCAACGCGATCCGGCGTCCGGTTCCGGGCGACGGTAAGGTACAACTCATCATCAACGTGAACTTCGATGCGGCGGTGCAGTTTTCCGGAATCGGCCTGCAACTGCCTCGCTAGGGGCGGGATGGCCGTCCGCCTGCGCGGGCGAGCCCGCAACCATCAGCTCAGCCAGTCGACCTTCGCTGTATCCAGATCGTAGACGCCGCCCGAGATCACCAGCTTATGCTCGTCGTGAGCCTTGTTGAGCACAGGCCGTGAGCTTTGCAGCTGCCGGACCGCGCGCGCCGTGTTTTCGCGGATCGCATTCTCCAGCAGATTGCCTTTCTGCCGGCGCGCGGCCTCGACGGCCGGCTGAATGGCCTTCAGCAGGGAGGCGACATGATCGTGCGACGCGCCGCCTTCCACCGTCGCCGCCACCGCGCCGCAACGTTCGTGGCCCAGCACCACGATCAGGCCTACATGGAGATGCTCCACCGCATATTCCAGGCTGCCGAGCACGGCGTCGTCGACGATATTGCCCGCCACCCGCACGACAAAAAGATCGCCGAGCCCGGCGTCGAACAGGAACTCGGGCGGCACACGGGAATCGGCGCAGGTGAGGACACAGGCGAACGGGTGCTGCGCCTGAGTCAAGCTCATGCGCCAGGTCATGTTCTGGTGCGGACGCAGTGGGCGGCTCTCGGCGTGCCTCCGGTTGCCCAGCTTCAGCTTCATCAGGGCCTTCTCACCGGACAGGGGCGGAGTCTCAGCCGCCAGCGGCAAGGCCGCGGAAGCCAGCAACAAATCCCGGCGAGTCATAAAGGCAATACCTCCTGCAAGCGATCAGTATCCTGCAACCGAGGGCCTCTTGTCACACCCGCCCTAATGCATCCAGCGCGATCGCGGCCGCGCCATACACCCCTACTTCGCCACCTAGCGCCGCCGCCTCCACCGGCAGCGTGGACGCATAGGGATTCACGGTATAGGCGGGAATTGTGGCGCGCAGGCGATCCAGCAGTCCGTCCAGATTCGTCAATCCGCCGCCGACGATGACGATCTCGGGGTCCAGGACGCTCACCAGGCCCCCCATCCACACGCCGAGCCGCCGGGTGAGTTCGTCAAACTCGTACCCGGCGGCGATCGCCGCGCCGGAACACAGCGCTTCGATGCAGCCCCGCGATCCGCAGCCGCAGATGACCTGGCTGCGGTAATCCACGGAGACATGCCCAACCTCGCCCGCCAGCCCCGTGCGGCCGTGATAGATCGCGCCGTCCAGTATGATGCCGGCGCCGATGCCGGTGGACAAGGTGATGTACAGAACGGAGCGGAAGCCGCGGCCGGCTCCGAAGCGAAATTCCGCCAACCCCGCGGCGTTCGCGTCGTTGTCGATCACCACCGGCAGGCCGAACTTCTCGCGCAGCAGATCGCCAAGCGGGATATCGCGCCAGCCAGGCCATCCGGGCGGGTTCAGGATTACTCCCCGTCGCGGATCGAGCGGGCCCGGAGCGCAGACTCCGATTCCGGCCACGTCCGCGGACAAATGACTCTCGATCGCCCGCAGCACTTGAGCGAAGGACATCTCGAAGCCTTCAGCCGACAAGGCCGGTATCCGGCTGGAGGCGAGCAGCGCGCCGCCGCCCGACACGCAGCCCGCCGCGATCTTGGTCCGCCCGATGTCGACGCCCACCACCTTCATGAACTGTTCGAGTATACGGGCCTCGGCGTGCGGCCCGCATCCGGGCGATTTGAAATGGGAGCCTCCCCTGCGGAATAGTGGTTGAGGGGCATGGCCATTATCACGATATCCGGCGCCGCCGGGTGCGGACGGGAAGAGATCGCGCACCTGGCCGCTCGGCGGCTGAACAGCGAACTGGTGAACGAAGCTCGCCTGCTGCAGTGGTTCTCCTCGGAATTCTCTTTCGCGCCGGAGAACGCGGAGCCGCCGGCGCGCGCCTGGCGATGGATGGCGTCCTCGGTTCTCGCCCGGCTGGCCACCGAGCGCTCGTTGGTGGTCGACGCCACCGGCGCGGATCGTCTGCTGCCGGGCGTTCCCGCGATTCTTCGCGTGGGAGTGACCGCCGGCGACAGCCGCCGCACCGGGAATCTGATGCTGCAATTCGGATTGGAGCGGGCGGCCGCCAGGGAAGCCGCGCGGCGGCTGGACGCCGAAGAAAAAGACCTGCTGCGCTCGCGCTTTGGACGGGGACGCGCGGCCGCGCCTGCTGGCGATCTCCGGATCAACGTACAGACGTTCACCGCGGAACAGGCCGTGGACGTCATCGCCGCCGCCGCGGAGGCCCGTGGACTGCCGGAACAAGGAACGCTTTCGGCGTCGGCCGAAGCGCAGATCCAGTTTCAAGTGCGCCTGGAGCTGGCGCGGCACGGCATCACGCCCGCCGGGCAGCTCACGCTGAAGGCTCGCGAATTCGGGCATCCCAGCGAGGAGATCTTCGCCAATCTGCTCGATTTCTACCGCATCCGCTGGGAGTACGAGCCGCGCAGCTTCCCGCTCGAATGGGACGGGCAGGGCCGCGTTGTCGAGGCCTTCACGCCGGATTTCTACCTGCCGGAGTTCGACCTGTTTGTGGAGCTCACCACCATGAAGCAATCGCTGGTCACTCGCAAGAACCGTAAAGTGAAGCTGCTGAAGTCGCTATACCCCGAGATCAACATTCAGGTTTTCTATCAGAAGGACATGCAGGACCTGGTGATGAAGTACGGACTGGCGTCATGAGCGCGCCGCCGGCTCCAGACGTGGAACGCGTCCTGTTTACGGAAGAGCAGATCGCCGCGCGAATCGCCGAGGTCGGGCGCGAGATTTCGGAGCGTTACGCGGGACGCACGCTGCGGCTGATCAGCGTGCTGAAGGGTTCCGTCTACTTTCTTACGGCGCTGTCGCGCGAGATCACCGTTCCCGTCACCATCGACTTCCTCTCGATCTCCAGCTTCGCCAAATCCAGCGGCGGTCCGGGGATTGTGCGCATTGAGAAAGATCTCGACCTGCCGGTGCGCGGCGCGGACGTGCTGCTGGTGGAAGACATTGTGGACACCGGCTTCACGACGCGATACCTGTTGCAGAATCTCGCCGGCCGGGAGCCGAACTCGATCGCCATCTGCACCTTGCTGGACCGCCGAATCCGCCGTATCGTGCAGGTGCCCATCGAATTCCGCTGTTTCGAGATCCCGGACCGTTTTGTGGTGGGCTTTGGCCTGGACCAGGCGCAGTTGTATCGCAATCTGCGTTACATCGCCGTCCTGAAGACTTGACCCTTGCGGCGGACATAGGGGGTTCGCCCGAGTCCTTCGGCGCGCGAGCGATGGTATTCTGAGCACCCATGCCCAGGCTTTGCTTGCTTTTCGCCACCCTCGCGTTCGCGGCCGATCCAAGAGCCGAACAGGTCGACCGCATCTTCTCGCGCTTTCAGCAGGCCGATTCACCCGGATGCGCGGTGGGGGTATATAGCAATGGTGAGCCTCTGCTCCAGAAGAGCTACGGATATGCGAATCTGGAGCTCGGCGCGCCGATCACCCCGCAATCCCGCTTCTATCTGGCCAGCGTGTCGAAGCAATTGGCCGCGGCGGCGGTCGTGCAGTTGGCCGCCCAGGGCAAGCTGCAACTGGACGATTCCGTCCGTAAGCACTTTCCGGAATTCAGCGCGCCATGGGCAACCGGGATGACGGTCCGCCACCTGCTGCATCACCAGAGCGGCATTCGAGATTACCTCAGTCTGCAGGCGCTGTCGGGGCGTCCGGACAACTACTACACCACCGAGGATGAGGTGGTGCGGCTGCTGGCCCGGCAGAAGACGCTGAATTTCCGGCCGGGGGACGAGTACTTGTACTCGAACTCAGGCTACGTGCTGCTTTCGATCCTGGTTCGTCGCGTGACTGGAAAATCGTTGCGCGATTACACTCGCGAAAACATCTTTCAACCGCTGGGGATGTCCCACACTGTGTTCGCCGACAATCACAACGAAGTGCTGCGCAACCGCGCCACCGGGTACACGCCTGCGCCCGGCGGCGGCTGGCGGATCAACGCGGCGACGCTGGATGTGGTGGGCGACGGCGGAGCGTTTTCCAGCCTCGAGGATCTGGCGAAATGGGATCGCAACTTCCTGAACAACCGCCTGCGGCCGCCGGACCTCATCGAGCGAATGGGCGCGCAAGGCATCCTGAATAGCGGCCAGAAGAGTCTCTACGCCGCTGGGCTCGGAGTGCAGGAGTACCGAGGACTGGGGACAGTGGGCCACTCGGGCGGCTTCCGCGGTTACTCCGCCGACCGGTTGATGTTCCCGTCAGAGAAGTTTTCCGTGCTGGTGCTCTGCAACGCTTCCGACGCAAACGCAGCGGCGCTCTCCCGCCGCGTGGCGGACGTATACCTGGAAGGGCGGCTGAAGCCCGCCGCGCCGGAAGTTCCGAAGCCGGTGCTGCCCAAGTCCGAAACTTCGCTGTCACCGGCGCAACTGGCGCGATACGCGGGCGAGTATTACAGCGAGGAACTGGACACAACCTTCGAGTTTGTGGTCCGCGACAAGACGTTGTGGTTGAAGCGTTCCTTTGGTCCGGACGGTCCCCTGCAGCCAGTCAGCCGGGACACGTTTCGGACGGGTGGAGCCACCTTCGCATTTGAGCGCGACGTGGCGGACAATATCGCGGCGTTAAGGGTATCCGAACCTCGCGCCCGCAACATCGCTTTTGAGCGGCGGAAGCGCTGAAAACCGGGGCGGAAGAGGGTGCCGGAGAACTCCGGACTCTGGTATCCTTCGGCCGTGAAACTCACCTGTTTGCTCGTTGCCGGCCTGTGCGTCCCGCCCGTCTTCGGAGAAATCCGCAAGATCCCGCTCACTTCAACCAGCGGTCTGCAGGCGCGCAACGTCGAAGCCTCCCCGGTGACATTCAAGGGCCGAAAGGCGATTCGCCTGGCGGCCCAGCCGGGCGACGAAAACCTGGGCGTGCTGACCGGAACCAGCTTCGGTGACGGAGTGATCGAGCTGGAACTGGCCGGCGAACCCGCCGCGGGAGCAGCCGAGGGCGCTCGCGGCTTCGTTGGAGTCGCTTTTCGCTTGCAGCCCGACTTAAAGACCTATCAGTGCTTCTATCTGCGGCCGACCAACGGCCGCGCCGACGATCAATTGCGCCGTAATCACGCCACGCAATACGTCGCGCACCCGGACTGGCCGTGGAATCGCCTGCGCAAGGAGTTTCCCGGCGTGTACGAGTCGTACGTGGACATTCTGCCGGCGGAATGGACCAAGATCCGCGTGGAGGTTCGCGGCGGCAAAGCCAAGCTGTTCGTGCACGGCAATCCTCAGCCGGTGCTGATCGTGAACGACATGAAGTCCTCGCTTGGCAAGGGGATGATCGCTCTCTGGGTGGGCGACGGGACCGTCGCGCACTTCTCCAACCTGAAGATTTCGGATTAACGGACGGCGATAAAACGTCGGCTATAAAACCAGGACCGGGTGATAGACATTCGGGAGCTTTGCCTCCCCGATGGCCACCAGTTCGCCTTGCGGCGTTACCGCTTTGACATACCTGCTGAATCTCGCTTGAAAGGGTGAAGCGCGAAACTCGCGACCCTGGCGGATGCGGCCGGCCGTCAGGGCATCCACAACCTCGACAGGGAATTCCGGCAGGAGCTTGGAGGCAGGCAGCAGAACCTGCGCCAGATCCCCGGCGGCCGCAAGCTCCGCCAATCGCTCCAGCGTGCAAGCCTGACCGATGGCGAAGTCGCCCGAAGCGGTGCGCCGCAGCGCGCTGAGAAACGCGCCGCAGCCGAGCGTCTGCCCGATTTCGTGCGCGATGGCGCGGACGTAGGTTCCGGCCGAGCAATGGATCCGCACGGCCGCCTCATCCCCCTCGATCCCCTTCAGCGCGCATTCAAAAATCGTAACCGGCGCGGGTTTCAGTTCCACCACCTGCTGCTTGCGGGCCAGCTTATACGCTGGAACTCCCGATACTTTCTTGGCGGACACCGGAGGCGGCGTTTGAAGGCTTTCGCCCTCATAGCTCTTGAGGAGCCGCTTCAGTTCCGTCTCGTCCAACTCGACGGCCACGGGCGAACTCGTGGATTCGCCGTCGGCATCGTAGGAGTCGGTCGACCATCCGAAGCGGATGCGGGCTTCATAGACCTTGTCATTGCGCGTGAAAAACTGCGCCAGCCGCGTCGCCCGTCCCATCACCAGCGGCAGCACACCCGTGGCCAGCGGGTCCAGGGTGCCAAGATGGCCGACCTTCTTGGTATCCGCCAGGCGGCGTACCTTGTTCACGACATCGTGCGAGGTCCAGCCGGATGGCTTGTCGACAATCAGGGCTCCGTCCACTACGTTTCAATCTAACAGGGTGAGGGTCAGCGGCGAACGGATTGCTTCTCGTCCGCCAGCGTCCGGACCAGCTTTTCCAACTCCTCGACGCGCTTGCCCAGGTCTTCGATCGCCTGTCCTTCCGGATCCGGAAGCTTGCCGTGCTCCAGCGTTTCGTCGCCATCGGGGCGCGCGCCCACAACGCGGCCCGGCACGCCGACCACCGTGGAATACGGCGGCACGGGACGGACCACGACGCTGCCCGCGCCCACCTTCACGTGATCCCCGATCAGGATATCGCCGAGCACCTTGGCGCCGGTGCCGATCACGACGTGGTTGCCGATGGTGGGATGGCGCTTGCCGCTGTCCTTGCCGGTGCCGCCCAAGGTGACGCCCTGGTACAAAAGCACGTCATCGCCGATCTCGGTGGTTTCGCCGATGACTACGCCCATTCCGTGGTCAATGAAGAATCGCCGCCCGATGCGCGCGCCCGGATGAATTTCGATCCCGGTAAGAAAGCGGTTCACCTGCGACAAAAATCGTGCTCCCAGCCGCAGCCGGTGCAGCCACATCCAGTTGGCGACACGGTGCAGCAGAACGGCGTGGAAGCCGGGATAGCACAGAATGATCTCGACCACACTCTTGGCCGCCGGATCGGTGCGGAAGATCGTGTCGATCTGTTCCCGTATGACGCCGAACATATCCCATTCGATTATCGCGCCTTCCGGGGGGTTGCAGCTATAATCAGGGGTGTGACCCGCATTCTTGTGGCGGCCGCGGCCTGCCTGCTGCTTGCCTCCTGTTCCCCAACGCCCGAGGCGAAACCGAAAACTGTCGTGGCGAAGGGCCTTGACGAGGTCCCGTTCGCCAAGCCCCTGAAGAAGCATCCCCTGGCGAAGTATCTCGAGATCAGCGGGTTTCGCCTCTCGGAACCCAAGGCGGGCCAGTTGAAGATCCGCTTCCTGGTGATCAACCACTCGCAGGCCGACCTGGGCGAACTGACATTGCGGGTGACTCTGAAGGCGCGAACCGCCGCGGCCGGCGACCCGCCCGTCGGCACTATCGAATCCAGGGTGCCGGGTCTCGGGCCGGAAGGGGTGCAGGAGGTATCGGCCACCTTCCCCACCAAGCTCCGCGTCTACGAAATTCCGGACTGGCTCTATCTGACGGCCGATTACGAGATTCTCTCGCCCGCTCCCTAAGCGGGTCCGTCCGGCAAACACGTGCTAACCTGAATGCTTCGCAATGCCAGCCGGATACCTCCCGTTCTTCCTATTTCTCGTACTGGCAATACTGTTTCCTCTGGCCACGCTGATTGTGGCGAAACTCATCCGGCCGTCGGCGCCCTTGCCTGTAAAACGAGAGGCTTACGAATGTGGCATTCCGGCTGCATCCACTTCCCGCGGACGGTACGCAGTCCGGTTCTACATCATCGCGATCCTGTTCGTGATCTTCGACGTGGAAACCGTCTTTCTGTTCCCGTGGGCCGTCCACTATAAAGCACTGGGCTGGTTCGGCGTCGCCGAAGTCGCGGTGTTTCTCGCCATCCTCGTGGTTGGCTATCTTTGGGCATACAAAAAAGGGGCACTGGAGTGGGTTTGAACATTCGGAGAATCTTCTGTTTTGGCTTCGCGATGGCGGCGGCGCCGCTTCTGGATGCCGCCCCGCGGCTGCGTCTGGCAAGAACAACGCTCGGTCCGATTGTGATCGCGCAGGGTTCCAACGGACCGGCGCAGCGCATTGAGGCCGGCAACACCGGCGACGGCGCTCTGTCGCTCAGCTTCCAGTCGAGCGCAGCCTGGCTTTCGGCCAGCGCCGGCGGCGCCGGAGGATGCGCCACCATCGCCGCGCCCACCTGCGTGCCGGTGAACATCAGCCTGAACACCGCCTCGCTTTCTCGCGGCGCTTATTCGGCCTCCCTGCAGGTGCGCGACGCCAACGCCGAGGATGCTCCGCAGACCATCATCGTCACCATCCAGGTGGGCAGCGGAATTCCCGACAGCATTACCTTGCTGGTGCCGCCCAACGGCGCCCCGGTGACGCGGAAGTTCACCTCCGCGGGACAGCTTACCTACACCACTTCCACGCAGGGCGGCGGCGGCGCGAGATTCTCGGTCAGCATGGACGCGGTCGGCAGCTTCGCCACCAGCCGCTCCTACACGGTAACCGCAACCGCGCCGGAAGGCACGCCGGCCGGTAACGTTCCCGGCGCGATCCAGGTGACCGGATCCACGGTGGGCGCCATCGATACGCCGCGTACCGTCCCGGTAACACTGCAGGTCACCACCAGTCCGATCGCGGCCGCGCGCTGGCCGTTCATCGAACCCGCCACCTTCGTCGACACCGTCCGCTTCCGCATCATGCAATCCGGCCGCCGGCAGGAGAAGTGGGTGCAGATGGTGAATCTCGGGTTGGGCAACCTGGCTGTCAGCGGCGCGACCGCGTCCACTACTTCGGGCGGCTCCTGGCTGACGGCCACCGTCGACGGCGGCATCATCAAGATCGCGGCCGACGCGGCTAACGTTGCCCCCGGCGCCTACGCCGGCGCCGTCACCGTCGCTTCGAACGCCGCGAACGCCAGCTTCGTGATTCCGGTGTCCCTGGAAGTCTCCGCCACGGCCCCCGCGCGCATCCTGGTAAATCAGGAAACGTATTCGCTTTCGCGAGGCGGCGTCCGCAACAACGCGACCTTCAACGCCGATGAACCCGTAGCGCCCGGCGGCCTGCTCGCCGTTTTTGGCGAGAACTTCACCGCCGGCGCCGATGCCGCGGCCAGTTCGCTTCCGCTGCCCACCACGCTCGCCGGAGCGCGGGTGTTCGTCAACGATCAACCGGTGCCGGTGTACTTCGTCGCCAGCGCCAGCATTCTGGATCAGCCCGGACAAATCACCTTCCAGCTTCCGTACGATACCCCCCCGGGTGAAGCCACGGTTCGCGTGGATCGCGACGGCCAGCGGGGCAATACGGTGATCGTGCGCGTGAATCAGCGTGTTCCCCGGCTGATGGTCAGCGCCAATGATTATGCGGTGGCCACCTTCGCCGACACGGCCCTTCCGTGGCCCGCGACCCCCGGCGTGAATACGCGCCCCGCCCGCCGCGGCGATACGCTGATCTTCTACGCGCTCGGCCTAGGACCCACGACGCCCACTGTGGTCAGCGGCGCGGCATCTCCCGGCAGCCCGCTGGCGGAAGTCCCCCGCCCCACGTTCTACTTCGGCGGCACCGGACCCATCGGCGATGCCGCCACGGCCGAGCCCTTCTTCGCCGGCCTGACCCCGGGCTTCGTCGGACTCTATCAATTGAACGTTGTGGTTCCCGACACCACGCCTCGTGGCGACCGCGTCTCGGTGTTCATGGGATACCTGAACAACTTCTCCAATCGGGTGTTCATCGCCGTCCAATGACGGAGCGGCTTTACTACCACGATTGCTACCTTCCGGAGTTCCACGCTCGCATCCTCGGTGCGAGCGTGGACCTGCGCACCGTGTTCCTGGATCGAACGGCTTTCTACCCGGCGTCGGGCGGCCAGCCGTTCGATCTCGGCTCTATCAACAACGTTGCGGTGAACGGGGTTGAAGAAGAGGAAGACGGGCGCATCGCGCACCGGCTCGCCGCGCCCCTGGATGCCGCCGAAGCGCACGGCGTCATCGATTGGCCGCGCCGCTTCGACCACATGCAGCAGCACACCGGACAGCATCTGCTCTCCGCCGTGATCGTGGAGCTTTACTCGATTCCAACGCTCAGCTTTCACATGGGCGCCGATGTGTCCACCATCGACATCGCCGCGCCCGCGTTGGACGCGGAGCAGGTGCGGCGGATCGAGGAGCGGGCAAACGAAGTCGTATTTCAGAACCGCCCCGTCGCCATCACTTTCGAGGAAAATCCCGCCGACCTCCGCAAGGCGAGCGCGCGCGAGGGCACGCTCCGCGTCGTAACCATTCAGGACCTCGACCGCTCCGCCTGCGGCGGCACCCACCTGCGCGCCACCGGCGAAATCGGCGCCATTCTGATCCGCAAGCTCGACAAGATGCGCGGCAACGTCAGGCTGGAGTTCGTCTGCGGCGGGCGCGCCGCCCGTCGCGCTTCCGCCGATTACCGCCTGCTTTCGCGAATGGCGAAATCGCTGTCCACGGCCATAGACGAACTCCCGGACATGGTGCAGGCGTTGAGCGAGAAGAACGCCGCCGCCGAGAAACAACGCCGCAAGCTTGCTGACGAACTCGCCGGATACCAGGGCCGCGAACTCTACCTCGCCACCGCGCCGGGAGCGGACGGGGTGCGTCGTCACATTCATCGGGGTTCCATCACGGACGATGTCCGGGCGCTCGCCGCCGCCTTCACAGCCGGATCGAAGGCGGTATTACTCGCTCTGTCGCAGGAACCGCCGTCGCTTCTGCTGGCCTGCTCCGCCGATTCAGGAGTCCACGCAGGCAATCAACTCCGGACAGCCGTCACCGCGCACGGGGGCCGCGGCGGAGGCAGCCCCACCGTCGCCCAGGGCAGCGTCCCCTCCAAAGAGGCGCTGGAAGCCATCGCCGCCACGCTTCTATAAATCCTTCAGCATCTCGCGCGCCGCGTTGTGCCCCGGCGCCCCCATCACACCACCTCCCGGATGCGCTCCGGAGCCGCAAATGTACAGATGCTTCACCGGCGTCCGGTAGCGAGCCCATCCCGCGAACGGCCGGAAAAAGAACATCTGATCCACGCCCATCTCTCCGTGAAAGATATTCCCGCCGGTGATCCCGAACTGCTGCTCCAGATCTAGTGGCGTCAGCACCTGGCGATGCTCGATCAGGCTCCGGATGTTCGGCGCGTATTCCTCGATCAGCCCGATCACGCGATCCGCGAAGCGGTCGCGCTCCACCTCCCACGTGGTGCCCTTCAATGTGTACGGCGCGTATTGCAGGAACAGCCCCATGATGTGCTTGCCCGCCGGCGCGAGCGCCGGATCGTACATGGTCGGCACCGTCATCTCGATCAGCGGTTTCTCCGACGGCCGCCCGTACTTGGCGTCATCCCAGGCGCGCTCGATGTAATCCACCGACGGACAGATATGCATGGTCGCGCGATGATGTGGACCCGGCGCGCCGGGATACGCGGTAAACTCCGGTAATCCATTCAAGGCCAGATTGATCTTGCAGGAAGTCCCTTCGCAGCGGAAACGCCGCACCTCGGCAAGGAAGTCCTCGCTCAAGTCCGCCGGGTCCATCAACTGCAAAAAAGTCCGCTTCGGATCGACGCCGGTGGCCACTGCCTTGGCCTTGATCTCTTCTCCGGATTCCAGCGTCACGCCGCGCGCCTTGCCGCCCTTCACCAGGATCTGCTTCACCGGGGCGGAGACCCGGATCTCCGCGCCGTGCGACCGCGCGCTGGCGGCGATCGCCTCCGACACCGCCCCCATGCCGCCGCGCACGAAGCCCCACAACCCGCGATGGCCGTTGACGCCGCCCATGCAATGGTGCAGCAAAATGTAAGCCGTCCCGGGCGACCTTGGCCCCCCGTTCGCACCGATCACGCCATCGGTGGCCAGCGTCACCTTCACTTCCTCGCTCTCAAACCACTCATCCAGCAGTTCCGCCGCGCTCTGCGTGAAGATGCGGACCAGCCCCAGCGTGTCTTGGTCGCTCAGTCCCCGCAGCTTCGCGCCCAGTTTCACGAACTCCAGCTTCCCGCCGAGCCCCTTGGGCGGGAAGTCCGGCGGCGTCACCAGCAGCAATTGTTCAATCACCCGCGCCAGGCGCTCGATGTATTCCTCGTACAGCGGATAACGCTCGGCGTCGCGCTTCGAAAACTTGGCGATCTCCTCCAGCGTTTTCTTGCGATCCTGCCACATGAACAAGTGCCTGCCGTCCGGAAAAGGCGAGAAGAACGCCGGGTCCTTGGCGTCCACCAGGTAACCGAACTTCGGCAGTCGCAGGTCGTCCACTACCTTTTGCTGCATCAGGCTGACCAGGTAGCTGGCCGTGGACACCCTGTATCCGGGCCAGATCTCCTCGGTTACCGCGCAGCCGCCGAGCAGTTCCCGCGCTTCCAGGACAACGACTTTTTTTCCGGCTTTGGCCAGATACGCCGCGGCGGTCAGGCCGTTGTGCCCGCCGCCAATGATCGCCACATCGTAAGAGTTCGACATTCGAGATAACTTCGAATTGTACCGTGGACCCTCGCCCCGGCCGCGAACGTCAGCCCCGCAATTCCAGGAAGCCCTCGCGCACCAGAGATTCCACTTCCCGCCAGAACAGCGCTTCTTCCGGTCGCTGCGGCAGCGCCGCCAGCACTTCCGCCCCGCTGCGCGTGCCATCGCACAACGGCAACAGTCCGGACAGTTCCGCGGGCAAGGCGCGGCGGTCCGGGAAGGGATGCGAGGTGTACAGCTCCACCGTCTCAATCTCCCGGCCATCCTCATGGCGCGAAGAACTCAGAACACTCAAGGAGGGCGCATCGGCAAGCTTGCCTTCGCGCAGCCGCGCCGCGATCCCGGTATCCTGATGCAGCGCGATGTAATCGCGAATCCGCTCCCAATCCGGCGCATCCACGTGGCGTGACGCCGTGATCGCCGGCCTGGTGCTCGCGTGCCGCTGCAGGACGATCACCGAAAGCACGGAGTCGGTCAAACCCCGTCGTTCGCACACTTCCTGCCAGGCGGCCGCCGTCTCCTCCTTCTCCCCTTGCTCCATCGAGAACGCGTCCCGAGCATTGCGGCGCAGGCGCTCGAACACGAAGATGTCGAAACGATCCCCAGCCTCGCCCAGCCAGCCGCGAATCCGCCCGGACACCGTCGCCGATGCGTCCTCAAAGAGGGACAGGACGGCATGGAAGCTTCCGCCGGGCTCGAGATACTCCGGAAGTTCGGATAGGATTCGCTGCGGAATGGTGTGCCCGATCTCACCCGAGTTCAGGAACATGTATTTCTGCCCGAAGTCAGGAATGAACGGCGGCTGCGCGGCGATCAGATGAAACTTCCGGCCTCGAACCGCTTCGAACGTGTCGCCTTGCAGGGATTCGATTCGGGGCAGGCCATTCAGGCGCGCATTGAATGTCGCGAAGTGTGCCGCGCGGTGGCTCAAGTCGGTCGCGGTGACCTCGCGCGCGCCGGCGCGCGCCAGGATCAACGCGGCGGGCGCCGCCCCCGCGCAGAGATCCAAGGCGGTGGGCGCCGGTTCCTTGGGCAGCGATCGCATGAACAGCCGCGTACCAAACGCGGAGGGCGGGAATACCGCGTCGAACGGCGCCATACCCGCCTGAATTGAGGCGAACGAATCGCTCACCAGGTACAACCCCGCCATCCGGTACAGGTCTACCGACGGGCGAATCCACCCCTCCGTATCCGCGGGAACGGCAAGCCCCAGATCTTCCAGCAGCGGCTGTCCCAGCTCGGATCTCGGCCTCGGCTGGGACCGGCTGAAGAACCGCACCAGCGGATGATCCGGCTGCTCCCGCTCGTCCGGCAGGCCAACTTTGTCCAGCCATTCGCGCAGCTCGTGGAATTCCTCCGGTGTTCCGATTCGTGGTGTCATCGCGTGATTGAGTGTCGCACAGCCAGGAAACACGGCCCGCCTGCTCCTATCTGGCGGGCTTGACGGAAACCGGCTGATGGAAACGGACCTCGATCTTCGTCTCCTTGGGAGCCCGCAGAACCAGCGTCCCGGACGGATCGGCCTGCATCTCGCGCATCTCCTGATCCTCCAACTCCACATGAAACACCGCTCCCGCCGGAAATCCGAGCAGCAACGTGTTCTCGTTGTCGATGGTCATGCGCCCCGGCGACTTGCCGGGCTGGATCGTGTTGGAGCCGAAGCGCAGCGGCTTGTCTCCCACCCGGACGTTCCGGATCTCGCCGTCCTCGAATAACTGCAACTGTCCATCGAAAAGCCCGAGCCAGGTGGCGTCATCCTCCCAGCCGGAGCGCGCGTACAACCTCCCGGTGCGCCGGTCGTACAGAGTCAGCGGCACGTGCGAGTAGGTCAACCCCGGCTGGTACGGATTCGCCCACAGGAATTCGTAAGGAACCCCCAGCGCGCCCCGCATCAGGAAGCGATCCTGAATCAGGTAGCCCTGCAGGAACTGGCTTTCCACGGCATTCGTGTCCAGCGCCACCAAAGCCAGGCCCGCGGCGCGCGACATCGCCGCCTTGGCAAGATCGGGCTCCCCGCCCCGTCTCCGGTCCTGCACGAACGCCGGGATCCGGTACTCGTTCTCGGGCGCCGGATAACTGGCCGGATAATGGCTCGCCAGATGATACAAGGGCAGCTCCGCGAAGTATGCCCGGGCGTTTTCCCGCAAGTCGATGTTCAGATTGTCCCGGACGACGTGCAGCAGCTCGACCAGCGCGTACACCTGCTCGCGCGGAATCGGATCGGAGCCCTGATTCAGGCGGGTGACGATGCCGCCGCGAAACCAGTTCTGCACCACGTCGCGCAGTTGCTTCTCTCCGTGATCTTCCAGACGGTCGGCAATGGCGATCCCCGCGAAAACCCGGTCGCGAACGGCTGCCGGACCCGTTGCGCTCCGCTTGGCCGCTGCCTCCAGTTTCTGTCCGATGGCCGCCTTCTGAGCCGGAGTCATCACCTCCTGACACCAGTCGTAAACCAGCGCGGTCTGGCGAATGTCGCCGGCTGACATCGCCCACTGGATCGCCTGGCGCGCGGAAGCCTCGTCCTTGGCAATCCGGTAATAGAGCGCGTGGGCAAATCCGGGCTCGGGCATCGCGGCCTTGCCGCGCATCAGCAGTTCGAACTGTTCCCAACGGATCGATTCGCGCTGCCGCTCCCGCTCCAGCAGCTTCAGCCGCTGCGGAGTCAGCAGCAACCGCGGAGGATCGCGAAACACGCCAAATTCCTCGCCGGGAACTTGCGCCCCAAGCGCCGCGACCAACAACACTACGGGAAACAGGTGAGCCATTCCGCTGATCGCAGTCTACTTCACTGGCGGGTATTTGCGGATGGCGCTGCCCGCGCGGACCGGCGCGGGAGCGGGCGGGAGCACTGTCGCCGAAGATGACGGTTCCGTGAATCTCGGCCAAACGCCAAGCGCCACCCACTACCGGTAGCGTAGGCATCTCGCTGCATCTTGGATGCTCGGCTTTTGATGTATCTTCCATAGAATGAAATTGACCAGAGACCCCATGGATCTCACGGCCACTGTCCAGAGCAACCTGGACCTCTTCCTGGAGGTAGCCTCCAGGGCGTTGCTTCCGGATCTGGTGTCGGTGGTCCTGTTCGGCTCCGCCGCCGAGAATCGCCTGCGCCCCGTTTCCGACGTCAATCTGATCCTCGTGCTCCGGCGTTTCGATCCTGACCGCATCGCTGCCCTGTCACCCGCCCTTCAGACTGCGCGCGCCGCGATCCGGCTCGATGCGATGTTCCTCCTGGACAGCGAAATCGCCGAAGCCGCGGAGGCTTTCGCCGACAAGTTCTCGGACATCCTCCGCCGGCGCAAGGTTCTTGCCGGCCCGGACGTCTTCGCCGGCCTCCAGATCTCCCGCGAAGCGAGAAAGACGCGGCTTCGGCAATCGTTGATGAATTTCATCCTGAGAACGCGACACACGTTCGCCATGCGGCAGGACCAGCCGGATCAGTTGGCCGCGCTCCTCGCCGCCTCCGCCGGACCGCTGCGCAGCTTCGCCGCCGCCTGGGCGGAGCTTGCCGGACGCCCCGCCGCGCCGCCCCGCGAATCGCTCGCCTCGTTGCTGGCCGAATGGCAGCTCGGCGATCTGGCGAACAATCTTTCCCTTGCCCGGGAAAACAACCTGACGGACCCTGGCGCGGCACGGTCGGCGGTCCTGCAGGCAATTGAAGCGGCCGAACGCATCAAGAAACTGCTGGAGGGTTTGTGAATCCCTTTGCCCTGCGCGGTCCCGAGTTCCTGATGTTCTACTTCGCCCTGGGAGCGGCCCTGATCCTGGCCATGGTCTGGATCCGGCGATCCCGCGAGTCCGGAGATGACCCCCGCATCGACACCTCCGACCCCTACCGGATCGCCTTCCTGCGCGGCGGTTCCGCGGAGACGCTGCGCGTGGCGATGATGAACCTCATCAATCGCGGCCTGCTGCGAGTCGAAGACGATACGTACCTGGTGACGGTCAGCGACGGACGCCCCAGCCTGATCCGCCATCCGCTGGAACGGCGGATCCTCGAACACTTCACCGCTCCAGCCAAGGCATACGAAGTGTTCACGGACGAAGAACTGAAAGCCTTGGTGGGACACTACCGGGCGCCGCTTGAGAATGCCGGGATGCTTGCCGGGCCGTCGGAGACCGCGCAGCGTATCCGCTGGTCCCTCGGCGTTGCCATTGTGCTGATAGCGGTGGCCGCCGCCAAGATCCAGATCGCCCTCGCGGCCGGGCGCCGCAACATCGGCTTCCTGATTGTGCTCGCAGTGGGGTTCAGTATCGTGGCGATGGTTCTGAACTTCCCCCGCCGCACCGCGCGCGGGGATCACGCCGTCCGCGATCTCCAAAACCTGTTCGCCGGTCTCAAGGACCGCTCTTCCAGCCGCACGGGCGCCGACGCCGCCGACACCGTCCTGCTCGCCTCGATATTCGGGCTGGGCGCCGTGCCCGCCGAAGCGTTCCCTTACCGCGACAAGCTCTTTCCGCAGGCTGCCTCCGGCAGCACGTCGTCCTGCGGCAGTTCCTGCGGATCGAGCGATGGCGGCGGAGGCGGCGGTTGCGGCGGAGGCGGCTGCGGAGGCTGTGGTGGAGACTAACACGAGCGATCGCTTCGGCATCTCCTGGCGGCCTGAACTCGCCGCCGGCATCTTCGAGAATATGCCTCGCATCGACGTGCTGGAGGTGATCGCCGACGATTACTTCCACGCGTCCGCGGATCGGGTGAGATCGTTGCGGACACTGGCGCGCCAGATCCCCGTGATGCTCCACGGCGTCGGCCTCGGCATGGCGTCCACCGCGCCGGTCCATCCCCGCAAGCTGGCGCACATGGCGCGCCTGATCGACAAGGTCACACCGGAGAGCTGGAGTGAGCATCTGGCCTTCGTCCGCTGGGGCCGCCGCGAGATCGGCCACCTGGCCGCTCCCCCGCGCAACGAAGATACGGTGGAGGGGACGCTGGAGAATATCCATCGCGCCGTCCGGCTCACCGGATTGCCGCCGCATCTGGAGAACATCGCGACGCTCCTGCGGCCGCCCGCTTCGTCGCTCGACGAACCGGAATGGATCTCGAGCATCCTTCGCCGCTCCCCCGCCGGCCTCCTGCTGGACCTGCATAATCTCTACGCCAATGGCCGCAATTTCGGCTACGATCCGGCTCTCGCGCTGTCGCGGCTGCCCTTGGACCGCGTGACCCATGTACACCTCGCTGGAGGCCGGCTGGTCGATGACGGCTTGCTCCTCGACGATCACAAGCACCCGGTGCCGGACCCCGTTTACGAATTGCTCGCGATGGTGGCGGCGAGGTCTGCGAAACCCCTCACCGTGATCCTGGAACGCGACGGAGAATATCCGGAAATGAGTGCGCTGCTGGCCGAGCTGGATCGGGCCCGCGCCGCGGTGGCCAAGGGACGGCGGGAATGCGTACCAGCGTGATCGAAGCCTACCTCGCCCGGTTGTACTCGGAACCCGCGGAGGCACAGCGGTTCCTCGCGGATCCTGAGCGAACCGCGATCCGCGCCGGACTCACGCCGCCGGAAGCCCGGGAAGTCGCGCGGCTCGACCCCGCCGCGCTGCGGATCTCCTGCCGTGTGTTCGAGCGAAAGCGCGCCTGGAAGGCGCGGGGATCCTCGTGGTGGCGCCGGTTACTGGGCCGAGCCTGATTCCGTCTCTTCCACCAGCCGCTCCACATTCATCAGGTACAGCGCGGGCTTGCCGTCGCGATCGCTTCCGAACAGCACCCGCTGGCTGTTGGGCGTGAAGCGTATCGATACGCGTTCCGGATCGGACGCCTTGTGCTCGCACAACGCCAGCTCCCGCCGCACCCGCCGCACCATGATCAGCACGTAGGGCGCGGCCTTGCTGCCGCTCGCCGCCGCCAGCACCGTCCCATCCGCATTGCGCGAAAACTGAATGTACTGGCTGGTTCTCGCCACCAGCTTGTCCTCCCCTTGCGGCGTCACTTCGCGAATTTCGCTGCGGAACGAGCCCGCCTCGGGCAGGTGCAGATACACCAGCGCCTGACCATCGGTGTTCCACTGCAGCGAGCGAATGCGCCCGTCCGCCTTCCTGAGCTCGCGCGCTTCCCCGTCGAGCGGGCAGGTCCACAGCCCTGCTTCCCCCCGGCGATATGCAAGGCTCATCTGCACGGGGCGAAAACTGACTTCGCTCAGCGCTTCCTCGCACTCCACCAGAACCTTCGGGGATCCGCCCTTAAGATTGATCCATACCAGGCGATGCCGCGAACCGTTCCGCTCCACCACGGCCACGTTTTGAGAGTCGTCGGCCACCGCCAGCGCGTCGCCGGGTTCATATCCGGGCGAGACCTGCCACAAGGCCCGGCCCTTACCCCCGCCCGGTGGCGCCAGCATCAGGGAATTACCGTCGAAGTAGCAGTAGCCGCGCTCATCCGGCAGCAGCGAAATCAGATGCGGGTTGATTTCGGCCGCCTCACTAACCGCTCGCGCTTGCAGGGTCTTCAAGTCCATCCGAAGGACTTGCGGCGACCCGAACCGGTCGGAAGCAAACAAAAGGTAGTTCGACCGGCGTCCGATGGCGCGGCAGAAGTAACGCGGAAGTGTGCTGGAGTAAGAAGGACTTGTCAGACGTGTGACCGGGAATTCCGTGGAAGGATCCAGGTAGCGGCGCGCGTCCGGCACCCCCGCCGGAATGGCGTCCGGAGGCCGGAGTTGGGCCAACGCGGCGCCCGGAACAAGACTCAGTAAAGCCCGGCGGCTCCACCGAGACTCTTTCATATCTCCAGCGTAGCGCAGAGCGGCCCGGTTAGAACGGAAGATCGCGCCGGCCCGCCGTGTAGGTGCTGGCTTTCGCCAGGTACGGATAGGGATTCACCGGAACCGGCCCCATGCGCACCTCGAAATGAAGATGCGGCGCCGTCACGCGTCCGGTGGCGCCGGAAGCAGCAATCACCTCGCCCCGGCGCACTTCCTGTCCGGGAATTACGTTCGCTGCGGAGAGATGCGCGTAAAGCGATCGCATTCCATTGCCGTGATCCACAACAATCACCCGTCCGTAGCCCCGGCTGTACTCTGCCACGGCGACAATGCCATCGGCCACCGCGCGGACCGCGGTTCCCGTCGGCGCTTCGATATCGACCCCGGAATGATACGACCCTTCCCCGGAGAAGGGGTCTGTTCTGGCGCCGAAGTAGCTTAAGAGTCTGCCGTTTACGGGCCAAAGACTAGGCGTTACATTCTGGTGGAATTTCTGCGCGAAGGTGCGGTGTAAGCGCGAGTAGCTGGCGGATTTGAGGAAGTTGTAGTTTTCGAGCGATTCCTCAAAACTCGGCATCAGCGGCGTATCGGGCTCTAAATCAATAGCTTCCAGCCTGCGGCGCATGCCGATGGCGCTGGTCATTTCCGTCGCCAGAAGCTGCAGCGACGCCAGTTGCTCCTGCTTCTGGTGATTTTCCGCCTGCAACTCCTTGTAGCGGTTGCGAAGCGTCTCCACCTCATTGCGCAAGGTATTGTAATTGGACACCTTCCAGGCCATCCTCAGATAGCTGGAGACCATGCCGAAGAGGGAGAAAGACCCGAAAAGCGCTAGTGCGACGACGACGTATACGAACTGATGCGGAACATGAATGCGGCGCAGACGCCCGTGCAGCGAATGGGCGAGCACGAGAATGAAGTATTGTTGCCTCACTGAAAACGGATCTCCTATGTGCTATGGGCGCGGCCACGTCGGGGAAATGCCCCCGCTAAGGTCGTAAGCCGGAGAGTACCGCAGGACGTACCCGGAGTTATAAGGCCCGGAAGCGAAGTGCCAGGATACCCGATGTGTCTGGACTGTGTCAAGCAGACACATCCCCCCGGCATAGCGCCACAATCCCGCATAACCCTCTCCATCGGCAGGTTATGCGACGGGCTCTACCCCTGAGGTGGACGGAGAGAAATAGCTCTATTTGTATCAGCTACTTATGGTTACAACGTGGAAGTAAAGGAAGAGCAATTGATCACGGCCAAAGCGCTGGGTAGGCGTAGGTTCGCTCACCTGCCTTCCCTTGCAATACAAGCCTTTCGGTTTCGCTTCCGGCTTGTACTAACCACAGATCCCCGCCATCGTCCCCGGACTTCTGATAAGCGCCGCGGTCCACAAATACAGCGTGCGGTCCCTTCCGGCTGAACGACAAATGGGAGACATCGCGATGCCCGGTAACCCACGGCGCCGGTTCTCCGCCGCCCCCCGGTACCAGCAACAGGCGCGCCGGGTCGCCCGTGTCCTCGGACGCGCCGGCCGCTACCAGCAGGTCCAGTCCGGCGACGTAGGCAACAAAGAACAGCAACTCCTCGCCATGTGGAATCTCGGCGGCTTGCGGGCCGACAATGCGAATGGCGGTATCGCCGACGCCCCGGCGATAGGCGATCAATTCGGGCAGTTCGCCGCGCCAGCCCAGCAGGCCCACCGCTCCGTGCGCCTCCAGGGGCTGCATCGCCCCGGAACCGGGATCCACGCGGAACAGCTCCGTACCGTGCTTTTCGGAGAAGCACAGAAGATAGAGCCAGCGGCTTTGGAGGTCCCAGAGCAGGCTCACCGGCTTGCAACCGCCCGGCCAGGCGGCTCGTACGACTTTCGCGGCCACGTCCGCCGGCGTAAAGAACCGCAGATCGCTGGATCCGGCCACCGCCAGCCGCCGCGAGTCCGGACTGAAGGCGAAGGGTCGCCCCAGCGGCGCGACCTCGATATCCAGGTCCTGTGTCTTGTCGCGCCACAACCGCACGCCGTCCCCGTTCCGATACGCCAGGGTGAAACCGTCCGGAGACCATTCGAGGGTCCGCGGATTCACCGCAGCCTCGTCGATCGCGATCTTCTCCCGCGTTTCGAAGCGGTAGACGACTACCTTCGGACCTTCTTCCGAGTACTGCACCGCCGCGAGCCGGATTGGGGCCCCGGCCGGCGTTTCAGCAGGCTGGCTCATTTTTGTCTTCTTCCGGGTGCTCCCTTGGGTTTGCGGACCGGCCGCGAGCGGAACTGTCACCGCAAGCACCGCCAGAAACCACGCCGCCCCTGGTATCACCATAATCCGTTGATCTGATTCTTGTACTTCACCGTGTCGAAGTCCAGTTGCGGGTCGTACCAGTATTCGATCGCGGCGTTCACCAGTTGCTCCGCCGTGGTGTTGATGTAATCGTCGAGCACCATGCGCTCATACACGAACATCGACGAATCGTCGGGATCGACGGCATCCATGAACTCGCTCTCAACATAGGCGTACTGCGCGCGGACCTGGTTGCCGGAGTGCAGCATGGCGACCGGATTGGTAGGCTCCTCCACGGCGACGCCGCTCGATCGCGTGCCCCGGTCCAGCGGATCCAGGTACTTGGCGATGATCTTCGCGATCCGCACCTGCCCGTCCGGCGGGGCATTCGCTCCTGCCTGTCCGGACACGATGGTCACCCCGCCGGTACCGCCGCCCGCGTTCTCATGCAGCGTGACGTAAAGATCGCAAAGCAGCCCGTTCATGAAGTCGAGGCGCGGCTGCGGCCCCCAGGCTTTGGTGCCGTGATTCAGATACGGGTGCGGCGCGGTGACATTCAGGTAATGAAGGATCTTCTCCTTCATGTACGCGCGCGCGCCGGTCACGCGCATTCCGGACTTCGCCGCTATGAGGAAATTCGCATCAGTGTTGGGATTGTTCTCGCACTCGATGGACCAGGCGGCGGACCTCTCCGCCAGCACTTCCATCATGTCGTCGTCCACCTCGAACCAATCCGTGGTTTGAATGGGCAGCGCCACTGCCTGCTGCACCACCTGGCCGACGGGCGCGTTGGTTCGCTCGATCGTGTAAACGTAGTTATTCAGTCCGGCATCCCAGCGGATGGACCCTGGGCGCACGCGGCGGTGCAGGTGCACCAGCGGGGTGTTGATCCGCGTCTCGATCGTCGCCAGGATCGTGGCGTTTACATCCAGCAGCCGCTGCCGGTCGGCAGCGGTGACTGCCTCAGCGGCGTCCGTTTCCTCATCGTGCCGGGTGAGCAGCAGGTCCGAGAGCCGCCGCAGCCGCGTGGTGCTGGTGACCGCGCCGGAACTGACCCGGACCCGGCGCGGATTCAGTTCAAATGTAAAGATGTTCGCGCCCGCCTCCGGCGCGTTCACCGCGTGCACGCTGCCCGGCTCGATCATGCCGAAACCGGCGGTCCGGGTCAGGTGGACGTTTTCCCGCGGCATCCGGTAGCACTCGGTAAACAACGTGATCATTCGATCCGCGATCTTGTGCGCCGTGAACCACTCGTACGAGCGCCGGGCTCCGGCGAACGCGTACACGCATCCGTGACCGGGATCCAGGCAGATCTCCTTGCTCGACAGATCCACCGCCGATTCCGGCATCATGCGGATATCGGTGACCTGCCACGGCTCCAGGTTGTTGCGAACATGGTCGGTCTTGAACCGGATCATGTGCCCGCGCGGCACGAAACCGGACTTAGTCGCGTTGAACAACAGGGGCCACTCGATGGGCATGGCCAGCGTCTTGCGTTCCCCATCCCAGGCGATCTTTCCGCCCGCGATCGACTTCAGCCGCTCGGTGCGGCGATTCATGTCTTTGAAGCCGCTCTGGAAGTTGTCCCGCAGGACCTTCCCCTTCACTTCCACGCCTTCCAACGGCGGCGGAACCGCGGACATGGAAGCGGGACGCTCCACCGCCTTCATCTGGAACCACGTGTATTTCTTATTGGGATTGCCGCCGACAATCACGAAGAGGAACAGGTCCGCCTCCCGTTCCAGCTTCTTCACCTTGATCTGCAGTTCCAGCACGCGGTTGGGCAGCTTGCCGGGGCGGTTGGCCTGCACAAACAGCTTGCCCTCGAACTCCTCCCCCTCCACCGGCACGGCGAAGGAGATCCGCGCCGTGTTCTCCGAGGGGTCGCGAACGATGGGGACTTCGTATTCCTTGGGAGGACCGTTCATCTTCGACACCATCAGCGTGTCCAGCTCCTCCTCGGTCACCCGCTCGGTCTTCAACTCGTCCAGATCGCGCAGCAGGTCCGTGGAGAACTCCATCACGATGTCGAACACGCCCACGGCCGGCGGGACCGCGAGCACGTTCAGGTTGAACGGGGCGATCGCGAAATATTCAGGCAGCGCCACGAAGCTGTGCGCGGTGGTGCCCGGCTCAATGGGCCAGAACTTGATGCGCGCGCCCGCTTCCTCCACCCAGTACTTGCCGACCTTCAGTTGCGGTGCTTCGCCGATGGCCATGTCAGCAGCCGTGCCTCTCGATCAGTTTCGCTGTCGTCTTGGGACCGCAAATGCCATCCACGGCCAGCGGCGGATTGTCGGCCTGGAACGCCTTGATGGCCGCCGTGGTGATGGGTCCCTGAATGCCGTCGATGGGGCCCGTATCGTAACCCAGATTCTTCAACCGCATCTGGATTCCCGTGACGCCCAGGTCGTCGGTATCGTCGATCGGGTTCAGGTGCGCGATGGCCAGCTTCAGGGTGGCGCCGTTGATCTTCAGCTTGCCGTACTCCGCTCCAATGGGAACGGACTTTTCCAGGATTCCGCTGCCGTCGGTCTTGCCTTTGTACGGCCGGCCTTCCACTTCCAGCTCGTAGTCCATGTTGGCCAGCCGGCGGTGCTTCCAGTCCTCCACCGCGATCTTGATCTTGCGCTGCGGCAGCGCGACACGAAATTTGTGAACCTTGGCGGTTTCGACGGCGATCTTCTTCGCCGTCTTGTCCGGGATGTAGATCTGGTCGCCCGGATAGATCAGGTTCGGATCGGGGCGCTTCTTCTTGAAGTCGGCGTTCTTGGCGTGGTTGTAGATCGCCTTCCAGTCGCGGAATCCGTAGTTCAGGGCAATCCGGGACAAACATTCGCCTTGCTGGACGGTGTGGACGGGCATCTGTTCGCTTCGGGCTCCGGACAAGCGGATCTAGGCACAGCCGCCTGTCCTACAATGACGCGGGAAAAGGAGGATGGAAGGCTCAAGCGCGAACCATGGCGGGAGGCGTTCGGCAGAATCCCGCGTAAATTCTTGTAAACTCCAGATCGTCGCATCGCATCAATCATAGCACTCTGATACTATTGATCTGATGAAGACGGATACGCTGTTCACCATTGCCCAAGCTGCCAAGCTCTTTGACATGACTGCGGCCGAGGTCCGCAACTTCATCGCGCGGGGGCACGTGCGTCAGTTCGGAGTTGGTCGGGGGGGTGGCCGGGAAAGAGAGTTTGGCCGACTGGGCCTATACGAACTCGGCATCGTCCGTCGCCTGGCCGATCACGGCCTGACCTACGAAGCAGCGAATCGCGTGGTGTCATCCGGTCTCGCTAAAGAAAAGGCGGTGCGAGCATTTACGATGATCGGGCAGCACAACATGGTGCCGGAAAAGGCGTTTCAAGCGCTCGAGAACGACCCGGACCTGATCCTCGCGAACGCCCCGTGGAACTGGCGAGATCTGACCAATCCGTTCTTGTGGGTCTTCATTGTTTCGCATGAGGGGCTCTTCGGCCCGAAGCTCGCTGAGGGCTGGGATGACATCGGCCCAGTCGCTCGCGAAGTAGTTGCGTTCGATTCGCGACTGCTGCCTTCTGTCGGACTAGGCGCCTCGGCACCGACTATGCCGAAGCTCGACGATCATCACTGGGAGATCTTCCGGCCAGTCATACATGTGTTCAACCTAACCGCAACCTTGGTCGGAATCGACCAGAAGATCGAATCGTTGGCGGCGTGAGCGCATCAATCACTGCTGTCGGGCTCCTCAGCGAAGCCGCGAGTGCACAAATGTGCGTCCTCCTCCCCGCGGTAACGGAATGCCTTACGAAGCGCCCATGATTTTGCAGTTTATGGTGCGGGGGGTGTGGGTCGAACACATGACCAGTGAAGGTCGCAGGATCTTAAGTCACGTGCGGCTACCAATTCCGCGATTCCAGCGCGAGGCTCTTTTGGAGTCTCAGAAGTCATCGCTACACCCGGCCCCTCGAACCGAAAACGAGCGTGTTATCTTTATCAGTCGTAGCTTATGGATGGGAGTCAACCAAGCCTCTCCGCTTCTCTATGAACAGCGACTTGTTTGCGGTAGACTGAAATCTAAGCACGATCAGCGGGGCAACCGGATCGTGAAGGGGTTTTGCTCCCGAACCTTTTCGGCCGTTAATGTCTGTCGCGGAACGTTGGCTATGAACGAACCGATCTTTATCTTTGCAGCGAGGCCACGTTAAATGGCACGCCCACGCGTCTTCATCAGCTCTACGTTCTACGACCTCCGCCAAGTGCGCGCAGACATCGAACGGTTCGTCCGAGAACTAGGATATGAGCCCGTCAGACATGAACGGGGCCAAGTTCCCTACGGATCAGGTGAGAATCTCGAGCAGTACTGTTACAAGGAAATCTATCATGTCGATATCGTGATCAATATCGTCGGTGGACGCTTCGGATCGATGTCGCTAGAACACGACTACTCGATATCGCAGATGGAGCTTAAGACGGCACATCGTCTCAATAAGCAGTGCTACATCTTCGTAGATGCTGCTGTTATGTCTGAATATCGGATGTACCTTAGGAACAAGCCGCTGGCTGGCATGAAGTACGTTGCAAGTGACGACGAACGAATCTTGAAATTCATTGAAGAGATTGAGGCACTCCCCCGGAACAATCAACTGATCGAATTTCGCCACTCTGAGGAAATCGTAGGTCATCTGCGAGAGCAGTGGGCTGGGCTCTTCCAACGATTTCTTCAGCAGCAGGAACTACTTCCCGAGCGCCGGGCTGCAGATGAACTTCACACTGCGCTCACAACAGTCAAAGACCTCGTGAAGTTTTTGACGAACGAACGTCGCGAGCAGGGTAGTTCAATCAATGAAATACTGTTGAGCAATCATCCAATTTTCGAGCGGCTCCGTAAAGTCACCGACACCCCATATTTGCTTTTCTTCCGTACGAGAGAGAACATGCATGCTTGGCTGCGAGCCCGGAGTTGGATCGAAGTAGATGAAGATCATTGGGACAGTCCGAGTGTGCCCGAGTGGGTACACGGTCAGGGTAAGAGGAGACGTCTCCTGACTGTTGCAGATCACGTTTTCGACGACGCAGGAAGGCTGAAGATTTTTACTTCCGCCGAATGGAACGATGACTGGGTTACTGTCAATAGCCTTCCTGAACCTTCACCAGCCTCAACTCAGGACACTCCGCCTAGTGACGTGCCGTTCTAGAACAGGAACGCATGCGTTCGCCAAGTGCCCAAGTCAACATAAACACCAATTGAAATATGGTGCTGGAGGTGGGGGTCGAACCCACATGACCAGTGAAGGTCGCGGGATTTTGAGTCCCGTGCGTCTGCCAGTTCCGCCACTCCAGCGCGAGGCTCTTCAAGAGTAGCAAAGCTCAACTGGACTTCGCCACGTTGAGGGCCCTCGTCCTGCGCACCAGAAACAGATACGACCCCAGCCCGATCAGCAGAATCACCCAGATCGCCTGCATTGGCGCTTCGTAGCTCCCCGTCGCCTGCTTCAACCATCCGGTGGCCAGCGGCGCGATCACGCCCGACGAGTTCACGGCGAAATTCTGCAGGCCGGCGATCCGGCCCACCGCCGCGCCAGGGAACAGCGTCTGCGTCAGCGCCCAGTAGTTGGCGGTGGCCAGCCCCAGGCCGCACATCGAAAAGACGGCGAAGAACACCGCCACCGAATGCGAAGAAGACATGGCTCCGATCACCTCGGTGGACGCGCAGATGAGCCCGGCGCAGGTGAACAGTTTGCGGATCCGCACCGGATCGCCGCCGCGCGAAATCAGCGTGTCCGCCGTCCAACCCGCCGCGATCGCCACCAGCGCCATGCCGCCGAAGCTGAACATCGTATACACGCCCATCGAGTTCAACGACAAGCCCCGGTGCTCCACGAAGTACGCGGGCAGCCAGGTCATGTTGTAGTACACGAAGTAGTTGTAGGAGAACGATCCGAGCAGAACGCCCCAGATCACCGGTGTCGCCAGCAGCCGGGAAAACGGCAGGGCGGGCGCCGCGCTCGCCGCCGCGGCTTCCAACTGCCGGTCGTCGTCCTTCACAAACGCGATCCACGGAATCAGCCACACCAGCCCGCCCACGGCAAGGATCAGGAACATGTTCTGCCAGCCGTATAACGCCGTGAGCCAGGCCGACAGCGGGGCGCCCACTGCCGGTCCGAACTTGGTTCCGGCCATGAAGATCCCGACCGCCGTGCCGCGGCGGTTCTCCTCGATGTGAAAACGGATCCAGCGCAGGCTCGCCGGCAGGACCAGCGCCTCTCCCACGCCGAGCAGCACCCGCAAGCCGAGAAGGCTCGCGAAACCGGTGGCGAGCGCCGTCGCTCCCGATATCAGGCTCCAGAAGAAGAATGCGATCGCGAACGGCCACTTCACGCCGAAGCGGTCCACCACCATCCCCGCCGGGACCTGCAGCAGCGCATAGGACCAGAAGAACGCCGAGTTCAGCGCCCCGCGTTCCGCGTCGGATAGCTGAAGCGCTTCCCGGAACTCACGTGTCGCCAGCGCCACGGATAGATTGGTGCGGTCGATGTACGCGATCAGCACACCCAGGCAGAGCAGCCAGACGATGGCCCAGCGATGCATTGGCCCGCAGTATAACGGTTCGGCGCGGGCGGGTGCATTCGAGAAACGCACCTACCGTGGTCCCGCGATGCGGCCAAGCATAATATCTCGTAAAATTGCGAGTAATGCACCGCCGGATTTTCCTCGTGTGGCTGGCCTGTGGCGCGGCCTGGGCCCAAACGGGGGTGGAGCGATCTCACACCGTAGTCGAGCGGGTCGCTCTCGCCCCTGACAAGCGGGAGCGCATCGAGCGGCTGATCCAGGAGGAGATGGGAAAAGCGAAGGCTCCCGGCGTCTCGGTGGCGGTGGGCATGAAAGGCGAGGTCGTTTACGCCTCGGGATTCGGTCTGGCGGATATCGAAAACAACATCGCGGTCACCCCCCAGACGCGAATTCGCCTGGGGTCCATCTCCAAGCCGATCACCGCGGTAGCGGTGCTGCAGCTCGCCGAGAGAGGCAAACTCGACCTGGATGCCGAGGTTCAGGAGTATCTGCCGCAGTTTCCGCGTAAGCAGTGGCCGCTGCGCATCCGCCACCTCCTTTCGCACAGCGGCGGGATCCGGCATTATCAGGGCCGCGAAATGGATTCCGTGGACCACTACTACAACCGGGTGGATCCGCTCCGCATCTTCTCCGGCGACCCGCTGCTGTACGAGCCCGGCTCGAAGTTCCTGTACACCACCTACGGCTACAACCTGCTGGGCGCCGTGGTGGAATCGATCACCGGCGACTTCGTGGGACATCTGCGGGATCACGTTTTCACGCCGGCCGGGATGGAATCCACCGGACCCGACGACCACTTCGCGATCATCCAGCATCGGTCGCGCGGATACACCCTGCACGGCACTATGCTGGCGAACGCGGGCCTTGCCGACACCAGCAACAAGATTCCCGGGGGAGGGCTCATCGGCACGGCATCGGACCTGGCGCGATTCGCCATGGCCACCGGAGCCGGCAAGCTGCTGAAGCCCGAATCGCTGCGCGCCATGTGGACGCGATTTCGCACCACCGACGGAGTGCGGCAGGGTTATGGCATGGGCTGGACCGTGGCGGATGAGCCTCGACTCCAGGTGGGTCACACGGGCGGGCAGCAGGGGGCGACGACGCACCTGATCTACTACCCCGAAGACGATGTGGCGGTCGCCGTGATGCTGAATCGCGACAGCGCCCCCGTCACCGGGTTCTCGCAAGGGATTGCGCGGATCGTGTTGGACTCGGGGCACGCGCAGGCGCCGCCCCGAGGCTCGCGCACCGTTACTCCTCGGTAATCGTGACCTTGTTCAGCGTATCGCCCTGCTGCACGGCGTTCACGATCTCCTGACCGCTACGCACTTTCCCGAATACCGTGTGCTTCCCGTCCAGCCAATCCGTCACCACGTGCGTGATGAAGAACTGGCTCCCGTTGGTGTTCGGACCCGCGTTGGCCATGGACAGCGATCCCACGGCGTGCTTGTGCGGATTGCCCTGGAACTCGTCCTCGAAGCGGTAGCCGGGACCACCGCGGCCGGTGCCCGTGGGATCTCCACCCTGAATCATGAAGTTCGCGATCACGCGGTGGAAAACGGTGCCGTCATAGAATCCCTCGCGTGCCAGGAACACGAAATTATTCACAGTCTTCGGAGCTTCCTTTGCGAACAGATCGCAGACGATGGTCCCCCGCGACGTCTCGATGGTCGCCGTGTACTTCTTGTTGGAGTCGATCGCCATGGCCGGCGGTTGCGCGTATTGGTTGGACATTCCGTACCAGTGTACAGGAGGCGAGCCGCCGGACTCGGCATCCGGCGCGTGGGTGTATACTCGCGCCTAAGGAATCGTTCATGAAACACCGCCGCCTTACCCAGCCCCTGGTTCGCGAAAACGGCGATCTGCGCCCGGCGAGTTGGGACGAAGCGTTGGAGCGCGCCGCTTGCGGGCTCGCGCCGCACAAAGGGCGCGAGTTCGGACTCTTTTCCTGCTCCAAGACCACCAACGAAATGAATTACCTGGCGCAAAAGTTCGCGCGCCTGGTGATGGGCTCCAACAACATCGACAGTTGCAACCGAACTTGACACGCCCCCAGCGTCGTCGGTCTGGCGACGGTCTTCGGAATGGGCGGCGGCACCAATTCCTACGCGGAATTTGAAGACACGGATTTGATCATTCTCTGGGGATCGAACGCGCGCGATACCCATCCCATCCTGTTCCATCACGTATTGAAAGGAGTCCGCAACGGCGCGCGGTTATACACGGTGGACCCGCGCCGGACTCCCACCGCCGAATGGGCCGCCGGCTGGTTGCCGCTTCAGGTAGGCTCCGACATCGCCTTGGCCAACGCGGTTGGCCGCGAGATTCTGGCCGCGGGACTCGAAAATCGCGAGTTTCTCGAGCACGCCACTCTTGGACTCGAGGACTACCGCAAGGCAGTCGATCGCTACACCCTGCAATACGCCGAACAGATCACGGGCGTGCCCGCCGCGCAGATCCGCGAGTTCGCGCACGCCTACGCCCGCGCCGATCGTGCCTTGCTGTGCTGGACGCTGGGCATCACCGAGCATCACAATGCCGTGGATAACGTCCTGGCGCTGATTAACCTCGCGCTGCTTGCCGGACATGTAGGCCGCTACGGTTCCGGGCTGAACCCGCTGCGCGGGCAGAACAACGTTCAGGGCGGGGGCGACATGGGCGCCCTGCCCGACCGGCTCCCGGGCTTCCAGCACGTCGAGAACGGTGAGCTCCGGTCCAAGTTTGAGCGTGCCTGGGGTGTCGCCATTCCGCCGGAGCGCGGCTGGCACCTGAGCGGGATGCTCGACGCGATGGAGCACGGCGAGCTGAAAGCGCTGTATGTTATCGGCGAGAATCCCGTGAACTCCGAGGCCGATCAGCATCGCACGGTCCGGCTGTTCGAATCGCTGGAATGCCTGGTGGCGCAGGATCTGTTTCTTACGGAAACCGCGCGGTTGGCCGACGTCGTGTTTCCCGCGGCCGCCGGCGCTTTCGAGACCGAAGGAACCGTCACCAACTCGGAGCGCCGCGTACAGCGTGTTCGCCGCGCCGTTCCGCCGCCGGAAGGCGCGCGCGACGACATGGATATACTGATCGCCTTGGCTCGGCGGATGGGCGTTGCCTTGGGCCCGCGGGGCGCGGAGGCGGTGTGGAACGAACTGCGATCCTTGAGCCCCATGCATGCCGGAATGAGCTATGCGCGCCTGGAGTCCGAAAACGGATTGCAGTGGCCCTGCTACGACGAGCAGCATCCCGGCGAGATGTACCTTCACGGCCGCCTGTGGGAGCGGCCGGTTCGGGGTCCGCGCGCGCCGCTGCGCCCAACGGAGTGGGAACCACCCGTGGATACCATCACCGCGGAGTATCCGCTTCGTCTGACCACGGGCCGCAGGCTCGATTCGTACAACACCGGGGTCCAGACCGGCGCCTTCGCCTCTCCGCTACGAATGCGCGAAGCACTGGACATCTCCCCGGCCGACGCGGCCCGGCTGGATCTTGCCGAAGGCGAACGCATTCGAATCCTGTCCCGGCGCGGCGCCGTGGAGGCGCCGGTACACATCGATCCGGCTCTCAGCGCGGGGCTTGTCTTTTTGACGCTGCACACGCCCGACCAGGTGGCGACCAACATGCTCACTGTCGATGCTTCCGATCCCAAGTCCGGCACCAGCGAGTTCAAGGCCTCGGCCGTGCGGATCGAGAAGCTCGGAGTTCCGGCTTAACCTATGGACCTTCGCTTCACGTCGGCGGCGGCCAGCGAGCGCGAGCGCGCTGCGGTGGATCGCGCCGCCGGATCTCAAGCGCCCGCGCGCGACCTGCTTCTGCCCGCGCTGCAGGAGATCCAACGGCGCATCGGCTGGATCAGTCCCGGCGCGCTGAACTACGCGTGCCGCCGCCTGGACGTCCCGCCCGCGGACGGGTTCGGTGTCGCGAGCTTCTACGGTCTGCTGTCCACGGCGGAGACAGGAAGCATCGCGGTGCACGTTTGCGACGACCTCGCGTGCCGCTCCGAATCGCTGATCGCCGGGTTGGAACGCTCCGGCGTTCCGGTGCGACGCTCTCCATGTCTGGGGCTGTGCGACCGGGCTCCGGCGGCGCTGGTGACGATCGCGGGCGAGGAGCCTCGCGAGATCGCTGTCGCGCCCGCGGACGCCTCTTCGGTGATGCGGGCGGTGCGAGGCTTGCCGGCGGCTGAACCCGCGGCGCCGATTCCGCAATTCGGCTCGGCGGGACTACGGCTGTTGCGGCGCGCCGGGCAGGTGGATCCCGAATCGCTGGATGCATACCGGGCGTCCGGGGGCTTGCTGGCGTTGCGGCGCGCGCGCCAGATTGGTCCTCGCGAGGTGATCCGGGAAGTTCGCGACGCGCGGCTCGCCGGGCGCGGCGGCGCCGCATTCCCCGCGGCGGACAAGTGGGCCGCCGTCGCCGCGAACCCCGCCCCCCGGTACCTGGTTATCAACGCTGACGAAAGCGAGCCTGGCACCTTCAAGGATCGCGTGCTGATGGAGAGCGATCCGTTCGCCGTGGTGGAAGCAGCGGCGATCGCGGCCTTCGCCACCGGCTGCGCCCGGATCTATTTCTACATCCGCGGCGAGTACCCGCTGGCGACGGAGCGCATCCGGAACGCCGTGGACCGGATGCGCCACCGCGGTTTCCTCGACGGCCTGGACATCGAGATCCGGCGCGGCGCCGGCGCCTATATCTGCGGCGAGGAAACCGCGCTTTTCCAGTCCATCGAGGGCTATCGCGGCGAGCCGCGATCGAAGCCCCCGTTCCCCGCCGAAGCCGGGCTCTTCCGCCGGCCAACGCTGGTGAACAATGTGGAAACTCTGGTGAACGTGCCCGGCATTCTGATCGAAGGCGGGCCCGCTTATGCCCGGCGAGGAACGGAACGATCCACGGGGACCAAGCTGTACTGCGTTTCCGGGGATGTCGAGCGTCCCGGCGTGTATGAATTCGAGTTCGGCATCACGCTGCGGAATCTGCTGCGGTATTCCGGCTGCGCGATCGCGGATTTGCGAGGTGTTCTGGTGGGTGGCGCCGCCGGGACGTTCGTCACCCCAGACGAACTGGATGTGCCGCTCACCTTCGAAGGCCTGCGCGCCATCGGCTCCGCGCTAGGCTCCGCCGTAGTCATGGCGTTTTCCCGATCCCGCGACATGCGGGGCGTGCTGGCGCGCATCGCGCACTTCTTCCGCGAGGAATCCTGCGGCCAGTGCGTCCCCTGCCGCGTCGGTACCGTGCGGCAGGTGGAAGCTCTGAAACGCGGCGACACGGGACTGGTGAAGGAGGTGGGCCGCGTGATGCGCGACGCATCCATCTGCGGATTGGGTCAGACGGCGTCCAGCGCCATCGAATCCGCCCTCGCGCGCTGGCCGGAACTGATGAAGGAGATGAGATGACCGAAGGTCCCGACCCGCGGACGCCGGTTCCGCGCGGCCCCCTGCCCGAAACGCCTCCTCGCCGTGCCCCGCGCAAGGTGGAGCTGACCATCGACGGCCGCCCGGTCTCCGCCCCAGAGGGCGCGACCATTTTGCAGGCCGCCCGCGAGCTGGGCATCGAAACGCCCACCCTTTGTTATCTCGAGAATCTGACGCCGGTGAATGTCTGCCGTGTCTGCGTCGTCGAGCTCGAAGGCTCGCGCACGTTGGTCCCGGCATGTTCGCGCAAGGTGGAGCCGGGAATGACGGTCCACACCGATAGCGAGCGCGTGCGCCACAGCCGCAAGCTGGTTTTGGAATTGCTCGCCTCCGGCGTGGATGTTTCCACGGCGCCCGATTTCGCCCGGTTCGCGGAACGCTACGGGGCCCAGCCCGAGCGCTTCGCGGCAGGCGCGACCGTCGCGCAGCCGGTGAAGATCGACAACGAACTCTATGTTCGCGATTACGGCAAATGCATCCTGTGCTACAAGTGCGTCTCCGCTTGCGGCTCGGACGCGCAGAACACCTTCGCCATCGCGATCGCGGGCCGGGGGTTCGACGCGGTGATCTCCACCGAGTACGACACGCCGCTGACGGATTCCGCATGCGTGTTCTGCGGCAATTGCATCGGCGTCTGTCCCACCGGCGCCCTCATGTTCCGGGGCGAATTCGAAATGCGCGCCGCCGGGCAGTGGGATGAAACCCGCCAGCAGGTGACGGATACCATTTGCCCGTACTGCGGAGTCGGCTGCACCCTTACTGTTCATGCGCAGGATGACCGGATCGTGAAGGTGACCTCCCCCGCCGAACACCCGATCACCCGCGGGCACCTGTGCATCAAGGGCCGCTTCGGCTGGCAGTACGTGAACGAACGGTAGCGGGGTGAATCCAGCTACGGGAACTTCGGCGAGTAGTGCCGCCGTAACCACCGCGACAACCCGTCCAGACCGGGAAACATCACCCTCTCGGTGATATTCGACTGATCCAGCTTGTCCCGGATCTCCCACTTCAGCGCCGCCGGAATCACGATGCGACGGTACAACTCCTCATGCCCCCGCAGCCACTCATCCATCAGCGTGGCCGCCGACGGCATCAGCGAGAACAGCGCGTGTTGATTCACGATTCGGTCGTCAATCGATGGGGGTTCGAAGAAGATCACGAACGGATGCTCCTGCCCGTGCCGGTCCAGTTCGCCGAGCGAGGTCGCGAACCGGCCCAGGATTTCCGCCGTCACCACGTTCGCGCCTTCGTCCTCCAGCAGATCGCGCAGCGTCATCGGGAGCAGTTGATGCGCTTTCTGGTAATCCACGCACCAGATCACACCGTCCACGCCCGATCGCTCCAGGTTCACCGTCGCGAAGTGCAGCGCCACATAAGGCGAATAAGTCCAGTCGAGCAGCCGGGTGGGCAATCCATAATGCTGCGCCGTGGCCAGCCAATTCCAGACCGAGTCGGCCGGCACCGCTTCACGATGCGCGTACTTGCGGAAGTTGCGAAGCAGATGCTTTTCCAACTGATCGAACTGGCCGCCCAGGCGCATCAGGCTGGTCTGCAAGGGATAGGCGGCATCGGACAGTCCGCGAAACGCCATGCTGGAGCGGAAACGTCCCAACTGGTTGTTCCATGAATCTTCGAAGAGCCGCTCCTGCAGGTCGGTCCAGCCGGTGACAACCGTGTCCTTCATCGCTTTCCATGTTAGGACACGGCCCGCTCAGGGTCGCTTCAACTCCCGGATGTCAACGGTATGCACGGAGGCGAGGGAATGCGCCAGCGGCTCCAGTGATTTCGCCTCGCGCCGCGCCCGCCGGGCCTCCTCCTTGCGTCCGCTGGATCTCAGATGTTCGGCCTGGAAGGTCAGCGCATCGCGCAGCAGGGCCGGATTCCGCCTCCGGCGCAACTCCGCCACTACCTTCTCAAACATCTTGGCGGCGCCGGGATCACCCAGTTTGGCGGCGGCCACCGCGAGGTTAAGTTCCACCGAAACAAGCTGCGGCGCGTGATCGCCCGCCGCGCCCCGCAGGGACTCCGCCGCGCGACGGAACCGCTCCGCCGCCCGATCCCAGTGCTGCCGCCGCGCGTGCAGCGCGCCCGCGTTATTCCAGGCGGCGGCCACGGCCGGGTGATCGTCGCCCAGAAGACCGCGCAGCACCGCCAACGCCCGCTCCAGCATCTCCCCCGCCTCCCTCAGGTCGCCGTTCTCCACTCGAACCGACCCCAGGTCCTGCAGAAACTGCGCCTTTAACAGCTCGTGGTCGCCCGGGGTTCGCTCCACCACCTTTAATCCTTCCCGCAACCTCTCCTCGGCCAGCGCCAGGCGCCGCTCCCGCAGATACAACTGCCCCAGGTTGCCCAGGGCCAGCGCGACTCGCAGCTCTCTTCCGTTGAGGTCGCGCGCGGCCGCCAGACTGCGCTTCAAGAAGGTTTCTGCTTCGTCCAGCCTCGCCTGATGCATGCGCAGAACGCCGAGCGTGCCGTACAAAGATGACCGAAGCTGCACGGCGACCTCCTCGGAAACGCCTGCTATCCGGTCACCTGCTTGGGACAGCGCGGCGTCGGCATCCTCCAGCCGGCCCATCGCCATGTGCCCGCGCGCCAGCTCGTCCAGGGCTTGGATCGACATCGCGCGCGGCAGCTCCGGCAGGATGGCCACCAGGATTGCCTGCGATTCGTCGTATCGCGCCTGATCCGCCAGCACCGCCGCCAGCATCACTTGTTTGCCCAGCGCATCCGCGCGCGAACCGCTCTTCCGCGCCGCTTCGATCGCGTCCCGTAATTTTTGTTCGGTTCGTTCGAGCTTCGTCGACGCCGCAAGCGCCGTTGTCAGGATCAGACACAGGCTCAAAAAGGACGGCCTGCTTAAGATAGTCATCATCCACTCCGCCCGGATGACGGTGTAGCGGGCCAATTCGTGTCAGAGGTGCAGCCTGAGAGGCCAGGAGGAATGTGTGATTGAGATCATCGCCGAGTCGGTGGACGACGCCGTGGAAGCCGAAGCGGGCGGCGCCGGGCGCATTGAGCTGGTTCGGAATCTCGCTCTGGGAGGTCTGACGCCGAGCCTGGGCTTGATCCGGGAGGTGGTCGCCGCGGTCCAGATCCCGGTGCGCGTCATGGTGCGGGAGAACACCGCCGATGTGCTCGATCACCACGCCCGGCTTCGCGATATCGCCGCGGCCGTCGCCGATTGCCGGCCCGCGGGACTGGTCCTTGGGTTTGTCCGTGGCGGCCTGGTGGATATCGAAGGAACCTGCTCCGTCCTAGAGGCCGCCAGAGGCCTGCCGGCCACCTTTCATCGTGCCCTTGAAAAAGCACCCGATCGCGATCGCGCGCTGCGGGACGTCAAGCAAATTGTGGGTATCGACCGTGTTTTGCTCCGTGCCGTCCCCGCAGAGGCTCGAGATCTGCGGCAAAGACTGGAACCGGAGCTTGGCCTGATCGTGGGAGGCGGTCTGAACTTGCAGATTGTAAGGGACTTAGTTGGTATTGTCAGGGAGGTTCATTGCGGCTCGGCGGCGCGGGTGGATGGCCGTGTGGAGCGTGGGCGGGTGGCGTCTCTGGTGCGCGCATTCACAATCGCACTATCCCCACACAAAATAACTTGACAACCATGCACGCAGATTTTATACTCAAATCGTAAGGAGATCTGAGTTATGGCTACTCTCACCCGTTACAACCCATTCCGCGATCTGGAAGAATTCACTGGTCTTCGCATGTTCGAAGACACCGTCAACCGCCTCCTGACCGAGCCGTCGAGCACCCGGCCCTGGGCGCCTCCCGTGGATATCATGGAGAGCGAAAACGAGTTGGTGATCAAAGCCGACCTGCCGGAAATCGACCTCAAGGACGTCGATATCCGCCTTGAAAACAATCAGCTCAGCCTGAAGGGCGAACGCAAGTTCGAATCGAAGAAGGAAAACGGGGGCTATCACCGCATCGAGCGCAGCTACGGCACCTTCGTCAGGTATTTCACGCTGCCTAACACCGTCGACACGGAGAAGGTCAACGCCTCCTACCGCGACGGCGTGCTGACGATCGTGATCCCCAAGAAGGAAGCCGCCAAGCCTCGCCAGGTGAAGGTGGAAGTGCACTCCAACGGCGGAAGCAAGTAACCGAAAAACCGAAACGAAGACCGATCTGATCCGCCGGCGGACGCGGCTCCGCCGGCGTTCTTATTGGATCGCCCTCAGGTAGCGCTCCGCCGAACGGCGCACCGCATCTTTCCCGTGATGCGCGACCACCAGCGGATGAAACGCCCCGTAGATGCGATCGAACTCGAACGGCTCCACCGCCTGCACGATTCGCCGCACCTGCGCCGCGTTCAGCGGGATGAAGTTCGGATAGCTGTACATGAAGCTCACCCAACGGCGGTCCGGCACTACCTGGATGATGTCCCCGGTCAACAGGCAGGGGCCGCGATGCAGCACGGCGCCGCCCTCGAAGTGCCCGCCGCAGCGGATCAGCGTCATGCCGTCCCCACAGCGGCAGGGTCTCGCCCTCCCAGAATTGGATCGGCTCCCCGCCCCGCGCCACCCACTCCCGATCCGCGCCGTGCAGGTACACGCGAGCCCGGAAGCGCCGCGCCCACTCGATCATCGTCGTGTAGTAGTGCGGGTGCGAAATCGCGATCGCCCGCAGGCCGCCGCGCCGGGCGATCTCAGCTTCGGCGGCGTCATCCAGCAGCGCGACGCAATCCCACAACAAGTTGCCGGATTCAGACTGCACCAGAATCGCGCGCTGATTGATGGCGAAGGCCGGCTTGGTCAGGATTGCCGTCAGCCCGGGTTCCAGTTCGATGAGATCGTTGCTGTGCCCGCGGCGAAGCTCTTCGAGCGTGGTCCACTGCTGGCCTCCAAAGCCGACATACTGCCGCTCCTCGTCGCAGATCGGGCAACGCGCCGGAGGCGAGCTGCTCTCCGGATACTGGGTTCCGCAGGTGACGCACAGGAAGGCCGGCACCCTCTGATTCTAGCGTTGCGGGCCGGACCGGTCCTTGCGGAGAATCATGCGCCTTCCCAGCTTCTTCCAGAAGTTGGGCGGCTTGGATTCCGTCTTCGAAGCGGCTGCGGCCTTGTCCCCGGCAGGCTCCGCGGCGGGAACTGGCCGAGAGGCCGCCGCCACCGCCGGAGCATGCGTCGGCACGCGATCATACCCGTTCGCCGGAACGCCGGGAACCGGTGGCGCATAAGGCGGCATCCGCTCCAAATCCGGGATCCAGGCGACCGCCAGCAGCGCCACGGCCAAGCCCGCGGCCATCGTCGCCGGCCAGGGGCGCCGCGACCGGGGCGGCACGGTAATAAACGCGGCGGCGCTCTGCGGCCGGTGCGCGGGGTCCTTTTCGAGCGCCTTCCGGATCGCGCTCCGCCACGGTTCCGGAACGTCGGGTCCAGGATCGGGCGGGGCATGATGGCAGTGCGCGGTCATCACGTCGAAGGCCGCTTCGCCCTGATAGGGTGGCCTGCCCGTGAACAACTCGTGAAATACCGCTCCGCAGGAATACAGGTCGCTGCGAACGTCGGTCGTCTGCCCGCGAATCTGCTCCGGCGAGGCGTACAGTACGCTGCCCACCATTACGCCCGAGCGGGTCAGGCGCATGTCTTCGTCGGATTTCGCCAGGCCGAAATCGGTCAGCTTCAGGACGCCGTCCGCATCCACCAGCACGTTCCCCGGGGAGAGGTCCCGATGGATGATCCCGTGGGCGTGGGCGTGGGTGATCGCCGCCAGGATCTGCTCCGCGTATTCGATCGCTTCTCCCGCCGAGAGCCGCCTCTCATGCAGAATTTGGCGCAGGGACTTGCCCTCCACCAGCTCCAGCACCAGCACCAGGTCGCCCTGGTGTTCGAAGGCATGCCGGACGGCGGCGATGTTCGGGTGAGAGAGTCTGGCCTGAATCTGGATCTCGCGCAGGAAACGGTCCGGCGCGCTATCGCGGCGAATCGCTTTCAACGCCTCTTCCCGTCCGGTGATGGAATGCCGCGCGCGGTAAACCGTGCCCATGCCGCCCTGCCCCAGGTAGCCGAGAACCACATACTCGCCGATTTGTTGCCCCTCGGAGAACATGGTGAATCAGCGGCGCGTCAGGGCCAACGACAAAACGAAGAGGACGGCGGCCGCCAGCGGCAGCAGGATCGCCAGGGCCAGCTTCACCGACACCGAGGCCGTCTGCCGCGCGGGCGCGTCGACATGCATCGGGATGAACACCGGGCCCCCTTTTCTCGGGCTCGCGGCGGGGGCCGGCTGGGTCTCCAACCCGGGCGCGTCCCTACTGATTAGAGCGCCGTCCAGGGCTTCCCGGAACTCACGCGCGGTCTGGAAGCGATCGTTCGGATCCTTGGCCAACGCCCGTAAAACCACCGCATCCAGAGAGGCCGGCAATCCCGGCTTCCACGTGCCCGGCGGCTCCGGAATCTGCTGTACATGCGCGAGCATCAGGTCGAAGTCGCTCTTAGTCCGGAATGGCCGCGCGCCGGTCAGCATTTCGTACAAAATGCATCCCACGGAATACAGGTCGGTCCGCGTGTCCAGGTCGAGCCCTTTCACCTGCTCCGGCGACATGTAGGCGACCGAGCCGACCACGGCGCCCTGCTGCGTCAGGTTGGGATCCGTCTTCGATTTCGCCAGCCCGAATCCGCCCAGCTTCAGCGTCCCGTCCGGGGTAACCACAATGTGCGCCGGCGTGACCTCCCGGTGCATGATTCCCTGCCCGTGGGCTTCCTCCAGCGCCGCCAGCAGTTGGCGCACAAACCCCGCGGCATTTTCCAGGCTCATCGCTCCCAGTTCCAGGCGCTGCTCCAGCGTGACCCCTTCCACCAGTTCCGCGGTCATCAGTGGATGCCCGTCGATCTGCGTGGCGTGATAGAACGTCACAATATTGGGATGCGAAAGCCGCGCGTGAACCTTGATCTCGCGAACGAAGCGTTCCAGTTCAGTCGAGTCCGCCGCCACCGAATCGGGCAGCACCCGCAGCGATTCCAGCCGATGCGCCAGGTGGTTTCGAACCTTGTACAGCACGCCTCGCTTGGAACGGTCCAGGTAGTCGAGAATCTCGTAATCGCCGACCTTCTGTCCGGGTTGAAACAATACCGCCATGTGCGCTCAATCAGTTATCGGCGGTTAGGCGGCGCGGGTTTAGAGAGGCTCCGGAGCCCGGCCAGCCCCGCAAGCACCAGAAGCACGGTGGCCGGCTCCGGCGTGGGGTCCGGACGTACGTCGCCAGTCAGTATGCCGCCGCCGCGCCCCGCGGCCGCGAACTGGAAGCTGAGCGAGCCCATCAGGTACAGATCGAACAGCTCGCGGGGGGTTGCGAAAACCACCGTAACCTGCATTCCCGGAATCCCACCGATGCCACCCGGCGGACCCGCCTGAATCATCGCCTGCCCCACCGGCGTCAGCCCCGGTCCCGGCCTCATCCAAACGGGCGGGTATCCCCCGGAGGCCTCCCAGATGTTGAGCATCGCCTGCCGGCTCTCGATCTGGTACACCACGCCCGCCGCGATCTGGCCCCGCCGCGCCAGGGCGATCCCGAACTGCGGCTCGCCTCCCGCCAGGAATAAGAAATCCGCGACCGGAAACGTAAGCCCAATGTGATCAAAGGGATCGAGCGTCCAGGCCGGTGCGAAGGGAAACCACAGCTCCACCTTCGTTTCCTGCTCGCTTACGCTTACCCGCGCCTGCGCGTCGAACATCGCTCGCTCGCCTGAGAACTCCGGCAGGGGACCACGGAACGCGATGCCACCCCACGCCACCACGCTAGTGAACAGCAACGTCGTTACCGCCGCCGGGCCTCGCATATCCTTCGCACCCTTCCATCAAGGAAGTGGTTCGGCGGGCGGGTTTTTCTCCGCGCGGGGCTACAATAGTGACGATGCCGGTGCCGCCCCTCCCCATGCCGCTCGAGGATGTCGGACCCCGGCCCTTCTCCTTCTTCCCGCCCATCGTAAACATCGAGCACAACGAGTGGCTGTACCAGAAGGCCAACTGGAGCGAGGTGCTGGTGCACAACACCAGAACCGGCGCCGATGTCTGGGTCCCCCGCCGCTTCATCGGAGAGGTCTCGCGCATCGAGGAACCGGTGATCGTGGTGGGGCTCACCAAGGAGCTGGAGTACAAGGCGGGAACGGTGTTTCCGCATGCGCGCCGCGTGATCGAAATGCCCAAGGCGGTGAACGAAACGCAGCGCCCGCCCGAAGCACCCAGCCAAGCCCCAGGCCGCCCCAATAGCGTCGTCGGAATTCGACTGGAAAGCCAGGCGGAGAAAAGCGTAGGCCGGTTTTTGCTTTCAGCGGTCGCCGTGGGGGTGGTTGCCTGCGTGGTGGTCATCAGCGTGTTCCGCTACGGACCGATGGGCGGCGGAATCCGCTACTCCGCCGTGGTGCAATCCGACCTCCCGCTTACCCATCGCGACGATTACTTCTCCGTGGTCGACAAGCTGGGACGTCCCCTCGCGGACCGGTGGCGCAGTGAGCGGGGCGAACTGCAGTACCGCCTTCTCGAATACCCGGACCTGGGCCTGGCCGTGGTTCTGATGGGCCTCGATCGTGACACCGCGCACTATATCGGAGCCGTGGATCGGAAGTGGCAGGTGGTCCATTCCGTGGAGATGCCGAATGGACAAAACTCTTCAGCGATGCTGCGCGGGCTGAAACGGTTCTGAGCCGGACCTCGCCTGGAACCGCGGTCTCTCCCTAGGGTTGCGCGACCGCCGGCTCCTGCAGCTTGCGGGCGGCTTCCGTATATTTCTTCGCCTTCTCGTTGTCGGCGTTCCACTTAGGAGGCGGCGCATCCCCCGCCATGCGGCTGAGGCCGAGCGCGACCATGCGCGTCACTGCCTCGAAGTTCTCATAATCCAGCTTGTGCCACTCATCGCCGACCCCGTGGTAATCGGCGTACTCGAACGCCACGCACATCGTGTGGGACGGGATTCCGATATCGGCCAGCGCCTGGTTGTCGGATCGGGAGAAAAACCCGTCGCTGCGCTTCTCATCCTTGTAGACCTTCACGCCGGTGGCTTCGCCGGCGGCCGCGAAAATCGCCGGCAGGGTGGAAAAATCGAACCCGGTGAAACTCGCGGTGCGCACCTGCGGACCCCCGATCGCGTCCGTGCGCCCGATCTGCTCCAGGTTGATGTTCCCAATCGTCTGCTTCAGAGGAACCAGCGGATGCCGACCGTAGTAGCGCGAGCCGAGAAGTCCGGTCTCTTCCCCGAAAAACGCCACGAACAGCACGCTCCGCTTCGGCTTCACCGGAGCGGCGGCCAGCGCCGCCGCGATCTCCAGCACGCCCGCCGTTCCGCTGGCGTCATCGTTGGCGCCGTTAGCAATGCGGTCTTCGCCCCCGGCCCGGACGCCGATGTGATCGTAGTGCGCCGTGGCCATGACGTAGGTTTCTTTTAGCTGCGGGTCCGACCCGCGGATCAGGCCCGCGACGTTCTTCACCTCCACGGTGCGGCTGACGGGGGCCGCGGCATAAATCGTCAACCGGGCGCCTTCGGCCGACAGCGCCTCCCTGGCCGGAGCCTCCGACACGAACGCCAGGATCGGCAGCGGCGGCAGCGGCCCGCCCCGTTCGCTGCCCGCTTCCGGATCCACCAGGCGCGTTACCGGCATCTGCCGCCCGAGAACCGGGTCCGCCGTGATGATCAGCGCCGCTTTCATGCGGCTGGCCTGAGCCAGCGCGCTCAGTAATTTCTCGCGGCCGACATCCAGGAACGCGACCTTGCCCGCCAGGTCCTGCGCGCTCGCCAGATTCTCCGGGGTAAGGCGCACCACCGGGGCCGCTTCGAGCTTCAGTGCGCCGGTAGTGAACAGCCGGAACTGCGAACGGTCCAGCTCCACGCGCTTGCCGCCTCCCTCCACCGAGCCTGCGAATCCTTCCCAATCCGGCTCCGTCAACTGCAGCTTCGCGACCTGGAAGTAGCCCTGGTTGCCGGCCGGCTCCAGCCCTGCGATCCGAAGCTGGGAAGCAATGTACTCGGCTGCCAGATCCAGGCCCCGGGACGGCGTCGCGCGCCCCTCGAGGAGGTCCGAGGCGAGAAAAGCGACGTGCGCGCGCAGTGCGTCAGCCCTGACACGATTCAGCATCGCTCGTTCGGCCGCGGTAACCGCCGGCGCACTCTGCGCGACCAGCGCCGCGGGTAGGATCAGCAGGGAGAGCAGGCGGATGCGCATCAAGACCTAGTGTACCCCTGGCCGCCAGCCCTGCCCGCCCTTTAGTGGCCGAATGCACACACGGCGATCACAAAACTTCTTAGTACCACGGGGAAATTCCTACTCAGAGGCGCGGCAACGTCAGACGTCCGATCCAGTCCTGCGTAAGATTTCCTAATAGCAGCACACCCTGATGCTCCTCGACGTTTGTAATCGGGCTGACTCTCCCGGAGGGGTCCTGAAGATTGGCCTGAATCCTGCCAAACTCATCCAGGGCAAGGACCATCCCGTATGCCGCCGGCCGCGGGAGGAAGCCCGGCGGAAGTTTGGAGACAATTCGCTTCCAGAACGGATGGGGATGCATCCGATCGAGCTCCGCGTTGCGCGGCGCGAAGATCGCAACCCAGAAGCGGCCCTGCCGGTTGGAGCTGATCCCGTCCGGGAATCCGGGCAGGTTGTCGAAGAACACGTCGTCGCTGCCGGCTTTCGGACCCTTCAGCCAATATCGCCGGATTCGTGTCTTGCTGGTCTCATTCACCAGCACGAACGACTCATCGGCCGACAAAGCCACGCCATTCGCGAAGCCCAGACCCGAGAGCAGAACCTTGGCCTGGCGGCTCCGGGGATCGTACGCGATGAGCCTGCCATGTCCCGCGCCTTCCAGCACATCCAGCATTTCCCGGCCGTAGCCGAACTTGGAGCTGGCGTCTGAGAAGTAGACCACGCCGGCGGAGGATACGTCCAGATCGTCGGTGAAGCCGAGCTTCACGCCGCCGGCCTCCGTCAATAGTGTTTCCAGTTGCCCGCCGGCGCTCATCGCCAGCAGCCCCTTGCGTGCGTCGGCGATGATCAGGCGTCCATCGGGATGAAAGCGAAGCCCGAGCGGGCGGCCGCCGGTGTGGGCAATCGTCTCCAGCCTGCCATCGATTCCCATACGGCGGATGGCGCCATCCGCCATGCCGGTCCAGAGTACGCCGCCTTCGCCGGGGATCACGTCCTCCGGCCCGTTGGCGGCGCCTTTGGCCAGGAACTCGGTGCGCGCCAGCCGGTCGTTCGGTTCGAACGGTCCCGTAAGCGGAGGCGCGGCGGGCGGCTGGTACGCCACGGCGTCAATCGGCGCCGGAAGCACAACCCAGGTGAGCAGACCCGCCAGCGCGGCAAGCGCCAGAACCTGCCAGCTTTTCATGGTGAACCAGCATGTTCCATTCACCGGCTTGAGTCAAGTTGGGAGGCGCCCGAGTACCAGCTTGGTGAGTGCACATTTGGGAAGTCGTGCCGGATCGGGACGAAAACTCGCGCCGCCGGTCTCAGTTCGCGCCCAATCGCACGTTTTCCCTTTGGCACGCGATTTGCATCAGGAGAAGCCGTGAAAAGAATACGGGTGGCTCAAGGAATCACGGTCGCTCCTCAAAAATCTACTCACCAGAAGTTTCCCCCAATAGTCTGCTTACCCCTCACCCCAACACCCTCCCGACCGATTCCTTGAGCTCAACGTATGGGTGATTTTTCCATGCCAGCCGCGCCGTTTTGCTTAGCGGCTGGCGATGCCGTCTGCCGATATCTCCCCTTATGGCGAAGAACCCGTCCGTCGACGTTCCGATCCACTTTCAGGTGAGCCTTCTCCGGCTGGCCTCGAGTGCCGCGGAAAACCCCTACACCCTGCCAGCAGTGGAAGTCCTCACCCGCTTACAGACCCAAACGCCCGAAACCGTCGCCGTCCGCAAGTAATTCTTCCGCCGCGGGCGCCCGGCATGCCGGTGCGTAGAATAATGGCATGCCTCGCATCGTCTCGCTCATCGCGAGCGCCACCGAGATCCTCCACGCTCTTGACCTCGGATCGCACCAGGTCGGCCGCTCCCACGAATGCGATTTCCCCGAGTCCATCCGCTCCCTGCCGGTCTGCACCGAACCTCGTTTCGCCGTGGAAGGATCCAGCCAGGAAATCGATCAGCGCGTCCGCCAATCCCTTGCCACCGCGTCAAGCGTCTATCGCGTTTTCGACGAGATCTTGGCGTCTCTTCAGCCCACACACATCCTGACCCAGACCCAGTGCGAAGTCTGCGCCGTCAGCCTGAAAGACGTGGAGCGCGCCATGAGCGAGAGCTTCCCGACGCGCCCCGCCGTGGTCGCCCTGGAACCGAATTCACTGGCTGACATCCGCGCGGATATCCAACGAGTTGCCGATGCCTGCGGCGTCGCCGAACGCGGGGTGGCGCTCAATGCCAGCATCGAGAGGCGCATGGCGGCCATCGCCGGCCGAACGAAAGCCGCGGGGCGCAGGCCTCGCGTCGCCTGCATCGAGTGGCACGAACCGCTGATGGCGGCGGGCAACTGGGTCCCGGAACTGGTGGAAATGCTCGGCGCGATCAACCTGTTCGGGTCGGCCGGCAAGCATTCGCCGTGGATGAGCTGGAGCGACCTCGCCGCCGCGGACCCCGACGTGATCCTCTCCATGCCGTGCGGGTTCGACCTGGCCAAGACCGCGAGCGAGATGTATTGGCTGGAGCAGAACCCGGCATGGAACCGCCTGCGCGCCGTTCGCGAAGGCGAAGTCTATATCGCGGACGGGAATCAGTATCTGAACCGCCCCGGTCCGCGCGTGGTCGAATCGCTTCGGATTCTGGGGGAGATTCTCTTCCCCGGCACGATGCCTGCCAGGTGCGAGAGGATCGCGTGGAGACGTTGGACCCCCGAACGAAGACCGGGAGCCTGAGCCCCCGGTTCCTCCGGCTTACTTCGACTTGATCTCGACGGTGGCGATGTTGGCTAGCAGCCGGTCCGGAATCGTGGTAAGCCAGACTTCCACCGTGTACTTGCCGTCCGGGATGGACGGAATCTCGTCGTCGATTGCCCAGGATCGCTCGCCGACGAATTGCTCCACGCCGATCACCGTCAGGAAACCGCGGTTCGCGGACCACTGATACACCGTGGCTCCGGTCTCGTTGCGCAGAACGACGTCGAATCGCTGCGAGGAAGGGTACTGAAAACGGAATTCCCGCGGCGGCCAGGAGGAGAACCGCAGGGTTGCCCGTAAGCGGACCGGGTCAAAGGGAGCATCGCGCTCGATGAGCGCCCGTTCGAGAGTCAGGTTCAGGCTCGTGTACGGACCCGGCTCGTACGTCAGATTCCCAACGCGCGCGGAAACCAGGCTCCACGTGCGCGGACCTGCGATTGTGGTTTCGGTCCGCTGCACCAGGCCCACGTTCGCGGCGTACAGCTCGGATTCGAAGCCGGCGTCGGCGCAAACCAAGTGGCGATAGCCAATCTCGAGGGCCGCGCGGAACTGACCCGTTTCCACCTTCCGCTCCTGCGGAATCGCGGTCTGGTCACAACCGGAAGCGGAGGTGGGATATTCGCGTCCGCCGAAGCGAGTGACCAGGATGTCCTGGCTGGTTTCCTCATCGAACATCAGGACCTCGTTATCGTTGATGCGAAGCCATGCGGGTTGGGCGGTGTAACCCGTGACGCGAAAGTAGGTTCGGCCATCCCGGACTGCTAAAGGTAACCCGACGGAGATGGTGTGGCTGGCGCCGCGCGCGTCTCGATAGATCCACCGGTTGCCGTGGGCGAGCGGAAAATAGTTGTCAGCGAACGCGGAAGTCGTTAAGAGTAAAGGGATTGCAAAGACCACTGACGAAGCTTTACGTTTCATACGACTCTAGACGCGAGAAGTCGTCAGAAAGTAGCGCAAGAATTAGCGGCCTTGGGTGAGAGTCGCCTGGCTGCCCCCCACGGTAATGGTGGCGGTCCGTGCCGCACCGGTCGTATTCTGCTGTGTTCTCATGAAGATGCTCGCAGGTCCGGTGCCGACGGGGTTTTCTACTGTAAGCCAATTAACATTCACGACCGCCGTCCAATTGCAGTTCGCCGCCGTCGTGAGCGCATACCAGAGGCGAGTCGCGTTGGGGCCAACATTGCTGGAAGAGGGGAACAAGGAGTAGGTGCAGGCCTGCAAGTCCGTGATCTTCGACAGAAAGCCGCTCGAGCCGCCCGGGCTGGTGGGTTGAACCGCCGCCGCGACCGGGAAATCGCTGGAGTGCGTCTGTCCGGCGACAAACGCCTGGCCGATGGCGTCGACGGCCACCGCGTTCGCGGCATCGGAGGCGAAGCCGCCCAGCAGGGTCGAGTAAGCGAAGCCCACGCCGCTGGGATTCAGCTTGGCGAGGAAGGAGTCGAACACGCCCCGGAAGCCGCCCTGAACTGCTCTCGACTGTGGGAAATCCCACGACGACGTGTACCCGGAGACGTAGGCGCTGCCGGTCGGATCCACCCCGATTCCGGTGGCGTAATCGAAGCTGGAGCCGCCCAGGTACGTCGAGTATGGCAGGGCGCTGCCGGGCGGCGAGAACTTGGTGACGAAGGCGTCCAGCGGCCCGCTCAGGATCGCCTTGTTGGCGGAGGAGAGCGGGAAATTGGGCGACGGCGTCGTTCCGGTGACGTAGGCGCTTCCGAACGAATCCACGGCCACGGCGGTGGCCTGCTCTGGAAGTCCCATGCCCCCGGCCGCGCCGCCCAAGGTAGTGGAGTACTGCAGCGAGTTGCCGGCCGGCCGGAACTTGGTAAGGAAGCCGTCCTGCTGACCGCCGAACTGCGGTTGCGCCGGGTTCACCCTGGGGAAGTTCAGGGAGGTGGTTCCGCCCGCGACGAACGGCGCCCGCTCAGCGTTCACCGCGACCCCCAACGCGCGATCCTCGCCCGATCCGCCCAGGTAGGTGGCGTAAACGACGGGAGCGCCGCCGGGGCTGAACCGGATCAGAAAGGCGTCGGTTTGGCCCGCGTAGGCGCCCTGATAGGCGGCAACCACCGGGAAGTCCCCGGAGGTCGTTTCCCCCGCCACGTAGACAGCGAAGTTCGGATCGATCGCCACCGCGTGGCCGAATTCAGAGCCGGTGCCGCCGTAGTAGGTGGAGAACACCATCCCATTTCCTGCCGCGTTCAGCTTCACTACGAAAGCGTCGCGCGTGCCGCGCAGAAAGGACTGAATGGGACTGAACAGGGGAAAATTGCGCGACGTGGTGGTGCCGGTGATCGCCGGCGTGCCCGCCGCGTCCACCGCGATCGCCAGCGCGCGGTCGTCGGCCGAGCCCCCCAGATATGTGCAGTAGATCAATTGCTTCGTGGAGTGGTTGAACTTGGCCACGAACGCGTCGGTGGAGCCCGCCCGCGTAAGAATCGGGTTCATCAGGCTCAGGTCCGGCGAGTCCGTGAAACCCGCGATGTACAAGCCGCCCGAGGGATCCACGGCGACACCCGTGATGTTGTCGTTGCCGGAGCCGCCGAAGAAGCTGCTGAAGTCGATCTCCGGATCGATGACCAGTTCGCCGGCTGTGTCGTAGGGGGCCAGGCGGAATCCCACCGTTCGGTCGTCATGGATAACATAGGAGACGGCAACGGGCCTGCGCCCGTCCGCCGTTTCCTGCCACGCCACCGGCGGATCCTCCCGCCATTCGCCGCCGGGAACGCCGATGCGCAGTTCTCCCCGCGGGCCGATCCGGATGCGCTCCGCACCCCGGTACGCCATGCGAATCGCAGCCGGATTCGCCTCCGGGCGGACGTGGAACTCGGATTTCAGTCCGGCGCGCGCCAGGTGCACCAGATCGACGCCCAGATAAAGATCGCGCCGTACGATCCGGGCGTAGGTCGCCATGCCGCGGCGCCAGCGTGCCGGATCGGAACCTGACAGAAAGTTGGCCGTGGCTTCCAACTTCTCGTCGCCTTGGAGACGGCCTTTGGCCGCCGCGCCCACATACTCGATGCGCAGTCTGCCCTCGGGCGATGCCAGCCACGTGGCGCCGGGCTGAAACTCCGCGGACAAGCGCGGGGATCGCAGCAGAAAGGCGCCGGCGCCCGCATTCTCCACAAAGAACAAGGGAAGCGCCAGACTGCCCGCCGGAGCCCCGCTGCCCGAGGGCGCCGGCTCCCCAGTCGCGGACATTCCGAGAAGCACCAGCACAACCGTCACCCTGCCGATTCGCGAGAAAAGAGACGCCCTCATCACAGGGGCGAAATAGCACGAGCGATGCCAAAGAGGACGGGGTAAGTCGTGATAAGATCCCTGTTTTGCAAACGCATTACAGGAGGCGTTTCGATGAAAGTCTTTGACGGTGTGGATGTCCGCAATGTCGCCCTGATCGGTCACGGCCACAGCGGAAAAACGAGTCTCGTGGCCGGCGCGCTCTTCGCGGCGGGCGGTACCAACCGCCTGACGCGGGTCGATGAAGGCAATACCGTCACCGACTTCGACGAGGAAGAGATTGCCCGTAAGCTCACGATCTCCACCGCTGTGGCCGCCCTGGAATGGAAAAAGAGCAAGATCAATCTTCTGGATACCCCCGGCTTCAACATCTTTCTTCACGACACCAACCTGGCGCTTGCCGCCGCCGACGCCGCCTTGGTTCTGGTGGACGGCGTAGCGGGTGTCGAAGTCCAGACGGAGAAGACGTGGTCCTTCGCCGACGAGTTCGGTCTGCCGCGGGCCATCGTTATCAACCGCCTGGACCGGGAGCGATCGAGCTTCGAACGCGCGCTCGAAAGCGTGCATCAGGTTTTCGGCCGCGCCGCCGTTCCCGTTCAGATCCCCATCGGCGCCGAACGCGACTTCAAGGGCGTCATCGACCTGATCCACATGAAGGCCTACGTCTACAAGCCCGACGGCGACGGTAAGGCCGGCGAGTCGGAAATCCCGGCGGATATGGCGGAGGCGGCTCAGGCCGCGCATGAGTTGCTGGTGGAGGCGGTGGCGGAAGGCAAGGACGACCTGATGGAGGAGTTTTTCGAAACCGGCACGCTGCCGGCCGAGCACATCGTCGAAGGCCTGCGCGTGGAACTCGCCGAGCGCCGCATCTTCCCCGTCCTGTGCGCCTCTGCCCTGCGCAACATCGGCACCGACCGCGTCCTCGACTTCTGCGACCAGTATTTCCCCAACGCGGTGGAGCGCGGCGTGGTGCATGGGACCAAGGACGGCCAGCCGCTCGATCGCAAGGTGTCCAACGCCGAGCCGGTGTCCCTGTTTGCGTTCAAGACGGTAGCCGACGCCTTCGCCGGTCGCGTGACCTATTTCAAGGTGATGTCCGGGGTCCTGAAGAACGACGCCAACGTCGTCAACATGCGCAACGGCGGCGTGGAACGGCTTGCGCACATCGGCGTGCTGACTGGAAAGACCATTCACCCGGTGACCGAGCTTCGCGCCGGGGATATCGGCGCGGTCGCCAAGCTGAAGGATACGCTCACCGGCGATACCCTGGCGGAGAAATCGGCCCCCATCGTGTACCCGGCGGTCAGCCTGCCGGAGCCGTCGATTGCCTACGCGATCTCGGCCAAAACCCGCAATGACGAGGACAAGATGGGGAACGCCATCCATCGCATTCTTGAGGAAGACCCGGCACTGCGCTTTTATCGCGATCCCCAAACCAAGGAGTTCCTGCTCGGCGGCAACGGGCAGCAGCACGTGGAGGTCGTCGTCAGCCGGCTGCGCAAGCGCTACCACGTCGATGTCGACTTGAAGGCGCCCAAGATCCCGTACCGGGAGACGATCCGGGGCACCGCCGACGTCCACGGGCGGCACAAGAAGCAGACCGGCGGTCACGGCCAGTTCGGAGACTGCCGCATCCGCATGTCCCCGCTCGATCGCGGCGGCAAGTTCGAGTTCGTCAACGACATCTTCGGCGGCGCCATTCCCCGCCAGTTCATCCCGGCGGTGGAAAAGGGCATCATCGAGGCAGCCGAGAAGGGTTATCTGGCCGGTTACCCGGTGGTGGACTTCAAGGTCGAACTGTATGATGGCTCCTACCACGACGTCGATTCGAACGAAATGTCGTTCAAGATGGCGGGACGTAAGGCGTTCAAGCTCGCCATGGAGCGGGCGAAACCCGCTCTGCTGGAGCCGGTGATGCGCGTGGAAGTGCAAGCTCCTGTTGAGTTTGCGGGTGACCTGATGGGGGACATGAACGGCCGGCGGGGCCGCATCTCGGGCACCGACACCAAGGGCGGCAATCAGGTGATCAAGGCCCAGGTTCCGATGTCGGAGATGCTGAACTACCAGAACGACCTGATCTCCATGACCCAGGGGCGAGCGAGCTTCACCATGGAATTCGATCACTACGACTTCGTTCCTTCACAGCAGGCCGAGAAGATCATCGCGGCGGCGCGGGCGGCCCGCGCCGGCGAGGAGGAAGAGGAAGAGTGATCCGTGATACTTTAGACGGGTGCAGTGGATTACCCGTTCTGCCGATAGAAACGTTTTGGAAGTACAAATGCCGCTTGACCAATGGGTTACGGCTGGGCTAGAGTAAACATTCAAACCGCTGATGCAAGGATAAGGATGATTCAAAACCCCCGGATCCTTTTCGCCGGCGGCCTCGTGGTAGCAGCGGGGTTGCTGAGTTCGAGTTGTTCGACGACGCAGGGTCAGGCGCTTCGCGCCTCTTTTCTTCCTCCCGCTCCGAAGAAGGCTTCTTTCCTCGAACCCTCTATCGAGCCGCCGCGCGTCGAATCGAACCTGTTTCTGAAGGATGCGCCGACGTGGCATGCCGACGGCGCCTCCGCTCTTCCCAAACCGACCGAAGTGGACTTCCGGCTGAAGGCCGCCGACGATCGCTTCGCGCTGGGCAAGCGGGCTTATCAGGAAGGACGCTTTGAAGACGCCCGCAAGGACTTTAACCGCGCTCTCGATATCCTGCTGGCGACCCCGGCCAACGCGCCGGATCGCGTTCGCGCGGAAAGACGCCTGCAGCAGATCGTGGACGCCGTGTATCGCTACGACGTCGGCGGGCTGGGCGCGGGGGAATCGGAAGATCAGGTTGCGTACGACAAATCGCCCCTGGGCGGACTTCTGGAAATGACCTTCCCCGTGGACCGCGGACTGAAGGGCAAGGTGCTGGCGGAAATCGCGGCCACCTGCTCGCAGTTGCCGCTGCAGGTCACCGACCCGGTGCTCGCCTATATCAACTTCTTCTCGAGCGAGAAAGGCCGCCGCGTGGTGCAGGCCGGCCTGAAGCGGGCGGGCCGGTACCGCCCCATGATCGAGCGCGTTCTGTCGGAGGAAGGCGTACCCCTGGAATTGATCCACCTGGCCCAGGCCGAATCTGGATTTCTGCCTCGCGCGGTGTCCTGGGCGGCCGCGGTCGGTATGTGGCAGTTCGTGCAGTTCCGGGGCCGCGAATACGGCCTGATGCAGAGCGCTTATCATGACGATCGTTTGGATCCGGAAAAAGCGACCCGCGCCGCCGCCCGCCACCTGAAGGACCTCTACACCCAATTTGGCGACTGGTATCTGGCGATGGCCGCCTACAACTGCGGACCCGGGTGCGTGGATCGCGCCGTGCAGCGTTCCGGATACGCCGATTTCTGGAAGCTCCGCAGCATGAACCTGCTGCCGCGCGAAACCGCGAACTACGTGCCGCTGATCGTGGCCATGACCATCGTCTCGAAGAACCTGAAGGACTACGGGATCGACGAAGTCACGCCGGACGCCGCTCTCGAATACGAAACCTACCGGTTGTCGGCGAATACCAGCCTGGCGTTGATTGCCGACGCGGCGGATCGCACGATTCCGGAACTGCGTGAGTTGAATCCGTCCCTGCTGCAGAACGTGGCGCCGGCCGGATTCGATGTCCGCCTGCCGCGGGGCAGTTTGGAGACTGTTGCTACCCTGATCGAGAGCGTCCCGGCGGCGCAGCGAGCCACCGCCCGGCTGCACCGTGTCGAGCGGGGCGAAACGCTGGCGACCATCGCCGGCCGCTACCGGATGCCGATGCAGCATTTGACTTCCGCCAATGACGGCGGCGCGCTGAACGCAGGCGATGTCATCGTGATCCCGGCCTACTATCAGCCCGCGCCGAAGACCAAGCTGCGCAACGCGTCGGCGTCCAAGCGGCCGGCGGCGCGTCCCACCGTGCTGCGCAAACCGCCATCCCGCGTGGCCAGCGCCGGCGCCGGCAAGTAACCGGCTGCCTTTCCGAATCGATACCCCCGGGCCTGCCTCGCCCGGGGTTTTGTTTTTTCTCGCCGGACCCACTTGCGATCCCACCAAAACGGAGTATTCTATCTATGTCTTAAGAACCGACTCCGCGCACGGGAGGCCTAACTGAATGTTTGATGAGTATCGCTTTGCGGCTGATGA
>JAIEPW010000002.1 GCA_019748195.1 Bryobacteraceae bacterium
CAGCGCCAGGCGTTCGCCGGGATGCTGTGGTCCAAGCAGTTCTATCACTACGTGGTGGAGGAGTGGCTGACCGGCGATCCGGCTCAGCCTCCCCCGCCAGCCGAGCGCAGGCAAGGGCGCAACAGCGAATGGATCCACCTGTTCAACGACGACATCGTCTCCATGCCGGACAAGTGGGAGTATCCCTGGTACGCGGCGTGGGATTCAGCGTTCCACATGATTCCGTTCGCGCTGATCGACCCCGAGTTCGCCAAGCATCAACTGGGGACGTTCCTGCGCGAGTGGTACATGCACCCGAACGGGCAGTTGCCGGCCTATGAGTGGAACTTCTCCGACGTCAACCCCCCGGTTCATGCCTGGGCCTGCTGGCGCGTATTTCAGATCGACGCCAGGATTCAGGGGCGCAAGGACACGGCGTTCCTGGAAAGCGTGTTCCACAAGCTGCTGATGAATTTCACCTGGTGGGTGAATCGCAAGGACCGGGCCGGCAATAACATTTTCGAAGGCGGGTTCCTGGGGCTGGACAACATCGGCCTGTTCGACCGGTCCAAGCCCATGCCGGGCGGCGGCGAGCTGGAGCAGAGCGACGGCACGGCATGGATGGCGATGTACTGCCTGAACATGCTGAAGATCGCCATTGAGCTGGCGCAGGTGAACCCCAACTATGAGGACATCGCCAGCAAGTTCTTCGAGCATTTCGTGTATATCGCCAACGCGATCAACGAGATCGGCGGCGCCGGGCTGTGGGATGACGAAGACGGGTTCTTCTATGACCGGCTGCGGCTGCCCGATGGCGCCGTGTTCCCGATGAAGGTGCGGTCCATGGTGGGAATCATCCCGATGTTCGCGGTGGAGACGTACGACTCCGAGGCGCTGGCGCGATTACCCGGATTCGCCAAGCGGACGCGCTGGTTCGTCGCCAACCGTCCGGACCTGTGCCGTAACCTGGCGTCGTTGTCGGCGCCGGGCGTCGCCGGGCGGCACCTGCTGTCGCTGATGCAGCCGGTAAAGCTGGTGCGGCTGCTCGAGAAGGTGCTGGACGAGCGCGAGTTCCTGTCGCCGCACGGCGTCCGGTCGCTCTCTCGAGTCCATCAGCAGCCGTACTCTCTGCATTTGGACGGCGCGATGTACAGCGTGCAATATGAACCGGCGGAGTCACAGACCGGAATGTTCGGCGGCAACTCGAATTGGCGGGGTCCGCTGTGGTTTCCGGTGAACTTCCTGTTGATCGAATCCCTGCAGAAGTATCACTTCTACTACGGCGACGAATTGATGGTCGAGTTCCCCACCGGATCGGGCAAATACATGAACCTTTGGGACGTGTCGGTGGAGTTGTCGCGGCGGCTGTCGCGGCTGTTCCTGCGGGATGAGCGGGGGCGGCGTCCGGTATTCGGGGGCGCGGAGAAGTTCCAGAACGACGCCGCGTTCCGCGACAACATCCTGTTCTACGAATACTTCCACGGCGACAACGGCGCCGGCATTGGAGCGAGTCATCAAACCGGGTGGACCGGGCTGGTGGCGAAGCTGCTGCAGCAAAGCCCGCTGTAAAGCGGGGCGGCGATTCCGGGAGGATGTATAATCCCCGGATCATGCATCGCGTTCTGACTCTCGCCGCGCTGGCGGCCTGCCTCTCTGCTCAAGGTCCGCGCGAATCCGCCTGGGATGTCACCAAGACCCGCGGCGACATCCGCAGCATCGATTTCACGACCTCCGAAGGCACTTGGATGTCGTCCCAACTGTCGCCGGACGGGCAATGGATCGTGTTCGACCTGCTGGCGCACGTGTACCGCGTTCCGGCGGCGGGCGGGCAGGCGCAATGCCTGACGCAGGCGAGCGGCGCGGCGCTGAACTTCCACCCACGCTATTCGCCGGACGGCAAATGGATCGCCTTCGTCTCCGATCGCGGGGGCCAGAACAACCTGTGGATCATGGGCGCGGACGGCTCCAATCCACGAGCGGTGTTTTCGAATCGCGATGTGCGGGTGTTCGAGCCCGCCTGGACGCCGGACAGCCAGTTCCTCGTGGTGCGCCGCCAGGGGATGGGCGAGAACGGAACCACCGGACTGTGGATTTATCACAAGGATGGCGGCGAAGGAGTGGAGATCGTGGGCCGCGATCAACGTGGGGCGGCCTGGCCGTCCGTTTCGCCCGACGGGCGATCCGTGTACTTTCACGGCGCCGTTTGCGAGGGCCGCGCTTCGGGCCACCAGGATTCGGTGCAGGGCTGCCAGCAGGTGAAACGGCTGGAACTGAAGACCGGCGCGATTCTGGACGTCACCTCGGGGCAGAATCAGCAGCAGTCGAGGGCTTCCTCGGGCGGGGGCATGGCGCCGGAGATCTCGCCGGACGGCAAGTGGCTGGCCTTCGCGCGGCGCATCCCGGACGGAACGGTCTCCTACAAAGGACACAAGTTCGGGCCTCGCACGGCGCTCTGGCTGCGGGAGATGGCCACCGGCAAGGAACGTGTGGTGATGGACCCGATCGAACAGGACATGGCGGAGGGGATGAAGACCTGGCGCGTGCTGCCGGGCTACAGTTGGACGCCGGACTCGCGGTCGATCATGATTTCGCAGGGCGGCAAGCTGCGCAGGCTGGACGTGGCAAGCGGGGCGGTATCGACGATTCCCTTTTCGGCGCGGGTCGAAAGAACCATCTCCGGACAGGCCTACCGGGCGATCCCGCTGAATGAAGGTCCGGTGGAGATGCGCTTCGCGAGATGGCACACGGCATCGCCGGACGGGAAGACGCTCGCGTTTCAGGCGTTCGGCAAGGTCTGGATCCAGGATCTGCCCTCGGGGACGCCGCGGCGCCTGACGAAAACCGGCCGCGACATCACCGAGTATTCGCCGGCCTGGTCGCCGGATGGGAAGGCGGTCGCGCTGACCACGTGGAGCGAGAAGCAGGGCGGCGCCGTGTGGCGAGCGGCGGCGGATACGGGCGCTCTTGTCCAGCTCAACAGCACGCCGGGCGAGTTCCTGCATCCGGCCTGGAGTCCGGACGGGACGCGGGTGGTGGTGTCGCGCGGCGCGGGGGAGAGCTTCCGCGGCCGCACCTGGACTTCCAACGCGTTCTACGAACTGATCAGCCTGCCGGCGGCGAGCGCGGGGCCGGGCGAGGTCATCGTGCCGGTGCGGGCCTTGGGCGGACGCCGCAGCGTGGTTCAGGCCTCCTTTGGGCCCGATGGCCGCCTGTTCTACCCGGAACCCCGGCCACGCCCCGCCACGGAAGGCGGAGGAGGCGGTCCGCGCCAGCAGGTGATCGAGCTGGTATCCGTGCGCATGGACGGCAGCGATCGCCGCGTGCACATGACGTTCACCTACGCCGACGAGGCCGCGGTTTCGCCGGACGGCCAATGGGTGGCCTTTCAGGAAGGCGACAACGTGTATATTACGCCGTTCGCCTGGAACGGCACCGGCTCTGCTCCGCTGGCCGCGGATAAGAAGAAGGGCAAATTCCCGGTGACGGCGGTGACCAAGGAAGGCGGTATGTTCGTCCGCTGGCGCGATGCCGCGACGTTGGAATATGGGAGCGGCAATGTGTACGGGACCTATAGGGCGGGTTCGGGCGAAACCACTTCGGCGAAGATCACCCTGTCAATGCCGAGAGCCATACCAGCGGGCTCCATTGCGCTTACCGGCGCTCGCATCATCACGCTGGACAACCGCAAGGTGATCGAGCAGGGGACCGTGGTGGTGCGCGCGGGCCGCATCGCCTGCGTGGGTGACTGCGCCACCGCGGGCGTGGATCGCGTGATCGACGTCAAGGGTAAAACCATCATCCCCGGCTGGATCGACATGCACGCGCATCATCACCGCGAGTACTCCGGGATCATGCCGGAGCACGGGTTCGAGAGCGCCTCTTATCTGGCATACGGGGTCACGACTACGCTGGACAACTCGATGTGGTCGCAGATCGTCTTTCCGCAGGCGGAGATGGTGGAGGCGGGCCTGGTGATAGGACCCCGCACATTCTCCACCGGCGATCCACTGTATCGCGGCGACGGTCCACGGCAGAATGAGCTGACCAGTTATGAGGTCACCGAGCAGAACGTAAACCGGCTCTCGAACTGGGGCGCGGTGTCGATGAAACAGTATCTGCAACCCCGGCGCGACCAGCGGCAATGGGTATCGGAGGCGGCGCGTAAGCGCGGCGTCATGGTGACCGCGGAGGGCGATTCGATCGAGTACAACATCGGCATGATGCTCGACGGCCAAACCGGATGGGAGCATCCAATGAGCTACGCGCCTCTTTATTCCGATGCCGCCAAGTTCTTCGGACAGGCCAAGGCGGTCTATTCGCCCACCTTCATCGTGGGCGGAGCGGGTCCGTGGAATGAAGAGTATTTCTGGCAGGAATCGGACGTTTGGAAGGACGAAAAAGCGCGGCGCTGGCTGCCCTGGCGGCAATTGATTCCGCACACGCGGCGCCGCATTCTTCGTCCGGCTACCGATTACAGCTATCCGATGATCGCGCAGGGCCTGGCGGACATTGTGGCGCAGGGCGGTTACGGGGCCATCGGCTCGCACGGGCAGCAACACGGCATCGGGTCGCACTGGGAGGTGTGGATGGCGGCTTCAGCCATGGGCGCGATGGGCGCGCTGGAGGTCGCCAGCGTGCATGGCGCGCATTTTCTAGGCGTTTCCAAGGATCTCGGCGCCATCACGCCGGGCAAGCTGGGGGACCTGATGGTGCTGGACGCGAATCCGCTGGAGAACATCCGGAATACGGCGAAGATCGCTTATGTGATGAAGGCGGGCCGGTTGTGGGAGGCGTCTACGTTGGATGAGGTTTGGCCGGAGAAGAAGCCGTTCGGGGAATATCCGTGGGTGGACGGGGATGCCCTGCGCTCGGACGACCGTCCGGTGGACTGGCACGACCGGCGGCGGTAAGACGGGGCTGTCATTCCCTCCGGAAATCGTGGCGCGAGCCATTCTTATCCAACACGGTGAGAAGCTTACCGTCGAAGGAAGCCAGCAAGGAGCGGAGTTCCCTGGGACCCTTTCCAGAGGAGACCGACGGAGCCAGCGATTGGGTCACCGCCTGGTTTCCGGCCGCGTCGAACTCCACCAGGCGGACGCCGCGCTCATCCACGGCGGCAAAGATGACGAGATCGTTTCCGTTCGCGCTCCGGTACAAGCCGTGAGCGATGCTGGCCTGGAGTTGGGATCTCAGCCGTCTCCGTGCGTATTCCCTGGTGACCGCGGTTTCGGGTCCGGAAAGCTCGTAGGGCCGGTCCTGGACCAGCGCCCCCCGGCGCAACCTGACGGCCCGCAGATCCGCGGCATCCAGCACCAGCGTATCGCCGCCCGGGCCCATGCTCATCAGCACCTGGCCGCCGGCGTTGAGGCCTGTTTCCACCGGTTCGCTCCAGGTGGACGAGACGAAGTCATACCAGTTCACGCGAACACCCGCGGGCGTCCTGGTCGCGATCGCTAAAGCGTCCCTGCCGAGCGCGCTGGCTGTCACCGGCGTACTTATCGGGATGGGCGTTACTTTTCCGTCATTCAAATCCAAAATCAGGCCGCCGGACGTTGCGCCGTTCAACCAGGGGAGGAACGCTTTCGATCCGAAAGAGGCGATCCCCGGAATCAGCACCCTCCCGGGAATCTCCACCTTCTGGACCGGGCCGTTCTCACCGCCCAGCAGAACAGTTGGATTCTGGCCACTGTTGCGGACAGCCGAGATCATCAAGACGCGGTCGCCGGAGGAGACGAAACGGAGCACGGCTTCGTTCGCGTCCATCCACGGGTATCGAACCGGATCGCTTCCGCGGAGAACCGAATCAGTCGCGAAGAGGGTGAGGGAGCAAAGCGCAAACATAACCAACGGACGCATGACGATCTCCTCAATCGGTTGGTTCCCGGGTCTCGCCCGGCCACAGACTACCGGGAAATATTACTGGGATTTTGGGTCCGCGGCGGAAGGAAGTCAAGCGATTTAATGATTGTATTTGCGGAACGCATGCGGTGGATAATGGATCATACATTCTTTCACCGACGGCGCCAGGCACCACCTGGCGCCGCTTGGGCCTGAGTAGGCGAACAACTGACGCCGAATGAGAACTTTACAGGACTACAGAGGGCTTACGGAAACTGGTTGAGCTCGCACTCCCCCGGTTTCACGGGGCGTCTTGGGCGGGAACCTCCAGCAGGGTGTTGCAGCCCCGATACGTCACCGTTTCCTGGGGAATTTTCAGGAAACGGGCGTTCGGAAGTGGTTGTCAAAAAGTGTGCCAAGTCCAACTGGGGTGCTTTCCGGTAGCGCCCGAAACGCGTGATAACTTGAAGAAACAACACCACTTCCGCCGGCCTTGGCGCCACAACGGTGCCTGGCACCACCAGGCACCGTTCGGCGTTCAAAGCAGCTCTTTGAGCTGCTCGATGGTAATTCCAGCCTCGTGTAAAATCTGCCGCAAGGCGCCGGGGCGGACCCGCCGGTGATCGGGCGCCACCACGCGTGAATACGGCTGTGACTTCCCTTTTGTCGCTGGAAGACAAAGCCGATCCACTCCAAAGCTTAACGGGTGCCGGTACGAAGCTCAACGTACTCGCGTGAGTCTTCCTGCGGAATTGGATCGCCGGCCAAGCGGCAATCCTCCACGTAGAGTTCGATGGCCTCTCGGATATTCGTTATTGCCTCGTCCCGGATGTCGCCTTGGGAAACACATCCAGGAAGTAGCGGGACCGAAGCCACGAACCCCCCATCCGGCTCCCGTTCCAATACCACCGTGTATTTCATAGTCTTAGAACTGGTCCTCAACATCGGTCTAACGGGTAGGAATGCTGATTGCCAAGAGCCGAGCGATCCATTCCCCCGCGCTCCCTCATGGCTCTGGGTCCAGATGTGGGTCTACTTGTGGCTCAGCTTCTCGAACGGAACGTTCAGCACCGGGTACAGCTTCCAATCCTTATAGTCGAAGTGCCACCACTCGCTCGGATTCACCTCGAATCCTTCGCTTTCCATCGCCCAGCGGAGCATCTCGCGGCGCCAGCGTTGCAGCGAAGTGCCGCCGGGATACGCGGCAAATGCACGATCCGAAAACTCATCGTAGCCGGAAGGCATCTCCACCGGTTGCCCGGCGGCGAGGTCGTACATCGACAGATCCACCGCGCAGCCGCGATTGTGCTTGGAGCCCGAAGCCGGATTTGCGACAAAGCCGCGCTGCGCCGGGGGCGTGGCCTCCCAGAACATCTTGGTCACCGCCCACGGCCGGTACCCGTCGTGGATCAGAAGTCCGAATCCGTAGGGCTTCAGCTTGCGGTGGGCGCGCAAAGCCGCCATGGCGGCGGGACGCTGCAAAAACGCGCGCGGCTGAGTGTAGAAGGCGGCGCCCATGAAGTTGTTAGTTGTGGCGTAGCGGATGTCCAGCCGAATGGTCTTGTCGAGCTTGTCGAGTTCCACCAGGTCAGGCTTGCGCAAGTCCTTGGGCTGCCCGGGAGGCTGCGCGGACGCTGCCTCCGCGCGCAGAGCGTCCATAGGCTTCAGGGTTTGGATGCGAAAGGTCTGCCCGGGCGCGGCGGGGTCCGGCCGGCGGGCGATCTTCAGCGTCCCGATTTCCAGGCAGCAGGGAGTAAACCGGGCCTCGCCGGCTGGCCGCGCATCTTCGCCTTTCCGTTTCATCCACAGCGATCCGCCGTCCTCGTAAACAATCACGATCGCGTTATCGGGCCCATACTCGCCGATGCGGGCTTGCTGTTCGGCGGTTGCGTCAGTGGGTTTGGGCCCCGCCTGCGCCAGCAGTGCGATGAGAACAAGCGCCGTCACGGGCGGAACCCCGGCCCGCGCACAATCTTGCCCGGCTTAGCGCCGGTGTGCTTCGCGTCGCGGACCACGGGCACTCCGTTCACGAGGACATCGCGGATGCCGGTGGAAACCTGGTGTGGCCTGTCGAAGGTCGCGTTGTCGATGACGGTGTCGGGGTCGAACACCACCAGATCCGCCCAGAAGCCCTCCTTCACCAGGCCGCGATCGGGGATGGAAAGGCGGGTGGCGACAGCCGAGGTCGCCTTCCGGATCGCGTCTTCCAGCGGAATCACTTTCTCCTCGCGCACGAAGCGTCCCAGGATCTTGGTGAAGGTTCCGTACGAGCGCGGGTGAACCAGATACCTGTCGGTATCCGGGTCCGCGCCGCCGGCGTCGGTGCCGAACTTGATCCAGGGCTGGCGGATCTGCAGCCGGAGGTTGTCCTCGCTGTTCAGCGCGAAGATGGCGTCGACGCGATCGCGCTCGCTGAGCACCAGATCCATGGCGGCCTCGATCCAATCCTTGCCGCTGAGCTGAGCGATCTGGGCGAGAGTCTTGCCGGCGTATTTCGCGTTCTCCGGCTTTTCCGGAGCGGTGATCAGGACGCCATCCGGAGTGGAAAGCACGCAGAGGTTCTCCCAGCCGCCCGTGTCCGCGACGATCTCCTCGCGCATCTTCTGCCGCTTTTCCTTGTTTTGCAGGTTTTCGAAGAGCTTTCCGCCCGCGATGGCCCACGGCGGCAGGCAGGCGCTGAGGCCGGTGCCGCCTTGCGTGTAGGGGTACATGTTGGCCTGGACGTCGAGCCCCTTCGATCGCGCGTCATGGATCTTGGCGACGGCCTGCGCCATCTTCGGGTGGTTTCGCTTGCCGGCGGCCTTCAAGTGGTAGATCTCCACCGGGACGCCGCCCTTGCGTCCGATCTCGATGGCCTCATCGATGGCCTCCAGCAGCTTGTCGGCCTCGCTGCGCATGTGGGTGATGTAGACGCCGCCGTAGGGAGCCATGGTCTTGGAGAGCTCGATCAGCTCGGCGGCGCCGGCGTATTCGCCGGGCGCGTAGATCAGGGCGCTGGCGATGCCGAATGCGCCATCCTCCATGGCGTTCTTCAGGGCGGACCGCATGGCGTTAAGCTCGGCGGCGGAAGGCTGGCCCTGGTCCATGCCCTTGCCGAAGACGCGCAGCGTGGTGGCGCCCACGAAGGATCCGAAGTTAGTGGACGCACCGCGTTTCTCGATGGCGGCGAGCCAGTTGCGGAAGCCGCGCGGACCGGCGAACTGGGCGTCGAGCTTGCGGTTGGCCTCATCCAAGTACATTTTCGCGGTGTTGTCGTTGTAAGGCGCGTTGGTGGAACCCTCGCCCAGAATCTCGGTGGTGATGCCCTGGGTGACTTTGCTGATCACGCGCGAATCGCCGCGAAGCAAGGAATCGCGGGAGTGGCTTTGGATGTCGATGAAGCCGGGCGCGACAATCAGGTTGCGGGCATCGATGCGGTCCTTCGCGGCGGCTTTGGCGAGCGAGTTCGGCGGGGCGATGCGGGCAATTTTGCCGCCGCGGATCGCGACGTCGCCGCGGAACCACGCCGCGCCGGCGCCGTCGACGATGCGGCCGTTGAGGATGATTAGGTCATAAGTGGGCTGCTGGGCGATCGCCGCGACGGCGAGGAGGATGGGAAGGAGGCGCATGACGGTTCGATTATACCGGCGGGGAATGTGCGCGCGAAACGGTGGGACTGCTCGGTAGAGGAAAGTTGAGATGGGCCGCCTTGTCACCGTTTGAAGCCTTGTGCCTTTTTCAAGATCTGTTGCCTTAGATCGGCGCCTTAGATCGGCGCCTGGTGGTGCCAGGCACCGATGTGGGAGGTTGGAACGCGATATCCGGCTTTTCTGCAGTAGCTTAGGCTGTGGAAAAAAGATCCGCAAAAAGTGACCCCAGTTGCTTCTGGGCCGCTTTTCGATCCGCGCGTTTGGGCCGTGGAAACAAGACGCCGAACCGCTCCTCCAGCTCCGCTACAAAGCGCGCGGAGCCGAGCGGGATGCCGTGGCGGGTGGCCTTGCGGATCGCGGCGAGCTCGCGGCGCGGCTGCTTCGCGCCCAGCGCGAGCCTCCAGTAGTCCAAATCAAAGCGGCTCTCAAATGTTTGCGTGTCCAGCCACGGCGGCGCCTTCTTCAATCCCAAATGCACCGCCGCCGTGGACCAGCGATACTCCTCGGCGCGCGCGGTGATGCGCGCCCGAACCGGGTTCAGCTCCACGTAGCGAAGCGCGCAGGCGAAGTGTTTTTCATCCAAAACACAGGCAAAATAGCGGTCTTTCCACAAATGCCCGCTTCGCCGCAGGCGGCTGTTGAGGAACTTCGCGTACTCGCCGGCGAGGCGCTCCATCATGTTCGAGAGAGCGTCTTCCTCGTCGGGAATCACGATGAGGTGGCTGTGGTTGGACATCAGGCACCAGGCGATGACGCGCACGTTGTGCTCCTCGGAATGGCGCGCGAGGAGGTTCAGGTAATGGAGACGATCGGCGTCGGTGAAGAAGGTGCGTTGTCCAAAGTTGCCGCGCTGGGTGACGTGGAGGGCGAGGCCGGGAGGTGCGAATCGGGGTCGGCGAGGCATGTTGAAACAGTAGTGATGGGAGTGGGGAGAAGTTCTCGCGGAAAGTGGGGGGAGGCGCGGGTGGGGCGGTTTTTGGCGGGCCGGAAAATGGCTGCAAGGGGCTGAGGGGGCCAGACTTAGCTTCGAAATCGCCGGCGGATCGGCGCCAGGTGGTGCCTGGCACCGATTTGTGGCCGATGATAATTGGGGTGAATGTTCTTTTCGCGAACATAAATGTCGATGTACACTCAGCCGAATCCTTCGGGATTACGAGAGCGACGAATACATGAAAGGAAATTCTATGTGGCGCTTCTCAAGGTCAATCAACCTCGCTAGTCCTCTGATTGTGGCGATAGCTGCAGCCCTGTTTGCCCCAGTTGAGGCCACTTCCTGTGAATGGTGCGTTTTGCTGGATAATGGATCGGGAGCTTGGTACGGAGGCTGCGCCGGTCCTGATCCGTGCGGCTACCTTTGCGCACCTGCGCAGTACCTCTACCAATGGTGTCAAATAATACAGTGGTGCAGCTGTGTTTGATAAACTGCTGGCTGCAACTTTCATTCCCTTCATCGGCTTGCCGATTTTAGGGCAAGAGCTCATTCGGGTCAAGGTTGGGTCTTTACCGCTCCGAAGCCAGGCATTTGCAGCGGCAACGCCTGTATATCCGCCAAACGCGATCTTCCAGAAGCGAGAGGGCAAAGTTATAATCGCTGTCACGGTGGGAGTTGAGGGGGCTGTCACGAATGTAGAGATCAAAGAGGCCACGAGCCGGGATTTCGAATTGGCGGTTCGATCTGCCGTGAGTGCCTGGCAGTTTCACCCGCCCCGCCTGGTGGATGGTAGGAAAGCCGCGATTTCAGGTGTGCTGGCGTTCTACTTTAGGATTACCGACGGTCGCCCCGAGGTGATTGACGCTGCACAGCAGAGCCTCCTCGGATCCAGGTTGAGAATGTAACGAGGTGTACGATGTCTCGGCTTTTAGTGCAGATCGCAGTCTTGGTGGCATCTGCTGTTTTTGGGGTCAGCGCATCACGACTCTACCATTGGTATGTGTCCGTCAAGGCTCCAGCCCTGCCAGTTGTTAATGATTTGCCGCCACTGGCGATGGGTGCTCTCGTAGAGAGCTTTCGTTCAGATGGCGGCACGTTGCTGATTGTCACTTCTGCGCAGTGCGAATACTGCAAGCGGAGCCGTGAATTTCATCGTGAACTGGTGAGCGTCGCCCGGCGAACCGCACGCGCAGTACGGGTGGCGTGTTCCTCGCAGGATTTCGCCAGGGAACTGGGTGCTGAGCCGAAAGAAGTCATTGACCCTCGGGCACTTACGTTTCGCGTTGGGGGCACGCCAACGATTGCGATATTGGATGGTCGCGGGCGCGTGGATGATTTGTGGTTGGGGCTTTTGCCAGCCGGTGCAGAGCGAACTGTCCTCGAGAGAGTTAAAGTCGCGACCGGCAGGATCAACGAAACGCTTCCACGAGAGTGGGCGTTTTTGTCTGCCTCCGACATCGTTCAGCGCGACGGCGTCGACCTGCCCAGGTCTGTTGTGGAGATTGCTGAGCGGGGCGAAATTCCCCCTCCAGCCGAACCGATTCAACACTTGCCGCTATCTGAGCTACCCATCAGGGCTCCTTTTGAGCTTGCAGCAGGGCCTCACGTCATCCATTGCGGTCATGTTAATGCGGACTCGTGCGCGTATGCGGTTACGGAGCTTCGCCGCCTGGGGCGTGAGATCAAGGTGATGAATCCAGGTCGCACCTTCCGATCCTGTAACTTATCAAGTTCTCAACCATGAACATGCTGTTTACTTTAGCGCTGCCTGCACTGATCCTCGGTGCAGGGGAAGTGACTGGCGTCGTCGTCACTACTTCTGGTACACCCATACCCGAGGCCACGGTGAAAGTGTTCAGCGTGGAGACCGCGAAGCAGGCAGTCACTGCGCGCGACGGGCGATTCCGCATAGCCAATCTTACGGCAGGCGAGTACACCGTTTTCGCGTCCGAGAACAGCCGCTATACGTCGCCCAAACTCATCCGGCTAGCCGAGACCCAGCAAGCGGAGCTCGTTTTGAAGTTGCGGAGCACTGGCTCGATCTCCGGTTCCGTGATATCCGGCAAGGACCGGCGCGGGCTTACCGGCATGAGGGTGACGGCATGGCAATCGAGCGAGAAACTCGCGGGAGAATTTGAGATCCGTGGAGTGGCGCAGACGAACGACAACGGCGAGTTTTCCATCGAACACCTGCGGCCGGGGCGCTACTTCCTGGAGGTCCGCTCACCGGTAATCACCGTCAACGAAGCCGGGCCGCGCTGGCGAAGGGTGTTCTACCCCGGAGGGGAAACGATTCGCGATGCTTCACCAGTGGATCTGCTGGAAGGAGCCAATCCAGGGGGCATTCGCATTGCGGTCGAGGAGGTCGCGGCGCAGTGCGTGACTGTGGAGGTTGGAACCGCCGCGAGTTCGGATCGGCGTGTGGTCTCCATTCTCGATCCGGATCTGCCTCAATCCATCGCAGAACTTCCGATAGCGCCTTCCGCCTCCAGCGTGAGAGCGTGCGGTCTTCAGGAAGGGTCTTTTTTGACGCGCCTTTCGGTGTTCCGCGGCTCCGGACCTGCGGCAATGGACAGCTCGCGGATTTCGGTGAGGAGAGGCAAGGAGACAATCGTCCGGCTGAATGCAATCCCGAAGTGCCGGATCAGCGGATTGATTCAACTGCCGGATGATCTCGCCAAGGAGGTGACGACCGCGGATCAGCGGTTCGCATTTAGCCTGCGGCCCGCCGATCGACTTCCCTATCCGGATGAATTGATGCCGTTCCCCGTCACTCTGAACCAGCCGTTCCAAGTCGAAGTGTTCGCCGGCGAATACCGGGCGGAGGTCAGCGGCTTGCGTCCTCCCTTGCGGGTGAAGGCGCTCGAGGTGGGCAATACCGACCTGTTGAGGAACCGTGGCGGGGTGGCGTGCGGGGCTGAGCTGAAAGGTGAGGTGGCGGCGGACAGCGGGCAGGTCTCCGGACAGGTCACAGACTCCGAGACTGGCAAACCACATCCGTTCGCGAGGGTGATCCTGGCGCCGAAGGACTCGCCCGACGAGGCGCTGATCTCGGCCGCGGATCAGAACGGCCAGTTTCGCATTTCCAGGGTCCCGCCCGGAAAGTACCGGTTGAGCGCTGGTAATGAAGACGACGACCTGGCGGTTTTGCGGAATCGATCCAAGAGCCGGGGCGAGGAGTTGGAGGTTACCGCCAAAGGGATTCTTACCCGTAGTACGAGCGTTGGGAGATAGTGAGCCGAGGTCTAGCGCACCTCTTGCTCTCCGGTTCACCTGCTACAACAGAACTAATGGGCATCCCCTTCACGCCGGAGACCGTTGCCGGCGTCGGGTGCCAGGTAGTGCCTGGCACCGATCGGAGACGTTGAAATGAGTTTTCCGCCTTCTGCTGCAGTAGGTTAGGCTGTGGAAAAAAGGCGCTCGAAAATAGACCCCAGTTGTTTCTGGGCCACTTTTCGATCCGCGAGTTTGGGCCGAGGAAACACGACGCCGAACCGCTGCTCGGCCGTGCGGATGCGTCAAGGCGCGCCTCCGATCGGCCCATTCAGAACGGCTCTCGAATGGTTGCCGTGATCCAGCCACCGCGGCGCGACGCGGATCGGGGGCAGGAAGGATGCTATGGGTGGGGGAAGTTCTCGCGGAAAGGGGGGATGTGCGGGTGGGGGCGTTTTTCGGAGGGTCAAAAAATTAATGCAAGCGATTATGGGGGAAGGGCTTAGGTGCGGCGTGGAAGTCGCATCGGCGCCAGGTGGTGCCTGGCACCGATGGGGGGAAATGGGCCGGATCCCGGCCTACCTGCTACAACAGAATGGATGGGTATCCCCTTCACGCCGGAAACCGTCGAGGCGGCCTACCGGCGCGGCATCTTCCCTATGTCCGACCCCGATACTGGCTGGATCAGTTGGTATCATCCTCGGAAACGGGCGATGATCCCCCTCGATGCGTTCCACGTCTCCAAATCACTCGCGCGCCGCATCCGCAAGCAGGACTTCGAGGTCACCTACGACGCCGCTTTCGAACAGGTGATGCGCGCCTGCGCGTCGCGCGAATCCACCTGGATTTCCGAGGAGTTCATCGACGTCTACGGCGAACTGCACCGGCAAGGCAAAGCGCATTCCGTGGAAGTCTGGATCGGGGGCGAGCTTGCGGGCGGCACTTACGGAGTCCACCTGGGGGCTGCCTTCTTCGCGGAATCCAAGTTTCACAGGGTCACCGACATGTCCAAGGTCGCGCTGGCAAGCCTGGCGGGCAAGCTTCGCGCCGGCGGATTCCGCCTGCTGGAGGTGCAGTACCTGACTCCGCACCTGGCGCAGTTCGGGGCAATCGAAGTTCCCGATCGCACCTACACGGCGATTCTCGCGGAAGCCCTGGAGGGTTGCGGCAGATGGTGACATCCAACCCATGGGAGTACTTGAAGGCGGCCACACCGGCTCGAATCGCACTGGGGCGCGCGGGACACGCTCTGCCCACGCGGGAGCTGCTGGCATTCCAACTGGCGCATGCGCGAGCCCGTGACGCCGTGCATCTGCCGCTGGATGTCGGCGCGCTGCAAGCCGAACTTCCGAACGCCATCGCCTTGCACAGCGAGGCTCCCGACCGCGCGGCGTACCTGCGCCGCCCGGATCTAGGCCGCCGGCTCGACCCGCGTTCGGCCGAAGCGATCGCGGCGATGCGGGCGCCTGTCGCCTGGATCATCTGCGACGGCCTGAGCGCGGTGGCGATCCATCGCCACGCGGCGCCTCTGCTCCGAGAACTTTCCCGTCCCGAGCCGCTGTTGCTGGTGGAGCAAGGTCGCGTGGCTATCGGAGACGCTATCGGCGAATTGCTGCAAGCCGAGCTGAGCGTGGTGCTGATCGGCGAACGTCCCGGCCTCAGCTCTCCGGACTCGCTCGGGATCTACGTGACGTACCAGCCCCGCGCCGGCAGGACGGACGCCGATCGAAACTGCATCTCGAACGTCCGTCCGGAAGGGCTGACCTACCAGGAGGCGGCGCGGAAACTGCTGTGGCTGATCGGCGCCGCGCGATCCCGGCGGTTGAGCGGTGTGGGTTTGAAGGAAGACTCCGCGAGGGCGCTGCCGGATGCAGGCTAGTCCCGCCGTGCACTCCACGCGCTATGCTCAAGACAAATGCGCGTGCCGGCGGCAAGCCTTGCGGCCATGCTCCTGACAGGATGTGGAGGAACGCCTGGGCGTGTCACCGCGCCGCCACCGGCAGAATCCTCGAGCCCGCCGCCTAAGATCACCATGTTTTACGCCTCCCCGCCCCAGATCGCGGCGCGGGAGAGCACGCTGCTCTGCTACGGAGTGGAACAGGCAGCCAGCGTCGCGATGGAGCCCGCGGTCGGGTCCATCGCTCCGGCAGTCAGCCGTTGCCTGCAGATTTCGCCAACGCGGAGCACGGAGTATCGCTTGACCGCGAAATCGCGGGACGGGAGAAGCGTATCGCAGAGCGTTCGTGTCACCGTGGGGGGAGCGCGAGCCAGGATTCTGGACGTGCGCGTGAGCGCACTCGAGGTAAGCAAGGGCAGCGCGATCTCGATCTGCTGGAAAGCGGAAGAGGCGGTTTCCGCCGAGGTTCATCCGCTGCCGGCGCTCGATCCCGCCGCGAATCCGAACCGGAACTGCGTGGCGGATCGCCCCGCCGCGACCAAGGTATACGTTTTGAAGGTGAAGGGGGCCAGCGGGGACGAAGACCGGGAAGAGATCCGGATCAGGGTAAGGTAGACTCCTGCTTCATTCCATTGAGCATCAGCCGCAGAATGACCAGGTCGGACGGCTGAAACAGCGCCACCGGAACATTGCTGAGGTCCTCGTCACGATCCACGATGTGCCGGCGGATCAGCACACGCAGTTGTTCGACCGTAACTCCAAGCTCTTCAGCAGCTTCGGGCTCCGTATAGTGAGCTTTGGCAGGTTTGGACAAGATCATCCGGAAGTGGGCCTCATTCCTACTTTCTGGATTGTAGGACCGGGACGCCCGCCCACCAATCGGGCGGAGTCCCTAAGAGCCGTACGTTATTGCCTGATACGCCGCCCTTGGTATGGCGGCGGCAACAACTTAGAACTGAAGTCCCGATAGCCAGCCGCGCCGCGAGTGATTACACTGAGGTTGGAGCGCAAACCATGGCCGACACCAAGAACGTTCTTCGTCCACCGACTGAGGTCCTGACGCGCGGTTTCGATCCCAGCCTGTCGGTTGGATCGGCCCGCCCCGCGGTATTCCGGAGCTCGACGTATGTTTTCTCCAGCCCGGAAGCGGCGGAACGCGCTTTCGACCTGATGGCGGGACGGGCGCAGTTGGATGCCGACGAGCAGGTGGACCTCGTTTATTCGCGGTTCAACCATCCCAACTCGCAGATCCTGGAAGAACAGATCGTGCCGCTGGAAACGGGCGCGACCTCGGCTCTGGTGTTCAACACGGGGATGTCGGCGATCATGGCGGCGCTGATGGCGTACCTGAAACCGGGCCAGAGCGTTGTTTTCACGGTGCCCATCTACGGCGGGACGCAGAAGCTGATCCAGACATTCCTGGAACCCTGGGGCGTAAAGGGTATTCCGGTGATGGCGGGCCAGACCGAGGCGATCGCGGAGACCATCCGCAACGCGCCGGACCTGGGGGTGGTGCTGATCGAAACGCCCGCCAATCCGACCGTAATCATGACGGACATCCGGAAGGCCGTGGACGCGGTTGCAGAGCGGAGCGGGCCTCGCCCGCTGGTGATGGTGGACAACACGATGATGGGGCCGGCGTTCCAGCATCCGCTGATGCTGGGGGCGGACATCGTTCTGTATTCGGCCACGAAGTATCTTTCGGGTTTCAGCGACCTGCTGGGCGGAGTCGCGCTGGCGGCGGACGCCGAGTTGATGAAGAAGATGCGTTCCCTACGCAGCCTGTTCGGCACGATTTTGCAGCCGGATGAATGCTGGATGCTCGATCAGCGGCTGCCAACGGTGCACCTGCGCATGAACAAGCAGTCCAAGAACGCGCAACGGATCGCGGAGCGGCTGGTGCGGCATCCCAAGGTAAAGCGCATTCTGTATCCCACGCTGTTTGAGGACGCCGAGCAGATCCGCATCCGGCTGGCGCAGTGCGACTATCCGGGAGCGATGTTCACGCTGGAGCTGAAGGGTGGCAAGCCGGCGGCTTTCGACTTCCTGCGCAACATCCGCATCGCGCGGAACGCGGTATCGCTGGGCGGCGTGGAAACGCTGATCTGCCATCCCAAGACCACCACCCACTCGGGATTCACGGAAGCGGAATTCGCGGCGGCCGGGATCAACGAATCTCAGGTCCGGGTGTCCGTGGGGATTGAGGATTGGCGAGACCTGTTGTCCGACTTCGAGCAGGCGCTGGAGGCGGTCTGATTCTCCCGCGGCTTTCCGGGCTTTCCTTGTGAGGCGAAGACAGAAGATTGCGGCCGGGCTGGCGGTTGGCCTGTTCGGGCTGCGGTTCTGGTATCACGCTTCGATGCATCCGGGCCAGACGGTGCTCGCGAGCGTGGACGCCCTGCTGCTCGGCGCGGCGGCGGGCGGGTTCTGCCTGCTGCCGGTGGTGAGCGTGAGGGGCGCTGCGCTGTGGGCGATTATGGGCGGAATCGGGGCGATGCTGTTCCTGAGCCGGGTGCTGGATTCTCTGTTCTGGAGGTATTCGGAGGATTTCGGGCTGCTCACCGGTCTTGTGGTGATGCTGATTTTCGGAGCGCCGTCGGTGTTGATGTGGTGGAGCGGGCGGAAGCGGCGGAGCTAAGACGTTTGGTTGCGCCGCGCCCGCGGCGGCATCCCTCTGTGTAGAATTTCAGATGTGAACTCCCTCACCGCGCGCGTCCGCGAAGCATCAGCTACATGCCGGCTGACGTACGATCGGATGCTGCCGGCTCTTCCCCTGCCCGGAACGGCGCTTTTTACGCAGTTTCTCGACTTGCTGCAGCCGATTGGCCTTAAATCCGCAGGCGTCGGAATGGAGGGCAACCCGCAACAGTTGGACGACTGTTTTGTGCGGTTTTCCTTGGGCGACGATCAGCTTCGGGTGAAGATCGGGTATCAGGTCCTCGAGGTCTCCGCGAAGCTGCTCACCGCGGAATCCTTTGGGCAGGCGGACGATCTGCTGCCGGAATTGACCAGGCTCGTATCCACAGCTTCGAAGGGGACGACGGAGCGTCTTCAGCTCGATTACCTCGCGCACGCTCAGGTCCTTCACAGTTCGGTGCGCCAATATCTCTCGGAACGTTTGCCGTCCGCGGATGGCATGTTGATTGCCGATGCACTTGCGTACTGCTTCGATCGAACGAATAGCGGCGGCGGATACGGCCGCGTGGTAATCGCAAGTTCGATTCTTTTCGACAATGCTGTTTTTGTGGATTGCATCCTCTTCCGAGGCTTGGCAAGCGTACCGTTGGACTTAAACGATATTCGCGCGGAGGTTCAGGCAATATTGCACGCCTCGGGTTTATCATTGGAGGACGAGGCATCATGAGCAGTCAGCCGATATTCCCCAACGACGCTTTCGAACAACAGCTCAGGCATTTCGTTGAGAACAGGCAGGATGTGCGCCGGAAGTCACCGGAGCGTGCGAGGGGCGCGAGCCGTTCTTCAACTGCGTTTCACGCCGTCCTGCCCCTGCATGCGCCTCCAGTAAAAAGGTTGGAGAATCGCGCCGCTGAATTGAAATGGGTTCGGGAGAATGCCGCGACATACGCGGGGCAGTGGGTCGCCTTGGATGGCGATCGGGTGGTCAGCCTCGGTCCCGATGCGAGGACCGTGTATGAAGAGGCGAGAAAACACATCGACGGCATTCCCTTCGTTGTTCACCTGAAGGCGGACCACCTCCCTTTCGCAGGCTGGTAAATGCACGAACTCCGTTTTGCCATACGGTATGAGTACGATTCCAGGCAGGAGGGCATCACCGTGCCCGTCATCAGTCGAACCCCCGATGGCACGGTGGAGCTTCCGGCAAAGTTGGATACGGGAGCAACGAACTGCCTCTTTGAACGCTCCTACGCGGATATTCTGGGCATCGAGGTGGAAAAGGGCCGCCGGCGGACCTTCCAAACCGCAAACGGCCATTTCACCGCCTTCGGCCATGAAATGGAACTCGGGGTTCTGGATTGCAAGCACCTTGCGGAGGTGTTCTTCTTCGAAGATAGACATATCCAGAAGAACGTGCTTGGGCGCGTGGGCTGCATTCAGAACTTCCAGCTCGCTCTGGTCGATCACGACGCGTTGCTATATCTGTCGAAGTACGACGACTAAGCTACTCCGGCGACCACTTCTCCTCGCGCCAGGCCATATCCCAGAATTGATACTCATAGCGCGATGAGATCACGAACAGTTCCTTCGCCGACGCACGCACCCCCGCGGTGACGCGCTCCGCTTCCGTATTCATCATGCGCAGCACAAGGTTGACCGTATCGCCGTAGCTCTCGCCGGAATACTGGTCGATCCAGCGCTGGTAATCGGCGTTCCTTGAGCCCCGCTTCTTCAGATCCTTGCCCACTTCCCAGTAGATCCAGTAACACGGGAGCATGGCGGCCAGACCTTCGGCGAAAGACCTACGCTCCACCGCCGCCAGCAAGTGATTGGTGTAGGCGTAGTTGGTGGGCATCATGCGATCCGCGCGCTTGCCCTTCAGCAGCGTCTCATGCAATTCGCGCTCGCCTTTCAGCGAGTCGATCGCGTGCTGATTCAGGGTCATGCGCCAGTCGTCGCGCGGCGATCGCGAGGCGAGGACTCCCAGCGCCTGGGCGAAGGCCGTCAGGTACAGGCCATCCTGCGCCAAATAGAAATCGAACTTGGCGCGGGGCAGCGTCCCGCCGGACAAACCAGTGAGAAACGGATGCCGCAAAGTCTTCTGAAAAACCGGCTCGATCGCCGCCCAGAGTTCATCGGTGAAGCGCGCCTCGGAGGCGAGCAGCGGTCCAGCGGCCAGGCTCAGGAATCCGCGCCTGCTAAGCGAACACTTTCTCAATGACGTTTCCTCCGAAGTCGGTCAGCTTTTCGTGACGGCCGTTGTGCAGATACCAGAGCTGGTTCTGATCCAGGCCCAGCGCGTGCAGAATCGTGGCGTGGAAATCGCGCATGGAATAGCGATTCTCCAGTGCGCGCAGGCCGAAGTCGTCGGTGGCGCCGATCGCCTGTCCGCCTTTCACTCCGCCGCCGGCGAACCACATCGTGAACCCGTGGGGATTGTGATCGCGGCCGGTGCCCGATTCCGACATCGGCAGCCGTCCGAACTCGCTGCCCCAGACGACCAGGGTGGAATCGAGCAGTCCGCGCGACTTCAGATCCGTCAGCAGCGCGGCAACCGGCTGGTCGGTGTGGCCGCACATCTTTTCATGATTGGCCTTCAGTTCCTTGTGGGCGTCCCACTGCATGCTGAGCGGACCGCCGCCCGAGTAGACCTGGACGAAGCGAACGCCGCGCTCCACCATTCGCCGGGCCAGCAGGCAGCGAGCGCCGAAGTCCGCCGTGTGCTTCTGATCCAGGCCGTACAGCTTCCTCGTTACCTCGCTCTCCTGGTTCAGATCCACGGCTTCGGGGGCGTGGGTCTGCATCCGGAAGGCGAGCTCATAGGACGCGATGCGCGCCGCCATCTCCTCGTTGCCGTCCGCGCCGTCGATTTCATTCATTCGCTGCAGCAGGTCCAGCATGTTGCGCTGGCGTTCGGGCGTGGTACGGGGATTCAGGTGCAGAATGGGACTCGGACCGCCGCGCAGCAGCGTGCCTTGATAGACCGCGGGAAGAAATCCCGAGCCCCAGCAGGGCGTTCCCCCTTCCGGCGTACCCTCCGGCTGCGGCATCACCACGTAGGCGGGAAGCTTGTCGCTTTCGCTGCCCAGGCCATAGGTGACCCACGACCCCATGCTCGGGTACCCCATCAGGATACGGCCGGTGTGGACCTGGTACATCGCGGGCGCGTGGACGACACTGTCAGTGTAGAAGCCGCGCACGAAGCAGATATCGTCCACGCACTTGGCCAGATTCGGATAAAGAGTGGACACCGGCAGGCCCGCGTTGCCGTGCAGCGAGAACTCCCACGGGGACGAGAGGATGGGCGTGGTGCCGTCGGTGAACTGGCTGCCGACCTTGCCCATGCTTTCGGGCAGCTTCTGCCCCTCGTACTTCTTCAACAACGGTTTGGGGTCGAAGGTGTCGATGTGGCTCGGCGCGCCGACCATGTAGAGGAAGATCACCGACTTGGCTTTGCCGGGGAAGTGGGGCGGCTTGGCGGCCAACGGATTGGCGCGTTTGGCGGGTGCGGCTCCCAGGTCTCGGGCGAGCATCCACTCCAGCGCGATTGCGCCAAAGCCGTGGGCCGCCGTTCTCAGGATGTCGCGCCTGCGCATGGCTACTCTGTATTCTAGTGCGGGCGGCCTCCGTACGGAATGGAACGGGGCGGAGGTTCGCGGCCAGGAACCTGCGGGCCCACGCGTTACACTGAAATTTGAAGTTCCTTGGCATCGATCTCGGCTGGCACGGCAAGCCCAGCGGGCTGGCGGCGCTCGAGTGGCAGGATGGCGAACTGCGCTTCCTGGAAGCCCGCATTCACAAAGACAAGGATCAAATCCTGGCCTGGGTGGACGCGCACTCGGCGAACGCGCCCTGCGGAATCGCGGTGGACGCGCCGCTGGTGATCCACAATGCAACGGGAGCGCGTCCGGCGGAGAAGCTGCTGAACGCGCGCTATGCCCGCGCTCACGCGGGATGCCACCCGGCCAACCTGGGACGCCCCTTCGCAGCCTACGTCAGCGGCTTCAGCGCCGATCTTGCGGCCCGCGGTTTCCGGCACGGAGATCGCGTGGAACCGCAGGCGCCGGATCGCTTCCAGATTGAAGTCCATCCACACGCCGCCGCGGTGGAGCTGTTCGAGCTGCCGCGCATCCTGAAGTACAAGAAGGGCGATAAGGCGAGCCGCATGCGGGAATTGCGGAAGTACCGCGACCTGATGTCGGCGGTGCTGCCGCACCTCAGCCCTCCGTTGTCCACGGCGGACCTTCCGCTGGTGCCGGAGTTTGCCAACCTGATCGCGCTCAAAGAGGTCGAGGATCGCCTGGACGCAATCCTTTGCGCCTACATCGCCGCTCACTATTGGTATTGGGGCACGGAAAAGAACACCGTGTTCGGCGACGCCGCGTCAGGATACATCGTGGTGCCCAACCGCGGGCGTTCGGATTACCGGCGCGGCGAGCTGCTGGAATCGGACGCGCTTCCGGACCCGGTGGAGCAGTTCGCGCACTGGTACAGCGAGATCCGGCCGCTGATCCCGCGGGATTCCGGCGCGATGACGCTCGCCACCGCCGGCGCTTCCGGTAAGCCGTCGGCGCGCATCGTACTGCTGCGAAGCTTTGACCACGACGGGTTCGTCTTCTTCACCAACTACGAGAGCCGCAAGGGTGTGGAGATCGCCGCGAATCCCCACGCCGCGCTGTTGTTCTACTGGCCGCAGATGGAAAGACAGGTGCGCATCGAGGGCGCCGTGAGCCGGATCGCGAGGGACGAGTCGGGGCAGTACTTTGATTCCCGGCCCTTGGAGAGCCGGCTTGGCGCGATCGCGTCGCGGCAAAGCACGGTTCTTTCCAGCCGGCGGGAGCTGGAAGACCGGTTGCGCGAACTGAAGTCGCGATTCGAAGGCGGGAACGTGCCGCTTCCCGACTATTGGGGCGGATACCGCCTGGAGCCTAGCGAGTTCGAGTTCTGGCAGGGGCGTCCCAACCGTCTTCATGACCGTCTTCGCTACCGCCGGGAGGGCGCCGGCTGGAAGCTGGAGCGATTATCACCGTGAGGCTCTGGTGTGTTGTCCTGATGGCCGCCACCGGGTTTGGCGCCGACGTGCGGCAGATCCTGAACGGCGTCGAGAAGCGGTACAACAACGCGCAAACGCTGCGCGTCCAGTTCACCGAGACGTACCAGGTACAGGGACGCCGCCGCCAAATGGAATCGGGCGAGCTCTATCTCCGCAAGCCGGGACGAATGCGCTGGCAGTATGACCGGCCCCAGGGCAAGCTGTTCGTTTCCGACGGGAAGTTCGTGTATTACTTTTCGCCGGACACCAATCGCGCGGAGAAGATGAAGCTGAAGGAAACCGAGGACATGCGCGCGCCGCTGGCGTTTCTCATCGGGCGGCTGAACTTCCGCGACGATTTCCAGGAGTTCCGCACGCGCGCCGAAGGCGGCGGCACGATGATCACGGCGATCCCCAAGAGCGACAAGGCTCCGTACACCGAGGTCAGCTTCGTCACCGCCCCGGACTTCACCATACGCCGGCTGATCGTTACCGGAGTGGACCGTTCCGTACTGGAGTTCACCTTCACGAACGAAGCGCGAAATCCCAAGATCGCCGATTCGTTGTTCCGGTTTGAGCCTCCGCGCGGCGCGGAGTTTATCGACCTGAGCCGGTAGAGGCTAGTCGAGTGCCGCGCCTTCAAATGCCTGCGCCACGTGCAGCACCGCGGACATCACCCGCGAGTAATCCATGCGCATGGGACCCAGCACCGCCACCACCGCGGAGAGCCCGTTGGGCAAGGTCACCGGCACGCCGATCAGCGAAAGTTCGCTCATCGCCGGGTGATCGTCGCCGAGGCCGACATGCACCGCCAGCTCGCCGGCCGGCAGTTCCAGGAAGCGGTCCACCAGCGCCAGGATTTTCTTCTTCTCTTCCAGCGCGCGGAACAGCTCCCGCAGTTTTTCCTTGGTCAGGTGCAGGTCCAGGCCTACCAGGTTGCTCGCGCCGTCCAGGTAGATGTCGGGGGAAGTTTCGACAGCCAGCAGACCCTTGGCGTAGAGATCCGTCAACTGCTTCAGCATCCGGTCATAGGCGGCGGCCTCGGCTTCCAGGCGTTTTTTCAGCTCCGCGCGGATCTCGCTGAGCACCCAGCCGCCGAATTCCATATTGAGATAGTTCCGGATGGAATGGAGCTCATCCTGGCTGACCGTCTCGTCCAGCAGGACCAGCTTGTTGTGCACCTGATGGTCGCGAGTGACTACGATCATCAGCACGCGGCGGTCGCCCAGGGCGAGCAGGTCCACCTGATCCAGCGTCTGGCTGGAGGCGGGAATCGCGGCGGCGATGCCGACGCTTTTGGTCATCTCGGTGAGCAGATGCGAGCTGTGCTCCACCCGGTCTTCCAGGCGCTCGATGCGGCGCAGTTCGTTCTTGATGCGGGATAGTTCGCTGCCCAGAAGCCGGTTGGCCTGGCTCAGGCTCTGCACGTACAAGCGGAATGCCTTCTCGGTGGGTACTCTGCCGGCGGAGGTGTGCGGCTGCTTCAGGTAGCCTTCATCGTCGAGATCCGCCATTACGTTGCGGATCGAGGCCGGGCTCAGCGAGTCGCGCCGCTGCCGCGCGATGCTGCGCGAGGCGACGGGCTCGCCCGTTTCGATGTACGCCTGGACAATCGAGCGCAGCACTTCCATCTTGCGCGAACTCAACATGTCACGGCCGTCCCTTGCTGCCATAGGCGTGAAAAAACAGAACTTCCTGGCTACGATTTTATGACTGCGCGGCAACCGGGTCAAGCGATGGCGGGGGGCGTTACTGGTACTGCCCAGGGGGCAAGGGAATCAACAAAACACAATTTTGCAGGGCCGGTGCAAGATTCGGGGTCCTGGCGCGACTTAGGATCGGACCTATGCTCCGGCACACCCGGAACAACACAGGAGGTCTTTGAAACATGATGCAACACAGATTCCGCGCGCTCGCCCTGCTGGCGGTTCCGGCTTCGCTATTCGTCGCCTGGAACCAGGCGGGTTTGACCACGGCAGCCGCCTGGGACGGCGTGATCGCCCGAGCGAGCGGGGGCGGTCACTATGATGTCGGCGCCGTACCGCCGACCGTTCCGGCGAAATTCGCTTTTACCGCGTTGGACAAAGGCAACGGCGAGTTCCATGGCCGCTTCCACCACAAAGCCGATGTGGGTGGGCTGAATGTCGAGTTCCACGCCGATGTCACCTGCCTGGCGGTGGACTCGGCGAACGGCCGGGCCTGGATCGGCGGCGTGATTACCGAAAACCGCTCCGAGCATCCCGGGTTCCAGACAGCCATCCATCAACCCGGCCAGGACATCTGGTTCCGCGTTCTGGACGACGGCGAGGGCAAGGGTGAAACGGACCGGACGACTTTCGTCGGCTTCCGCGGCGGAGCGGGCATCTCGACGTCGGCGGAATACTGCGCGGTGAAGCCATGGCCGGCGGATAATGCCCGAACCTGGCCCGTTTCCGGGAATGTCCAGGTGCAGCCCTAGTCCTGGTTCTGCGGCAGTACCCGGGAGCTCATCGCCCGCCGGTAGGCTCCCGGCGTCATTCGCGAATGCTTGGTGAACGCGCGCGTGAAATGACTTTGGTCGGCGAATCCGGCTTCCGCCGCAATGCGCGAGATCGGGGTTTCGGAGGAGGCCAGTTGCTCCCCCGCCCACTCCATCCGCAATCGGCGGATGAAAGCGCCCAGGGAGCACCCATACTGGTTGCGGAACGCTCGCGACAGGTGCGCGGGATGAACGCCGATGGCGGCGGCAAAGCGGTCGAGCGACCAGTGCGAGCGATACGTTTCGCGGGCCATCTCCATCGCCCGTTGCAGCCACAGCGGCGGGGATGAGTGCCGCTCCGGAACTGTGGCCGCCCTGGCCGCAAGCAGGAACATCTCGAGAGTCGCCGATTGCACGGCCAGGGCGCTGAACGGATCCGGGTCCGCGAGTTCCGTCGCGATGCCCCGCGCCAGGGCGGTAACCTCCGGGTGCGGCAGCAGATGGATCTCGGACAGCAGTTTGCGGCAAGGCCGCACGTACTCATCGCGGTCGGGATCGGCCTGAACGATCAGCACGCGGGCGCCGCGACTGCCGAAGTGATTGGCGTGCCGCTCACCCGCCGGTTCGGTCAGCACGACCCCCGGCTTGCAATCCCGAGGCTGGTTCATGATTACGGAATCCCAGCCGCCGTCGATCGTCACGGCGAAGACGGTGCGTTCATGAACGTGAGGCTGCAGGAACAGTCCCGCCGGGAATTGCAGATCCAGGATTTCCATGCCGGCGAACTCCATCCGGCGGAAGACCGGGCTGCCGAAAGTTACTGGTTTGAGATCGCTGCGGACCATTGGTGAGCTCAGATTATCACGGGCGCCGCTTCGCCCCGAGAAAATTGGGGCGATCCTTACTAAAGCTTCCATCAAGAAAGCGTAATGGAACAAGCAGAACCCTGGTTGAGCGATCAGGGGCGAAGTGAGTGGGGCGGTTGGTCCCGAAGAATCGTCCCAATCCGGTTATCGAGATCCCAAAAGCGAACGTTGCTCCTAATCTGACCGTTAAGTGAATCAATGACTTGGAAGAGGACTCTGAGTTGCCCTGGCAGTACTCACGCATGAGCCGGTTCTTGAGCTTCGATCGCTTCCGCCCGCGGGGATTGTCTCCGGCAGTGCGGTCGCGGGGGTGGCAACTGACCCCGGATTTCGAGCAGTTCACCCCAACGACCGAGGGCCAGCGTCAATTTGGTTGTCGCGATTCGTCAGTAGAGCAGATGCTCCTAATAAGCCGCGGGCAAAGACTGTCCGGCGCATAGATGTCGTGGAGGGTGGCGGACGGGCGTGGAGTGTGCCCGCCGGCTGGGGCTGCGGGGATCGACCCTCTCGCCGCTCCTTGCAACGAGTTGGGTCCGGGTGCAGGTCCAAGGAGTACTGATGACTGCCGTTCGCCTTGCCTTGTTGATAGTGCCGTTTGCCGCCGCGACGCTCGTCTCGGCGGTGGGACCGGAGCCATTAGGCCTGGAGATGTCGGTTCGCCTGCCGGAAGAATTCCGCTGGAATGCCGCGGGAATTCCCGGCCAGACCGTGGAGATCAACGGAATTCAGGGCTCGCTGCGAGCGGAGCCTTCGACGAACGGGGAAGTTGAAATCGTCGCCTACAAGCATGGCTCCGGAAATCCTGAGGAGGTGGCGATTGAGGTCGTGGGGCATAGCGAGGGCGTGACGGTTTGCGCCGTCTATCCGTCTGATGAGTTCGGTCGACCGTTCCGTTGCCGTCCGAGCAACGGCGGCGGTCATAAAGTTGCCTCCCTTTACCCCTCGCGGGCCACGGTCCGTTATGAAAACGGAGGCGGCGGCGACATCCGCCTGCCCGACGTACAGGTGGATTTCCTGGTTCGCCTGCCGGCCGGCGTTCACTTCATCGGGCGGACCATTTCGGGCACCATCGAAGCGACCGGAGTTTCGGGGAACGTCGAAGCCCACACCATCCACGGCGACGTGAATGTGACTCTGCCCGAGGCATCGGGCGCGAATGTCCGGGCCGAGAGCGTGGAAGGGACCGTGGTGAGCGATTACCCGCTGAAGTATTCCAGCCCCTCCGGCGGCGTGCGAGCCCGCGGCACGGTGGGACGGGGCATTCGCAAGTTCCTGCTGCACAGCATGGGCGGTTCGGTATTGGTGCGGCGCATGCCCAGCCGCATTGACGAAGTGGAATAGCCATTTCGCCCCGCGATCATTTCGCTTCCGGCCGCGCCGCGGTTACCATGAGCGGATATGCGATTCGCGCTATCCCTTTTTGTTCCTCTCGTGCTCCTGGCGGCGGACGTGCCGGAGGATACCGCCTCCCGCGTTGATAAGATTTTCCAGGACCTGGACAAGACCAGTTCGCCGGGATGTTCGGTGGGCGTCGTCCGCGACGGCCGGATGATTCTTTCGCGCGGCTACGGGATGGCCAACCTGGACCATGACATCGCGCTTTCCAGCCGCTCCGTCTTTCATGTCGCCAGCGTATCCAAGCAATTCACCGCCGCGGCCATCGTGCTGCTGGCGCAGCAGGGGAAGCTGACCTTCGACGATCCGGTCCGCAAGTACGTCCCTGAGTTGCGCGACTTCGGAACCCCGTTGACCATCCGCCACCTGCTGCACCACACCTCGGGACTGCGCGATCAGTGGCTGATGCTGATCCTGAGCGGCTGGCGGTTGAGCCAGGACGTCGTCCGCGACGAGGATGTCATGGATCTCGTGGCGAGAGCGAAGGAGTTGAATTTTCCACCTGGCGAGAAGCACTTGTACTCCAACACGGGTTACACGCTGCTGGCGCAGATTGTGAAAAGGGTAAGCGGGAGGAGTCTCCGCGAGTTCACCACGGCCGAGATCTTCGAGCCGCTGGGGATGCGCGACACTCATTTCCGTGATGATTACCGCGAGGTGGCGCCGGGAATGGCCTACGGCTACGCCAAGCTCCGGGATCGCTTCCAGTTCAGTATCCCAACGTATGACACCGTGGGCGCCAGCAGCCTGCTGACCACCGTCGAGGACATGGCCAAGTGGGATGCGAACTTCTATTCCGGTAGAGTCGGCGGCCCCAAGTTTGACGAGACGATGCTCTCGGAATTCACGTTGAAGGACGGAAGGCGAATTCCCTATCGCTTCGGCCAGACCGCGGGCGAGTATCGCGGGTTGCGGGTGGTGGAGCACGGCGGCGCCGACGCCGGTTACCGGTCCGCGTACTCCCGGTTTCCGGAACAAAGGTTTTCGGTGATCACGCTTTGCAATACGATCGTCAATCCGGCGCAACGGACACGAGCGATTGCCGACGTGTTTCTCGGCGACCGCATGAAGCCCGCGGCAGAGCCTCCCAAGCCGGAGCCCGTCCCGGTGAGTGAATCCGACCTGGCGTCCTACGCGGGATTGTTTCGCGATCCCGAAGACGAAGAAATTTACCGTGTCCGCGCCGAAGGCGGCAAACTGATTCTGTTCGGGCACGGCCAGGATCTGCCCATGACGCCCGTGGCCGCGAACGCTTTCCGCGCCGCGAACCAGCCCGGAACGTTCCGTTTCGTGGACGGGAGCCTCCAGGTGGAGAATCCCGGCCAACCCCCGGTGCGGCTGCAACGGCGCAACGAATGGAAGCCGCGGCCGGAGGAACTGCAGGCGGCGGCGGGCGAATACTACTGCAGCGAGATCGACAGCACCTACCGGCTGGAGGTGAAGGACGGCAAGCTGCTGCTGCATCGCAAGAAACTGCGCACCCACAGCGTGGAGCCCACGTTCGAGGGCAACTATTACGCGCCGCAACTGGGGTATCTGCGGATGGAGCAGCCGGGTGGCAAGATCACCGGCTTCCGCCTTACCAGCGAACGCGTGCGCAATCTCCACTTCGAACGCCGCTGATCAGGCGTTGCTCATCGCCTGGGCGGCCAAGGGTTCGGAATTGAAGCTGTAGCCGAACCCGCGGACACTCCGGATAAAGCTCGGCGAATCCGGCATGGCTTCAATCTTCTGCCGCAGCCGCAGGATGTACACGTCGACCGTGCGATCGGTTACAGCGCGGTCGTGACCCCACACGGCATCCAGGAGTTGCTCCCGGCTGAAGACCACCCCGGGGCGGCTCATGAGAAACTCCAGCAGCCGGAACTCGGTAGCGGTTAGCGACAGATCCTCCGTGCCGAGGCGGACGCGGCAGGAGTTCTTGTCGAGCTCGAGGGTTCCCGCCTTGAGCACCTTGGTGGGCGCTGCCTGGCCGCGGAAGTGAATCTTGATTCTCGCGATCAGTTCCCGCACGAAGAACGGCTTGACAATGTAGTCGTTGGCGCCGAGCTCCAGCCCGACGATGCGGTCGGTTTCGGAAGCTCGCGCGGTGAGGAAGATCACCGGGATGTGAGCGAGCTCCGCGTGCGCCCGGATGCCTTTACAGATATCCAGCCCGTCGGAGTCCGGAAGCATGATGTCCAGGATGATGAGGTCAGGCCGCTCGCGCCGGCACAACTCAATGGCACCCTTGCCTGTCTGCGATCCGACCATTGCAAACCCCTCTTTCTCCAGGTTGTACTTGAGAAGAGAGAAAAGGTCGGAGTCGTCCTCAATCAAAACGATTTTCTTCATGGCAGGAACTCCAACCGGAGTGTAACACTCTGATTATTACACACTCATTACGACGCGGTTAACTCTTGCTGAACGGGGCCGCTCTCCTGCAGACCCTGGTCCTGTACGGGGAGGGTGAACAGGAATGTCGATCCCTGCCCCAGCTCGCTTTCCACGCGGACCTCGCCGCCGTGCGCACGCACCAGGTGCTTGACGATCGCCAGGCCGAGACCCGTGCCGCCCAGCTCGCGGGAGCGTGCCTTGTCAACACGATAGAAGCGCTCGAAGAGGCGTGGGAGATCCTCGGCGGGGATGCCCTGCCCGGTGTCCCGGACGTGAAATTCCACCATTTCGCCCGGCACGGCGCGAGCGCCCACGTAGATTTTCCCACCTTCCGGGGTGTACTTTAGGGCATTGTCCATCAGGTTTGAGAGAATTTGATGGAGAGCTTCGGAATCGCAAAATACCTCTTGCTTCGCGTCGGCGGGTTCCAGGACGAACGCGATCGATTTCTTGTCCGCCATGGGGCGCATGGAGTCCACGTTGTCGGTCAGCAAGCGGTTGACGTAATAACCGGCGAATTGGAGTTTTTGCGTTTTCAGCTCGATGCGGGACAGCGTGAGGAGGTCCGCGGTCAGGCGGGTGAGGCGCTCGGCGTTCTGCTTGATGATTGTGAGGAACCGGACGTTATGAGCGGGGTCATGGATGGCGCCGTCCAGCAGCGTCTCGGTGTAACCCTGAATAGAGGCCAGCGGCGTCCGCAGTTCGTGCGAAACGTTGATGACGAAGTCTTTCCGGATCCGCTCGAGTTTCTCGAGCTCCACCTGTTCGTGCTGCAATTGCTCGAAGATGTGCTGCAGTTTCTCGCCGGTGTCGTTCAGCTTGCTGGACAGGATGCCGAGCTCGTCGTGGCTGTCGAACTGCAGCCGGGCGCGAAAGTTTCCCTCCGCGAGCTTGCCGGCGTAGTCGATGATGGCGGCCAGGCGGCGCGAGACATAGCGGGCGAAGAAAGCGGCAAGCAGGATGGCGGGCAGGAAGGCCAGGGCGGTGGAGGCCAGCAACTGCTTGCGGATCACGTTCACCTGGCCTTCGATCCGCGCGAGCGTGACCGCCAGGCGGATGGCGCCCTGCTTGGAGGGAACGGCGACATACAGGAATTTCTGTCCCAGGGTTCCGCTGAGGCGCACCGATGAACCCTCGCGACCCGCGAGCGCGGACGCGACTTCCGGCCGGTATGCGTGATTATCCATCCGGCTGGCTTCAGCCTCGGAGTCGCGAACCACACGGCCGTCCCGCGCGATCAAGGTAATGCGGGCTCCGGCAGCGGCGGCGAGATTGTAGAAGTCAATCCCGCCGTTCTCCAGTTCGAGCGCGACCATCCGGCCCTTTTGGTAGAGTTCGCGTTCCAGGGTGTCGAGGTACATTTTCTCGACCCGCTGGGACGCCAGGAAATCCACGGCGGTAAGGGCGACGATCAGCACGCTGAGCACCGCGAGGATGAGCTTGGCGAAAATGCGGGCGGTCATGGAGTTTCCCTATTATCGCGTCTTTGGCGGCGGCTCCGACTGCGGGAGTTATCGCAGGCGGATATCGACGATGGCGGAGGTGATGATCGGCGCCTTGTAGTCGGGATGCCGGAATTCCAAATGCATCCCCCGGCCGACATAGGATTGCTTCACCATGGAGCCGCCCCAGTTCGAACCCGTCACGCGAACCATCACAGGTTCGGGACAGAAACGCGGATGTCCGGATATCAGCGCCTTGCCGTGACCTTGGTGTACCAGGGTATACCAGCGGTTCTGCGTTTCGATCTCCAAGGTTGTGTTCGGAGGCAGGTCGATCAGGTATACGCCGCCTTCGATTTCCGAGCGGACGATGTTGCGGTTGACCTCGTCGCTGAGGCTGGAGTGCGGCCGAAAATGCGAATGTCCCACGTGGGTATGCCGCATCGGGTTGACTCCATATTAAACAGACGCGCAAAGGCGCGCAAGATTCTCATCCGGTTCGATTCGATACTCTAGTACCAGAGCGAGACTGGCTGATGAAGATTCTCGAACTCGGTCCCCGCAAGTACGACTCGCCTCTCGATTGGGCGGTGGATGAAGAGCACTTCGTTCCCGCCGGAATTCTGCGGCCCGCACATGGCGCGGCCGCCGAGGGAGAGGTTTTCGAACAGGCGGGACCGCGCAAACGCGTGTTCTTTCCGTTGCCGAAGACCCGCGCCGCGATCGTTACGTGCGGGGGGCTCTGCCCGGGCTTGAACAACGTGATCCGGTCGGCGTTTCTGGAGCTTCACCACCACTATGGCGTTCCCACGGTGCTGGGGATCCGCTATGGATACCAGGGTCTTGACCCGGCGAACGGTTTCGAGCCGGTAGAGCTAACGCCCAAGATCGTCAGCGATATTCACCGGCAGGGCGGGACGCTTCTGGGAACCTCGCGCGGCCGCGTGGATCCCGGCGTCATCGTGGAGTTTCTGATGAAGCGTGGCATCCAGATTCTGCTGTGCGTGGGCGGCGACGGCGGACTGCGCGGGGCGCATGCGATCGCCCAAGCGGCGATTCACAAGGGCTACTCGCTGGCGGTGGTCGGGGTACCCAAAACGATTGATAACGACGTTCCCCATGTGACGGTGACGTTTGGATATCAAACGGCCATTGAGGAGGCCAGGAACGTTCTGGACAGCGCGCATAATGAGGCGCGGGCCCAGGTGAACGGAATCGGTCTGGTGAAGCTGATGGGCAGGGAAGCGGGTTTTATCGCGGCGGGGGCTACCCTGGCCAGCCAGGAGGTGAATTTCACGCTGATCCCGGAGGCGCCGTTCCGGATGGATAAGTTCCTGATGGCACTGCAGGAGCGCCTGCTGGACCGGGGACACGCGGTAATCGCGGTGGCCGAGGGGGCGGGTCAGGACCTGCTGCGCGATCCGGATGCGCCCGTGGGCCGCGATGCCTCCGGCAACCGCAAGTTGGATGATATCGGACCTTACCTAAGGGGGCGCATCCTGAGTCATTTTGCCGGGCGGATGTCCATCAATCTGAAGTACATCGATCCCAGCTACATCATCCGTAGCCGGCCCGCGAACACGCCGGACGCCCTGCTGTGCGATCTGTACGCGCGCAACGCGGTTCACGCCGCCGCGGCGGGCAAGACCGATGTCATGATCGGGCTGCAGCATGGTGTATTTATTCACGTTCCGCTGGATCGCGTGGCCAGCGGCCGCCGCCGGGTGCAGGTCAGCGGTCTGGAGTGGAAGTCGGTGCTGGCGGCCACCGGGCAGCCGGATTTGTCGTAGCCTGGCGGCGAAAACCTTCGCCGCGCCCGGACGTCCAACAGGGCGGTGGGCGTTATACTGGAGTTTTCCCCAAGCGAATGACCGGCTTTGATCTGTATCCGCGGACGCGAGTGCGTTTCGGCGCCGGCGAGTTCCAGAATCTGGGACAACTGGCGCGCGGGATCGGCGCCGCCCGCGTGCTCCTGGTGGCCGATGAAGGCATGCGCCACGCCGGGTACGCCGGCCAGGCGGAGCGGCTGCTGCAAGCCGAGGGGCTCCAGGTCGCCATCTTCCATGACTTCGGACCGAACCCCGACACCGCGATGGTGGAGGCGGGACGGACGGTGGCTGCTGCCGCCGCCGTCGATCTGATCATCGGGCTGGGGGGAGGCAGTTCCCTGGATTGCGCCAAGGGCATCAATTTCGTTCATACCAACGGCGGCGTCATGAAGGACTACCGGGGTTGGGCGAAGGCCGCGCGGCCGATGCTTCCCATGATCGGGGTTCCGACTACCGCCGGGACCGGAAGCGAAGCGCAGACGTACGCGATCATCAGTGACGCCGAGACGCATGTCAAGATGGCCTGCGGCGATCCCAAGGCGGCCTTCGCGATTGCCATTCTCGATCCCGAACTGACGTTGACCCAGCCTCGCGACCTGACCGCCACCACCGGATACGACGCGCTTTCCCATGCAGTAGAGACGTTTGTCACCACCAAGCGGAACGCCATATCGGAGGTGTACTCGCGGGAGGCATGGCGTTTGCTGAACGGCAGCTTCGAGCGGGTTCTGACGCATCCCGGCGACCTGGAGGCGCGCGGCCGCATGCTGCTTGGATCCCATCTGGCGGGGATGGCGATCGAGAATTCCATGCTGGGCTCCACGCACGCGTGCGCCAATCCGCTTACGGCGGAGTTCGGAATCGCGCACGGAGTGGCGATCGCGTCGCTGTTGCGGCACGTGGTCCGCTGGAATCAGCCGGTGGTGGACGGGCGGTATCGCGACCTGAGCCCGGATCTGCCGCGCCGGCTGAAGGATCTGGCGGCGGCGGCGCACCTTCCTGCCCGGCTGCGGCATCTATTCATACCGGAGGAGAGTCTGCCGCGCCTGGCGGAGGCCGCGGCCCTCCAGTGGACCGGGCAGTTCAATCCCCGGCGTTTCGATCGGGCGGGAGCCCTGGAGATTTACGAATGCGCTTACTAGCAGTTGGATTGTTGAGCATGGCGTCCGTGCTGGCGCAGGCGCCGGCGCGGAGCGCGTCCGGCGCCGGAGCGGCCGGAGCGGCTGTTCGCGATGAATGGCCGCAGTTCCGGGGCAACCCGAACCTTACGGGAGTGGCCGTTTCGACGCTGCCCGCGAATCTGAAGCTGCTCTGGACGTACGATGCGGGCGAGCCCATCGAATCCTCCGCCGCGATCGTGGACGGCACCGTATATGTGGGCTCGCAGGCGAGCGAACTGCTCGCGATTCAGCTTTCCGACGGCAAGCTGAAGTGGAAGTACAAGGCCAAGGAAGGCGGCATCGGCGAGTCTTCTCCCGCGGCCGCGCAGGGGCTGGTGATCATTGGCGATCTCGCCGGCACGGTGCACGCGGTGAACGCCGCCACCGGGAAAGCGGTATGGACTTTCGAGGCGCAGAACGAGATCAAGGCGTCGCCGGTGATTGTCGGCGACCGGGTGATCATCGGGTCTTATGACGGCAGCCTGCACGGGCTCGCCTTGAAAACCGGCAAGCCGCTGTGGCAGGTGAAGACCAACGGGCCGGTTCATGCCACGGCTGCGGTGGCGAATGGCGTCGCTTATATTTCGGGGTGCGACGGGGTGCTGCGGGGCATTCGCATCTCGGACGGGGTGGAGGTCACGCAGATCGTGACCGGATCGTATGCCGGAGCGTCGCCGGCGATGGGCGCAAGCGCCACGTACTTCGGCACCTTCGATAACGACGTTCTGGCGTTCGATTTGAAGACCCAGAAGCGTCTGTGGCGGTACGAGAATCCCAAGCGGCAGTTCCCGTTCTACTCCTCGGCGGCGCTGGCGGACGGCAAGGTGATCCTCGGCGGCCGCGACAAGTTCGTTTACGCGCTGGATCAGAAGACGGGCAAGGTGATCTGGAGCTACGGCACGAAGGCGCGGGTGGAGTCCTCTCCCGCGGTGGTGGGCGATCGCGTGTTCGTCGGATCCAATGACGGCAACTTCGTCGCGCTGAACCTGAAGACCGGAGCGAAGATGTGGGAGTTCACCGGCGGTGCGCCGTTTTCCGCCTCGCCCGCCGTGGCGCAGGGGCGCGTGGTGATCGGCACGCAGGACGGCAAGCTGTACTGCTTCGGCGAATAGCCCGTTTACAATAAAGCAGGATGGGCAAGTTCTACAGCAAGGATGAACTGCTAAGGGCGCGCGCGCGGTGGAAGAGCGAGGGCCGGGTTGTTGTATTCACCAACGGTTGCTACGACATCCTGCATCCCGGCCATATCCGGCTGCTGGAATCGGCGCGCAACCTGGGGGATGTCCTGGTGCTGGCGTTGAACACCGATGCCAGCGTCGCCAGGCTGAAGGGACCTTCGCGCCCGCTGATGCGGCAGGAGGAGCGCGCGGCGATGGCCGCGGCCCTGGCGGCGGTGGATGCCGTGTGTTTCTTCAACGAAGACACGCCGCGCGAGTTGATCGCCGAGGTGCTTCCCGACATTCTGGTGAAGGGCTCGGACTGGTCGCACTTTGTCGCCGGGCGGGAGGAAGTGGAGGCCGCGGGCGGCAAGGTGATGCTGCTTCCGCTGGAGGCCGGATTCTCGACCACCAACATTGAGAAAGAGCTGCTGGCGCGCCCCGCTCGCGCGGTGGGCGCCTGAGCGCGATCTGACGTGATTCACCCGGCAGTGCGCGATCTCTTTCTATCGCTGGCGCGCGACCCCGCGTTCCAGGACATCGCGGGGAAGCTGACGCGCGGAGGGGATCCGGAAGTGTCGCTTTCCGGCCTGAGCACCACGGGGAAGGCGATTTATCTCACCTTGTTGTGGCAGGCGACGGAGCGTCCGCTGATCATCGTCACCGACGGGAACGCGGAAGCGGAGTCGCTTACCGAGCTGCTGAGCACGTTCTTCGATCTGCTGGTCGGCCGCGCGGAGCTGCCGCGGCCGCAACTGATCCCGGCGCTGGACGTGCTGCCATTCCAGAAGCTATCGCCGCACGCCGAGATCGGGGAGCAGCGCGCCACCGGCCTGTTGCGGCTGGCGGGCCGCCGGGCGCCGGTCACAGTAACCCCGGTGGCTTCGGCGTTGCTGAAGGTGGAGGATCCGGAATTCTACCGCCAGCTCTCGATTCACCTGAAGACGGGGGAGGAACTGCCGCTGGACATGGTGCTCGCGCACCTGGAGAGCATCGGATACGAGCGTCGCGAGCCGGTGGAGATGACCGGCGAGTACTCGGTGCGAGGCGGCATCCTGGACGTGTTCCCCGCCGAGAGCGAGCAACCGGTGCGCGTGGAGTTTTTCGGCGACGAGGTGGAGTCCATTCGCCGTTTCGACGTGGAAACACAGCGCAGCGTGCTGAAAGTGAGCGAAGCGCTGGTGCTGCCGCTGGTGGAGTATCCGAAGTCGCGCGCGCTGTTCCATGAACTGGCGGAGAAGCTGGATTATCAGGGCGTCGCCAGCCCGGGCGATGCCTTTCCCGGATGGGAGTTCGCGGTGCCGCTGGCGCGTCCACGTTCGCGATCGCTGTTCTCGCTGTCACCGGAGGCGCTGGTGATTCTGGACGAGCCGGAAGCGGTCGCGCAGGCGGCGGGGCGGCTTTGGAAGCGTTTGGATGACGAGGAACGGCAGCAGCAATCGGGCTGGCCAGAGGAGCTCGCGCGCGCCAACTATTTCACCTGGGACGAACTGCGGGAGTCGATTCAGAAACGCACGCAGGTGCTGCTGCGGCAGTTGGATGTGGGCGCCGCGACCGCGCATGTGGACTCGCGCCAGGCGGTGGCGTTTCACGGCAGCATGCAAATGGCCGTGGCGGAGACAAAGACCATGGTGGAGCAGGGCTACCGGGTTGCGTTCTTTGCTCCGACCAATGGCGAGATCGAGCGGCTGGCGGACATCCTGCAGGAATACGCGGTGCCGTTTCAATTGGGGCTGGCTCCGAATGAGGGCCAAAGCGCCTACCTGGCGGAGCGCGTGTATCACGGGGCGGCGGCCAGCACATTTCTGATCAAGGGCGCGGTGCGGAAGGGTGTCGTGTTTCCCACGTCGCGCCTGGCGATTATCGGCGCCGAGGACCTGTTCGATGCAAGCGACCTGGTTGCGCGTCCCTCGCTCACCAAGAGCCAGTTGAGCGCCTTCGCGGCCGATCTGGCGGACCTGAAGGCGGGCGACTTCGTGGTCCACACCACGCACGGAGTCGGCAAGTTCCTGGGCCTGCGCGAGATCAGCCAGGGCGAGCAGAAGGGCGATTTCATGCTTCTCGAGTACGCCGGCGAATCCAAGCTTTATGTCCCGCTGACGCGCATGGACCTGGTGCAGAAGTATCGCGGCGCGGGTGACGGGGCGCCGCCGCTCGACCGCCTGGGCGGCGCCACCTGGAACAAGACCAAGTCCCGCGTGAAGGCGAAAATGCGCGACATGGCGGAGGAGCTGCTGAAGCTCTACGCGGAGCGGCGCATGGCGCCGGGATTCGCCTATTCGCCGGATTCGAACTGGCAGCGCGAGTTCGAGGACGCCTTCGAGTACACCGAAACGAAGGATCAGTTGGACGCTGTGAAGCAGATCAAACGGGACCTGGAAAGCGGGATCCCGATGGATCGCCTGCTATGCGGCGATGTTGGGTTCGGCAAGACCGAGGTCGCGATGCGCGCCGCGTTCAAGGCCATGGGGGACGGCAAGCAGGTGGCCGTGCTGGCCCCGACGACAGTGCTTGCGTTCCAGCATTACGAGACGTTCCGCCGCCGCTTCCAGCCGTTTCCCGTCCGCGTGGAGATGCTCAGCCGTTTTCGCGGCCCGAAGGAATTGAAGCAGGTGGTGGAGGACATCAACGCGGGCAAGGTGGATGTCGCGGTGGGGACGCACCGCCTCCTCTCCAAGGATGTGGAGTTCCGCGACCTGGGACTGGTGGTGATCGACGAGGAACAACGCTTCGGAGTGCGCCACAAGGAGCGCCTGAAGCAGATGACGAGGAATGTCCACGTGCTGTCGATGAGCGCCACGCCGATTCCGCGCACCCTGCACATGTCACTGCTCGGCATAAGGGACCTGAGCGTGATCGAAACCCCGCCGAAGGATCGCCTGGCGGTGCATACCGTGGTGGCGCCGTTTGACGGCGCGTTGATCCGTTCGGCGATCGAGCAGGAGTTGTCGCGCGGCGGCCAGGTGTACTTTGTGCACAACCGCGTCGAGACTATCTGGCAGCGGGCCGCGTTTCTGCAGGAGCTGGCGCCCGATGCGCGCATCGGAGTCGGCCACGGGCAGATGGGTGAGGCGGCGCTGGAGAAAGTGCTGCTAAGCTTCATGCGGCACGAGAACGACGTTTTCGTCTGCACCACCATCGTGGAGAACGGCCTGGACATTCCGCTGGCCAACACGATCATCATCGAGAACGCAGAGCGTTATGGGCTTTCGGAGCTGTACCAGTTGCGAGGTCGCGTGGGACGTTCCAACCGGCGCGCGTACGCCTACCTGCTGGTGCCCGCCGACACCGAGCTGACCGATATCGCGCGCAAGCGGCTGGCCGCCCTGCGCGAGTTCTCCGACCTGGGGGCGGGGTTCAAGATCGCGGCGCTGGACCTGGAATTGCGCGGCGCGGGCAACATCCTGGGAGGCGAACAGCACGGGCACATCGGCGCGGTGGGCTTCGACATGTACGTCCGCCTGCTGGACGAGACGGTGCGGGAGCTGAAGGGCGAGGAGATCGCGCCGGAGATCCACTCCACGCTGAATCTCAGCCTGGATATCCGCATTCCGGCCGAGTACATCGCGGACGAACAGCAGCGGTTGCGCGCATACAAGCGGATCGCGGACATCCGTGACCGGGCACAGGGGGAGAAGGTGATCGCCGAGTTGAACGACCGGTATGGTCCGGCGCCGGAAGCCGTCAGCTCCCTGGTGACGTTCGCGATTTTGAAGACCGTAGCCGAATCGATGGGAATCGAAGCGATAGACCGGCGCGGCGGCGCGATCAACATCAAATTCCACCAGCAGTCCAAGGTAGATCCGGCGCGCTTGATGGACCTGGTGCGCCGTACACAGGGCGCGCAGTTCACGCCCGCGGGCGTGCTGCGCGTGCCCTTGACCGGCGGCGAACCGCAGGCCGAGCTGCTCGGGTCCGTCCAGTCGGTCCTGGAGCAACTGGCGGGGTCCGGCGCCCACCCCGGCACCGGATAAACTCTAGAGCTAACGAGAATGCAGCCCACCTTGGACTTGTTCCTCACCAACTGGCATTTGTGGGGGTGGCCCGTCGTAACGGCGGCCGTTACGCTGTTTGCCGGCTGGATCGCCAAACGCATCCTGTTCCGACACTTGCGCGGTTGGGCGTCGAAGTCCACCGCGCAGTGGGACGACATGGCGGTGGACGCGATCGACCGGCCGTTCATGCTGTGGGTGCTGATGCTGGCGCTTTACCTTGCGGCGCGCTATTCGCGACTTCCGCCGGCTGCCGGGGAGGTGGTCTCGAAGTCGCTGCTGGTTCTTCTCATTCTTTCCATCACGCTGGCGGGGTCCAAGCTGGCGGGATTGCTGGTTCGCGGCGCGGGAGACGGCTCGCCGGTCGCCACGATTACGCAGAACGTCGTGCGGGGCGTGGCCGTGGTGCTCGGCGTGGTGACCATGCTGAACGCGATCGGTATTTCGATCACGCCGGTGCTGGGAGCTTTGGGCGTGGCCGGGTTGGCGGTGTCGCTCGGCCTGCAGGACACGCTCGCCAACTTCTTCGCGGGGTTCTATCTCAGCCTGGCCAAGCAGATCCGCGTTGGAGATTTCATTCGCATGGATGGGACGCAGTTGGAAGGCGTGGTCACCGACATCAACTGGCGCAGCACCACTTTGCGGGGCTTGGCGAACAATCTGATTCTGATTCCGAACGCGAACCTGGCGAAGGCGAATGTCGTCAACTTCTCCTTGCCGGAGCCGCGGACTGGAATGTCGTTGACCGTAAGCGCGGGTTACGGACACGATCCGGAGAAGGTGGAGGCGCTGCTCTTGGATACGGTTCGCCGCGCCGCCATCCCGGGCCTGCTGCAGGAGCCTCCGCCTTCGGTCCGGCTGACGGGTTTCGGGGATTTCGCGATGCAATTCGGCGTGAATTTCAGCGTTGCTCAGTTCACCGATCAGTTTCTGGTGCACAGTGAATTGAGGAAGTTGATCCTGCGCCGATTCCGGGAGGAAGGGATGGAGATGCCTTTGCCGGCGCGCAACGTGCATGTAAAGTCTGACGGCGGGGCTCCGGCGGCCGGCTAAGCATCGCTGGATCGGCACGGGTATAATTCCCTTTCCGGAATGCAAATTACAATTCGCCGAAAATGGGTCGTGATCAGTTTGTTCGCGGCGCTGGAGATCGCGTTTGTGGCCGCCTTTCACGGCGCCGATGAGCGCAACCGCGCTACGATCCTGTTCGTCGCAACGGTGGCCGGCGGGTGCTTTGCGCTCTACACGTATCTACAAGCATCGACGAAAAACGTTCGCAGTACGCGTATAGTCTGATCGAGCGCTGGAACCGCGCGGATATGGTGGCAGTGCGGCTCGTGTTCCGGGAGGTAACCGAGAAGCGTCTGGATCCCGCCACCCTAATGCGTCGCGGGACCGAGGCCATCCCGAAAGAGATCGACGAAAAGCGTGCTGGCGTAGTGGCTATCCTGAATTTTTTCGAGGAGGTCGCGATCGCAGCCCGGAAAGGGGATGCGAACGAGGATCGATTATTCGAATTCTTTGACGGGATCGTACGGCAGACGTACGCTAATCTGGAGGAGTGGATCCGGCACGAACGGAAGGTGGATAACGAGCCGCACTACTTGTGAGATGCAAGCCCTGTACGGGCGGTGGATCCAAAGACGGCAGGCATCCCCCGCCGGTTCGTCAGGGTTAGCCGATCATTCCGCTGTCTTTAGACACGTCCAGCACCTCTGGGAAGATGATAACAGGAAAGCGAGTAGCGAGTTACAGCTCAGCCGATAACAGTACCCCGGCACTCGCCGAAGCCAATGCGCCGCGCGCCTTCGCGCTCGCAGTAGCCCCGCAGAATCACCTCATCGCCGTCTTCGAGAAACTTACGCGTCTCGCCGCCGAGCTCCAGCGGCTCCGCGCCGCGCCATGTAAGCTCCAGCAGGCAGCCGCGTTCCTCTTTGCCCGGACCGGACACGGTGCCGCTCCCGATGAGATCGCCGGGCCGCAGGTTGCACCCGTTGGAGGCGTGGTGGGCCAGCATCTGCGCGATAGTCCAGTACATGTCGCGGAAGTTGCCGCGGCTCAACCGCGCCGGATCGCTCATGCGTTCGGTTTTCAACCAGACTTCCAGGGTCAGGTCAATCCCGCCGGAGGCCTGATCGCCCTTGTCGTCAAGGTACGGCAGCGGCCTCGGATCGCTTTCCGGCCGAGGAAACGCAGGCGCGCGAAACGGCGCCAGCGCTTCGGTAGTCACGATCCAGGGCGAAATCGACGTGCCGAAACTCTTGGCCAGAAAGGGACCCAGGGGCTGATACTCCCAGCGCTGGATGTCGCGAGCCGACCAGTCATTCAGCAGGCATAGACCGAATATATGGTCACCCGCCTCGGCGATGGGAATGGGTTGGCCGAGATCGTTGCCCGGCCCGACAAAAAAGCCGACCTCGAGCTCATAGTCGAGCAGGCGCGAGGGCTCGAAGGTCACGGAACCGTTCGCTTCCAGTTGACCGCTGGGCCTGCGCACGGGAGTTCCGCTTACCACCACGCTGGAGGCGCGCCCGTGGTATCCGACGGGCAGATACTTGTAGTTGGGCATCAGCGGGTTGTCGGGCCGGAACATGGATCCGACGTTGGTGGCGTGGAAGACGGAGCAATAGAAGTCGGTATAGTCGCCGATTTCCACGGGCAGCAGCATCTGGCATGCGGCGGCATCGTGCAGCACGTTCGCCAGGCGATCCTTGGAATCGCTGCGCAGCAGCCTGCTGATCTGGAGCCGTGCATCCGACCACGCGGCACGGCCCAGGCGAAGAAAAGCATTCAGATCGCGGTCCTGCAGCGCTTGCGCCGCGGCGCCGCTCAAATACCCGAGCCGTACGCATTCGGCCGCGTCCAGGATCGAATCTCCGATCGCCACGCCCACCCGCGGCGATTCATCCCGGGGGCGGAACACGCCGAAGGGGAGATTCTGAATCGGGAAATCGGAATCCGGCCGGTTGGCGGACTCCACCCAGCTTGTCAGATTCGGATCGTGGGTTTCGTTTGTCATTTCAGGAAATTCAACTGCCGCAGCTCGGCCGTGGGCTCTTCAAAGGAGCACGACCCGAAGGCGATCGCGAAATCCTCCCGCGCCCGCGCCATCTGCCGCGCATCCAGGCGATGGCTGCGCCAGCGCACCGCGCCGTCCTCGAAGCGGAAGCTTTCGGGCACTTTCTCCTCCAGCAGATCCACCAGGTCCGAGCCCCGCGCGCCGTGATGCGCGAAACACGCAGCCACGAAGACGTTCAGAAATCCGAACATCCATCCCGTGCGGCTGCCGGCTTCATACGTCAGCGGACGCAGGCAGCGGACCGGGTGGTGCAGGCCGGCGGTGGCCTTGAAGGCGACGTGTGAATCGGCGCACTGCTCGATGAAGCGGGCGATGTGCTCGGCCGGCGGAAAGAGGTCTTCCGTGACGCCGCCGGTGCGGATCTTGGCTTTCAGGCTCGCCTGGCGGATTTGCTCGATCAGCTTGGACGGATCCTCGGCGACGGGGATCTCGACAAAAGCGGATGTGGTGAAGGGGATGTGGCGGGCCGCGTCGGCGATTTCGTCTTCGCGCGCCAGTTTCAGCTCCACGGCGTCGATCACGGCACCGCCTTCCTGCTCGCGATTGAACGCCGCGGCGCGATCCATGCCTTCCGCGATCGCGGAGGGGATCAGCAGGCTTACGCGCCAGGGTTCGCCGCCGGGAGAGACGCGCGCGAAGTGCTCTTCAAACTCGCCCACCCGGGAAACAGGAAGCACGAACCGTCCCAGCATCCAGGAGTCGGCCCCGGCGCGATACGCCGCGTAATTCTCGACGGCGCGCTTCATGTCCAGTCCGGCGGGTGGAAACAGCCCGGCGTAATCGATCAGCCCGGCCATCAGGGAGCGCAGTGCAGGCATTGCCGAACTCATGATAGCAGGCGGGTCCGGTTACCATGTACAAAATGACGGGCCGGCGCATTCTCGTGATTGGTGGCGGAATCGTGGGGCTGGCGACTGCCTATCGCTTGCAACAGCGGCGGCCGGACGCGCGAGTCATCGTTCTCGAAAAAGAGGCGTCGGTGGGCCGCCATCAGTCCAGCCACAACTCCGGCGTGCTGCACTGCGGCCTGTACTACAAGCCGGGATCGCTGAAGGCGAAGCTGGCCGTTAACGGCATCCGGCAGATGACCGCCTTCTGCCGGGATCATCATATCCGGCACGAAATTTGCGGCAAGGTGGTTGTCGCCACCGCGGAAGACGAACTCCCGCGCCTGCACGAGCTGTTCGAGCGAGGCCGGCAGAACGGGCTGCAGGGGTTGGAAATGCTGCGTCCGGAACAGCTCCGGGAGATTGAGCCTCATGCCGCCGGCATCGCGGCGATCCGCGTTCCGGAGGAGGGCATCGCCGACTATCCCATGGTCTGCGCGACATTGAGCGACGAAATCGTGCGGCATGGCGGGCAAGTGGTCACCGGCGCCGAAGTCACCGGGCTGCGCCAGTCGGCCTCCGGCTGGACCGCCGTGACCACCGCCGGCGACTACGAAGCAACGTACCTGATCAACTGCGCGGGGCTGCATTCCGACCGCGTCGCCACGCTCGGCGGCGGCGATCGCGACGTGCGCATCGTGCCGTTTCGAGGCGAATACTACAAGTTGAAACCTTCACGCGAGCACCTGGTGAGGCACCTGATCTATCCGGTGCCCGATCCCAATTTTCCGTTCCTCGGCGTGCACTATACGCGCATGATTCACGGCGGGGTGGAGTGCGGTCCGAACGCGGTGCTCGCGTTCTCGCGCGAAGGGTACCGGAAAACCGATGTACGGCCCGGAGACCTTTGGGACGCGCTCACCTTCTCCGGTCTCTGGAGCTTTCTGGGCGCGTATCCGCGGATGTGCCTCGACGAGCTGCGCCGCAGTTTCTCGAAGGAATTATTCTGCCGGTCCCTGCAGCGGCTGGTTCCGGAAGTGCAACCCCAGGATCTGGAGCCGGGGGGCGCCGGCGTACGCGCGCAGGCGCTGGATCGCCGGGGAACACTGCTGCAGGATTTTCACTTCGTGCAGAAGAAGGCCGCGCTGCACGTGGTGAACGCGCCCAGCCCGGGCGCCACCGCGAGCCTCGCCATCGGAGAATACATTGTGGAAAGGATCGGCCAGGACCTGCCTGTGTAAGCGGCCCTGGCCCGTTGAAATCTCCAACCGCGTTACTTCGCCTGAAGGGACCGGACGTAATTTGTCAGGTTGGTGATCCGCAACTGCGTCTCCCCCTCACTGCGGCTCATGGACCGGAACACGTCTCCCCAAATGGGCATTTCCTTGGAGCCGTGCGCGGCCAATCCTACTTCGCCCTTGATGGAGCCGAAGACTTTGTTCTCGGGGAATTTGCCGCCATTCCGGGCGCTGAGCTGCGTCAGATCCGCGGGTGCGGCCTTCAGGGCCGGAGCCGCGGGCCCGTTGCCCTTCGCATCCATTCCGTGACATGGCGCGCAGTACTGCTTGAACATCGCCTTGCCATCGGCGGCCGATGTCGGTGTCGGGGAAACTCGCTCCACCTTAGGCTTGTCCTGCGCCATAGCGGTCAGAACGAGCGATCCCAATGCAATAAAAACTGCGATCTTACGAATCATCTGTCCTCCCTGTCGCGTGCGGAGCCCGCACCCAGACGAGTCCGCCAAAGTCTTAAACTTCTGCCAAGTGGACAAACTATATCACAGGGAGCAAACAGCTTAGGAGAGCGGTCGCGGTCAGCGATCCACGGTGGAGCGCAGCATCCAGGCCATCTTCTGATGGTTCTCCAGGAAACCGGTGAGCAGGTCCGCGGCGCCGGCCTCGCCCGCCTGCGCCGCCGCCTCGATGTCCTGGCGGAAGTTGCGGATGGTCGCCTCGTGATCCACCAGCAGCCGGTTTACCATCGTGTCCGCGTTCGGCATCTCTTCGCCTTCCTCCACCAGCCGGCTGTGCTGCAGAAACTCCTGCATGGACCCGAGCGCGGGTCCCCCCAGGCCGCGAACGTATTCCGCCACCTCGTCGATCATCAAATCCAACTGCTCATATTGCTTCTCGAACAACAAATGCAGGTCGTGAAAGCGCGGACCCGTCACGTTCCAGTGGTAGTTGCGCGTTTTCGTGTAGAGAAGATACTCGTCGGCCACCACCCGATTCAGGAGCGCGATCAGTTGAAAACGCGCTTCATCGCCCAGCCCGATATCAGGAACCAGGTGGCCCGTCATCACTTTGCTCATGCGAATTCGATGCTTGCGGTCGTCCATCTGACTCAGTTCCAGTGTAGCGGCTTGGCCCGAGGGCTACGCCGTGGTTTCGTTCTCGATCCGCACCATGGTGATGCGGTTGCGTTCCATCTGGGTGACCACGAACTTGCGGCTGCCATACTGCACCGCGTCGCCCTTCACCGGGATCTCGCCGATGCGATACAACAAAAACCCGGCCAGCGTTTCGAATCCGGCCTCGGTGGGCAGCTCGATTCCGTACTGCGTGGACAGGTCGCGAATCGAGGTCGCGCCCTCCACTTCGATCAACGGGGCGTTGGCGGCGGGGAGCGCGCGGCGAACATCATGCTCGTCGCCGATCTCGCCGAACACCTGCTCCAGCACATCCTCCATCGTGACCAGCCCCGCCACCGTGCCGAACTCATCCACGACTGTGGCCATGTGCGTATGATTGCGGCGGAACTCGTCCACCAGTTGATTCAGCGGCTTGGTTTCGGGCACCACCAGCGGCTTGCGTAGGAAACGGCGCAACTGAAATGGCGGAGCGATGATCCGCCGGTCGGTCGCGAGCTTGCGCTCCTGCCAGGCTTGCATCAGGTCCTTGTAATGAACCACGCCGATGATGTTCTCCGGCGCGCTTTCATAGATCGGCAGGCGCGAGAACTTGTGTTCCACCGCCACGCGGAGCAGTTCGTCGAGCGGCGCGTCGATGGGAACCGAAACCATTTCGATGCGCGGCGTCATGATTTCCCGGGCGGTCCAGTCGCGCAGTTCCAGCAGCTTGTGGATCGCCGCCTCCTCGAAGCCCTCGAGAAAGCCCTCCTTGCGCGAGCTTCGCACCAGGAACATCAATTCCTCCGGTGAATGTCCGCCCCCGCCGTGCGTGTGCTTTACGCCGATGGAGCGCGACAGAACCGCCGACGTGCGTTCCACCGCGATAACGAAAGGCGCGGCTGCCTTCGCGAATATCAGCATGGACGGCGAAAGCAGCACCGCGAGATCGTCCGCCTTCTCAATCGCCATGTTCTTGGGTACTACCTCACCGATAACGACATGCAGAAAGGTGATGATCAGAAACGCCACGGCGAAGCTCGCCGCGTGCGAATACGGCTCGATCTCCGGCGTGATCCAGGGATGAAACACCGCCATGAGCCAGGAGTGCATGGTGCTCTCGCCCACCCATCCCAGCGCCAGGCTCGCCAGCGTGATGCCCACCTGCGTGACGCTCAGCAGGCGCTCCGGGTTGCCCAGTAACGCCAGCGCCGCTTGCGCTCCCGCCGAGCCCTGTTCCGCGCGAGACCGCATTCGCGATTCCCGGGTGGAGATCAGCGCCACTTCCGCCGCCGAAAAGAACGAATTCAGCGCCAGAACGAAAACGAAAAGAATGACCTGGTACATGGACGCGGGGCGAAGCGAAGTGCCTGGGCTACAATCTTACTGACGTGCTCTCCAGCCGCTTCCTGAAAATCATCAATCTGAGCATAGCGGTTTTGCTGGTGGTTGTCGCCGGAGTCGTGTGGTGGTTCGCCGGCCGTCCGCTGCCCCAAACCTCCGGCGCCATCCCCGCGCCGGTATCCGCCAACGCGACCGTTACCTTCGACGGGATCGGCGTTCCGCATATCGAAGCCGCCTCCTGGCAGGATGCGATCTTCGTTCAGGGCTACCTGACCGCGCAGGAGCGCATGTGGCAGATGGACGCCCTGCGGCGCCTGGCCGCGGGCGAGTTGTCGGAAGTGGTGGGCAAGGTGGCCCTCGAAGTCGATCAGGAAGCGCGGCGGCTGCGGCTGAAACGGATCGCTGAGATGCACGAGCGCACTCTCTCGGCCGAGGATCGCGCTGTACTGGCCGCCTACGCGCGCGGCGTGAATCACTACCTGGAGACCAACCGCGGAAGGTTACCCATGGAATTCGCGGTGCTGGCCTACGACCCGCGCCCGTGGTCCGCGCGCGACACCATCCTCGCCGGTTTGGAAATGTATCGCCAGTTGACCACCACCTGGAAAGACGACCTGCTGAAAACAACGATGCTCGATGCCGGGGAGCCGGACAAGGTGGATTACCTGTTTCCCGCGCGCCTGGGGCGGGAGCCCGCGCCGGGATCCAACAACTGGGTGCTCGCCGGGCCCCGGACAACCACGGGCAAGCCGATTCTCGCCAACGATACCCATCTCGACTTCGCGTTCCCCTCCACCTGGTACATGGTCCATCTGAAGGCCCCGGGTCTGAACGTCACCGGTTTTTCGCTGCCCGGCGTTCCCTGCGTGATCATCGGTCACAATGACCGCATCGGCTGGGGCATGACCAACCTGATGACCGACGTTCAGGATCTCTATCTGGAGCGGCTGGACCCGAGGACCGGCCGTTATCCCTATCAGGGCCAGTTGGAACAGGCGCGCGCCGAAACCGACGTGCTGGCGGTGAAAGGCGAATCGCCGCGGACGTTGATCACCTGGATCACGCGGCATGGACCCGTGGTGGCTAATGAGGCCAACCGCTCCTACGCCCTTCGCTGGGCGGCCGCGGAACCCGGTTACGCGTTCCCGTTCCTCGATCTGAATCGAGCTCGCGACTGGCGGGAGTTTCGCGCGGCAGCATCGCGTTTTCCCGGTCCCGGCCAGAACTTCGTCTACGCGGATGTCGATGGCAATATCGGCTACCAGGCTACCGGACGGCTTCCGCTGCGCCGCGATTTCACCGGCGATACCGCCCTGGACGGCGCATCCGGCCAGTCCGAGTGGCAAGGCTTCATCCCGTTCGAGGATCTGCCCAGCCTGTACAATCCGCCTTCCCACATGCTTGTCACCGCGAATCAGAACCTGTTTCCCAAGGACTACCCGCATCCGGTGAACGGCAGCTTCGAACCTCCGTATCGCGCGCAACAGATCAACGCCCGGCTGCGCAGCCAGGACAAATGGTCCGCGCCGGAGATGCTGGGGATTCAGAAGGACGTCTATTCCCCGTTCCTGCACTGGCTCTCCCAGGCGATCGTGAAAGCGTATGGCGACCGCCAGAACGCGGATCGAAAGATCAGCGAAGCGGTCGAGGTTCTGCGCGGCTGGAACGGACAGGTGGAGAAGGGGACCGCGGCGCCCATGGTCGCCTACCTGGCGCAATTGAAGATACAGGAGGCCATGGCGGAGCGCGCCGCGCCCGGCAAGGGCAAGCTGTACCGCTTCCTGCTCGCGCCCGCGGTGGTGGAAAAGCTGTTCACGGAGCGTCCCGAGGGATGGTTCCTGAACTACGATCAGGTGTTGGTGCAGGCTCTCCTTGACGGCGTCAACGAGGGCGCTAAAGTGCAGGGATCGAGTCCGAAGCGCTGGGATTGGGGCCAGTACAATGCGCTCCAGCTCGCCCAGCCCGTCCTCAGCCAGTTGCCCCTGGTTTCCCGATATTTCCAGGTTCGCGCGCCCATGAGCGGGTCCTCGACCACGGTCAAGCAGACGACGCGGCGGCTGGGGCCATCCCAGCGCATGGTTCTGGACTTCGCCGATCTGGATCGGTCGCTGGCGAACATAACGATCGGGCAGAGTGGGCACCGGCTGTCTTCACACTACAAGGATCAGTGGGAAGCATATTGGTCCGGCACGAGCTTCCCCATGCAGTTCGGCCGGATCGAGGCGAAAAGCACCCTGACGTTCCAAGCCCGCTAAGAGCTGACTACTCGGCCGCGGCCCGCGTCGCGATCAGGTCCTGAATCATCGACGCCACTTCGTCCAGCGGCTTGGAACCCAGGTCGCCGTGCTTGCGATGCCGAACCGACACGGACTCCGCTTCCGCCTCGCGATCGCCCACCACGAGCATGTACGGAACCTTCTGCAACTGCGCCTCGCGGATCTTGAGGTTCACCTTCTCCTTGCGATCGTCCAGATGAACCCGCGCCCCCGCGTCCTTCAGGCGAGCCTCCACCTTCCTGGCGTACTCGTTGTGCCGGTCGGTAATCGGCATCACCACCGCCTGCACCGGCGCCAGCCAGACTGGGAACGCTCCCGCATAATGCTCGATCAGAATGCCGAAGAACCGTTCGATCGACCCATACAACGCGCGATGCACCATCAGCGGCTGATGGCGGCGTCCGTCTTCGGCCACATACTCCAGGCCGAACCGGCGCGGCAGCGTGAAATCGAACTGAACGGTGGAGAGCTGCCACTTGCGTCCCAACGCATCCACCAGCTTCATGTCGATCTTGGGCCCGTAGAACGCCGCTTCATCGGCCATCACTGGCGCGTTCAATCCCAGCCGCTCCACCGCTTTCTTCAGCGCGCCTTCGGCCAGATCCCACTGCTCCGCCGATCCGTCGTACTTGCCGCTGGCGCCGCCGTCCCAGGTGGATAACTCGGCCTCATAACTTTCAAAGCCGTACGCCTTCAGCGTGTCGATGGCGAACTCCAGGCACGCCACCACTTCATCCTCGATCTGCTCCGGCGTACAGAACACGTGCGCGTCGTCCTGCGTGAATCCGCGTACGCGCAGCAGCCCGTGCATCACTCCCGACCGTTCATAGCGGTACACCGTGCCGAGCTCGCCCAGCCGCACCGGTAGGTCACGATAGCTGCGCAGCTTATCGGCGTAGATCAGGATATGGCCAGGACAGTTCATCGGCTTCAACTGGTACTCGGCGTCGTCCAGCTCCATCCGCTTGAACATGTTCTCCGCGTAGTAGTTCAGGTGCCCCGACGTGCGCCAGAGATCGGCCCGCATCACGTGCGGCGTGTATACCAGCGAGTAGCCGCGCTTCAGATACTGCTCCCGCATCCAGTCCTCGATGGTCTTGCGGATGATGCCGCCCTTGGGATGGAAGAAAATCAGTCCCGGGCCCGCCAGCTCCTGGATCGAAAACAGGTCCAGCTCCTGCCCGAGCTTGCGGTGGTCGCGCTTCTTGGCTTCCTCCAGTTGATGCAGATACGCTTCCAGTTCCTTGGCGCTGAAAAAAGCGGTCCCGTAAATGCGCTGCAGCTTCTGGTTCTTTTCGTCGCCTTTCCAATAAGCTCCGGAGATGGATAACAGCTTGAACGCCTTGATTCGCTTGCTGGAGGGCACGTGCGGCCCGCGGCAGAAATCGATGAAGTGCGGTCCCAGCGTGTACTCGCTGAACACATCGTCGGCCTTCTCGGTGATCAACTGGACCTTCATCGGTTGGTCCTTGTAAAGTTCCAGGCCGCGCTGCTTCTCCATAATCTGGCGCTCATAAGGCAGGTCACGCGCCTGGATCTCCCACATGCGCTTTTCGATGGCTTCCAGGTCCTCCGGCGTGAATGGGTCTTCGCGCTGGAAGTCGTAGAAAAAGCCCGTATCCGTCGGCGGGCCGATTCCCAGCTTGGTCTCCGGGAACAATTCCAGCACGGCCGCCGCCAACAGGTGAGCCGTGGAGTGGCGGTACACTTCCAACGCTTCCGGATTCTTTGACGTCAGGATTTGCAGCGAGGCGTCCGCTTCCAACGGGCGGGTCAGGTCGTAAAGCTGGCCGTTGACCCGCGCCACAACGGCGTCATCGGCCAGACGGCTGCTGATTTCTTTGGCGATATCGATCGGACGTGTGCCGCCTGGCACTTGCTTTACGCTTCCGTCCGGAAGCGTCACCTGAATGCTGCTCATTTCAGTTCAGCGTACCAACAAGGGGCGGCCCGGCCCAAATCGGCCGCCGGGATTAAGGATTTGTAAGGAAAAGGCCCCACAGTGCCCCAACTGTCATATAATTCGGCGATAGGAGGTGCTTGGCCGTGATCCTGCGATCCGTCCTTGCCGGAGCTATGTTTGCGTCGTTCGCCCTGGCGGCGAACTCCACCGGCTCCAAGGTGACTTTCCACAAAGATGTCGCCCCGATTTTTCAGAAGAAGTGCCAGGCATGCCATCGTCCGGGCGAAATTGGCCCGATGTCGCTGCTGACCTACAAAGACGCCCGCCCCTGGGCGAAATCGATCAAGCAAGCGGTGGCTACCCGCAAGATGCCGCCTTGGTTCGCCGACCCGAATCATGGCAAGTTCGCCAATGACCCCTCCTTGTCGCCGGAAGAACTGAATACGCTGATCTCCTGGGTGGACGCCGGGGCGCCTGAAGGCAGCGCCAAGGATAGTCCGAAACCCGTGGAATGGGTGGAAGGCTGGGGAATCGGCAAGCCGGACGTCACCTTCACCGTCCCTCGCTACAAGATCCCGCCGTCCGGGACCATCGACTACCAGTACGTGGTGATCCCGACCAACTTCAAGGAAGACACCTGGATCCAGATGGCGGAAGCGCGTCCCGGCAACCGCAGCGTTACCCACCATATCGTGGTTTACGTCCGCGAGCCCGGCTCCTATTACATGTCCGACGCGAAGCCTGGCGAGTTCTTCCAGCCGCCGAAGCGTGAAGCTCGCCGCCCTACCACCAAGGAAGAGATGGAGGAGATGCGCAAGGAGATGGCGAAGCGGCTTCCGACCGAAATTCTGGTCGGCTATGCACCCGGAACCGATCCCGTTCGCCTGAACCCCGGCACCGCCAAATTGGTGAAGGCAGGCTCCGACCTGGTGGTCCAGATGCACTACACTCCGAACGGCAAGGAAGCCGAAGATGTAAGCCAGATCGGTTTCAAGTTGGCGAAGGGCCCGGTGACCGAGCGCATCTACATCATGAGCGCCCCCAACCTGGGTTTCGCGATCCCCCCCGGCGATCCGAATCATGAAGTTCGGTCGAGCGTCACCCTGCATGCCGACGCCAAGCTGGTGGACTTCAATCCCCACATGCACCTGCGCGGCAAGGACTTTGAGTACACAATCACCTATCCGGACGGCCGCAAGGAAATCGCGCTGAAGGTGAAGTATGACTTCGACTGGCAGCTTTACTACCGGCCGAAGGAGCCGATCCTGCTGCCCGCCGGGACGCGGATCGACTGCGTGGCGCACTTCGACAACTCCGCCAACAACCCCAAGAACCCGGATCCGAAGGCGACTGTCCGCTTCGGAGAGCAGAGCTGGGAGGAGATGATGATCGGCTGGTTCGATGTCGCCATCCCGGCGTCGCTCGACCCGCGCGAACTGATGCGTCCGAAGAAAGCCGCCGGCGCCGAAGAGTAGAGCCCTTAGCTAAAACGTGGAGGGTAAGCCCGGAGACGCGTTCTCTGGGCTTTTCCGCGTTTCTGGGACCTAAGTCGTATTCCCAGGGCCGCAGTCAGCGGAATATAATCTCCCGATGCGCCGGAACCCTCAACCAGTCGGCGCGGCCCTGGAGGACATACACCATGCTGTCTGGATTCAAAGACTTCGTGATGCGCGGCAACGTGATCGACCTTGCCGTCGGCGTGATCATTGGCGCCGCGTTTGGCGGCATTGTCGATTCCATGGTCAAGGACCTGATCACTCCTATCATTGGAATGGTCGCTGGCCAGCCGGATTTCTCCGCCTACAAGATCGGCGTGATTAATATCGGCAACTTCCTCAACGCCGTGATCGCCTTCCTGCTGAAAGCGGCGGGGTTATACTTCCTGATCGTGGTGCCTTTCAACCGCTTCGCCGCCCGGATGGCGACGGCGCCGCCGCCTCCCGCGCCGCCCAGCCAGAGTGAAGTTCTGCTGGCGGACATCCGGGATTTGCTGCGCAAGAATGCCTCCGCGGCCAAGGCCTGAGTACTCGCGGCGACGCGTTTCCGCGGCCCTCTCCAGCCGGAGGGCCGCCCGCCGAATGACTCAATGGAACTGTTCTTCCTCGGTGGAGCCCGCCAGCGCGGTTGTCGACGAGCAGCCTTGCGCCACCGCCTGCGCCACCTGGTCGAAATACCCTGTGCCCACGAAACGCTGGTGCTTCACCGCTCCGTAGCCGAAGCGATCCTGCCGGTCGAACTCCTGATCCTGCAGCCGCGCGTATGCGGACATCCCCTGCTCGGCGTACTCGCGCGCCAGGTCGAACATCGACAAGTTCAGCGCATGGAACCCCGCCAGCGTCACGAATTGGAACTTGTAGCCCATGGATCCCAACTCGCGCTGGAACTTCGCGATCGACGCGTCATCCAGCTTCTTTCGCCAGTGGAAGCTCGGGCTGCAGTTGTAGGCCAGCATCTTGCCGGGAAACTTCCCGTGAATCGCCTCGGCAAACCGCCGCGCTTCGTCGATACTCGGCTCGGAAGTCTCACACCAGATCAAATCGGCGTAGGGAGCGTACGCCAGCCCCCGCGCGATGGCCGCGTCCAGTCCGCCGCGGAAGCGGAAGAATCCCTCCATAGTCCGCTCGCCGGTCAGAAATGGGCGATCCCGTTCGTCGATATCGCTCAGCAGCAGCCCCGCCGAGTTCGCGTCCGTTCTCGCCACCAGCAGCGTGGGAACGCCGCATATGTCGGCCGCCAGCCGCGCGGAAACCAGCTTCTGAATGAACTCCGAGGCCGGCACCACCACCTTGCCGCCCATGTGACCGCACTTCTTGGCGGAGGAAAGCTGATCCTCGAAGTGGACCCCGGAGGCGCCCGCTTCGATCATCGCCTTCATCAGTTCAAAAGCGTTCAGATTGCCGCCGAAACCCGCCTCCGCGTCGGCGACGATGGGCGCGAACCAATATGTCCCATTCTTGCCTTCCGCATGAAGAATTTGATCTGCCCGCATCAGGGCGTTGTTGATTGCTCGCACCACGTTCGGAACGCTGTTCACCGGGTATAGCGATTGGTCTGGATACATTTGCCCGGCGAGGTTGGCGTCGCCTGCCACCTGCCACCCGGAGAGATAGATCGCCTTCAACCCGGCTTGTACCTGCTGGACCGCCTGGTTCCCCGTCAAGGCCCCCAAAGCCGCCACATAATTCTCGCTTTGCAGCAGATTCCAAAGGCGTTCTGAACCCACTCGCGCCAAAGTGTATTCGATCTGCAGGGACCCGCGCAGCCGCGCGACGTCCTCCGGCGTGTACGGCCTTTCGATCCCGTTCCAGCGGGGGCTGTTGCTCCACTCCCGCGACATTTCGGTCACACCTTTCATGCTTTCCTCCGGTTGAGGTCCGAACGCGTCGGCCTAACGCCAGTAAAGGCGAATCGACGAGTGATTGCAAACATGCTAGGTCATTTTGGACGACGTGACGCCGCGACCCGGCCGAAAAGTACCTATGAATCTGTCTAGTACTTCGCTCCCGACAGGACAGTCCAAGTTGGACGCTAGGTCAAAACGGACGAGTAGGCGTGACTTGGCGGAAACTTTCTAATAGAGTGTGTGACAAGGAGATGTCTGCAATGGCCGTCTACGTCGCCCCCGTCGAGCCAGTTCGAATCTCGGGGCACTGCCCCATTCTGCAACCCACGGTCTTGACGCCGGAGGCGGTTCGCTTTGTCGAAGCGTTGGCTCGCAATTTCGAGGAACGCCGCCGGGACCTCCTGCGAAAACGGGTGGAGCGGCAGGCTCGCGTGAATGCCGGCGAGCTGCCCGATTTCCTGCCCGAAACCGCCTCCATCCGGGAATCGGAGTGGACCGTCGCGCCCATTCCGCCGGACTTGCAGGATCGCCGCGTTGAGATTACCGGGCCGGTGGATCGCAAGATGGTGATCAATGCCCTGAACTCGGGCGCGAACGTCTTCATGGCTGACTTCGAGGACGCGAACTCGCCTACCTGGGACAACGCCATCGAAGGACAAGTGAACCTGCGCGACGCGGTGAACCGCACCATCGAGTACACCAGCCCGGAGGGCAAGCGCTACAAGCTGAACGATAAAGTCGCCGTGCTCTTCGTGCGGCCGCGCGGCTGGCACATGGTGGAGAAGCACTTCTACGTGGACGGGCAGCCGATTTCCGCTTCTTTGTTCGACTTCGGGCTGTTCTTCTTTCACAACGCCAAAAACCAGATCGCCCGGGGCGCCGGCCCGTACTTCTACCTGCCCAAGATGGAGAGCCATCTGGAAGCGCGGCTGTGGAATGACGTGTTCCACTTCGCGCAGGACTATATCGGAATTCCGCGCGGCTCCATCCGCGCCACCGTGCTGATCGAAACGATCTTCGCCGCCTTCGAGATGCACGAGATCCTGTGGGAACTCCGCGATCATTCCGCCGGGCTGAACTGCGGGCGCTGGGATTACATCTTCAGCTTCATCAAGAAGCTCGGCGGTAATCCCGCGTTCATCCTCCCCAATCGCGCCCAGGTGACCATGGATCGCGACTTCCTGAATGCATACGTGCAGCTTCTGATCCAGACCTGCCACAAGCGCAATATTCACGCCATGGGCGGCATGGCGGCGCAGATCCCGATCAAGAACGACCCGGAAGCGAACGAAAAGGCCATAGACAAAGTCCGGCAGGACAAGCTGCGCGAGGTTCAGGCGGGGCATGACGGCACCTGGGTGGCGCATCCGGGGCTCGTCGGGCTCGCCAAAGCCGTGTTCGACGCCTTCATGCAGGGGCCTAACCAGATTCATCGCAAGCGAGAGGACGTGCGGATCACCCGCGACGACCTGTTGAAGGTGCATGCCGGAACCATTACCGAGGATGGCTTGCGCCTGAACATCAACGTCGGCATCCAATACCTGGAATCCTGGCTGCTGGGCAACGGCTGCGTTCCGATTTACAACCTGATGGAGGACGCCGCCACCGCCGAGATCTGCCGCGCGCAAGTATGGCAGTGGCTCCGCCACAAAGCCCGGCTGGACGACGGCCGCGTGGTGACCCCGGAACTCGTGCGGCAGCTCGCCGATGAGGAATTCGACCGCATCCTGAACCAGACCTCGCCCGAAAAGTTCACGTGCCGCCGATTCGCGGAAGCCGAGGAACTGTTCGAGGAGATCGCCACCGCGCCGCAGTTTCCCGACTTCCTGACGCTGGAAGCGTACGAGAGAATCGATTAGCTACGCTTCGTTATCATCGGATTTGAAGCAGATTCCCGAAGAGCTGCTGGCGAGCTTGCGCGAGGAAATCGCGCACCGGCGTATTTCCACCGGCATCCGGCGATTGGAGTCCGCCCGACCGCTTCTCGAAACGCTGAATGCTTCCCAGCCCCGCGCCGCGGCCTTGCTCGGCTATGTCGCGCAGTGGATCGACATCGGGTTCGCAAACCCTGCCTACCTCGCGGAACTGGTGGGGAATTTTCCCGCCGCCGGACGCGGGAACCTGCCCCTAGCCGACTACGCCCACCTCAGGATGGCGGAGGGCCTGCTGGCCAACTATCGCGACGAAAACGAGCGCGCCATCGAGCACTTCCGGTTCGTGCTTTCGATCGCCGGCGAGTTTCCGGACCGCGGCACGCTGGCCGTGGCCCATTTCTGGATCGGCCGCTGCCATCGCAAGGAAGGCCGTTATGACGAATCCTACCGCTCCACTCAGGCAGCCGTCGAGATCGCCCGGTCGCTGAACTATCCCCGAATGGCCGCCGTGATGAGCGTGCTCGAGAGCTGGATCAACTTTCAGAAGGGCCGTCACGGGGAGGCGATCCGTATCCTGCGGGAAGCGCAGAGCGCGCTGGCGGGAACGGACGACTATATCGTGCTCGGCAACATCCACTCCGCCTATGGGCGCATCGCGCGCCGGGAAGGGAAGTATGACCAGGCGATGGAGCATTGCGGCCTGGCGATTGCCCAGTACCAGCGCCGGGATCCGCAACACCCCAGCCTGGGGCGCGTGCTCGCCAACATGGCTTTTGTCGAGCGCCTGTGCGCCCAGCAACTGCGCCGCAAGATCGATCGCGACGTCGCCCGCCGCAAGCATGAGCAGCGGGCCGCCGATCAGGCCCGGATGGAAGAGCTGCAGCGGAGCGCGTTCGGCCACCTCGATCAGTCCTTCGAGATCTTTCACGCCAACCGGCACCGCCGCGGCGAAGGCAACGTATACACCATCCGCGGGGCCCTGCATCTGGATCGCGGCGAACTCGACAAAGCCGAGGAAGCCGGCCGCCTGGCCTACGAACTCGGAGACGAAAAGCGGGATCGCATCCTGATGGCCCGCGGGCGCATTCTGCAATGCATGGTGGAAAACGCCAAGGTGGAGGAGGGGATCGTGGACCAGAGCCCCGACCAGCATGCGCGGCTCGCGTTTCAGTACGCGATGGAAGCGCTCGAATCCGCGCGGCTCACCGAGAATCAGCGCCTGCTGGCGCGAGCCTACATCTGGCAGGGCCTCACGCTCTGCAACGACCTGTTCTACAATCCCGACGCCGCCCGCGATTGCTGCGACAAGGCCGCCGCCCTGGTAAAGCCCGAGGCTCACGATTACCTGTGGGACGACCTGCAAGCCCTCCGCGCGCGCATGACCGGCGAAGGCGCCGTCGATCGTAAGCTGCGCGAATGGTCGCAGGGGCAGGTCCACGGCCGGACCTTCCAGCAGGTGGAGGAAGAGTTCGCCGAACTGGTCATTCCCAAGGTGTGGGAGCGCGAAGAGCGCAAGATCTCGCGCGTGGCCGAGAAGCTCTCCATGTCGCCCAAAAAAGTACGCCGGATTTTGTCGCACCTGGGCCTGCTTGACGGAACACGCGATGCCGAAGCGGAGGAAAAGGAAGGCTCCGACTGAAACTGCCCGCGGATTGGGGCTTACAATGAAAATGGCTATTGCATGCGCTCACTTCTGTTACTCCTCGCACTCCTGCTGGCTTCCTGTTCGGAAGCCCCCAAGAAAGAAGCGGTGAAGGAACCGGAGAAGCCGGCCGCTCCCGTAACGGGCCGTCAGGCCTTCCAGTACCTGTATCCGGCTGCCCGCATCTGGGCGCAGGACGCGGCGCCCATTCAGGGCCGCAGCATCCGGATCGGCGACGTTCCCGAGGAGCCGGGCAAGGCGGGCGCCTGGGAGTTCACTTTCGCCTCCACCGCCAAGGGACGCATTAAGAGCTGGACTTACTCGGTCACCGACGCCCAGGGGAATCTGCACAAGGGAACGTTCGCCGGGCAGGAGGCGAGCTTCTCGGGAACCGTCGGCCAGGCCCGGCCGTTCCTACTCGCCGCCCTTCGCCACGATTCCGACGAAGCCTATCAAGTTGCCGTAAAGGAAAGCGAGGCGGAGCTCAAGAAGCTCGGCGAAAGGCCCGTGTTATTCCTGTTGGAGCTCACCACGCGTTTTCCGAACCCGGCGTGGCGGGTGATTTGGGGCGAGTCGCTGTCCACCAGCGAGTATTCCGTCTTCGTGGACGCATCCACCGGACAGATGCTGCAGAAGGTGAAGTAGCCGTCGCTGTTTGTTCGGTTCTCCCCACACCGGCTTCTTCAGGGTGGGAACCGCGGAAGGCGATATGTCCCGGCCCCACGCACTGGCGGCAGGAAGCAACCCCGGCCCCGGTGAGCTTAAGGTTCGAAGACAGCCTTGGAAGTTGCCGCCAGGGCCGGCGGACACTTCGGCGATTTGTGAATCGCCGGCCAGACGTCCCGCAAAATGTCATAGATATTGTTGGAAAGCGGAAGGATCATCCAGGATGTCTCGGGGGCATAGGCGGGCTGGTTGCCCGGAATCGGGCTGACCTTGCCGTCCTGCGTGCCGCCGCGGGCCTTTTGATGAGTCTTGATCGCGATGGTCAGGGGATCGTTCGGGGCGCCGTTATAGGGCGCACCCGGCACCACTGCCAATGACGTCGCCTTCTCTTCGGCCGTCAGGTTGGTCTTCGGGTTGCGCGCGCGGCAATAGTATCCTAGTTGAACCAGTTGAACGTCGTCGGCTTGATTGGGGCAGCCGGGACCGACGTGCGAAGTCACATTCCAAGAGAACCGTCCGCTGGGACTGAACAACACTCCTCGAGCCATTGGGAGATTATACACGCCCGAGTGCAGGCCTACATGCCGCGCCGCCGGCGCACCTGAGCCGGGGGGGCGGCGCCAATCGAAAGAATTCCTGTAACGAACCGGCCGCCCATGCATAATCTTGACGTGAGCTTGCCCGCGGTCACGTTCCATGAGGTTTACGAAGCCCACGGCCGCGAAGTCTACCGGTTTGCTCTCTATCTGGCCGGCGACGCCGCCAGGGCCGAGGACCTGACGGCCGAGGCTTTTCTGCGGGTGTGGGCCTCGCCCGCGCCCGCGCAACTGAAGACCATCAAGAGTTATCTGCTTGCGATCGTGAGGAATTTGTACGTCCAAGCGTGGCGGCGAGAGAGGCGTGAGACCGCGCTCACGGAGGTCCCGGCTCCGGCGGATTGCCGCGATGAGGTCTTGGACTACGAGGCGGAACTCCGCAGGGTTCTCGATGGTCTGCAGCAACTGGACCCGGTGGAACGCGCGGCGGTGCTTCTGCGGGGCGAGAACGGCATGGACTACGAGGAGATCGCGCGGACGCTGGAAATTACCCCGGTCGCGGCGCGCGTCAAAGTCCATCGCGCCCGGCTGAAACTCATGCAAGCCCGGAAAGGAAAACTAGTCCATGACCGTTACTAATAACGTGGTGCGCGATCTGATGCCGCTCTACCTGGCCGGAGAAGTCAGCGAGGACACTCGCCGGCTGGTCGAGGAGTACCTGCGGGTCCACCCCGAGGAACTGGCCGACGCCGGTACCCTGGCGTTGCCGCAGGCCGACCCGCCGCCCGCTTTGGAAATGGCCAGCCTGGAGAGGACGCGCAGGCTGCTAAGCCTGCGTTCGCTGACGCTCGCCGGGGCGCTGGCGATGTCGTATGCCGTCTTTTCCTTCCGGTTCGACGATGACGGGCTGAGTTTTGTTTTCTACCGGGACCTGCCGGCGGCCACCTGGGTTCTGCTGGCGGCGGCGGCGTGCGTGTGGGTTGCGTTCCTGGTGTTGCATCGCCGCTGGTTCGCCACCGGACTGGCCGGCAACACCCCGACCGCCAAGGGTACCTGGATGTTGATTGGAGCGCTCGCCATGTTGCCGTACGCGTTCGTGACCAGCTACCGCTTCGGGCTGGACGATGTCCGGACCTTGTGCGTGGTGGGGGCGTTTGCCGGCCTGGCGATCCGGCAGGCGCTGCATCACGGCTTGGCGCCGTAGGTACGCGTATCCATCAAGGCGCATTCTGACATCGCATGTTGTTCAGTGGCCTAAGCGCGATGAAGTTGCGATCGCCCACAGTCCGCGATCCCGTTCGGATTGCGCAAGCGGCCCTCAGCTAGGTCAACGAGCGACATCAGGGCCGTGGCATACAGAACCGGGCCGTCATCATCGGCTGCGCCGCGCAGGCCTAAAGGCACTGCCTAGGCAGATCCACTTCGTCTTCGTGCAACCGATCCACCAGTTGATGCAGCGCTGCTCTCGATCTCATCCCGCAGGCCCTCTCGTTCTCCATTTGTAAGGCCTCGTGTCAGACTGCAAGCCAGGTGCCATCCGTGCCTGGTGGTGCCAGGCATCGATCGCCGGATTAGGGCACCGATCGCCGGATTGCCCGCGGGGGAACTGTTTTCATCGCAACGGGCTAGAGCTGCCGGAGCGCGTACATAAAAGGACCCCCAGTTTGGAGTTGGAACAGGTTTGAAGGGGCGGTTTTGCGGGCGCGGCGAATGCTGAAAACAAACGGGATGTCGTTCGGGTTGGCTGGCCGATCCGAATGGTGGCCGGTGGCAATGAAAACAGCAGGCAAATCGAGCTGAGCCACTTTTCGACACGGCCGATTTTCGCCCGAAAGCGCTGCAGGGGAGGGACTTGCCACAGTTTGCGCCGCGGATTGGTGCCTGGTGGTGCCAGGCACCAACTCCCAGCCACCAACTCCCAAAGCATCATTCTCCGAGGCTACTTGAAAGTTTGTCACGAACTTGTTTGACGTCAGCATCGGCGATGCCTTCGCAAGCAGCGAGCACCTGCTTCAGCGCAGAGACTGTGTGCTCGCTGAGCCGGTCCAGTCGAGCTTCTTCCATTGCGTAGAAGATTGATGCTTTTGCGTGAAGGCGCCTGAGACCCCGGCTGTGAGCTGCCTCTATTGACGCGCGGTAGTGCTTCCGGCCGACCTCATATTCTCCAGCCCGAAAAGCCAACAAACCAGACGTTGCGAGCTTGCTCACGCGGCTCACGATGTCATTCGTTGCCATGGACGCGAGGAGCCTGCGGCTTCGTTCTAATTCGCCGACATGGATGAGCGCGTACGCAAGATTGTTAGTAAGCATCGGATTCCCCGGATTTGCTGCCAGAGAGCTGTCCGCGATCTCCTTACTTTTTGCATAATCCTCTCGTGCGATCGCGGCGAGATACGATGCAAGTATGGCGGGTGTCGTGGAGAATGGTTGATCCTCGAGCCAAGCAACGGCAGCATCGTACGCAGCGTTCCAATCTCCTGAGCCGAATGCATGCCAACACTGAGCTTCGTAGCTGTGCTCGGCAAGCAGCAGTTTAGGGTCAAACTGTATAACATGTGCGACTTCAGCACCCCATCTCACTTGTGCGACTGAGTTCTCCGTGGGGTCAACCAGGGCTGCCTTGAAAAATCTCCTTGCCAGGCGATGATTGCCCGCCACAGCCTCGAGAGTCCCGAGGGCGCTAGCTAGCTCGGAAATGTCACGAGGAGAACGCTGCTGCGAAGAGAGGAAATGCCGCGCCGGCCTTACTAGCTCAGATGACTTTTCACATAGGTGATGCATGGCGATATCAGCAGCCATCAGCCACGGGTCTGTCGTGGTTGCGGCTGAACGTAATAGAGCGTACAGAGCTGCGTCTAAGTCTCCAACATGTACGAAGAAACGAACACTCGACCGTGTGATGTACCGATGATTTGGATTGAGACCGAGCGCGGTTTCGACAGACCTCCTCGCCTTCTCACGATTACCCGTTAAACATTGGAGGAACGCCAAGTCAAGCCATCCAAGTGCGTCTCTGGGACAGAGGTTGAGTCTTGCTCGGAGCTGTCGAATAAGTTGTTCCTTGTGAAGCAGAGGGACAAGGCTCCGTGTTCCACTCCCCGTCAATGCGCGCGCCAACTCCAAAGCTGGATCGGAGGTCTTGGATGATGCAGCCATAATCACGTCTACGGCTGCTCTAATCAGCTCGGGATCGGGAATCGATCCAAGTGTTAGAGCTGCGCTCAAGAGTTCAATGGCGTCAGATGAACTTCCACTTCGCCGAAACCGGAGAGCTTTCTCGCTCCACTCCGCGGTTTCCGCATCGAACAAGGGACTTTGGCGAACGCGTCCGGGCGCAAGAGCACGTGGATCGCTTGACGTCCACCACCTAGGTATGATCCTTCTGTTGGGTTCTTCTTTGAAACTACTCAATTAATTCGTAGCTCCGCTCGCGTGGCGAGCAGGTCCAACTCAGAGACATACCGCTCCAGCGAGAAACGGTTTAACGTTCCACTTAGATTTCGAGGATGGCCACGCTCCTCTGGCTTCAAGTTGCAGAGTTGCGCGACGATCCCCCGTATCTTCGAAGCGCACCATTCTGGAATGTCAGATTGAAACTGCTGCAATGCTTCAGCAAAGGCTGACTCTAGGTGCGGTAGAACGTCTTCATACCTTCCGGGAAATTGATCAGGACGAAATCGTCGATCCAACTTGGCGAGAACTGCTGGTGTCAAAGCGGTGCCTCTGAGAAGCTGGAACAGAAAGCTGCCCAACAGATACAGATCACAACCTAACCGCCGAGTTTTCCAATCGGGCAGAACATGACCATACATGAGCTCGAGCGGAGCGTAGCTTAAGTCGCCGGCTACAAGAAGTTCGTCATGAGTGGCAGTGAGACCAAGCGCTGAAGCTCTTCCTAAATCCGCGAGCTTCGAATCTTTAGGCCCGAAAAGCAAGACATTAGATGGCTTCAAGTCCTGGTGCGCCACGGCAATTCCATGCAATTGCATCAAAGCACTGCTTATGTGATGTGCAATACGCAAACTGATGGCGAAGGTTAATTGCTCACCCGCAGCCCATATTCTACGCACATCGCTGTCGGCCAGCTCGAAGAGCAAAAAGAATACTAACTCGTCAGGGCGGGAGCCTATTGTCCCATTTCCTATGGCCGTGACCACCCGCCGAAGCTTCTTCTGTTTGCAGGTCGACAAAAGATCTCTCTCGAAGACATGCGATTCTGTGATGCGTTTGATCGCTTGGGCTGTGTCTCGAGAGGCACTGACACCGGAAAGATCCGTTGCTTTCAAGAAAGCCCGAGATCCTGACTTTTCAGCTATGTACCCAGTGGAAAAGTATCCACCGGTGCCGTTTGACGGCCTTGGCAGTTGCTCCACTACTTTCCAGCCGTCAAGTACAGTGGTACCCAGTAAGCCCGCGGCTGGTCCAAGTCCTGATGCCATATGCTAGCTACACCCGCTGGTCCCGCCGCAGTTTTCGCACTTGTAGCACGACCCGTTGCGCGTCATCAGGCCGCCGCACTCCGAACAGAGCGGCGCGTCCGCCACTGCAGGCTCGAACGCCAGCGACTGCTGCGGCTCCGGCTCCGTCGGCTTCAGCTTCATCGAGTCCCCGGCTTCCATCGACCCGTACTCGGGTCCGATGAACTTCACCGCCAGCCACCGGAAAATGTAGTCCATGATGCTCTTCGCATACGGGACCTGCTTGTTGCCGGTCCAGCCCGAAGGCTCGAACCGCACGTGGCTGAACTTGTCGACGAAGAACTTCAG
>JAIEPW010000054.1 GCA_019748195.1 Bryobacteraceae bacterium
CGGGTGGAGTACGGGACGACGACCGCGTACGGGACATCCACGCCGACGACATCCACGCGTCAGACCGCGCACTCGGTGACGCTTACAAACCTGACTGCGGGAACCGCCTACCAGTTCCGGGTACATTCCGTGAACTCCAGCGGATCTCCGGCCTCATCGCAAAACTCAAGCTTCACCACTTCGGCGGCGCTGGCGATCACGGGTGTTCAGGTCACGGGCATCACGCCGACGGGAGCCACAATTACGTGGACCACGAATCTTGCGTCGGACTCTCAGGTTCAGTACGGGGCTACGACGGCGTACGGTTCCGCCACAGCGGTGACCGCAACGCGGCAGCTTTCGCACTCCGTGAATCTTTCCGGCCTCACCGCCGGGACCCAGTACCAGTTCCGGGCGCGCTCGGCGGATGCTGAAGGCGCGGTGGTATTGTCGGGTAATTACTCCTTCACAACGTCAAGCAATCTGGCGGTGACAGCAGTACAGGTAAGCGGCATCACCGCGACCGGCGCCACGATTACATGGACCACCAGTGCCCCCGCGGATTCGCAAGTTCAGTATGGGACCACCACGTCCTACGGATCCGCGACGCCCGTTTCGGCGACCCGGCAAACCTCCCATTCAGTCACCTTGTCGGGCTTGACGGGGGGCACGACATACCAGTATCGGGTTCGATCGGCGGACGCGGCTGGGACAGTGGCCCTATCAGGAAACTTCTCCTTCGCGACACAAGCGGCGCTGACGGCGACGGGGGTCCAGGCCATCGGGGTCACCGCCAGCGGGGCGACGATCACGTGGACCACAAACCAGGCCGCCGATTCGCAAGTGCAGTATGGAACCACCACCGCGTACGGCACTTCCACTCCGATAACGACATCGCGGCAGACCTCGCATTCGGTCACCCTGAGCGGGCTCGCCGCGGGTCAGACCTACCAATACCGTGTGCGGTCGGCGAATGCCTCCGGCGCGGTAGTGCTGTCGGGAAACTTCAGCTTCACAACTTCCTCAGCGCTGACCATCTCAGGGGTTCAGGTAAGCGGCGTCACTACGTCCGGCGCGACCATTACGTGGACGACCAGCGAGGCCGCGAACTCGCAGGTGCAATATGGGACCACGATTTCGTACGGGCAGTCCACAGCAGTCACGGCCACGCGGCAGACGGCGCATTCGGTGACGCTGACAGGGCTGGCTTCAGGAACCGCATACTATTTCCGAGCTCGCTCGGTGAACTTGGGCGGAACGGTAGCGCTTTCACCGGATTTCTCATTCACGACGGCGCAGGTGGCGCCGACAACGGTTACCATCATCGTAGACACAACACCTACCGGACTTCCGGTGCAGGTGGATGGAGCTACGCTCACGGCGCCGCAGACTTTCCAATGGACTCCGGGCTCGTCTCACACTTTGGGCGCGCTCTCTCCGGTTGGAAGCGGTCGCTCGCGAAGCTACTTCCAGAGATGGAGCGACGGCGGACCTCAATCGCGCACCATCTCCGTTCCTGCCAGCGCCGCACGGTACACGGCGATCTATGTGACGCGGCATAAGCTGGCAGGCGATGTGGTTCCGCGGGACAGTGGCACACTGGTGGCAGCGCCTTTCTCCGCTGACGACTATTGCGAAGAAGGAAGTCCAGTGGTGCGTGCCGCGACGAGCAACAGCGAGCCGCCGTTCCTTAGTTTACAAGGGGACCTCACCAGCAAGGTGACTCCGCGGACCGTGATGATGACAGGACCGCTTTCTATCGTGACAGCGTTTGCAACCGGTCTTCACTCGCACCAGTCACGCCGTTTAGGCAATCGATACCCGGAGCGGTGCGATCGTCGATGGCACCCGCACGATTTCGCTCGAATGCGGGATTCCGGCTGGAGCGAAGGCCTATTCGTTGAATGCGACGGTGGTTCCAGAGGGCCCGCGGGGTATCGGGCAATGTGGCCCACCGGACAGGCCCGGCCGGCCATATCGCCGTTGAACTCGGTGGACGGACAGGTGACTGCGAATTCGTGGGCGCGGGGGCGGGCGGGAATTTTGATATCTTAACCGCCACTCGCACCCACGGGGTGATGGACATCAACGGTTATTTCGATCTTCCGGGCCCGGGCGGACTGGCGCCTTATCCGGTTACGCCTTGCCGGGTGTTTGACACAAGGAATGGGTCGGGGCCGCAAGGCGGTCCTCCGGTCTTCGGGAGCCGTTCGTTCCCAGTGGCCGGGTTTTGCAGCGTTCCGGCAAACGCGCAAGCCTACGTCATGAACGTAACGGCGATACCCCATGGCGGCCTGGGACACCTGACGGCGTGGCCGACCGGAGTGACGCAGCCGACAGCATCGACGCTGAATGCGCCGGACGGCCAGGTTACCGCGAACCTGGCGCTGCTAAAGGCAGGGGTGGCGGGGGTGCTGTCAACATCTACACGACAAACCCCGCCGATCTTGTCGCCGATGTCAGCGGCTACTTCGCTCCGCCAGGCAGTCCCGGAGAGTTGAAGTATTACTTAACCGCCCCATGCCGAATTGCCGACACGCGGCTCGGAGGCGCTCTGGCTGCCGGAATCCCTAGAACCTTCGCCCCGCTCGAGAGCACTTGCGGCATCCCGCCGAACGCGGGAGCCTACTCGTTGAACCTGACAGTGGTTCCGCACGGATCGCTTGGGTACCTCACTGCCTGGCCATACGGAGGAGCCCAACCCCTTACTTCTAATGTGAACGCCGCGGATGGCAAGGTGACTGCAAATGCCGCCATTGTTCCGGCCGGTATTGGCGGGGCAATCGCAATATTCGCCTTACAAGCTACCGACCTGGTGATTGATATCAACGGGTACTTCGCGCCGTAAACCGCTTCACCCTCGCGCGTTTCTTTCTCCCACCAATTCCGCCCGCGGATCTTCCCGGCGCGACTTCCCAAGTTTTTCAATACACTCGTTGAGGCGTTGAGCGAGACCTCGCACCTGCGGTTCACGCACGATTGCGGCATGGTACCCAGGGACAACAATCACATCGAAGCGTCCAACTGCCAGCCCGCTGAGACCGTTAGCAGGATCCTCCACGGCGCCCGGAGGCTGGCTGGCGGCTCGAAAAAGTGTCACGGGTCCGCTGTAAGGTCGTGGAGCGTATCGTTGCAGCGCCTTTCGTCCCTGCCGCCGAGCTTCGCGCAACGCCGGCGGGAGGATCTGCCACTCAAGCCAGCGACGCGTCTTGCGGAGAGAACGGATTCCGAGTCTCCATGCCCGCGCTGAGGCGTTGGCGGATTTCTCCGCGATGTATTCCCGGCGCATGATGTTGTCCAAACGCTTCAGGTCACTCCAGTGAAGCGCAAGGCGTCTGCGCGCCTTGGTCCATGCACTCGGGCGCTTGTGGAACCTGGGATAGCCGGGGCCCCAGGTATCGAAGAGCGCAAGCAGAGCAACTTCGTCCCCCGCCGCCGTGAGTTGCTGCGCCATCTCCCAGGCAATCAGGCCTCCGAATGAGTTGCCGCCGAGCATATAAGGACCTTGCGGCTGCACCCGCCGTACTTCATCAACGTAGCGCGCGGCAATTTGCTCTACACGGTCGAGGAAGGATCCCCCTTCTATGCCAGCAGCTTGGATCCCGAAGAACGGATGATCCGGATGTAAGTAGTGTGCGAGGTGGTAGTATTCGAGAACGGTTCCACCCACTCCGTGGACACAATAGAAGGGTATGCCGCTTCCGCTTGTCCGGATGGGGACGATACAGGAGACTGCGGCGTCATCCGATTCGCCATGGGTGCGGCTCTGAAGCTCGGCCGCCATTTTTTCAATCGTTGGAGATCGAAGGATGACTGCAAGGGGAAGAGACTGGCCAAACTTCGACCGGATGCGGGAAAACATTGCGACAGCTCGCAAGGAATCGCCACCGATGTGGAAGAAGTTTTCCCGCAGACCGACGGTGGGCCGCTCGAGCACATCTTTCCAGATTGAGGCGAGCAGCCGCTCGGTCTTGTTGCGCGGCTGCTCCTCCGTCTGTGGCTCGCCCACGCATTGCGGACTGGGCAGGGCTTTACGGTTGATCTTGCCGTTGGGCGTTAGCGGCAGGGCCTCCATCACAACAAAAAAAGACGGCACAAGGTAAGGGGCGAGAATCTCGGCGACAAAGGCGCGGATGTCCCCGGCTGAAACGCCGGGATCGGCGGGAACGAAGTAGGCCGCCAACGAGAAGGAATGACCACCGGAAGCGACCGCGGTGACCGCGCACTCGCGGACGGCCGGATGCCTACGCATGGCCGCCTCCACCTCCGCGAGTTCCACTCGGTGGCCTCGTATTTTAACCTGGTGATCTTCCCTACCGAGAAACTCGATCTCGCCCCGCGCCGTGATCCTGCCCCGGTCGCCAGTGCGGTAAAGCCGAAGATCCGGCTGGCCGGGGTGCGGGATAAACCGTGCCTGTGTTTCTTCGGGCAGGTTGTGGTATCCGCGCCCAACGGTCGGGCCGCTGACGTAGATCTCTCCGACAACTCCGGGTGGGACGCACCTGCGGCGGGAATCCAGAACCAGGATCTCGACGCCGGGAATGGGGCGTCCAATCGGAACAATGAAGGGACTGTCTGCATCCACGGGGGCAACAGCATGAGTGCAGACGATCCCGCAGGTTTCCGTTTGACCGAACATGTTGATCATTTCCGCCGGGTGCCCAAGGTCACGACGCCAGCGTAGTGGGACGTCGGACCACAACACCTCGCTAGCGGACAGGATGAGCCGCAGGCGGTTCTCGATCAATTTGGCGCGAGTGCCGGCCGGGAGTGCGGCGAGAGCCCCCTGACAGGCACTCCAGTAAGTGGGCACCAAGTCGGCGACGGTAACCCCGTCGGTGCGGATTCGCTCAAACAGAGCGACGGGATCGGCGATTTCCGCAGCCGTGGCAATCACCAACTCGGCGCCGCTCAGCAGAGGAAGAAACAACTGCCGGATGGAGGATGAGAATGAGAAGGACGCAGTGTGGAGGTAAACGTCACCGGGTTCAATGCGGACGGCCGCGGACATCCCGGCGATATAGTGACTCAGGTTGGACCGCTCGATCACTACACCCTTGGGGTGCCCCGTGGTACCGCTCGTGTAGATAACGTACGCGGCGTCGCGAGGCGAACTGACTGGGAACGAGGGCGGCGGCACGCGAGGGGACGGAATCTCCCGGCCGAGGTCAAGGATGCGGCATCCTGGCGGTAGCGGAAAGGCGGGCTCGCCCTTGGTGATAAGGATTTTTGCTCCCGAATCCTCAACCAGGAGCCGCAGACGTTCGGGGGGGTAGCGGGGATCCAGAGGGACGAAACAAGCCCCTGCCCGCAGGACGCCCACAATCGAAGAAACCATCAAAGGAGAGCGCTCCAGGCAGATGGCGACGCGAAACTCGGGCCCGGCGCCCAACGAGCGAAGCCTTTCGGCCAGCGCCCGAGAGTGAGAGTCGAGTTCGGCCCGAGTGAGCGACTCATCCGCGGCGCGAATCGCAATTGACTGTGGCTTGTTTAGCAGTGCCCGATCCAGGCTGGCACCCAGATCCGACACGTGCGGCGAGTTCCCGCCCGTGCCACAGGGCTCCGACTCGCTAAGCGGCAACTCCCAGGCGGGCTCCTTGGGGTTTCGCAGGGCCGATCGAAGGATACTCTCCAGGTACTGGCTCCAATGCAGGATTGTCTGCTGCTCGAAGAGGCAGGTCCGGTAACGGATTGAGCACTTCAGCCTGCCTTGAGACTCGTCCCACCGGAAGGCGAGGTCGGTTTGGATGGCGGGCGGCAGAACCGGCTCGCAGGCCGTGGCGAAACCAGAGGGGCGGGCGTAGTCTTGCTGAAACTCGATGGATGCATCGGCGAACGGGAAACGATGAGGCCCACCCTGCCAGTAGGCGCGCACCAATTCGTCGAAGGGCATGCGGGCATGAACTCGAGCCGAGGAGAGCACGTCACTTACTTGCGCAGTCAGGCTTTCGAACGTGGCTTCCGGGTCGACCTGAAGCCGAAGAGGCAGGGGATTCTCCGTGCACTTCAATTCCGAGTGACCCGGATTTTCGCCGGTCCATATCAAGCCGCATTCCGGCTGTCCTGTAAGTCGCGCCAGAAGAAGGGCGGTGGCAGCCGCAAGCACCGGCTGCCGAGAGGCCGGTTCGCTGGGAAGTTGACACCGTATTTCCGCGGGCAAGTCGAGAATCACGAGGCCCGCGGTGTTGTCGCCAACCCGCCCGCGATGATCGAGCGGCAGATTCCCGGAGGGCGGGTCAGCCAGTTGCGATCGCCAATACGCACGGCTGTCGCGCTCGGAAAGCTCGGGCGCCGCCTCCAGGTCCACCCGCCGGCCGGCGATTGCGTTCAGCAGGATGCGGAGGGATGATGCACTGGCGGATATGGAATGCCACGTGATCTGAAGAGCGACAGATTCGCCGGCGAGGCGATAAGTTACCAGGCGCAACACCGGACCCGAATCCAGGCGGAGAGGTTCGGAGGCTTCCCGGCGGCACTGTTCCCAAGGCACCTCGCTCACCCCCAGATCGACGCGACGCCAATCGATCGCGATCCGCGGCTGCAAGATCGCGGTAGGCCGGTCGCCGGCAAGCTGGAAGCGCCAACGGAAGCCACAGTGGATCGGGAGGAGCGCCTCCAGCGAGCGCTTGGCGGTGTCCTCGTCAATGGAGCCGCTGAGCCGGACCAGCCAGGAGTGGTTCAGCAGGCTGGAATGCGGATTCGCTTCGTGAAGGAACCAGCAACGCCACTCTGCCGGCGACAGCTCGCGGCTTTGGTTTTGTCCTCGGCGCGTCACGCCGAATCCTCCGCCAGTCCATGTGCGCCCCGCGTCAGGCGATCAAGCTCCGGTAGAGGCGGACGCAACGTACTGCCGGTTGCGGTGGCCAGGATCGCGCCAAGGGTCCGGACCAGGATGGAAACATAGGCTCTCAGGTTCCGGCCTTCCACCCAGGCCATGTCCAGAGCGATCTTGTCGCGGAGTACGGCAGTTACATAGTCTGCTTCCGCCGAGCGAGCACACAAATTCGGCTCGACATAGAGGAAGTAGTAGATCGAACCCGGGCTTGACAGTCCGGGACGGACCGTAAGAACCTGCCGATCTTCGCGCCGGTAATAGCGGTTCACGATGCCCGAGTCTTCGGGCCGCGGTCCCACGACCGACATGTCACCGGTCAGGATATTCCACGCCTGCGGGAACTCGTCGATCTTCAGCCTTCGCAACAGCGCACCGAGGGGAAACACGCGCGGATCGGCCGCGGAGGTGATCGCGCTGCCCTGGTGGTCCCGCACCGCCATGGTCCGGAATTTGAGCATGGTGAATTCGCGTCCATTCAGGCCCACCCGTCGAGCGCGGTACAGCACGGGCCCCGGACTGCTGAGCTTGATCGCCAGAGCGACAAAGGGGAACAGCACGGCAAGGAATGCCAGCAGCAATACTGAGAGAAAAACATCGAAAACGCGAATCATCGCGAAAGCCCCGTGAAGACATGACCCGGAGTGGCGCCGGTCCGCCGTGCCGTCCAGAAAGCCAGACCAGCCAGAAATCCCAAGCCGTAGGACCAATGAAAAGTGGCGAATGCAAGCGGCAAAATGGGAATAAGATCCCAACCGCGCTTCGCCGCCGCGGCGATGGATGCGCCAATAAGAACGGCTGCATAAACGGCCGTGAGCAAGCCGAGGGCAATCACGGGCGGCGTCCAGTTCATGCCTATCGCTCGCAGGAGTGCGCCTAGCACCAGGAGGGTCAGCAGTGTCAGAACGAACGCGCCTGGCGCCAGGTGTCGGGGCGAAGCGGGAATGCGATGCTTTCGAACCACCCGCACTTTCCAGAATCCGTACTGAAAGTATTGGCGGGCCAACGCACCGAAGCGGGACCGGGTCCAGTACCACGACCGGATCTGAGGATCCTGCCAGATTCGTCCTCCCGCACGGATGAGGCGAAGGTTTAACTCGTCATCCTGATTGCGTACCAAGTCCGCATCGAATAGACCGATGCGATCCAGAGTCGCTCGGCGCCAGCAGCCGTAAGGGACGGTGTCGATCCAGCCTTCATAGGATTCATTGTGAAAGCGGGACCCGCCGCTGGATAGAGGCGAGTGATAAGCAGCCTGAATCGCCCTGGCGACATAGCCCTGGGCCCGCGTACGCGCCGGCCCCCCGGCATTGTCCGCGCCCGTGCGCTCAAGCGTCTCCACGCATCGCCGCACATAGTCCGGTGCGTATTCAGAGTGCGCATCCATCCGGAGGACGAACTCTCCCCGCGACGCGCGAATCGCCAGATTCAAACCGGCGGCGGCAATCCGATTCGGGTTGCTTAGCACGCGAAGCGGGAGATCTCGGAGGCGAGCTTCCCGGACCAGCGCCTCTGCGGTGCCATCGTCACTCTCGCCGTCGGCGACGAGTATTTCCCACCGCCAGGGGCCCAGTTCCTGCCGCGAGAGGGAGTCGAGCAAGGGAATTACGTGACGCCGCTCATTGCGGCACGGAATGACGACGGAAATCCTCGGTTCAGGCATCGGCTGATGAGACCGTTCCCTTGCCCAGACGGTTGACGACACCGCGGAGCTTGCCGTTCGGGCCGCGCTCTAGTCGCGCAACGCGCTCGATATGCACCACCAGGTCGCCCATTCGTTCGCGAATAAGCCCGGCCAGCCGCTCGCCGTGCATGGGCAGGTAACCCGGCCCGGGTACAAGTCGCAGAGTTACAGAGGTAAGGCTTTCCTGAACGATCTGTGCCTCGCGAATAGGCAAGTCTCCCTTGAAAAGCGGATCGAGGCGGCCGACTTGACGGCCATCCGCGGTGATGAGAATGTCGTCGGCGCGGCCTTCGATGGAGTGGATGCGCGGGAGGTTGCGGCCGCAGGCACAGGGCGTTGTGGACGTATGAAACCGGGCAAGGTCTCCGGTGCGGTACCGAATGAGTGGCATGGCGGTGTTGAGAAGCCCAGTGCCGATCAGGTTCCGGTTCTCGTCGACTTCCAGGAATCCCGCCTCCGGCCAGAGGTGGAGGCTGCCGTGCTCGCATTCGCTGGCGGCGGCCAGCTTCTCGGAAAGGCCATAGGTCTCGCGCACCGGGCAGACAAAAGCGTCGCGAATGACGGCTCGCTGATGCTCGTAGAGCGGCTCCGCGTTGGAGATTGCCACTATCATCGGGTGTTTCACGCCGCGCTCAACGGCCGCGTGCGCCAGGGCGGCGAGGGAGGAGGAGTAGCCGTACAAATAGTCGATCCCGCGCGTCCGCAGCTCATCCAGATACCAGGGCAGGAAACGCGGCGAGAGGTGATAGGAAGACATGTACAACTGGCGCATGGGAGCGTTCCAAACCCAGAAAGGCGGCTTAGTTTGGGTGAATTTGGCTACCATTCTGCCGCCCAAGATCGCCCAGCGGTGATCTTGAGTCACTCCGTACCAGTTACGCCAGCGCGCCTCGGAGAGTGCGTACCACTCGCGCTGTGATTGTCTGGTGAACCACAGCCGCAAGGGAGAACCGGTGCTCCCGCTGGTGAACTCTTCCAGAAGCGAATGACGGTTCAGTTCTTCATCAAGAAAAGATTCGGCGTTCTCGCGCACGGCGGCCTTTTCCAGAATGGGCCAGTTCTCCAAGATATCCTCGGGAGACCGGTCGCCCTTGAGTCGCCGTATTCGCCATTGCTCGCGGTAGTAAGGGACTTTGCGGGAAGCGCGATGAAGCATCTCGGCGAGACGCTCTTCCCGCCAGGATTGCCAGCGAACCGCACTCCACTGTTCACGTTCCAGCGCTTGAGCCACCAGATCCTCAGTTCCATCGCTGTAACGCTCGCTCTTCAGGCGATAGCCGTACAGACTGGCGGCGAGGTTCCGCACAGGTGCGGGAAGGCCGTAGTACAAGCTTTGTACGATTTCCAACATTTTCAGGCCCGAGCCTCTCCCGAGATCAGCAACGGCTGCTGCGGACTGCCATGTCTCTCGGACACCATTCGCCCCCAGATCGCCAACATCACCAGTTGCAGAATGAGGGCTTCGTGGCGTCCATCGGAGAGCAGGAAGGAAGCAACCGCTCGCCGCAGCAGCCGGGGATCGAAGTAATCGCGAATCAACGGCTGAGACGGCAGGTTGACGACGAGATCCTGGAACTCTGGAACTCTCCTTAGGTGCTCCGACCACGGAACTCCGAAGCCCCATTTTTTGTGACGCAAAGTGTCCGGAGTCAGGCGGGAGCGCATGGCCCGCCGGAGCAGAGGCTTGGTTCCGCTTCCCGTAAACAGATCCCGCGAATCCATCCGGGCGAGTTGCTCCACAATGCGGTAGTCGAGAAAGGGCACGCGGCACTCAATCGAGGCGCCCATGGTCATTCGATCGTTGCGGTCCAGCACGGAACACAGAAACGTTTGTTGATCGTAGAACATGCCCTGACGAAGCAGGTCACCCGGGTAAAGTTTTCGAGCGCCGTCCAGGACCGTGGTGCGGTACCCGAGATCGAGTTCCGCGTCGCAACCGGCCTCCCGCAATTCCGAAGGGAACACATCGCAGGAGTTCATCAAAACGCGCTCATCAAGAGACTTCATTTGCAGGAACTGGGCCGTCTTGTAAAAACGCCGCGGCAGCCCATTCCAGTCGAGGAGAGCCTCCGGAAAGGCCATTCGTGGAATCCAGGACCCGGTGCGAAGCAATCTGTATCGCACGTAGCCGCCAAGAGTTTCGTCACCGCCTTCGCCCGAAAGCAGCACCGTGACAAAATTCTTCGCGTAACGGGAAACCGCCAGGAGGTGAACCGCATTGGCATGCGCGAGGGGCTCGTCGTTCAGCCAGGTGGCCTCGTGGAGCAGAGGCATCAGATCCTCTCCCTTCACCACCGTTTCGTGGTGGTTCAGGCCGCAGTGCTGCGCGAAGGCGGCGGCCGCGGGACCCTCGTCGTGGCGGGGCGACTCGGGAAAACGGACCGTGAAGCTGGAGAGCTGGTCCGGGCTTCGGGCGGCAAGCGAAGATGCAACGGAACTGGAGTCCAAACCACCGCTGAGGAGCACGCCGACGGGGACATCGCTGATGGTGCGCAAGGCGACGGAATCGTCGAAGGTATCACGGTACCAGGATGCGGCGTTTGGCGGCGAAGCCGGGGCGGCGTCGCCCAGCCTCCACCACGTTCGAATCGAAAGGTGTCCGCGCTTCCATGTCAGGTAGTGACCTGGCAGAAGCCGCTCAATGCCGCGAAACGGAGTTCGCCGGCCGGCCACGTAGCGGAAGCACAGCAATTCGGCCAGAGTGGCGCTGTCGAACTCCGCGGGTACGCCGGCGTCAAACAGAGCTTTTTCCTCAGAGCCGAAAATGAGGGAGTCAGGAGACTTGTAGTAGTAAAGGGGCTTCACGCCCAGGCGGTCACGGGCAAGGAACAGGGTCTGCTCGGTTGCGTCCCAGATGGCGATGGCGAACATACCGTTCAGAAGTTCGAGCATCTCCGCACCCCGCTGCTCATAGAGTGCGAGAAGGACTTCGGTATCCGTGTCGGATTGGAAGCGATAGCCTTTTGCCGCCGCGCCGTGCCGCAGATCCCGATAATTGTAGACCTCGCCGTTATAGGCGATCGTGTACCGTGCGTCGGACGAAGTCATGGGCATGCGGCCCCTGGGGCTAAGGTCCAGCACGGCGAGGCGGCGGGACGCCAGCGCTATCCCGGCAGCCAGGAAGCAGCCCGCGTCATCGGGACCGCGGTGCTGGAGAGTGTCCCGCATGGATACCAGACGAGAAAGCTCAACTGGAGGGTATGAGTGCCGACTGGCTATTCCTGCGAATCCACACACGGGTTTAAATCTCCACGTTTCAGTTGTTGGCGCACACTTCCGCAAGCACCTGCCGCCACCGGGGCAGCACATTCTCCCAAGCCGACCGGGCCGCGAGGATCCGGCCGTTACTCGAGAGCGACGCGGCGAGCTCCGGCTCCGCCAGCAGGCGCCTCACGGCTCCAGCCATGGAGCCGGCATCGTTGTCAGGAGTCAGCAGCGCGGTTTCCTCGTGCCGGAGGAGATCACCAATGCCGCCAACGTCCGTGGCAACCACCGGTATTCCCATGGCGCACGCTTCCACGACGGAGACCGGCATATTGTCGATGCGGTTCGTGTTGAGATAGATATCAGCCTGATTCCCATATCGCGCCTTCTCTTCGCTTCCCAGAAAGCCGGGGAACTCAATCGCTTCCGCCAAGTCGAGGCGCGACGCAAGTTCCTTCATCGGGCCCAGTAATCCCTTCTCCTGTCCTGCCAGGACCAGAGTCGCGTCCGGGTAATCAGGCCGAAGCAGGTGAAGCACCCGAATGGCGAGTTCCGGATTCCAGATCGGATGGAACGCGCGCATCCAGAACAGTCGTGGAGCGAGTTTATCCCGGCGCCGATACGGGTAGTCCTTCAATTCGATCACGTTCGGTATTAATTCCACGTTGAGGCCGAGTGGCGCCACGGCGCGCGCGAGATACGGCGAGGGGGCGACTAACCGGGCGGCACGGCCGAGGACGCGGCGAACCCAGGCCGTGCGGCGAGCCATGAATTCCGGGAGTGCCCCGCCATGGAGCACCATGATGATGGGACAGCCATATTTGCTTGCGAGTGCGCTCGCGGCATCCTCGATCAGGAAGCTGGGCCCTCCGTAGATATCGATGAAGACGGCATCCACATCGTGCAGCCGCCGGGCCAGCGTCAGTAAAATGTCCGCGGCGCGCATGTACCGGTTCGGGAGCGCCGACACGGAGATGACGCGGGCTCCTTCGCGGGCCATCAATTCCGAAAGCTTCTGACCTTGCGTAGTGACAAAGCCGGGACGCCGGCCGACCATCGGACCGGCAAAACATAATCGCCGATCTCCGAGGGATGCGGCTTCCGCCCGCGGCGGGGGCGGGGGCGACGCCGTTTGGGGATCCGGTGTGATATTCATCGTGCGATCGGCTTAGACGGCGGCGGAGCGCGACTTGAAAGCCGTGGAGTCCTGGCGCATCCCCAAGTGCTTCCGCAACTCGGGGCTGATCTGGTATTCCGGAACGAAGTCCTTCAGGTGAAGAACGACTTGCAGGTCATCGCGCGCTTCTATGGAGTACCTTAGGTCTTCAATCCATCGGCGCACCGAGTGGGCGGGAGGTTTCGGTCCTCCGAAGATCTTGATCTTCTCGTGGTATGTCGGGAGAATATCTTCACCCTCCGATATCAGCTCCTCAAACAGTTTCTCGCCAGGCCGGAGCCCGGTGAAGTGAATGGGAATGTCGACATCCGGCACGAAGCCGGATAGGCGGATCATGTTGCGCGCCAAATCAACAATCTTGACCGGCTCCCCCATGTCCAGCACGAAGATCTCGCCGCCCTGGCTCATGGTCATTGCCTGCAGGACCAACTGCACGGCCTCGCGAATGGTCATGAAATAGCGCCGGATCTCGGGATGAGTGACCGTTACGGGTCCGCCCGCGGCAATCTGCTCGCGGAAGATCGGCGTAACGCTTCCATTGCTTCCCAGGACATTACCGAAACGTACGGCTGCGTACTGGGTGGAGAGCCCAGCGCCGGACTCGACCGCCGCCGAAAGAAGCTCCGCGGCACGCTTTGTGGCGCCCATCACGTTACTCGGATTCACGGCCTTGTCGGAGGAGATGAGAACGACTTTTTCGACTCCGTACTGTTGCGCGGCCTGGAACACGTTCCAGGTTCCGAGCACATTCGCATGTGCCGCCTCGACCGCATTGGTTTCCATCAACGGTACATGCTTATAAGCGGCGGCATGGAACATGAGCGCCACCTGGTTCTCGCGGATCGCCTGCTGCACCCGCGAGGCGCTCCGGACGTCACCGATTCTCGGGAGAATCGGAATTCCGGGGAAGGACTTACGAAGCTCCAGGTCGATTCGGAACAGGTCGCTCTCGGCTTGATCGAACAGCACCAGGCGTTCCGGCCGGAAGGCGCAGATCTGGCGGCAGAGTTCTGAACCGATGGACCCGGCCGCGCCAGTAACCAGCACTGCCTTGCCCTCGACACACTCGCGGATACGGTCGACTTCCAGTGTTACGCTTTCGCGGCACAGCAGGTCTTCGAGTGAAACGTCCCGAACCTGACGGCTGAGGTTACGGTCCTGAATCAGACTGCCCATGCTGGGGAGTGTCCGGATGGGAAGTCCCGACTTGCGGCAATACGCGATGGCGGCCCGCATCTCGGCTGAGCTTGCGGAAGGGAGTGCGATCAGGATCTCGGTAGGCGTGGGCCGCCTGCGGCTCAGGTTGCGCACGATGGCAGGAATATCCCGCCCGCTGCCGAGCACCGGCACACCAGACAAGATCTCGCCGCGCTTGGAGGGGTCATCGTCGACAAAACCCAACACCCAGTATCCGAGCCGCGGGTAAGCGCGGATCTCTCGGGTCAACGCGCAGCCTGCCCATCCGGCGCCGTAAATCAGCACGCCCTTCAACTGGCTCTTCGCGCGCCAGCCGGAGAGGCCTTCATTCAAGAACCGCCGGGTCATAAGCGCGGCCAGAATGAGGCTGGTAGTCTGCATGAAGTCGATCACGAGCACGGAGCGGGGGAAGTTCGCGCCATGAATCAGGTACAGCGCCGAGGACCAGGCGATGGAGGCGGTGAGGGAACCGGCGAGTACGCGCTGGATGTCCGCGACGCCCACCAAGCTCCACCAGCCGCGGTGCACGCGGAACACAAGGAGGATCATCAGCTTCAAGGTGACCGCCAACGCTAATGAGGTGCGCAGGTGGTTCATCTCGCCGCTTGGAATCACAAAGTCAAACCGCAGGAGGAATGCGGCGGCGGGACTTGCCGTGAGCGCCGCTGCAAGCAGCAGTCCCACGAGAAAGCGGCGGAGAAGCGGAAAAAGACTACCGGGGCGAGTTTTCTTCATCAGGTGCCTACTTCATCACGCGGTCGCGGCATGCGCCGCGACGCTCCTTCCTTCCGTGATTACGGATCGCACCGCGTCAACGATTCGCCGCAGCTCGCCTTCCGTGAGCCCCGGAAAGAGTGGGAGCGACAGGGATCGCGAATACAGCTTGATGGCTTCCGGACAGTGATTTCGAGGCTCGGCGGCCAGCTCGCGGTAGGCCGGATGCAGCGGAATGGGAATGAAGTGAACACTGGTGGAGACGCCGCGATCCTTCAACCTGGCGATAAACTCGTCGCGGCCAAACCGCAGCGTCTCCAGACGGAGCTTCAGGATATACAGGTGCCATGAGTGGCGATCTTCAACCCGGTCCGACGCGGGCTCGATCTCCTCGAGGTCCGCGAACGAGTCCTGGTAGAATTTCGCGATCCGGCGCCGGGCGCCGATGAATTCCTCCTGCTTGCGCAGTTGATGGATGCCGAGCGATGCCTGAATGTCGCTCATGTTGTACTTGAAGCCCGGCTCCAGCACCTGGTAAAACCAGGAGCCGGAGGCGCTGTAGCGGTTCCAGGCGTCTTTGCTGATTCCGTGCAGGCAAAGAACCTTCATGCGGTCAAACAAACCGGCGTCATGAGTGGTGACCATCCCGCCCTCGCCGGTGGTGAGGTTCTTAGTCGCGTAGAAGCTGAAGGCCACAGCGTCGCTGCGGCCGCCGGTTTGGGCACTGGCCCCGCCGATCATTGTGTCCCTGGTCTTGGAACCGACGGCATGAGCGGCGTCTTCCACCACCTTCAGTCCATGGGTGCGCGCAAGCTCCCAAATGGCGTCCATATCGCAAGGAAGGCCGGCGAGGTGCACCGGCAAGATCGCGCGTGTTCTCCGCGTGATTCGCTCGGCCACCAGGGAGGGATCGAGGTTGCCGTCGCCGCGAACATCGGCCAGCACCGGCGTTGCGCCGCAATGCAGGATGGTATTGATCGTGGCGCAGAACGTAAGCGGAGTGGTGATCACCTCGTCACCGGGGCCGAGGTCTAGCGCCGCAAGAGCGAGGTGGAGCCCGGCCGTGCAGGAGTTCACCGCCAGCGCGCGGGATGCGCCGGCATACTCGGCGAACTCCGTTTCGAACTGTGCAGTCTTGGGCCCAGACGTCAGCCAGCCGGAGCGAAGCGTATGCACCACTTCGTTGATTTCGTCGTCACCCAGCAACGGACGGTGGAAAGGAATCATCTCTTGTGACAAAAGGTCTCCTTAATCAACTTCCCTGAGCGCCAGTTGCGCCTGGGGCTGGGTTACGCGGAAGTACTGCAGCACGGGCTCGAGCGCCCCAGGCTGCCTCCAGGCGGCGATTCCGAATATGAAGGACGCCGCCGAAAGCCGCATAGCGTTGCTGGTCATGAACATGAGGCTCCAGGTAAGCGCGGCCGCGCAAACGGCGGCGTTCAGCGTGGAAGACGCACCGAGAACGCGGCTGATACCGAAGCTCAAGAGGAAGCACAGAGCCGCCAGGCCCAGAGTTCCGTGCTCCGCCACCAGTCGGCTGAACTCGGTGTGGGCGGCCAGGCCGCGGCGGTGTCCATACTTCGACATACCAACACCCACGCCGAGCACTGGATTTTCCTGCCACATCCGGAGGTCCTCCTCGATCAACTCATCCCGGCCCGTCAGCCCGGTGTCGCGAAAGCGATTCGCCAGAGCACCGCCGGTGAAATCATCGAGACGCGGCAGAACGACATAGAAGCCGATCAAGGCAGTGACCGCAATTGTGAGAACTAGCGGCGTTCTCACGCCCGGACGGCGTACGAGAAAGAACGCCGCGGCCAGCGTCGCGCCGCCGGACGCATACAGCCCTCCGCGCGACAGCGTCAAAGCGCTTTGAGCGCTTAAGGCTACGGCGCCCGCCATGAGCAGGAGCCGGGTCGCGGCGGCCGGCCGGGCGGTAATCGCGGTCAGCAACAGGATGGAAGCTCCCATTCCCAGGACCGCGGAGACCTGGTTGGGACCAAAGCCTCCGCTCGCCTCCATGTTCGATTCCGAACCGTAACTGGCAGCCATCGCGCCGCGCGCGGCGATCGCGAAGATGGCGAAAACCGGGCCGATCGCCCCGAAGACGACCTTCCAAAGCTCCACTGGCGCGAGACGCACCGATGAAAAAAAAGTGAGCGAAACCGCCAGCGCAACCGGTCCGGAAAGATAGAACGAGAACGGCGATCGTACCCGGTCCAATCCGAGGGCTTGTACGGTCAGCAAAGCGCTGGGCAACAGCAGGAGGAGATAGGCGGCCGCCGCGGGGGGAATGACCATCCGCGCGTGACGGGCCAGATACACCGCCAAGCCGGCTGCAATCGCATACTTGCCCCCTTCCCAGAAAACAGAGGCTCCGGTCATCCGCCACAGGACTTCGGAGCCGACGACATATGCTGCCGCAAAGCCCACGGGCACAGGGCTTGCGCAAAACCAGCCCAGGATCATTGGGGCACAAAGAGCCAGATATCCGTGCGCCGTGGCCCCTGAATGCGACCGCTGCATAACCAGGCCGAGGGCGACGTGAGCCGCCATCCAGGTTAGCGACAGCGGTAGTGTCAGAGCCAGACGGGAGAGCATGATAGTGGGGTGCTGACTGGCGGCTTGCGTTTACGGCTCGCGCTAGCTCCCGTAGGCGGCCTCGACCCCCGGCACGGCAATGCCGGCCGGCCTTCTTGCGGTGCGGTCCAGCCAATCGATATCCACTTCGGCGGCGACGGCGCGCTTCAGCAGATCCACGGAAACAACCACCCGCCATTGGTTGCGAATGGCCACTAAAGTACCCTGGATTCCGGCCAATGGTCCCTTCTGAATCGAAACCTTCTGGCCGACCTCGAAGTAAGGCCACGGGCAGAGCTGCAGTCCGCTCGACACGAACTGCCGGAGCGCGTCGATCTCTGCGTTCGACACTGGCTCGATCTGGCGTCCGAAGCCGACGATTTCGACAACGCCCGGAACGGCGAGAATGGGTGAGCGTACCGCAGCGGGAAAGCGGCAGAAAACGTACCCAGGGAAAAGCGGGACCTCGATCTCGCGATACCGGTCGGACCAGCGCCGCCAACTGCGGTAGAACGGAAGAAACTCCTCGTAACCGCGACTGCGCAAGCCCGCGGATACCGTGCGCTCGAAATTCGAACGCACCCGGAGCGCATACCAACACTCCGTGACGGGGAAGGTCTCACGGTCCATACCACACCTCCGAACGGGAAATGCATCCAATGTTTTACGGTCTGTGCTAGATGATTATCAAGCAGGGTGGATGGTCTGTCAACGAGAAGGAAGTACTCATACATCTGGTACTACGAAGGCCAATCGATTGTGATGCACGTTTTTATTTCGTCGCGGTTACAAACGCAATGTATTTGTGATTGCGGGGAAGGACGGGATCGAGCGTTCGGTTCGCCGAATGAGCAAGCCAGTTCAAGGCCGGCGTCCGGAACAGCGTCGGGATGTACCCAAAGTACTGGATCTCGCGGTGGGAGAAGGGAGCCAACAACTCCGGCCAGTCGGAGGGCGCAAGGTGCCGCCAGCCGACTTTCGCCTTGCTCATCGTCCGCAACCGGCGGTGAATCAATGAACCCTGCATGTTCTCCGCGCCGAGCCAAACGCCGTTTGGTTTCAAGACCCGGTGAATCTCGCGCATAGCCCGGCTTTGGTTTTCCAGGGTGCGTGTGGAGGGGTCCTTGTAAACCAATTTCAAACCGCCGATCACTGATTTCGATACCACGATGTCGAACTCCTCGGAGCGGTGAGAAATCGCGAAAACATCAATGGATTCATATTGTACGCGGTCGGAAACGCCGTAGGCGCAGTGCAGCCGCCGTGCGCTGTCGGCCGGTCCGCCCAGGTCGCTGCAGACTACCTGATATCCCCGCAGCGCGAACCACAGGCTGACTCCGCCGCCGCGCTCTCCAACCGCTAGGATGCGAGCGCGGGATGGGTCCAAATCTTTCAAGGAGCGCTCCCAAACCGGCAGCGCACGACTCCAGTTCAGGACGTCCCACTCGACAACGTCACGTATGAGGGTCGAAGATTTCGGTATCACGCTACAATCCCGACGCGCATCTAGCGCTGGTCCAAACGGGGAACTCATCCGGAGACGCCGGAAACGGATGTAAAAGTACTGGAAGCACTAGAACTCTCAATTTCGTCAGCCGGCTGGTCGCGATGCGTTTGGAGAGCGCTCCGTAACAACGACGCAAGTACGGCTGCGCGTGGATTACGAATGATGGCGCCGTGATGACCCGGGACGTCAATCACTTTCAACTTTGGCAGATAAGGCTGCCACCCGTTGGTCGGGTCCGGTGCGGCGTTCCGGGGTTGATCCGTCGCCCGGAACAGGATGACCGGAGCGTCCAGGGGCGCGGGACGATAGAGTTCAGCGGCGCGAATCCCGCCTTCCTGGAGCCTGACCAAGTGCGCCGGAACGTCAATCCCAAGCCCGGCGGAGTAATCCTCGCCGGTCAAAGCAAACTGCCGGCGGAGGGCCGGGGATAATCGCATCCACCGCCAACGATCTTGAAGCGAACGTCGGCCTCGCAGCATGGAACGCCGGAACATCTTGACGGCGTTCGCTGCAACCCGCTGCAGGTAGGCCCGCCGATCTTCGGGTTCCAACAGCCGGAGGTTCGTGGAGTGCAACGACAGGCGGAACAACCACCGGTTCCAGACGCGGCGGATGCGGCCCACGGTCCGCAGTTGCCGGGGATAACCTGGGCCAAAAGTGTCAAAGAGGGCCACGACGCCCACGCGTTGCCCCGCGGCAATCAACTGCTGCGCCATCTCGTAGGCCACTAGTCCGCCGAATGAGGACCCACCCATGTAATAGGGCCCCTCGGGCTGGAACTCACGCAACTCATCCAGGTAGTGAGCGGCCATGGCCTCCACGCTGGACAGCATCGGCTGCTTCCCGTCCAGTCCCCGCGCCTGGAAACCGTAGACGGGCTGATTGTTCCCGAGATGCCTTGCCAGATCGGCGTACTCTACCACCGTCCCGCCCATGCCGTGAATGCAGTAGAGGGGCGGGAGCGATCCTTCGGGCTGGATGGGCACGAGCGCGGACCAAACGGGTGGCGGAGCTTCGCCGCCAAGCTCGGTCGCCAGCGACTCGACCGTCGGGTTTTCGAACAGCCTTGACAACGGCAACTCTCTGCCTGTGACTTTCTTGAGCTGCGAGAACAGCCGGATCGCGAGCAGGGAGTGGCCGCCCAGGCTGAAGAAGTTTTCTCGCACCGAGACTTTCTCAACGCCGAGTAATGCGCTCCAGATTCCGGCGATCTGTTCCTCCAGCGGATTTCGGGGAGCTATGTACGCTTCCGAGGATTGCTCACCTCGGGTGGCCTGGCTTAACTGCACTGAGATTGTTCGCTCCAGCCTCTCCAGGTCGATGGAACTGACGATGATCTTGCGCAAACCGGCCCGCAGGGCTCTTTCGAAAGCAGCGCCGCCCATCGCGGGCGGAATACCGGCGGTGCGCGCGAGGGCGATCAAGCCCGTCTCTACTTCCGGCGAGGTGCTCTGGCCCACCGAATTCGGATCCACCCGGCGATAGGCAAGGCGCTGAAACTCCACTAGAACCTTCCCGCTCTCGTCCATCACGCGGATGTCGAACTCCGCGAGTTCGGGCGATGCGTTGCGGCACTCGGCGTAACCGAACAACTTTGCCGGCAGCCTGCCGTCAATCCGTACCTTGCGAAACGACATGGGAACGTACAGCCCGTCCGACTGCTCGTACCCCCGGATGAGTGGGAGGCAGAACCCGGTAGCGGCGTCGAGCAGGGCGGGGTGGAGTTCGTAAACGTCGAGATCGCCGAAAAATCCAGGATCAAGCTCGATTCTTGCGAAGATCATGCTGTCGCCGAGACGAGTTTGATGGATGCAGCGCCAGCGGGGACCGAACTCGATGAAGCGTTCCTGGCGCGTCTTCAACTGGCCTCTCTGGAAATCGACCTCCCCCATGCGGCAGCGCCTTGAAATATCGGCCAGCGAGTACTGAAGAGGAGGTCTGGAGCGCGGAAGGCGAAGCGTGCCCTGAAAATGAAGCTGACCTCCGGTCTCCGCCCCGCCCCAGCTTTGGATGCTTACGCGGAATTCTCCGGAAGGTTCGTGATCGAGCGCGGTCCGAACCAAGCGAGAGGCGTCCCGGGTCATCATCAGCGGCGCCCGCCACTGTCCATCCTCCAGTTCGATGGGCTTTCCGCCGGCGAGTGTAGCCGAAGCTGCGCGGATCATTTCCAGGCACGCCATGCCCGGGAGCACTGCGCGGCCGCCCGATAGTTGATGCTCTTCGAGGGGCCACAATCCGCCGACTGAAAACACCTGTTCGGCCGACACGTGTTCACCCACTGCCTGCACCGTTCCTGCCAGAGGGTGGCCGGAGGGCGGGTGGAGCGGCGCGCCGGCATGCGGTGTCGCGGTCATCCCTACTCCCTTCCAAGCGCCCCAATTGATGGAAACCACCGGAAATGGCAGCGTGCTGGACAGGGCGAACGCATTCAGGAAGGCGTTCGCGGCGGCGTAATCGACCTGACCGCCCGGACCCAGATCGGCGCTGGTGGAAGCAAACAACGCAAGGAAATCCAGTGGCAGGTTCGCCACCGCATCCGCCACCAGAAGCGTTCCGGCGACCTTGGGCTTTAGTACCGCGGAAGCGGCGGAGATCGTTTTCAGAAGAATCGGCTGATCGTTCATCACGCCGGCCGCGTGAATGACGCCGTGCAGCTTTCCGAACCGCTGGAGAGTGAACGCAATGGCGCGCTCCAGCGCGGCCCGGTCGGCTACGTCACCGCGGACTACTTCCACTTCCCCTGTATCGCCGGCAAGGTCCCGAATGCGGTCCGCGGTGTGCGGAGCATCCAAGCCACGGCTGAGGAGCACCAGGCGAGCCCGGTAATGCCGTGTCAGATGCTTAGCTATCGCCATGCCTACCCCGCCGGTTCCGCCCGTGATCAGGTAAACGCCTTCGTACCGGACGGAGACGCCGTTTTCAGGAAGTTCTCCCGCGCTCACGAGGCGCGGGCGATAACGCCTGCCCGCGCGCAAGGCCACGGTGCCGGAGACGGGGTTGGGATGGGCGCACTCGGCCGCCACGAGAAGCGGATCCCATTCGTCCAGATCCAGCGTTCGGCAACACCAGTTGGGGAACTCCCGCGCGGCCACCTTCATCACGGCTTCCGACATCGCCCCGTGAGGATTCTCTGGGCGGCTACCCGCGGCGTCGTGGACCAGCACCGTTGCGGTGACCAACTGGAGTCGATGGTCCTGTAGCTCCGACCCGAAGGACTGCAAAAGGACGAGCCACGAATGAAACGCCGTCTGCTCGGGGTCGGGGCCCGGGGCGACGTTCCAGGCGTGAACGATGCCGGTCACGGGGGAGCGCTTCAGGCTGGCGGCGAGCACCAGATCCCAGTCGGCGCGTGATACCGGATCACACTCCAGCAGATCCGGCCGAATCTGCCGGTATCCCGAACCGGGGACCACGCGCGTGACCATGGCTCCTTGCGCGGCAAGACAACCGGCGAGCGCCTCGTCCGCTCCGAAGAGCAGCCAATGCCGGCCAGCCACGTCAGTCTCCCTGGCGGGTGAGGGCAGCTCTTCCCATACCTGTTTCGAGCACCAATCCGACTCCGCCAGACGTCCGCCGGCAATCTGCCGCTGTTCGCTTCGACCGAACGTTGTGGATTCGCGGTCGATCCAAAAGCGCTGGTGTTCAAAGTGGTAACCGGGCAGAGGTATTCGCAACCGGTACTCGTCTCCGTGCATGGCGCGCCAGTCCACAGAGGCGCCGAGGCACCAGAGTTGGGCTAGCGAACACAACAAGTGTCGATGCTCCGAGGAGGAATCCTGCGCCCGTGGCAGGGACGATAAGATGGCCTTCGCATTCGCGCCCTGGTGGGTGCGGGCCAGGGCGGTCAGCGTCTGGCCTGGTCCCACCTCCAGGAAGGCCAGGGGACCCGTCTCCAGCGCAGTGCGCAAGCACGCGGAGAATCGCACGGTCCCGCGGAGATGCCGGACCCAATACTCAGGACGGGTGACAGCCTCCGCATCCGCCCAGCCTCCGGTGACGTTGGAAAGAAAAGGCTCCGCAGGGCGCGAGAAACTCAGCCGGGCAACCAAATCCTGGAACTCCTCCAGGATGGGCTCCAGCATCGCCGAGTGTGCTGCTACCTGTATGCGAACCCGCCGGCAATCGACGCCGCGAGACGCGAGGCGCTCTTGCAGTTCGGTGATATCCGCCTCCGGCCCGGAGGCGACGCTCAGTTCGTTTCCATTCTCCGCGGCTACGGAGACGCTATCCTTCAGCAGCGTCCGGAGGTCCGCGGACGGGAGGTTCACGCTAAGCATCGCGCCCGGTGGCAATGTCTCGAAAAGACGGCCGCGGCAATGCACCAGTGCCAGCGCGGATTCGAGATCGAAGACGCCCGCAAGGCATGCGGCCACGTATTCTCCCAAGCTGTGTCCCAGCATCATCGCGGGTTGGATTCCCCACGAACGCCAGAGTTGAGCCAGCGCGAATTCGACAGCGAACAGCGCGGGCAATCCGAGGGAAGCGCGTTCCAGCGCGCTGTCGGACGTGTCGCTCCGGAACATGGGGAGAAACAGATCCAGCCCCGTGGCGCTGCGCATCTTGACGCGACAGTCTTCGAGCGCCTTGCGGAAAACAGGCTCGCGCTCATAGAGTTCACGACCCATCGCGGCGTGTTGAGCGCCCCCGCCGGGGAACAGAAAGGCAGTCCTCAGCGGCTCCTCGCCGGCGACGCCGTAGACGGTCATGCCCTGGCCATCGAAGGCCCGGCTCGCTTCCAGGCAGTCGGAGGCGACGGCGACGCGACGGAACGCGAACCCGCGCCGCCCCGTCTGCAGCGTGAAGGCGGCATCGGCGAGATTTGGATCTTCTTGCCGGAGAAAGCCGGCCAGGGTCGCGGACATACGGTCCAACGCCGTGGCGCTTCGGGCGGAAACAGGCAGGAGCTGAAGCGGCCGGCGGGATGGCTTGGAGTCGGGCGCGAAACCCTCCTCCACCACCACGTGCGCGTTCGTGCCGCCCACTCCCAAAGAACTCACTCCCGCCCGGAGTGGTGCCGGGCCGTCCCAGCAACGCAGCTCGGAGCTTACGAAAAACGGAGTCTCCGCGAACCGGATCAAGGGATTGGGCTGGTTGAAATGCCGCGTTCCGGGAAGTTGCCGGTGGCGCATGCTGAGCACCACCTTGATGAGGCCGGCGACGCCGGCGGCGACATCCATGTGGCCGAGATTGGATTTCAGGGATCCGAGGGCGCAAAAGCTGGTGGCGGAAGTCCACTCGCGGAACGCTTTCGTAAGTGCGAGCACTTCAATCGGATCGCCCACTGGAGTGCCGGTGCCATGCGCTTCCACGTATGAAACCGAGGATGCATCGAGATCGGCGACTGCGATTGCCTCGGCGATGGCCTTCGACTGACCCTCCACGCCGGGCGCGAGGTAGCCGGCTTTCCCTGCGCCGTCGTTGTTGACCGCGGAGCCGCGGATGATGCCGTGAATGTAGTCTCCGTCCCGGATGGCGTCCGCGAGGCGGCGGAGCACCACCACCCCAGCGCCGCTGGAGAAAACGGTGCCGGAAGAATTTGCGTCGAACGGCCGGCAATGCCCATCCCGTGAGAGAATTTCCCCCTCCAGGTAGAGGTATCCCAGTCCATGCGGGATCTCGATACTGACGCCGCCCGCCAGCGCCATGTCGCATTCCCCGGCCACCAGGCTTTGACATGCCATGTGCGTGGCCACCAGCGAGGTGGAACAGGCTGTTTGTACGGACACGCTCGGACCCGTCAGATCGAATTCATAGGAAACCCGGCTGGCCAGGAAGTCCTTGTCGTTCCCTGTATGCCTGATCAGGAACAAGCCGACGTCGCGGATCAGCTTGTCGTTCGCCATCAGATTGCGCATCATGTAGGCGTTCATGCCGCATCCGGCGAACACGCCGATGGATCCAGGGAAGGCGGCGGGGTCGCATGCGGCGTGTTCCAGGGCCTCCCAGCTCACTTCGAGGAATTGCCGGTGCTGCGGGTCCATAATGGCCGCTTCTCGTGGGCTCATGCCGAAGAAGGCGGCGTCGAATTGGTCGAAACCGTCCAGTATCGCCGATGCCGGCACAAATGCAGGATCGGCCAACAACTCCGCCGGGACCCCGCGCGCCGCGAGTTCCTCCGGCGAAAAGAAGGAGATGGCTTCCCTCCCGTCGCGAAGCAGGCTCCACAGCGCGCCGGTATCGGGAGCCCCCGGGAATCGGCCGGCGAAACCCACGATGGCGATATCGCCGGCGCGAACTTCGTATGTTTGACGCGAGCGTTCCATTTCTTACGAGCTACGCCCGGTCCTTTCTCCCAGGGCGCGGCGGCGCGCGGAGGCGCGGTCGACCCCGGCCGCAGCCGCAGCGGCACGCTTGGGTGGCGTCCCCGTGGAAAGATGAACCGAGAGGCGCTGCACAGTGGGGTGGGCGAACAGGTCGAGCACGTTGATGTCACGATCCAATGCCTTGCCGATCTTGCCCGCGAGGCGGACCATCAGCAGGGAGTGAGCGCCCAAATCGAAGAAGTTGTCCGTGATGGAGATACGCTCCAACCCCAGTTCCGAACGGATCAGCTCGGCGATGGTTTTTTCGACCGGCGCGGAAGGAGCCTGATGGTGCGTGGCCACTTGCGGAGGCGAAGCCTTGGGCCGGGGAAGCGACTTTCTATCGAGCTTGCCATTCGGTGTTAGCGGAAGATCGGCAAGGGGGGTGAGGTAAGTAGGCACCATGGCTTCCGGCAGTACCGACCTCAGGAAAGCGCGGAGTTCTTCTCCCGGGATTGTCTTGTCCGCCGGAACATAGTAAGCCGCTAGACTATCCTCCGAGTCGCCGTTGCGGACAGCGACCGCCGCGGCCTCCCGAACGCCTTCGTGGCGCAGAAGTGCGGCTTCCACCTCCGCGATCTCAATTCTGTGACCGCGGATCTTTACCTGCTGATCCAACCGGCCGAGAAATTCCAGATTCCCGTCAGGCCGCAGCCGGACGCGGTCCCCCGTCCGGTAAAGGCGTCCGGCGAGCGGAAGCTCCGGCAGGGTTACGAAGCGATCCGCGGTGAGCGCGGGAAGCCCCCAATATCCGCGGGCAACGCCGCGCCCGCCGATGGCAAGTTCGCCGGAGACGCCCGGGGGAACCAGTTGTCCCCGTTCGTCCACCACGCAGGTAAACGTGTTGGAGAGCGGCTTGCCGATGCTCACGTCACCGCCGGTCACCGGCGCGGTTGTCGACCAGATCGTGGTTTCGGTGGGTCCATACATATTGTGGACCTCCGGGCCGCCCAAAGCGGCTAGTCGGGTGGCGAGGTCCTCGGGCAGCGCCTCTCCGCCAACCAGGAGGACGCGAAGGGATCGAAGCGCCTCAGCACCTCCGGGTTCGGCGAGCACCATTCTGAGGAGTGACGGAGTGCATTGAAAATGGGTGACGCCATACCGCCGCAGGGCGGAAGCGACAGAGATGTTCGGTCGCGGGGCGCTGGAAGCCTGCATGCGATCTTTCAACTCTCGCAGCTTCTCCAAGGATTCGACGACCTTTTCGATAGGCACGCCGAAGTCGATCAGACAAGCGATTTCGTCAACGCCGAGTGACTGCAGTTGCGCCACCATCTCCCGGCAATCTTCCACGGAACCGAACAACCCGCTGGTTTCGAAGTAACGGTTGAAGGCGAACTCAACCGCCGCTTCGATTTCCTCCTCGGTATAGGTCCCGCCCGGAGCGCCATCGGTCTTGCGGAATGTGGGGAACTCCCAGGAGGAGTTCCGGATGAGATCAATGGAGGTCCGCAGATAGGCGCAGAAGGGCTCGCGGACCTGCTCCCGGACCTGATCCATGGAGTCTCCCAGGAAGGTGTGGAGCATGAGGGTGACCTCGCCCGGGAACGAGCCGCAGGCAGCCCGGTACGTCTGGATTTTGCTTCCCAGCTCGTCGATCCGCTGGCCCAGAAGGTGGGTGAGGAGATTGGCCCGGCGTTCGCCCGCCAGCCGCATGGTATCCGGACTTCCAGCAGCGGTGATCCAGACCGGCAGTTCGGGTTGAACCGGCCTCGGCAGGATCCTGACCGACGTGAGCTGCCCTTTGCCGTTCGGGAGTTCCACGCTCTCCCCCCGCCAGAGCCGCCGCAAGACTTCCATCTCCGAGAACAACAGCTTCTTGGCAGAGGCGAAGCGATCGGGAGCGAGAACGAAGTCGTTTGGCTGCCACCCCGAGGCGAGCGAAACTCCTACCCGCCCGCCCGAGAGATTGTCGACCATCGACCACTCCTCAGCGACGCGTAGGGTGGAATGGAGTGGCAGAACCACGCTGCCCGCCCGGATCTTAACCCGGCGGGTGACCGCCGCGATCGCCGCCGCCGTTACGGACGGATTCGGGAACAGACCGCCGAAGGCATGGAAGTGACGTTCGGGAGTCCACACGGCGTGGAACCCGTGCATGTCGGCAAAGCGTGCCCCCTCCATCAGGAGCCGGTACTTCTCACTCCCGGATCCGGACCCGTCCCCCGAGAAGTAGAACAGGCTGAAAGCAGGTCCGCTCCGGGAGCTTGCGGACCGCACACGCGACCCGGCGGCGCCACCGTGCAGGACGACATGGAAACCGCGGACCAGCGTCCAGAACAACTCGAGAATCGAGATATCGAAGGAAAAGCTGGTGGCCGAAAGAAACGTACCGCCCGGTAAAGGACGAAGGCGTTCGGTTAGCGCGTCAAAGAAGCTTACGAGCTGCCCGTGCTCGATCATGACGCCCTTGGGCCGCCCGGTGGAGCCGGAAGTGTAGATCACGTACGCCAGGCTGCCCGGTCCGGTGTCGCGCTCCGGCTTGGAAACCGGCGCCCCCGACCACGTCGATTCGCGGTACAAGAGTACCGGCACGGCAACCTCGCCGGGGGCATCCGGGTGATCGGAAATCAGGAGCTTGGCATCGCAATCCTGAAGCGTGTAAGCCAAGCGGGGAGTCGGATAGGACGGATCGAGAGGTACGTACGCGGCGCCCGCTTTCCAGACCGCGAGCGCACTGATGACGAAGCTGGCGGAACGATCCAGGCAAAGTGCCACCCGATCCTCCGAGCCGATGCCCAGAGTCCGCATCCAATGAGCGAGGCGGTTGGCGGCCTCATCCAGTTCCCGGTAGGTCCAGACTTGATCTCCGGACGTGACAGCAGGAGCGTCCGGCGTGAGAGCGGCTTGCGCTTCCCATTGATCGCAAGCGGTACCCATCGGAAACGCCAGAGGCGCAAGCTGGCGGACGATGCTATCCCGTTCTTCGGGAAGCAGGATGGACAGGTCACCGACGGCGGAATCTCGCGAATTGGTGAAGGCTTGCAGGATGGCGCGGAAGCGATCCAATATCCGCGAGGCGGCGCCTGCATCGAAGCGCGCGGAATCGTAGACGAGCTTCAATCGCATTTCCGGGTCGCCGTAGGCGTACAGAGTCAATGGCAATCCCGTGCGTTCCGTGAGCTCAAATCGCCGGTGGCTCCAGGCACTGCTCCCTGATCGAAGCTCCTGTTGAAGCGACTGGTTGTCATACATCACCAGGGAATGAAACAAACCTCTCCGCGCGCCTGTGGCTGGGACGCATGCCTGGATGCGGGATAACGGCAGCCTTTCATGCCGCGCCATGTCGATCTGGATGCGGCGCACCGCGCGGAGAAACTGCGAAACCGGCTGTTGCGGAGGAACTGAAATCACGAACGGGAGCGTGCGGATGAACACCCCGACGTCAGACCGGTTGGTTTCATCGCGCCCGCTTCGAACGGTGCCAAACAGAACCTGCTCGCGTCCTGACATCCGTGCCAGCAGAACGCTCCATGCCGCAAGCACAACCGAGCTAAGCGTCGCCTCACAGCGGTGAGCCATGATTCGAAGCCCTGCTGTGATGGACTCGTCCAGCACCGCGTCCACGAAACCGAACGTAGGTCCCTCGGCGGGGGCCTTCCGCAACTCGAGGCCATCGAGCGGGGTGGGCGTTTCGAACCCGGAAAGCTGTGCGCGCCAGAACTCCTCGGCTTCCGGGAATCCGGCCAAGTCTTCGGTGGGCTGGGGAAGGTCCATCACCGGCGCCTGGACTGCCGGGATCCCATCGGAGTAAACCCGGAAGACCTCCTTCAGGACGGTGGCGAATGCGCGCCCGTCGACAAGGAGATGATGGAAGGTCCAGACTGTCCGGTGGGATTCCGGTCCCATTCGGAAGAGCGCAACTCGAATGGGAGGAGCCGCTTCCAATTCGAATCCTTGGCGACGGTCCTCCGCACGCCACGACTCGAATCTCTCTTCCTGTTCCGGGCCTGCAAGGGCGCTCCAGTCTTCGAAGCGGAAGGGCACCGAGAAGTCTTCGCAAACCTCCAGTTCCGGGACCGCCGTGCGTTGGAACGCAAACCGGCATCTGAGCGCCGGGTAACGCCGCACCGTGTGTTCCCAGGCGGCCCGGTAACGATCCGGGTTGATGTCCTCCGCCAGCCAGCCCGTGATCTGCTCCAGGCTCACGTCAGCGGCGCCGGCCAGGTAGTCGAACAGCAGTCCCTCCTGGACTGAGCTCAGCGAATAGCGATGAAGTTTGTGCATTTATTTAGATAGGTGTCCAGTACGGGTGGAAGACCAGCGAAGGCGTGCTTCACGACAGGCGCATCTTACTGCGCAGGAACTGCCGCTCGATCATGTAGTAGGAAAGAGTTGCCGCCAAGAGAGTGGCAGCCAGCCGGACGGGAATGAGATACTCCGGGCCCAAGTGGAACCATGCGAGCTTCCTGGCATCGATCGCAATCGCCGGGTTATGCCAAAGGTAGAGTCCGTAGGAAATCTTGCCAACCCACACCAAGGGAGCAAAGCCCAGGATCGCGGTAAGCCATTCGTTTGATAATTCGGCCGCGGCGATTAGCACCGCACCGAGGAGGGAGGCCACCAGAATCCAGAACTGGAAGGTGGACGGTTCATCCGCGCCCGCGGTTGCCGCGATCGTCAGCCAGGCCGCCATGGCGGGGACTGCCGCATAACCCGTGTACCGGGCGAGTGCCACCCGGCGCGGGTCCGGCAGGTTCCTGAGGAAGAACGCGAGAGCGCACCCTGCAAGAAGTGCGTCCGACCGGGTATCGGTTCCGCAGTAGGTGCGCAGTGCCGGTGCTCCCGCCGAGGAAAGCGCAAATCGCCAGATGGCCGAGCCGGCCATGGCGGCCAGACAGAAGGGAAGCATGCCCGCTTCGCCGCGTTTTCGCAGGAGGAATAGCAGCAGCAGGGGCCAGATTAGGTAGAACTGCTCTTCCACGGAAAGCGACCATGCGTGGCCGAAGACGCCCAGGACTTCTCCTTGAAACGCGGCTACCCAGTTGGCGACATAGAATATCGTGTATCCGGCGCCAAGGTATGTAGTTCGAGCGTTCTCCGCTGTTTGCGCGACAGAGGCGTAGATACACATCACGGCAATCATCACGATCAGGGCCGGAAGCAGCCGTAGCGCGCGCCGGGCGTAGAATCGCGAAATACGAATGGCAGATGTCTGGTCGCGCTCGGCCATTAGAATTGAAGTGATCAGATATCCGCTCAAAGTGAAAAACAGATCCACTCCGACAAATCCGCCTGCCGTGTACGGAAGTCTGGCGTTATGCGCCATTACAAGGAGAATCGCAATTGCCCGTAGACCGTCGAGTGACGGGCGGTAAGCAAACCGGACTGCTGCGGCCCGCGGCGCCGTCGCCGACGGGGCAGGTGTCGCTGAGGCGCTCATATAGATAACGACTGCGGTGCGACAGCGTCCCTGGCGGAGGTCTTTCGTTGATCCTGGATCTCGCGCAGTATGGACGTGAGAACCGGGACCAGATCGCGGACTTGGGGATCCTTGACCATCGCGCCGTGATGGCCGGGTATTTCGCGGACTTGCAGACCCGGGACCAGCGGTCCCCAGCCGTTCGTCGCGTCCGGGACGATGCCGAAGGGTTGCTGCGCTGCCCGGAACAGGACGACTGGTCCGTCCCAGGGTTGGGGATCATACTCGCGCCGGGCTGCCAGTCCAGCGCGTTCCACTGCTTTCAATTCCGAAGGAATGCGCGCCTGTAATCTGCTTCTCCAGCGGTTGACAAGCTTTTTCCAGGAACGCCGCAGGATTCTCCGGAATCGCTGTGCCTTGTCCTGAACGTAAGCCGTCCGGTCAGTGCCGCGCCGCAGGTTTCCCAAGTGCAAGTGCAGGCGGAAATGAAGACGGTTCCACGACCGGCGCCAGCCAACATTCCCCGGGAGCCGTTGGGGGTAGCCAGGACCGAAGGTGTCGAAAAGCGCCACCAGGGCTACTTCCCGGTTGAGGGCCGCGAGCTGGCGACCCATTTCGTAAGCCACCAGCCCGCCGAAGGAGGACCCCCCCAGATAGTAGGGTCCGTTCGGCTGAAAGGTAATCAGTTGCTGGATATAGTGTGCGGCGATCTCCTCCACACGTTCAATCAGCCGCTCCCGGCGGTACATGGCGGCCGCCTGGATTCCGTAGAAGGGTTGCTCCAGACCCAGATACTTGGCCATGTGGAAATACTCGATAACATTCCCGCCCACTCCGTGAACGCAGAAGAATGGAGGCCTGCTCCCTTGCGGCTGGATGGGAACCAGGCAGTCCCAGGGCGCCTGCCATCCGTCAGCGTCGAGTACTCCCGCGAGTTGTTCCACCGTTGGGGCGGAAAATAATGTCGCTAAAGGCAGTTGCTTCCCGAAGCGATGTCGCAATTCGCTGAATAATCGCACCGCCATCAAAGAGTGGCCGCCCGCCTCGAAGAAATTATCCCGTACGCCCAACTCGCGGTTGTCGAGCACCTGTTGCCAGATCGGCAGCAGAGCGCGTTCCGTGGACGTCCGTGGCGTCGCGGGCTGATGAGCGTGGCCCCCGCTATCCGGCCTGGGGAGCGCCTTACGGTCGATCTTGTTGTTGTGCGTGAGGGGCAGCCGGGGGAGGAAAACGAAGGCCGCGGGCATCATGTAATCAGGTAGCTTTCGCCGAGCCAGGGCGCGCAGCTCCACTTCCAGATTGGCATTCGGTACTGTGTTGTCGGAAACTACATAAGCCGCCAGCCGGACGTCTCCGGGGCGATCCTCGCGGGCGACGACGACGACCTCACGCACCCGCGCATGCAACCGCAGCGTGGCCTCGATTTCACCGGGCTCGATGCGGTAGCCATGAATCTTGACCTGGTCGTCGCTGCGCCCCAGGTAATCAACCAGCCCGTCCGCGCGGTAGCGGGCGCGATCGCCGGTGAAGTACATCCGGGCGCCGTCCGTTCTGCCGAGCTCGGGAAGAAATCGCTCCCGGGTCAGCTCAGGGTCGGTGTACCCGCGCGCCACCCCGGCGCCGGCGATATACAGGTCACCGGCTACACCGATGGGTACGGGATTCAGGAACTCGTCGAGGATGTAAAGCCGCGTGTTGGCCACCGGACGGCCAACAGGAACGGGGGCGCCCTGTTCGGGCCCGACGTGAAATCCGATTGAGTAGATGGTGGTTTCAGTGGGCCCGTAGCCGTTCCATAAGGCGGAAGTGCGTTCTCGAATCTGACGAGCGAGATCGGCGGACAAAGCCTCGCCGCCGGAGATCGCCCGCAGCGCTTCTCCGCCGCGCCAGCCGCCCTCCAACAGAATGCGCCAGGCAGTAGGCGTAGCCTGTAACACGGTAGCGCCGGTTTCCCGCAACGCCTTTTGAATCAAGGCGCCGTCACCGGCCGACCGCTTCGGCATCAACACCACGCAGGCCCCGGCCGCCAAAGGCAGCAGGAGCTCCATCGCGGCGATATCAAATGAGATAGTCGTGGTCGCCAGGACCCGATCGTGCGCCGTCAGCCGGTGTTCGCGTAGCATTGCTGCCAGAAGACTCACCACCGAACGGTGCTCGATGAGCACACCTTTGGGACGGCCGGTCGAGCCCGACGTGTAGATCACCTGGCAGAGGTTGTTAGGTCCGGCGGAAGACGGACACGAAGTCGCCGGTTCCTTTTCGATTCGATTCCCGTCGCGGCAGAGGCTCACCACGGCGAGACCCGCCGGGGCCTTGCCGGCCGTTTCGGAGGACACGACCACGATCAGGGCGCCGGCGTCTCTGAGAATGTATGCGATCCGGTCGGCGGGCAGATCGGGATCCAGGGGAACATAGGCGCCCCCGGCCTTCAAAATGCCGAGCAGCCCGGTAAGAAGCGTCTCGGAGCGGTCCAATAGCAACCCTACTCTGCTTTCAGGTCCCACTCCGGCGCGCCGCAGGTAATGGGCGAGCTGATTGGACCGGAGATCGAGTTCGCCGCAGGTGATTCGCCTGTTCCCGTATTGGACGGCGTGCGCGTTGGACCGTTGTCGGAGTTCCTTCGAGATCCAGTCATGCACTGTCATGTCGGGAACCGGGGCTTCCGTCGCGTTCCAGTCTCCGGTAACAAGTTTCCGCTCCGCCGCGCTCACGACCGGAAGTTCCGCAACCGTCCGGCTGGGATCATCGAGGATCGCCTGCAGCAGGGTCAGGTAGTTAGCCACGACCCTTTCGATGGTTCCGTGATCAAACAGGTCCGTGTCATAGTCGACGTTGACCCGGAGCCCTTCGGCGCGCTCGATGACATAGATATTCAGGTCGTACATCGACCCTGGCGTTTCCGAAGGCAATGAGGTGACGTTCAGTCCACAGAAGCCCATCGGCTTCACGAAATCCTTGTGATAGTAGAAGATCGTCTGGAAGAATGGGTTCAGGTTCCGCGCCCTTGCGGGACGCAGCGTTTCCACGATTTTCTCGATCGGTGTGTCCTGGCGGGCGAATCCTTCCATCACCGTGGCCCGCACTTCGGCGAGAACTTCTTCAAAGCTCTGCCGCGGATCGAGGGTCGTGCGCAGCGGAAGCATGTTGACGAAGAAGCCGGCAAGCGGCTCGGTTTCCGGCCTTGTGCGATTGGCGATAGGGGCCCCCACGACCAGGTCGCGCTGACCGGTGTAGCGATACAGCAGGATTTTGTAGGCCGCCAGCATGGTCATGAACAGCGTTGCGCCGCGCTGGCGGCTGAAGACCTCGATGGCCTCGAACACCCGCCGGGGGAGGAGCACGGAATGGATGCGGCTGCCGGAAGTCGACTGTTCGGGGCGGGGCCGGTCGGCTGGGAGAGTGGTCACCAGCGGCGCTCCACCGAGCTTCTCCTGGAAATAACGGTAATTGTCCTGCATCGCCGGCGACGACACCCGTTCCATTTCGGCCAACGTGTAATCCACGTACTGCCACTCCAACGGTTCCAGGGGGATCTTCTCATTGGCCGCCAACGCGGGGTAGATCTGGGCGAACTCCCTCATAATGACGCCGATGGACCACCCATCCGCCACGATGTGGTGAATGGTAAGAAGGAGCAGCCAAGCCTCGTCTCCGAGGCGCAGCAGCGTGGTTCGCAGCAGCGGGCCCGACTGCAGATCGAATGGCGTCCGCGCTTCCCGCTGTGCCGCCGCGATCGATTCCGCGTCGCGCTTGGATTCCGGGACGGTTCGTAAGTCGAGAACCTCAAACGGCGTGGCCATCTCCGGATGCACTACCTGTACGGGCTCACCGTTGTGGGCGGTGAACGTGGTGCGCAGCGACTCATGTCGCGCGACAATTGCCGCGACCGTTCGTTCCACCAACCCTGGATCGGCTGGGCCTCGTATGCGGAACCTGGCGGCGATGTTATACGCCGTACTCCCGGAATCCAACTGGTTCAGAAACCACAGCCTTCGCTGGGGATAGAAGGCTGGAAACGCTTCCACGCTTTTCTTTGTTGCGACTGGGCGGGCGTCAGTCATACCAAAATGCGGAACAGTGCCTACGTAAGTTCGATGCGATATTTTGATCGGGCGGGGGACAGGGGCCGGCCGGCAGCCCCGGTTGTAACGGAGTCTTCCTGAAGGGCGCCGGCCAGCCGTGCAATGGTGCGGTGCAAAAACATGGAACGGGGCTGGAGCGGAATTCCGGACTTGGAGGCTCGCATCGCGATCTGAAAAACCAGGAGAGAGTCCCCGCCCGCTTCGAAGATGTCGTCATCGATTCCGATTCCCGGAACCCGCAGGACCTCCCGCCAGATCTCCACCAGCCGGGTCTCCAACTCGTTGCGGGGAGTCCGCGCCGGACGCGCGGCCGGCGCCGCGCTGTCCGCGAGAGGGGGAAGGCGCTTCCGGTCCAGTTTTCCGTTTTGGGTCAAGGGTAAACGCTCCAGAATCATCAGATGGGCCGGAACCATGTACCCTGGCAGACGCCCTGCAAGAGCACTTCGAACCGCCGCCGGATCCAACACATTCCGGCCGGAGGGAACCAGGTAAGCAACTAACCGCCGATCCCCCGGGTGATCCTCACGAACGGCGGCGGCCGCGGCGCTTACCCCAGGGAGCTGCAACAGCGCAGTCTCGATTTCCTCGAGCTCCACACGGAACCCGCGGATTTTCACTTGGCTATCGAGGCGCCCTAAACACAGAAGAGAACCGTCAGGGGTAAACCTGCCCAGGTCGCCGGTCCTGTACATTCGCGCGCCGGGTTCAAAGGGATCCGGAACGAACTTCTCGGCGGTGAGGCTCGGATTTCCCAAGTAGCCCCGCGCCACTCCGGCGCCCGCGATGAAAATCTCGCCAGGCACGCCGACGGGGCATGGAGCGCCGGCAGGATCCAGAACGTAAACCCTGGTGTTGGCGATGGGCCTTCCTACCGAAACTTCCTCGTCCTTGTCCAACCGTCCGCAGGCGGACCAGATCGTGGTTTCCGTGGGGCCGTACATGTTCCACAGCTCGCGGCAGCTTCCCGCGAGTTGAGCCGCCAGCGCGGAGCTTAACGGCTCACCGCCGCAAAGAACCTTGAGCCGGCGGTCGCCCTGCCACCCCGCCTCGATCAACATGCGCCAGAGCGTCGGAGTTGCCTGCATGACGTCGGGCGCCGAGTTTGCCACGAACTCGAAGAGCTGCATTCCGTCGGCGAGCATCCGCGGGCTAGCGGGGATGACCCGGCCTCCCGAGATCAGCGGAAGGAACCACTCCAGAACAGCGATATCGAAGGAAATCGTCGTGACGGCCAGAAGTGACTGGCCGGCCTCAAATCCGGGCCTTTCCTGCATGGACAGCAGGAAGTTGGTGAGCGAATGGTGCTCCACCGCCACACCCTTGGAGCGTCCGGTTGATCCTGAGGTGAAGATTACGTAGGCCAGTTCTGACGGCGAGCGGGGATGGGCCGGATTCCTATCGTCGGAGGAAGGCGCCGGGCGCCCCTGATCCACGGCCAGGACGGTTGCCGGGCTTTCGGGAACCAGGGACAGAAGATGCGATTGCGTCAGCACGACCAGCGGGCGCGCGTCCTCGAACGCCATCCGGTTTCGCTCCACCGGGTGGGAGGGATCCAGAGGTACGTAGGCGCAGCCTGCCTTCCAAACCGCGAGCATGCTAGCCGCCATCTCGAACGAGGGCTCCAGCAGCAGCGCCACAAGGCCGCCCGGCACCGCTCCCATCTCAGAAATCCGGCCAGCGAGGCGGTTGGCTTCGCGGTTCAGATCGCGATAGCTGTAGTCCCGTCCCTCAAACGTGACGGCTGTGGCGTGCGGCGCCTCCGCGGCCCGCAGTTCGAAGAGCTGGTGTGCGCGCAATTCGCGAGGAAAAGCACGGTGCGTCTCATTGAAGCCGCGCACAATGCGGGTGCGCTCTGTCTCGTCCAGCAGGGGCAACCGTTCCAGCGGCAGCTCGGGCGACCGCGCAGCGGCATCAAGAAGGTGCTCGTAGTGCCGCAGCCAGCGCTGGATTGTCGTAGCGTCGAAAACCTCGGAGTTGTAATCGCAATCCAGAATGAGCCCGGATCTTGTTTCAATGACGTTCAGGAAAATATCGAAGTTCACATATCGCTTGGGGCTCGGCTCGAAGGCCGAGCGCAGCCCGGCGAACTCCTGGTGGTAATCGACGCGCTCGACATTGAATTCCACCTCGACCAGGGGCATGCGTCCCGGAATGCGGGTGAGGGGCAGCTTCGGGATCAGTTCGCCGTATGTGTACGGCTGATTTTCTTGTGCCTCCAGAAGCCTACGCCGCGTGTCCGCCAGATGTTCCCGGAAAGACATGTTCCCAGCCGTCCGCGCACGCAGCGGCAAGAAATTCACGCAATGTCCAATCAGCCCGGCGGCGCCTTCCACGGACTGGCCCGCAGCCGGAATTCCCACCGGGAACTCCTGCTGGCCCGCAAGCCGGAACAGCAAGGCTTCGAAACCGGCCAGTAGAGTGGCGAACAAAGTCGCTCCCTGGCTTGCACCCAGCTTCTTCACGCTCCGGTAGACCGCTTCCCCAATCGTGCGCCGCTCGGTGGACCCCCTGTAAGTCCGATTCGGGGGGCGCGGATGGTCGGCCGGCAACTCGAGTGCCGCCGGAACCGCTGCGTACTGGCTCAGCCAGTAGCCTTCAATCTCCGCGAAACGGGGGGAACTCCGCCGCGCGACTTCTTGCCGGGCGTAGGCTGCGTAACTCGGCGCGTCCTCCATCTCGGAATCAGTTGCTCGGCTGAACCGGGCATAAAGCTGGCTGAGTTCTTCGAGCAGCACGTTGAATGACCAGCCATCGCAAACGATGTGATGGGCGGTCAGAAAGAGGACATGTTCCTCGGGATCAAGCTGTGCCAGACTGGCTCGCAGCAGCGGACCCGCTGTCAGGTCGAAGGGCGTCTCTCCCTCCCGGACCACCATGGCGGCCAGTTCCTGATCCCGCGCTTCGGGGGCAAGACCGGAAAAGTCGACGCTTTCCACATTGATCGCAAGACGGTCCGCGATCACCATCGACACGCCGTCGCTGGTAAAGGTTGCGCGGAGGGCATCGTGCCTTCGCACCACTTCTTGAAGAGCCTGGCGGAGCGCGTCCTTGTCGAGGGGGCCGCTCAAGCGCAGCGTGGTGGCCTCGTTATAAGCGCAGTTGGCGTCGTCCCCCATTTGGGCGGCGAGCCAGATTTCCCTCTGGGCGCTGGTGACTGGGGCGACTTGCTCTTCCGCGGCGGCCAGCACCATCGGTGTGTTACGCTCAGCGCGGGCAACGGGGTGGCGATCCGGCAGCCATCCGCCTTCTTGCATCTCGGCGGCGCCATCGCGGAAGGCATCGATCACTGCGTCCACGTCCGCGTCCGTGTGAGCAGCAGTCAGGTAGCAGGGAAAGCCCTCCTGAAGGTACACGCCACGCAGCCGCAAGTGGAAAAAGAGGAGGTTTGCCAGCTTGGCGTCCTCCTGGACGCGAACGAACATCTGGGAGCCGAAGTTGGGCATGCGCAGCGGAAGCTCGTGCCCGGCCAGAATCGCATTGATGGACCCCGCCAGCCGGTCTGCCCGCGCGCGGATTCCGGACCAGAACTCGCTGGGCTGCTTGCGCAGGAAGGTCAGAGTCGCGTGAGCGCCTGCCATTGCCAGCGGGTGCCGGATGAAGGTCCCAGCGAAGAACGTGACCCCCTTGTCGGGGAACGAGTCGTCACCGTATTGCCAAAGGCCGCCGTCGAAAGTGTCCATGAATTCCGCACGGCCCGCAACCGCTCCGATCGGCATGCCCCCGCCGATCACCTTGCCGTAGGTAGCCAGGTCGGCGCGAACTCCGTAAAACTCCTGAGCGCCCTTGAGGCCGGTGCGAAATCCGGTGATCACTTCGTCAAAGACCAGCAGAATCCCAGTTTGACTGGTCAGCGTTCGGAGCTCCGTGATGAACTCGCGCGGTTGAAACTCCGGCCGCCGGCTCTGGATCGGCTCCACCAGAACAGCCGCGATTTCCGGGGCTCGGGCGCGAATCACCTCTAGCGCTTCGGGGGAGCCGTACTCGAGAACGATCACGTCCTCGACGGCTCGCCGGGGAATTCCGGGAGCGATTGGAAACGAGCGCGGCTGCCCTTGCGCGCGCGTCCCGCGAACCAGAACTTCGTCGAAATTGCCGTGGTAATCCTTGGCGAAAACTACTACCTTGTCCCGTCCCGTAACCGCCCGCGCCAGCCGCATCGCGGCCTGTACGGCCTCGGATCCGGTATTAACGAAACTGGCCCGGTCCATTCCCGTCATCTCGCAGAGCATCTGCGCGACTTCTCCCGCCAGCGGCGTCATGGGTCCGATCTCAATGCCACGCTGCAGTTGCGCCTGCAGGGCTTCAGTGACAAAGGCGGGCGAATGTCCAAGAAAATTCAGGCCGAAACCGTTGAGCAGGTCAATGTACTCATTGCCGTCCACATCCCACAGGCGGGAGCCGCGAGAACGGTCCACCCAAAGCGGATAAACCATTTCCTTCCAAAGCCGATTGAAACCGGAAACGGTGCGCGGATCGGCGTGGCGATGGCGGTGCTGCTCCGTCAGGCGCTTCGATCCCACGGTGCGCTTGGTGTAGCAGGCAATGAGTTCCTCCAAGTGCTGCTGTTGGCGCGGGGTCAACTCTGTTGCGGACCGGTCCGCCGGGCGGAAGCCACCGAAGGCGGTCAGGTCGGGTTTCGGGGCCGCCGGATCCGGCTGGGATATGCTTGCGAGTCCCGATGGAATCTCAGCGCCGTCGGTGCCGAAGGTGATCTGTCCGGTGGTCGAGCGCAGGACCTGGAGCTGCTGCTGCATGAGATCCAGTTGACGTGCGATCAGTGTCTCCACAGCTCCGGCCGCCGGTTTCGCCGACGGCACCAGCGGCTCGAAAACGGGTGCCGGGGGATCAGCCGGCGGCGCAACGGCAGAGGCCTTGGCGTCCACGGCAAACCGCTCCGCCGGGAGCAGCTCATCCAGCCGGGCGGCGATAGCCTCGATGGTGGGCAGGCCTTCCAGCAATTGCCGCATCGTGATCTTGACCTGAAAAGCGCGTTCAATCTCACGGCTCACCTGGGTGAGGAGCAGGGAGTCGAAGCCCAGTTCCAAAAAACTGGCAGCCGGATCCAGGTCTTCCAGGGAAATGCCAGACAGCTCGCTCAGGCTCTCCTGCAGCTTTTTCAGCAGGGTTGATTTCCTACTGGTCTTAAGTTCGCTTGGTCTCATATCGGCCTCCTCCACCCGGTGGGAGGACTCCAGGGCGTCTTGCCCCGCACGCGATTCCACGAGATCACTCTTCGCCTCCACCCAGAAGCGCTTGCGTTCGAATGGGTACGGGGGTAGCGGAACGCGCCTCCCCCCTCCGCGGCGGACCTTGTCAAAATCAACCTCAACGCCTGCCGCCCATAGCTGGCCGGTGGCAGCAAGGAAAGAATGGTGGTCGTTTCCCCCGCGGTCCGGATGGTCCAAAGAAGACAGAATCACCCGCCCCGACTTTGGTTCCGCCTGCCGGGCAAGAGTGGAGAGCGTCTGTCCCGGCCCGACCTCGAGCAGAATAAGGGTCTTGTCTTCGCACAGTCCCTGCACCGCCTCATGAAAGTAAACCGGCTGGCGCAGGTGGCGCGCCCAGTATTCCGGCGACCGGGCATCCTCTTCGGTCAGCCATGCACGGGTCACGCAAGAAAGAATGGGGATGCGGGGCGCGTTCAGCGCGATCCCCCGTAAGAAGTTCGCGAATGGCGCAACCACGGGGTCCATCATCGTGGAATGAAACGCGTGGGAGGTATGCAGTCGCTTAACCGCAACGCCTTCCTGATTTAGTTTTGCGGCCAGCCGGTCGATTTCCGGTCCCGCGCCCGCCAACACGCATAAAGAAGGTCCATTACTGGCCGCAAGCTGGATCTCGGGGGTTAGCAGGCTTTCGACCTTTTGCAGCGGCAGCCTCACGGAGAGCATTCCGCCTCCCGGAAGGTTCTCCATCAGACGTCCCCGGGCGGCGATAATGGCGATCGCATCCTCGAGCGAGAACACGCCGGAGAGGCAGGCCGCCACGAACTCGCCGACGCTGTGGCCTATCATCCTCTCCGGCCGGACTCCCAGTGAGATCCACAACTGCGCAAGGGCATACTCCACGGCAAAGATGGCCGGCTGCGCCAAAACTGTCCGGGTGATCGCCGCGTTGCCCTCCGCGCTCGGCTGGGCCGGGAACAGCGAGGAGATCAGGTCCACGCCCAGGGGCTCGCGAAACAAGTCCGCGCATGTCGCGATCGCTGACCGGAATACGGGCTCGTGATCGTACAGACCTCGCGCCATGTTCACGTGCTGCGAACCCTGGCCGGGGAACAGGAAAGCGACATTTGCGGACGGCAGGCGTTTAGTGCAGCCACCAGGCTGCCGCAGCAGGCCTGCCGCCGCCAAGCGATCCGGCGCCACCACCGTCCGGCGCCCCGCGAGATGCTTGCGGCCACGATCCAAAGTGAAGGCCACATCACGTAGGTTGATGGTCTCCTGGGACTCCAGATGATCCGCCAGTTCCCGCGCGACGGCGTTCAAAGCAGTCTCGGTTCGGGCGGACAGCAGCAAAACTTCATACGACGCCGGAACGGCCGGGGGTGGCGGTTCTGGGGGCGCTTCCAACACAAGATGAGCGTTTGTTCCGCCGACGCCGAACGAACTGATCCCGGCCCGCCGGGGAAAGCCTTCCGTGACCCATGGCCGGAGTTCGGTGTTGACGTAGAACGGGCTGTTGCTGAAGTCGATCTTAGGATTCGGGCTTCGATAATTCAGGGTCGGCACCAGCACGCCGTGCTTCAGGCAAAGAGCCGTCTTGATCAGGGCGGCAACGCCGGAGGCGACGTCCAGATGTCCAATGTTGGACTTCACGGAACCCAAGGCGCAAAATTGGCGCCTGTCCGTGCCCAGCCGGAAGGCCCGGCTAAGCCCGGCTACCTCAATCGGATCGCCTAGAGGCGTTGCGGTGCCATGAGCCTCCACGTAGGTGACCGTTTCGGGTGACACTCCGGCCAGTGCGTGCGCGGCCGCGATCACGCTGGCCTGACCGTCCACGCTCGGCGCGGTATAGCTCATCTTGTCACTGCCGTCATTGTTCACCGCAAAACCGCGAATAACGGCGTATATGGAATCGCGATCCGCCAGGGCATCGTGAAGACGTTTGAGAAGAACCACCCCGGCTCCGTTGCTGAAGACGGTGCCCTGCGCGGCGGCGTCGAAGGGGCGGCAATGCCCGTCCGGAGAAAGCATGCCCTCTTCTTCGTAGTGGTATCCCTTCTTCTGAGGAAGGGTGATTGTGACTCCGCCCGCCAGCGCCATGTCGCACTGGAAGGTCAACAGGCTCTGGCATGCGGTTGCGATCGCCACCAGCGAGGTAGAACACGCCGTTTGGATGGTCATGCTCGGGCCCTTCAGTCCGAGCTTAAAGGACACTCTTGTGGCCAGGTAATCCTTGTCGTTGCCAAGCTCCGTCTGCAACGATCCCACCTGAATGGATTCCACCAGTCTCCGGCGGAACTCCTGGTCGGAACATAGGTTGTGGAGCAGGTAGGTGTCCATATAGGCGCCGGCAAACACACCCACGGCGCCGGTGGGGGACTCGCCGCTATAGCCGCCGTCATCCATTGCCTGCCAGCACAGCTCCAGAAAGACGCGCTGCTGCGGGTCCATCAACTCTGCTTCTCGAGGCAACAAACCAAAGAAGGCGGCGTCGAATTCCTGCACGCCATTCAGAATGCCCTTGGCTCTTACGTAGCGGGGATCGCGGGCCGCCTGGGCGAGGTCCAGGCCGGGGACCTCCAATTCGCTTGTTTGGAACCTGCTGATCGTTTCCCGGCCCTCCCGCAGGTTGCGCCAGAATTGGTCCACGGAGTCGGCGCCCGGAAAACGGCCGGCCATGCCGATTACCGCGATCGCGTCGAGCGGGTTGGGCGAGTCTTGCATAATGGTGCTCTCTAGAGGATTTGCGCAGCTTGCGGGCTTCGCCGCTTCTGCAACCGGGCGAAGCCTCGCTGTTGATCTCCCGCCCGCGCCACCTCTTTGTGCGACGCGCTGTGCGCCGCCGCGTCCATGGAATCCAGGAACGCCGCCAGGCTCCGTATGTTGGCGTGCCGGAACAGTGTGGTGGGATCCAAGTCCGGTCTCCACGTTTCCCGGATGCGGCTAAGCACTCGCATGGCGTGAAGGGAACGACCACCAAGGGCGTGAAAAGCATCATCGATCCCTACCTGCTCCACGCGCAGCACCTCCCGCCAGATCGCTGCCACCCTGTGTTCGGAGGGGGTGCGGGGCGCAAGGAAAGAGGAGGGCAGATCCGGCCGTTCGCGGCGCGGACCGTAAGCTAGCCGCACCACTTCGGCCGGAGCCGCTTCTAACTCCGCGGCCCGCGCCAGACGCAAAGCTCGAGTTGAACCGTTGCCCGCAGCCTCCGCAGCGGGCCTGTCCAGTTCAGTCTCGGTTGTGTCCACAGCCAGGACAGGGCAGTTGCGAGCCACCTGAGGACGGAATCGATACTGTCCGGCGCCGTCCGCCCCCGCCTCGAACTCGCCACCGGACCGCTCCAGGAAACGCCTGACTGGCGAGTTGCGGGAGGTGGGACGGAAGGAAATCGCCACCCACGGAAGACTTCGCTCCTCCGCCATTTCGCCGAGCCGACATAACATCCGTGCCTCGACGCCTCGGCCCAGCGCTCGACAGCTCAACAAGAACGTCTCCACAACCAGGGTCTCCCCCGAGTTGCGACAAACCATCGCTCCAACCAAACCGTAGTCTCCAAAGCGGTCCGACACGTCCACCTGCAGGAGGTCGTCGCCTTGCTCTGCCGACCGTTCGAGTTCCGTTACCGAGCGGCGGATTCCGGAGGCGTTAAACTGGGTCGTCCTCTCCATTAACTGTGCGACGCGGGCAAGTTGGTCCTGTCCTGCGCTTGCGATTGTGATGCGAAGCTCGAGTCCGGCCAAGAATGCGTCGAACGTCGGCGCCGCCCGTTCGAGAGCGGAGCGAGCGATGCCGTCGCGGTACATGGAGGTCCGTTTGCTGTCTTCCTCCGTGCGCCGGCTGCCGTCCAGCGCCCAGATCCGGCCGAGAATGTCCATGGCCGGGCTCTGGGATGGCAGGTTCACGGTTAGCACCTGTGGCAGATCCGACGCGACGCTCGCGCATTCCAGCGGATTGTCATCGAGAAACAGGAAAGTGTCCAGCGACAGTCCCAACTCCGCGGCCAACGTCCGCAGGTTGTCTGCCTTCGCCTCCCAGTTGATCCGCCACGCCACGAAGTGTTCGGGACGAAGGATCATCTCCGGATGATCGCGAAGCACTTCCAGGACGTCTTCCTCGCGGTTTTTGCTCACCAGGCACAACAGGACTCCCTCGCGCTGTTTTTCCAGGAGATATTCCTGCAATTGGACGTGGCGCGGCTCGACGCGAACGCCGCTGACGCCGTCCTCCGCGCACACCCCGTCCCAAAGAGTCTGATCGCAATCGACGGCAACCACCTTATAAGGGGGTTCGAGAAGCGAGTGGAGCTTTCGAGCGAGCGCGCCGGCCAGAATGGCAAAGCCCTCATCCGAGTAGGGAACCGCCGCCAGCGAATGGAGAATCGGGAGTTCGTGGGCCGCGAACCCGCTTCGCGCGATATCGGCTGACGAAAGCCATGCCACCTTCGTGCTGAGACTCGCCCGCAGAGCCGCTTCCCATTCCCTAAGCTCGTCGCCGGCAAGCTGAGAAAACTCAGTTGATGCCGGGCAGGAAGCCACCAATACCGGAGCCTGACGCCCGTCGGCGTAGGCGTTCACCGCTGCCGAAAGTTCGCGGGCGATGGCGGAACCCCGCCGCCAATCTTCCAGGCGAACGAGAACCATGGTCGTGAACTCCGGCGGTACCGGCGTGCCCAGCAGTGTTTGAAAAACCTGCTGATAGGCCGCGAAGCGGATCGCGTCGCAGTAGCCCAGTTCGCGCAGCCAGGCCGACAACATTGGCCCGACTGGATCGGCTGTGAAGGTGGCGACAATCTGGATGCCCGAAGCGTTCATGGAAACTGGCCGAGTCCGGTCGATGGAAATTCGCGAGAGAGACCGCAAAACCCATGATTTCGGTAGGGTTGTTTATTAGTCGTGTTTGTGAGAACAGGTCAGGACGCCAGCGTTATGGTGAGCTTCCGCCGTTTCGGTCACAATACGACAGAGGAAAGAACAGTTATGTACCTTCAGATAATGCCGAGGCTGATCTTCCTTGTCAATGGATACAAAGGGGTTTGAGCGTACCAGTACCAAAACGGGACAAGCCGTCCGGTTACTTTCTAAGAGCCCGGTGCTGACGGCGGCTGCGTCTGATTGCGGATCTGAATCAGACGGATCCCGCGAATCGTCTCAGCCTCCAGCGCGATCGCGGCATAACAGTTTTTGTCCCGTGGAAGCTCCCACACGGTCCAACGTCCCCGGTAGCCGGCGGGGAACTCCATCCGGACCCTGTCCATCCCTGCGAACTCGACTCGGACCGCGGCCAGGGGAATAGCGAGACCCTGGCCCGTGGCCTTGAGCCACGCCTCCTTCACGGTCCACAAACGGAGAAATCCGTCCTGCAGCGCCGGTCCGGGCGGCAGGGCTCGCAGCCACCGAACCTCTGAGTCCGCGAAAAACTGCTCCGCGATATCCAAGTAATCCGATGCCGGGCGGCTCCCCTCCACGTCCACTCCGACCTCGCAGCGCGCGAAGGCGATCAGCGACTGTCCGGACGAATGTGAGACATTGAAAAAGATACCCTCGGCGGGATCCAGTGAGAGTTTGCCGTGGGCCGCGGTAGCGAACCGGATGTCCCGGGGGTCGCGCCCGGTGTACTGTCCGGCGAGCAGGCGAAGTATGGATCGCGTAAGGACGAAAGCCCGGCGATCCCTCTCGAAGTGATATCTCGATGCTCGCCCCAGCTCCTCCTGATCAAGCACACCGGGAATCTTAGAGCTGTCCGGATCCACATGCTCAAAGCGGTACAGGTGCGGCTCGGTCAGCGCTGGCTTTTCCCGTTCTACCGCCTGGAGCAGATCGAACCATGACTCGGCTCGATGGAGCAGATTTCGTAGGGGCAAGCGACGCAACCTCTTCCTGAAACGGGTACTTCTAGTACTTTCAAAAGCTTGACAGGTTTCGTCAGTCCAGACATCATAGCAAGGCAAGCATCACTCGAGCGGTTCCCATCGGCTTTCTTGGGACCGACATGGCGGAAGTGTACCCTCCTTGTCCGCGGCAAGCGCCCTTGGTGCGAATTCCTTCGTCGGTTACAATTAGTCGGCATGGTTCTGCTTCGATTCTTAAACCTGGTTGCGCCGATCGCCACTCTGCTCGCGCAGGTGCCGGCGCCGCCCGGTGCGCCCGCCGCTCCAGGTGCGCAGGCTCCAACCGCGCAGTCCCCGGATCTTCGGCCTCGATACGTGCTCGGGGCGGACGACCAGATTATCATCCGGGGTTCGAGCATCGAGGAGATCGCAGACAAGCCTTACCGGGTTGAGGCGGATGGCACAGTAAACCTGCCCCTGATCGGCAGGATCCGCGCGGCAGGTCTGACACAAACGGAATTGGAGGCGGTGCTGAACCAAAGGCTCAGGGAGTTTGTTCGCGAACCTCAGGTGATCGTTACTATCGTTCAGTTCCGGACTGATCCGATTTATGCGGTGGGCGCTTTTCGCAACCCCGGGATTCATCCCCTGGCCGGCCGCCGGACGTTGATCGAAACCCTGACCGCAATGGGCGGACTGCAGCCGAATGCCAGCCGCAGAATCCGCCTCTCCCGGCGGGCGGAATTCGGTCCGATTCCCCTTCCGGCCGCGGCCACGGATCCCGACACTCAGATGAGTTCCGTGGAAATCAATCTCACCAATCTGATGGAAACGGTGAACCCGGCGGAAGATTTAGAATTGAAACCCTTCGACATCATCAAGGCTTCCACTCAAGCCATGATTTATGTGAGCGGCGAGTTCGGCAAGGTAGGAGCTTTCGATCTGGCCGACCGAGAGTTCCTTCCGACGACGCAGGTGCTGTCGCTAGCGGGAGGCATCAGTCGCGATGCCGATCCGGCTAAGGCCATTGTGCTTCGTCCCGTACTGGGCAGCGCCAAGCGGGCCACAATCCCGGTTGACATCACAAAGATCCTGGCAGGCCGGGCCAATGATTTCCCACTCTTACCCAACGACACACTGGTGGTTCCCCGCCGCGGCGGATTTCTGTCCAGCACCGGCCGAAACCTGCTGGTGACCCTTGTTCCTGCCACCGTGACGGCGGTGATCGCCGCCGTGCTGGTGCGATAGGAAGAAATAGAAGGTCTATTTTGTCGTCCGATAAACTGCCTTCGATTCCTCCCGCCGGCAAGTCCGGCTTGCCCGCGCCGGAGCAGTGGGTGACACTGTCCAGCCCGCCCGCCCCAGCGGACCAGATCCAGCATGGCATCGAACGGTACGTCCACTCGATACTGCGAAACAAACTGCTGGTGCTGGGGCTTACACTGCTGGGCGGGGTCGCCGGCTACTTCAGTTCTGCATTCCGCCCGGAAACCTATCGCGGGCGCGTGACGGTGGAACTCCAGGGCGTCAACGAGAGCTTCCTGAACATAAACCAGATCGATCCGCAGGCGGGTTCAGATCTGTACTCTTCTTCTCAAGTTAACGTGCAAACGCAACTGCAGATTATCCTTAGCGATTCTTTGCGGCGGCGGACCCTGGCTCGTCTGGAGCGGGAAACCGTGCCCGTGCTCGACCCCGGGGGCGGCATACTCAACCGCACGCGCGACTTCATCGGGCTTCGCGACGAAAATCCCGTAGCTGCCACCCAAGCCGCCACTCGAATGGCAAACGCCACGCTACGAGCCGCCGTAATCAAGAACACGAGGCTTATCGAGATCAGTTGCGAGTCCACGCATCCGAAGATCAGTGCTGACTTTGTCAATACGCTCGCCGATGAGTACATCGACCAGGCGCTTGAAATGCGCCTGAACAGCCTTCAGAAAACGAACAAGTGGCTGACCGGGCAGTTGGAGGAGGTGCGGGCAAAACTGGTTGAAAGCGAGGAGCGTGTCCAGCAACACATGCGAAAGTCCGGAGCGGTTTCCGGCGGTTTGTCTGAAGCCCGCCTCCAGAAGCTGCAAACCGATTTGTCGATGGCGCAAACCGAACGCATCGAGAAGCAGGCCCGCTTCGAGTCTGCTCGCCGCGCCAGCCCGGAATTGCTGGGAGAACTTCTGCAGGACGGGCAGATCCGCGGAGCCAATCAGAAGCTCGCGGACCTCCGCCGGGAAGTGGCCGACCTCACCACCACCCTGACCCCCGCTCATAGCAAGGTGAAGCGATTGCAGGCCCAGATCGACGAGACCGCGCGGCTTCTGGCGCGGCACACGGCCGATGCGCTGGACCGAGTGCGGGAGGATTACGAAGCCGCGAAGCGGCATGAAGCTCTGCTAGCGAGCGCGTATACTTCGCAGAACCGCCAGGTGTCGGATGATTCGGACCGGGCCACTACGCTCAACATTCTAAAACGGGATGCCGAGGTCACCCGCCAGATTTACAACGCCTTGCTGCAGCAGGTGAACCAAACCAGCATCGCCACGGCACTCCCAACCAGCTCCGCGCGCCTTCTCGACGCCGCCAGACCAGCTTCCGTCCCGGTCTCTCCGGTTCCCATGAACAATGCCGGCACTGGATTGCTCCTGGGGTTGCTGAGCGGTATCGGCGTCGTCGCCGGACGAGAGCGCTGGCTGGCCCGCGTGTTCGAACCTGGCCACGCCGCCGGCATCCTCAACGTGCCCGAACTCGGGGTGATTCCAACGGCGAAACCGGCGCCGACTTCGACGCCTCGAACTCGCTTTGCTGCGTTGCAGTTCGGCGAAGCCGAACCCGCCGGCGGCGAACTCGACGGACGGCAGTTGGCCAGCCTTCACGCCAAACCCTCGCTTCTGGCGGATTCTTTTCGCGCCGCGCTGATCATGCTGCTGTTTGAGGACCGCGAGGGACGGCGCCCGCAGGTAATCACCGTTACCAGCCCCGCTCCCGGCGAGGGAAAGACCACGGTGGCTTCGAACCTCGCCATCGCCATCGCCAGCAGCCAGCGCCGGGTGTTACTCATCGACGGCGACTTCCGCCGGCCGCGCCTGCAGACGCTGTTTTCGCTGCCGCCCTTCGACATGACCGGTCTGCTTCGAGGGGAGTCCTCCGCCGAGTCGGTCAGCCGAGCCGTCTCGGCCACGGCGATTTCGAACCTGTTCGTTCTCTCCACCAATCCGCTGGAAGAAAACCCCGGCAACCTGCTTTACGGGCCGGCGCTGCGATTGTTGATCGAACGGTTTCGGGGCGAATACTACTCGATCGTCGTCGATACTCCGCCCGCGCTCGCGGTTCCGGATGCGCGGGCGTGGGCCCGGCTCTCCGACGGCGTTATCCTGGTTTCCCGCGCCGGCCAGACAAGTGAACCCGAGATTCGCGAAACTGCGAAGATCCTGCACAACGACGGCACCCGAATCATCGGAACGATCTTGAACGACTGGCACGCACCTTCGCGGCTTCTGGGCCGGTACACGAACCACTACTACACCGCCTGAGTCGCAATGGCTTCCTATCTGGTCACGGGCGCGGCCGGTTTCATCGGCAGCGCGGTAGCGCAACTCCTTGTCAATCAGGGGCATTCCGTCACTGGCATGGACAACCTGAACGACGCCTATGATGTGCGGCTGAAGCACTGGCGCCTGGATCGGCTGAAAGCTTGCCGCAACTTCCGCTTTGTGCACGTGGATATTTGCGATCGCGCCGCCCTCCAGTCGTTCTGGGAGGGGGCGGGCCCGATCGAAGCCATCGTCAACCTCGCCGCGCGCGCGGGTGTTCGTTACAGTGCCGAGAATCCGTGGATTTACGTCGACGCCAACGTGACCGGCACATTGAACCTGCTCGAGGCCTGCCGGGTGCGCGGCATTCGCAAACTCATTTTATCGAGCACCTCCAGCCTGTACGGCGGGCACAATCCACTGCCGTACCGGGAGGACGCCGATATCACGCGGCCTCTCTCTCCTTACGCCGCAACCAAGCAGGCGGCCGAGTCGCTGTGTCACGCCTATCACCACTTGTACGGTATCGATGTCACGATCTTTCGCTATTTCACCGTGTATGGTCCCGCCGGGCGTCCCGACATGAGCGTATTCCGCTTTGTGAAATGGGTGGCCGAGGGCGATCCGGTGCGCATCTACGGTGACGGGTCGCAATCCCGGGACTTTACGTACGTAGCCGACATCGCTCGCGGCACCGTGGCGGCAATTCCCCTTGAAGGCTATCAGATCATCAATCTCGGTTCCGACCGTCCGATCGTGCTGCGGGATCTTCTCACCGCTGTCGGCGAGAAGCTCGGACGCACCCCCGAGGTGAATTTCTTTCCCGCGCACGCGGCCGACGTGCCCGCCACGTGGGCGGACATCGGGCAGGCACGGGCGCTCTTGAACTGGAGTCCGGAAACAGGGATCGACGAGGGGCTCGACTCGTTCGTCGCTTGGTATCGCGCCAATCAGGATTGGGCAAGCCAGATTCAACTGGGCTGACAGCAAGAACCGGCATTTCCTCATTTTCCCATGACCACCAAAATCGCTTCCGAGAAGGTCTTGTTACTGCAGCCCACTCGAGGCTGGGTGGGTCTGCGGCTCGCGGAGTTGTGGGAATTCCGGGAGCTGCTGTTATTCCTGTCCTGGCGAGACGTGAAGATCCGTTACAAGCAGACCGCGCTCGGCGCTGCCTGGGCGATTCTGCAGCCGCTGCTTACCATGCTGGTCTTCAGCCTGTTCTTCGGCAAGCTGGCGAAGATACCCTCGGACGGAATTCCGTATCCGCTCTTCACACTGGCGGGCTTGGTTCCGTGGGCTTTCTTCTCCTATGGCCTCACGCAGTCCTCCAACAGCGTCGTAGCCGGAGCCCACATGATCCGCAAGATCTACTTCCCCAGGCTGATGATCCCGATGTCCTCGGTGGTGGCGGGCGGCGTTGACTTCTTTTTCGCGCTGCTGCTCCTGTTCGGCATGATGACGCTGAACGGTATCGGGTTGACCGCCCGCGCCTGGACGCTGCCCGCCTTCGTTCTTCTGGCCTTTGCAACGTCGATGGGCGTCGGCTTGTGGCTGGCCGCACTGAATGTCCAGTATCGCGATATTCGGTATATCGTTCCGTTCCTGGTTCAGTTCTGGATGTACGCGACTCCGATTGCGTACCCCAGCACACTGCTGCCGGAGCCCTGGCGAACCGTATATGGAATCAATCCGATGGCCGGCGTGGTGGAAGGCTTCCGCTGGGCTCTTCTGGGCGCGAAAACTGCTCCCGGTCCGATGATTCTGCTTTCCGCCGGTGTCGCGTTGACCCTGCTGGTCACGGGCGCCTTCTGGTTTCGTCGGGCGGAAAGGAGTTTCGCCGATGTTGTTTAGGGAGGGCCGTTGTTTCGTCATCGCCGAAGTGGCTCAAGCGCATGACGGCAGTCTGGGAACGGCTCACGCCTATATCGACGCTGTCGCGCAAGCGGGCGCCGACGCGGTTAAATTCCAAACGCATATCGCCGCGGCCGAGAGTACGCCGAGCGAACAGTGGCGCGTGCGCTTCAGCCCGCAGGATGAAACTCGTTACGAATACTGGAAGCGGATGGAGTTCACTCCACCGCAGTGGGAAGGGTTGCGGGATCATGCGATCGCCCGGAATCTCACCTTCCTTTCATCGCCCTTCTCGATGGAAGCGGTCGCACTTCTCGATTCGCTTGGGGTGCCGGCCTGGAAGGTGGGAGCGGGGGAATTGACGAACCTTCCGATGCTGGAGGCAATTGCCGCCACAAGAAAGCCGGTTCTGCTGTCGAGCGGACTGGCGGGCTGGTCTGACCTGGACCGGGCTGTCGAACTGGTTCGTGAGCGGGGAGCCGAAGCCATCCCGATGCAGTGCACGACACAGTATCCTTGCCCGCCGGAAAAGCTCGGTCTGAATTTGCTGGACGAATTGCGCAGCCGCTACCGCGGAAAGGTCGGTCTTTCGGATCATTCTGGCAAGATTTATGCGGGGTTGGCCGCCGCGGTGCGAGGCGCGGAAGTAGTCGAGGTACACGTGGCTTTTTCGCGCGAGTGCTTTGGGCCCGACGTCACCTCCTCGCTCACCACTTCCGAGCTGTACCAGTTGGTGGAAGGCTGCCGGTTCATCGAGAAGGCTTTTGCTCATCCCGTTGATAAGGACGCCATGGCGGACGAACTGGCCGGCTTGCGGTTTACCTTCGGGAAGAGTTGGGTGGCCACGCGCGATCTTCCCGCCGGGCACATCATCCAACCGGCCGATATCAACCTGAAGAAGCCTGGGACCGGCGTCCCGGCCGCCAGGGTGGGTGACCTGCTCAGCCGTCGCCTTCGCCATCCTGTCACCTATGACTCTCTGATTATGGAGACTGATCTTGAATAAGAGCCCGAAAAAAGTCTGCGTGGTCCTGGTAGACCGCGCCAACTACGGCCGCCTTAAGCCTGTAATGCGGTCACTGGCTGCTCATCCGGAAATCGAACTACAGGTATTGGCGGCCGGAACCATGGTGCTGGAGCGGTTCGGCCTGGCGGTGAACGGAGTGCGCGCCGACGGCTTCCCGGTGGCGGGCGAGATCTATATCGAACTCGAAGGCTCCACGCCCACAACCATGGCCAAGTCCGTGGGCTTCGCGGTTGTCGAGTTCGCAAGTGAATTCCAGCGGCTGAAACCGGACGTCGTCCTGCTGATCGGCGACCGCTACGAAGCGCTCGCCGCTGCAATCGCGGCCGCTTACATGAATCTTTGTATCGCCCACATTCAGGGTGGCGAGGTGTCAGGCTCCATCGATGAAAGCGCCCGCCACGCCATTTCCAAGTTCGCGCACTTCCACTTTCCCAGCACCCGGAGGTCCGCCGACTACCTGGTTCGCATGGGAGAGGATCCGGATACGATTCTTTCGGTGGGCTGCCCCAGCAGCGATATCGCGCGGTTGATCGACATCCGGCTGGATCCCGCCGTGGTGAACGGAGCCGGCAGCGGCGCGACGATCGACTTGGAGGCGCCCTTCCTGCTGGTGGTTTTCCATCCCACAACCACGGAGTTTGGCGACGAACGCCACCAGATGCAGGAGATGCTCGCCGCTCTTCAGGATCTGGCTCAGCCAACCGTGCTGTTCTGGCCCAACATCGACGCCGGAGCCGATCACATCAGCCGGGCGATCCGCGTGTTCCGCGACCAGAATCGCCCGACGTGGCTTCGCAGCATCGTGAACCTGACCCCAGAAGATTACCTTCGGGTGCTTGCACGGACCAGTTGCGCCGTGGGGAACTCCAGCAGCTTCGTTCGCGATGCGGGGTATTTCGGAACCCCGGTGGTCCTGGTTGGGAACCGGCAAGAGGGCCGGGAAGCGGACGAGCATGTCCGGCCGGCTGTTCCTCTCCGCGGTGAGATCGCCGCCCGTGTCCGGGAGCAACTCAGGCACGGCAGGTATCAGCCGAGTTCTTTGTACGGCGACGGCTTCGTTTCGCAAAGAATCTCCCAGGCCCTCGCGGGGTTGAACCCCTACGTGCAGAAACGGTTGCACTATATCCATGACGCGCGAACCGCGGCATTCGCAACGTGAGGGTTCTAGGGGTCATACCCGCGCGAGGCGGATCAAAGGGCGTCCTCCGGAAGAACTTGCGCCTTCTGGGGGGCAGGCCGCTGCTGGCTTACACCGCCGACGCAATCCGGGAAGCGCGTCTGCTCACTCGGGTCATCGTCTCCACCGAGGACGCGGAAATTGCGGAAGCCAGCCGCGCCCTTAACCTGGACGTGCCCTTCCTTCGGCCTCAAGCGCTCGCTCAGGATGACACTCCGACCCTGCCGGTAATCCGCCATGCAGTCGAAACATTGGAGGGGCAGAATCAGTTCTATGACGCCATCTGTATCCTCCAGCCAACACAACCGCTGCGAAAAGGCGGTGAGATCGACGGGTGCATCTTGATGCTCGAAAATACTCAGGCGGATTCGGTCGTTACGGTTCGGTCCGTTCCGCACGAATTCAATCCGCACTGGGTCTATTTCACCCAGTCTTCCGGGTTCTTGCGGCTGAGTACGGGCGAATCCCAACCGATTCCCCGCCGCCAGAGTCTGCCTCCCGCGGTCCATCGCGACGGGTCCGTCTACCTGGTGCGGCGGGACGTTCTGATGATTGGAAACAGCCTTTACGGCGAGCGAGTGGCTGGCTACTCGACCGATTTTCGGCTAGCGGTCAACATCGACACCGAAGAAGACCTCCGCCGCGCGGAAGAACTGCTACGAGAGGCGAGCCATGACGCCGTTTGAACGATTGTATCTGCTCGCTGAACCGTTTTTTCCGCCGCTCTACGGCATGGTTCGCCGCGAGTTTAAGAAGTCGATCAGCGGGATGCCGCCGAGCCACCGCTGGACCTTGGACGTGGGCGGCCGCAAATCTCATTACACGGTCGGCGTCCAAGCGAACCTGATTGTCGCCGACCTGCCCCGCACAGACGAAATCCAGCGCCGGCTAAACCTTGGTTTGAACGCTCCGGCTGCGCGTCAAGTACTGAATCGCCGGAGTAACATCCATGGTTACATCTATAACGACATGACGCAATCCAGTTGGCGCACCGCCTCCTTCGGTTGCGTTTTGGCGGTAGAGGTTCTTGAGCACGTGGAGCAGGACGAATGTTTCGTCCAGGAGGTAGCACGGGTCCTCAAGCCCGGTGGCGTCCTCCTGCTGACTACGCCAAACGGGGATTTTGTGGCGAACACCAATCCCGATCACAAGCGCCACTACCGCCGCGCTCAGCTCGTGGATTTGCTGGCCCGCCACTTCCCTGAGGTGAGTGTTTCGCCGCGCATCGCCGGAGGGCATTTCCGCCGCTGGGGCCTTCAATCCTGGTCGCTTCGGGCACCTCTTCGCACATTGCTGAGCGGCGCGGCAAACGTGCTGAACCGCATTGAATCGGATGTTCTTCCGTGCCCCGAGAGCCGCACCAGGCACCTGTTCGCAATTGCCCGGAAGAAAGCGTAAAGCCATGTGTGGAATCGCAGGATTGTTCGGAGCGGGGTTCCAGCCGGAGCAGTTGTTCTCCATGCACGCGGCCATGAGCCACCGCGGTCCGGACGATGCGGGTTTCTTTCATAGCGAATGCGCCCAGGCGCACCTCGCACATAATCGGCTGAGTATTCTGGATCGATCCGCCGCGGGACGCCAGCCGTTCCTGAGCCGCGATGGCCGATACGCCCTGGTGTTCAATGGCGAGATCTACAATTATCTGGAACTACGCGCCGCCATCGATTACCCTTACCGCTCGCATAGCGATTCCGAGGTTCTTCTCGCCGCTTATGAACAGTGGGGCGAAGCGTGTCTCGACCGGCTGGTGGGGATGTTCGCTTTCCTGATTTGGGACACACGCGAACGTATTCTCTTTGCGGCGCGGGATCGTTTCGGAGTGAAGCCCCTGTATTACTCGGAACGCCACGGCCGTCTCTGGATATCGAGCGAGATCAAAGCGCTGCATGCGGCGGGAGTAGAGCGGGAAGCCGATGAAGAGGTCTGGGCGACGTACCTGCACGACGGCGCCCACGAACACCTTGGTAGAACCTTCTGGCGCGGCGTCGTTCCCCTGCCTCCCGGACATTGGCTTCGATGGTCCGGCGGTCGCGCCTCCACGGGCTGCTGGTACGATCTGGCGGAACGCGCGGGAACGGACTACGATCCTCGTGGCGACACCGAAGTCATTCAAGAGTACGCCGCACTGGTGGAGGAGAGCGTAAGGTTGCGCTATCGAGCCGACGTGCCGGTGGGCATCAACCTGAGTGGCGGACTGGATTCTTCGATCCTTCTGGCGATGGTCCGGCGGATTTTCGGTGACCGCGGAGCGACCCGCGCGTTCACGTTCGTCACCGGCAACCCGGACTACGACGAGATTTCGTGGGTGCGGCGGATGTTGCAACATACCGGATACGAAGTGCAGGAGTGCCTTCTTAGCGCCGAGGAAACGCCGTTGCTCGCCGAGTCCGTGCAGAAGTTCCAGGATGAGCCTTTTGGCGGTCTCCCGACACTGGCGTATGCACGTCTGTTCGAACGGGCCAGGGAAGCAGGTACTATCGTGCTGCTGGATGGCCAAGGCATGGATGAACAGTGGGCCGGCTACGACTACTATCGCCAGCCGGACATTGGCGCCCAACTGCGAATTCAGGGGTCCTCCCAGGCCCCGGTGCGGCCCGGTTCGCTAGTCCCGGACTTCGCGGCGGAGCGGCTTCAGTGGGAGCCTCCGTCCCCATTCCCGGATTCCTTGCGCAACAGGCAGTATCGGGACATTCGTTTTCTCAAGATTCCACGGGCGCTCCGGTTTAACGATCGCGTCTCCATGCGGTCCTCAACGGAACTGCGCGAGCCATTTCTGGACCATCGCGCTGTTGAACTGAGTATGCGCCAACCGGAAGATCGCAAGATCCGGAACGGATCCGGAAAATGGCTCCTGCGGCAACTGGCGTCCACTCTGATCCCCGAAGGAGTGGCATACGCTCCGAAACGCCCGCTGCAGACGCCGCAGCGCGAGTGGCTTCGCGGTGAACTGGCTCCCTGGGCCGAGGACCGGATCGAAATGATGCTGCGGGAGTTGGGCGGGATCTGGTTCCATCCGGACTCTGTGCGGCGCGAATGGCAGAGCTTCCGCGCGGGGGCCTCCGACAACAGTTTTTTCGTGTGGCAATGGATCAGTCTCTCGATGCTCCTTGTACGCCATGACGTCCGTTCTGAGGGAAAACTGGAGGTGAAGAAGTATGCCTAGCTTAATTCGGCGCGTCTCGCTCGCCGCCCGCCGAAATCCTATTACGTGGAAATACGGCTTCAATCTGGGTCCCACACTGGCCTACGCGCGGGCGGCCGCGCGTCCCGGCGGCGAGGCCGAGAGAGTCATCGAGGACTTGAACCGGGACGGGATCGCGGTCACCAACGTGGAAACGCTTCTCCGCGGCAGCGGCCTGTTTTTCTCGCTGGATGCGGAGGTCGCCCGCCTCGAACGCCAGGAAGCAGAACGGATTCAGCAAGCCAGGGAATCCGCGAACGACACGGCCTCGCTCGGAACCAAGACGTTCCTCTACGAGTTCTTCGGAAAGCGGCCCCGCTTGGATCCGCGGAGCGTCTTTGTTCAATTCGCGCTCCAGCCTCAGATCCTGCAGGTGGTGAACGCTTATTTTGGAATGTACACGAGGTTCCGTGAGTGCAACGTGTGGCGTACTTTCCGAACGGCGGCTCCTGCACGGGAGTCCATGCTGTGGCACCGCGACCGGGAAGACCTGCAGATCCTCAAGGTCTTCGTTTACCTCAACGACGTGGACGAGGGAGCGGGACCCTTTGTCTACGCTCCTGGGACGCATTGCAAGGGAAGCCGCCGCTCGGAGCCAGAGTTTTTCAATGAAAACGGAGTCCAGCGCTCCGGCGACGAGCAAATGGCAGCCGTGGTTCCACCGGAACAGTGGACCCGGGCCACCGGCGTTAAGGGAACCGTCATCTTCGCCGACACTCACGGTTATCACAAAGGTGGACATGCCACGACCGGCGAGCGGCTTCTTTACCACTGTATGTTCACCTCCCCGGCGTCGGAATCGCCCGAGCTGATGAGCTGGTCCTCGGAGGTGCCAAGGGCGCAGGACCCGGCAATTGCAGTGGCCACGCTAGCCAGCCGCCGGGGCCCCTGGCTGACGATTTGATATCTGGAGCTGGAATGACCGACTTGGCGTTGAAAGTTGTGGGGCTGTCCAAGGAGTATCGGCTCGGCGTTCGCCGGGAACGCTACCGAACCCTGAGGGACTCCATTGCGCGAGCTGCCGGTGATTCCTGGCGATGGATTGCTCGCTCGGACGGACGCAGGGAACCCCGCGTCAAACCGGCAGATTGTTTCTGGGCACTGCAAGACGTTGGCTTCGAGGTCAACCGGGGTGATGTGGTCGGTATCATCGGCCGCAATGGCGCCGGAAAGAGCACCTTGCTGAAGATCCTCTCCCGGATCACGGAGCCGACCGCCGGCTATGCCGAGGTGCGCGGACGGCTCGGTGCACTGTTGGAGGTAGGAACAGGATTTCATCCAGAGCTGACGGGTCGGGAAAACATCTACCTGAACGGCGCGATCCTCGGAATGAGTCGCGCAGAGATTCAATCCAAGTTCGACGAAATCGTGGATTTCGCCAGCGTGCAGCGATTCGTCGACACGCCGGTGAAGCACTACTCGAGCGGCATGTATCTTAGACTGGCTTTCGCCGTTGCCGCGCACCTGGAGCCCGAGATCCTGGTAGTGGATGAGGTCCTGGCTGTTGGAGACGCCGCTTTTCAGAAGCGATGCATCGGCAAGATGAACGACATCGCCAGTCACGGACGAACGGTCCTTTTCGTAAGCCACAATCTGGGAGCCGTCAAGGAACTCTGCAATCGGGGTATTGTGCTCGATTCCGGCCGCCTCGTCCATCAGGGGACCGCGATTGACGCTATCTCTTATTACACCAGGTCCCTCGTCGATTCCTCGGCGGAAGGTCACCCTTCCACCGGGTGGCAGTCCGTGCGAGTCAACGATTCGTCCACACTCGAACCCGCCGAAGTTGAGTCCCGGATGCCTTTTTCCGTAACCGGGGTGCTGGACCTTCAGGATGATTACTCCAATGGATTTGTCATCCTGCTGATTGACGATTCCAGCGGTAATCTGGTCGTGCATCACCGGGTCAGCCTCACGGCGATCAGTACTGGCAAGATTTGCGCGGGCCGTCACGAACTTCGAGTCGACTTGCCGGCCTTATGGTTGGTGCCCGGCGTGTACACGGCGCATTTCAAGATGCGAGCGGACAACTCGGAAGGCTTAGGCGAACGGCTGATGTCGGATCGCGTTCTGTTTGAAGTGATGGGGTCTTTCGACGGCGTCAGCCGCGCAATTCTCTCGCCCGACTGCCGCTGGACCGTGAGTGCCGCCGACTCTCAGTCTGCCTCGCAGCGGATCACCGCTCTATGACCGCTCCCCCCAAGGTGCTGATCCTGAGCACATCGCTGCTGACCGACCGCGCGATTCTGTACTCAGGGCTGCTTCCCGCCCTCCGCCGGGAAGTGGAACCCGTCATCTGGGCCGCGTCTTTCCAAGGCGGCGCCCAGCACCGGGTTTGGGGAAGTTCCGGCGTCCGCGTAGAACCGTTCCCGGAAGTGGCTTCGTTGCCGGCGCTTCCCCACGGTTATCTCCGCCGCGTGAACGATTTCGTCTGGGATGTCGCAACTCCGAGCACCAGCCGCGACAGCATGCGCAAACACGTCCGTGACGCGCAAACCCCATGGTGGCTCGGCATCGCGCGCTTTCCTGCCTGGCTGATCGCACGGATGCAACTCGCCGAGACATACGAAAAGGCGGTAGAGAGCCTCATTGTCAGCTACTCCCGCAGTCCCGAGGCAGCACGGCGCCTGGAAAAACTCCGCCCGGATCTTATCGTCTCCACCAGCCCGTTCTTCTACTTCGAGCCCCCCGTCATCGGCGAGGCGCGGCGCCTCGGTATCCCGACCCAGGCGTTCGTTACGTCCTGGGACAACATCACCACTAAAAACCGCATGCTACTCCGCTATGACAGCTACTTGCTGTGGTCGGAGCGGATGAGGGATGAACTCCACGAGTTCTATCCCTACACGCGGCGCTGCCCGGCGGAAATCGTCGGCGCGCCACAATTCGACGTTTTCTTTCGGCGCCAGCTTGCCGTATCCCGGGAAACGTTCTGCGCATCCGAAGCGCTTGATCCAGCCCGGCCTTTCATCCTTCATTGCCTCGGATCACCCAACTTCCTCCGAGAGCAGCCCGTGGCGGAGCGGCTGGCACAGCACGTGGCTGACGGAGCATACGGCGACGTTCAATTGCTGATCCGACCTCATCCGATCCAGGACTACTCCGGTCTTGAATGCTTCCATCGTTACGGAGAGCGGGTTCGCTTGCAGCGAACCGCACACAACGGACAGTTGCGGCATGAGCGAACTCAGGACGAACAACAGGTGGCGAGCTGGGTGAATACGTTTCGGCATTCGTCCGTTGTCGTGAACCTCGCTTCCAGTGTGGTCCTGGACGCTGCTTTCTTCGATAAGCCCGTGATCAATATCTGCTTCGACGGCGAAGCGGGATCACCCCATCAGGCCTTGATCGAAGATGTGAACAGGAATTGGCGTCACTTCCGCCCGGTTTTCGAATCGGGGGCCGTAGTCAACGCTTTCAGTGAATCGGACCTTCATTCCCGGATTCGGGAGTGTCTGGCGGATCCCGCCGCCGGAGCCGAAGCACGACGGAGATTGCTCCAGGAGATATGCGGGTACGCCGACGGTAACTCCGGGGAGCGGTTCGCACGTGGCGTGATGCAACGCGTCTCCGCTCCCCGAGTATCCCAGGAGGTGGGGGTTTGACACCCGCCGTGATATCTCCCTCGCAGCCCGCGCCGCCGGAACACGGACGCCAACCCCGAGTGCTCGCTGTGCTGCCGCGAGGCGAAGCGATCCGTAACTTCGTGTACGCACCCACGATGGAAGTTCTAAGAAAGCAGTGCGAGGTGGACTTGTTGTCCGTGGTTCCCGGCGAGGAGAGTTGGAAAGGCCTGAAGGAGTGTTCTCCCGAAACTCAGGAACTCGTCGCCCGGGATGAGGCCTATCCCGTCCGCCTGCTCCGCGAGATCCTCGACGTGGCTCATGGGCGGTACCTGTGGTCGCAGGCTGCGCAGCTTCGCTGGGAAATTCGGGATCACGAAGCCGACAACTTCGTTGCCGCCCTGAAACGATCGACGAAGAAGATCGCGGCCTGGACGCTGGGCCGGCCTGGATCGATTGACAGGCTTGCATCCATCGAGCGCCAGGCCAGCCGCTGGTTCAACCGGGACAACTACTACGCCGACTACCTCCAGCGCAGACGGCCGGACCTTGTGTTCAACGCCTCCCACGTACACAGCCGAATCGCGGTTCCCGTTGTCCAGGCCGCCCAATGGCTTGGAATCCCCACGGCAACATTTCTGTTTTCCTGGGATAACCTGACTTCTCAGGGCCGTATTCTGCCCGCCTACGATCACTACCTGGTATGGAATGAGGATATCCGCCGGCAACTGCTGGACATTTACCCCCGCGTTCAGGCTTCTCAGATCACCGTGACCGGAACCCCCCAGTTCGATTTCCATTTTCAGACGGAACACTTCTGGACTCGGGAAGAATACTGCCGCCGCTTGGGTCTCAGCCCGCGCAAACCGATCGTCCTGTACACCACGGGGATGCCGAATCACTTTCCGGGCGAAGAGCGCATCGTCGAAGGGATCGGGGACGCCCTCGCGGCGATGACCGATCTCGGGCCGCCGCAATTGGTTGTCCGCGTGTACCCGAAGGACCGCACCTCCCGTTTCGAGTCGCTGAAGCAGCGAAGGCCCGACATCCATTTTCCGGAAATTCCGTGGGAACCCGCCTGGCTCACACCCAAGCGCGAGGATCTGCCGCTTTGGACCAACATGCTTCGTCATTGCGAAGCCGGCATCAACATCTGTTCCACCGTCACGCTGGAGCTGTGCATGCTGGATAAGCCCGCGATCAATCTTGCCTACGATCCGCCGGGGATGGATATTCGCCCCCTTTCATTCGCCCGCTATTATCAGTTTGACCATTACCGGCCGATCGTGGCCAGCGGGGCACTCGAGTATGTCGCGAGTGAAGATCTGCTGCCCCAAGCGTTGGATCGGGCTTTGCGTGCACCCGGAACGCGCCAGAACCAGCGGCGTGAATTGATCCGGTCTTTCTTCGGTGAGACCCTGGATGGGAAGTCGTCCCATCGCGTCGCTGCGGCGCTGGCCGCGTTCGCGCGTCAGAACCTCTAACTTCTCTCATTTTGAGATCCCGCCACCATGAATACCGTCTCGGTAGTCACGCCCACGTTCCGCCGGCCTGATCAATTGGAAGGGCTGTTGCGCACTCTGAGTAGTCAGACGCTGCAACCGACCGAGGTGATCCTAGTCGACGGCGCACCCGCCGAAGAGCGGGGGACGGAGGATTTGGTGGCGGCGCTGCGAACCCAGATCCCCATTCCCGTGGTTTACATCCGGCACGGCGGCGGGACCGCTATCCAGCGCAACAAGGGAATCGATGCGGCGCAGGGCAGCTTCATCGCCTTTATTGATGACGACATCCGGCTCGATCCGGACTACTTCGAAAAGATCGTGGAAGCCTTCGCGCGCGATACGGAGAAGAAAGTTGGCGGCATCTCCGGTTATATCGTTAACGAGTTCCTGGATCCCCGCACGTCAAAACGCTGGAAATGGTATCGCCGCCTACGTCTGTTCGCCACCTACGAACCCGGCCGCTACGACTACCTGACCGGATATCCTATTAACCGGTATCTGCAACATCCCCACGAAGGGATTCGCGAACTGGACTTCATGGGTACTTCTTGCGCAGTCTGGCGTCGCGAGGTATTGGATCAGGGCCTGCGCTTCGATGAATTCTTTCGGGACTACGGCGTACTCGAGGACGCCCATATGGCCCTTCGGGCGCGCCGCCACTGGAAGCTGCTGGAATGCGGTTCCGCCCGGTGTCTGCACCTCCGCGCCGGCGGGGGACGCACGGAGCCGTGGAAGGTGGCGTGGAAGACTGCCGTGAACTACCGCTATGTTTTCATGGATATCGTCCCGGAACGTACCTGGTCCCACGAACTCCGCTTCTGGCGCGTGCAGCTTGTGGATCTGCTGCGGATGATCGCCGCGGCGGGCCGGTCGTGGTCCGCGGCTGACTGGAAGTGCGTGTTGGGCAAACTGAAAGGAATCGGCGCGGCTTTCCTGCTGCCACAGCCGGCCCGGACCCCGTCATGAGATTAGCCGTCATTTCGCACAAGGTTGCATGGCCGGCGTCCTCCTCCCCCTCCGGTTATGCCACCGACGGCGGTTTCCCGATGCAAATGAGGGCGCTGTCCGAGTTGTTCGACGAGACCCACCTGTGCATTCCCGTCCTTCCTGGCGCGAACCGCGGAGGGGACGTGCCCCTCGGTGGTCGTGGATTGACCGTCGTGCCCCTGCGCGAGCCTTGGGGCGGGGGACTCGGCCGCAAGGTCCTGCTCCTTCTCTGGCTGCTGCTCCACCTTCCGCTGCTGCTGCGCGAGATCGCCGCGGCGGATGTCGTTCACACGCCGATCCCGGGCGATGTCGGAACACTCGGTTGGCTCCTCGCCGTGATGCTCAGAAAGCGCGTGTTCGTGCGCCACTGCGGCAACTGGCTGAATCCCCAGACTCCGGCGGAGCGGCTCTGGCGGTGGCTGATGGAGACCAGCGCGGGGATTGGTTCCGTGATGCTCGCCACCGGCGGAACCGATGCTCCACCCTCAGCGAAGAACGCTCATGTTCGCTGGATCTTCTCGAGTTCGGTAACGGCCGCCGAAATCGCGGCCCTGGGGCGGCCTAAGGAGTTGCAATCGGGCGAGCGGCGGTTGGCAATCGTCTGCCGGCAGGACTTGGAGAAGGGAACCGGCGTGGTCCTGGAGGCTCTCGCGAAGCTCAAGACCACATGCCCGATCGTTTCTCTAGATGTTGTGGGCGAGGGTCCTGCGCTCGAAACGTTCCGGGCGCGCGCAGAGGCTCTCGGCATCGCGGAAAGCGTACGCTTTCACGGGCGCCTGAATCATGAAGGCGTGTTGGAAGTCTTGCAACGCGCTGACCTGTTTTGCTACCCGACGCGGGCTTCCGAGGGTTTCCCGAAGGTCGTGCTTGAGGCTCTTGCCTGCGGGCTCCCGGTGATCGCCACGCCCGTGTCCGTCTTGCCGAGCCTGCTGCGTTCCGGCGGAGGAACGATCTTGAAAGCGGCGGAACCGGCCGAACTTTCGGCCGTGATCTTGCGCATCCTGAACGATCCGGAGGCGTACGCCATGATGTCGCGGCAAGCCGTGGCCATTGCCCGCGGATTCTCGCTCGAAGCTTGGCGGGACCGGATCGCCGATGAGATGACCGAATCCTGGGGGGCCGATGTCGTGCGCGCGCGCGCTTGAAGGACTGCGAGTCGCGCTTCTCGCTCCAACGCTGGGACAGGGCGGTTCCGAACGCCAATTGTTCTACAACGTCTGTGCCCTGCAGGGATCTGGCGCACACGTACGCGTGTTCACGTTTATTGGCGGTGAATTTTGGGAGGACAAACTCGCCACCCAGGGCGTCCCTGTCCTGCGGCTATCTCTGTCCTCGCGCCTGCACAGAATTTCCGGGCTCTTGGCAGCGCTACGCCGGGATCCCTGTGACGTCATTCAGAGCTTCCACTTCTACGGAAATCCTTACGTGATGATCGCCGGCCGGATGCTCAACCTGCCGGCCATTGGAGCCCTGCGCGGCAATCTCGGCGATGAGCTTGCGGCCACAGGGCGGTTCTCCACTTGGCTGGCTGCACGCTGGATGAAAGTTGTCGCGTGCAACCATCGGTCCGGAGTGGAAGATCTTGCCCGCGTCGGGGTCTCCAAGGACCGCACCTACTACCTGCCAAACGTGGTCGACACGGATTCGTTCTCGTTCGTTCCGCGGAAACGGCCGGCAAGCGTTATCCTCGCCGCATCCCGCCTGACTCAGGAGAAACGCCTGGATCGCTTTCTTCTGGCTGTTGCCGCCGTTCGGAAATGCAATTCTGCCGTGTCCGCCTGGATCGCCGGGGATGGGCCGGAGCGAGCCAAGCTGGAGAAAGTCGCAGCTCAGTTGGGTATCGCAAGTGCGGTCCGTTTCCTCGGCGCGGTTTCCGAGATGGCTCCCGTATACCACCAGGCGGATCTTCTGGTCCATTCATCGGAAAATGAAGGTACCCCGAACGTCATCATCGAAGGAATGTCCACGGGACTGCCTGTGATTGCCGTTGGCGTCGATGGTGTTAGCGACGTGGTCGAGCACGGAAGCACGGGGTTCACAGTTCCGCCGGACGATTCCGAGGCCCTACCCTCGCGAATTACTGAGTTATTGGAGAATAGCGATCTACGCTCGCGGATGGGCGGCCGCGCTCGCGCCAAGGTGGTCGAAGACCACTCGCCTGACCAGCTTCCGGGCAAGATCGCGGGTCTCTACCATCTTGCCGGAGCAATATCGAGCTAAATGGCGACGCTGAGGCTTGCAGTTCTGTTGCCCGCTCTGTGCCTGACCGGCGCGGAGCGGTTCGTGTCGCCGGAAGGATATCCGCATGGTGATGGGTCGTGGCATCGCCCCTGGGACCTCGCCACCGCCCTGCGGAGCCGCATCGAGCCCGGCGATACGTTGTGGGTTCGGGCCGGCATTTATCGCGGACGGTTTATTAGCAGGCTGCACGGAACAGCAGACCGGCCCATTGTGATCCGCAATTTTCAAAATGAGCGTGCCGTAATCGACGGCGGCTATCGAACCTCTACCGCCTCCCACCTTGCGGCCGGGAATCCGTACACCACAGCGACGTTGAGCGTCGCCGACGCGTCTCTTGTGGAACCCTCCATGGTCCTCTCGGCCGGATCGGAGGACCTGCAAGTAGCCGGAAAATCGGGAAACTCACTCACCGTCGTCCGCGGATGGAACGGGTCATGCCAAAGCAGTTGCGCGCCGGTTCCCTCCGGAACGCTGATCGCTCTTCAAGGACCCTGTCTCACCATAGAAGGCGCGCATGTCTGGCTGTGGGGCTTGGAAGTGACGAACTCCGGGCTTGCGGACCGCATCGCGAGGCCCGGCGTGGCGAGGTTGGGCATGGACCATGGCAACAGCGGAGTGGCCGACCAGTGTAACGGCTGCAAGTACATCAACCTCACCGTTCACGACGTCGGCGCCAACGGGATGTTCAGTTCGCAGGCAGCGCGGAATACGGAGTTTCACGGGAATCTTCTTTACTACAACGGGTG
>JAIEPW010000129.1 GCA_019748195.1 Bryobacteraceae bacterium
TACGGGACCTGCTTGTTGCCGGTCCAGCCCGAAGGCTCGAACCGCACGTGGCTGAACTTGTCGACGAAGAACTTCAGGGGCACTCCGTACTGCAGTCCGTAGGACACCGCCGTCGCGAAGCTGTCCATCAGGCCCGAAATCGTCGAGCCTTCCTTCGCCATGGTGATGAAGATCTCGCCCGGCATGCCGTCCTCGAACAGGCCCACGGTGATGTAGCCTTCGTGGCCGCCAATGGAGAACTTGTGGGTGATGGACTGCCGCTCGTCCGGGAGCTTGCGCCGGATGGGGCGGTACACGATCTTCTCCTGAATCTGAATGGAAGGCGCCGCCGGACCGTTGGCGGCCTTGGCGCCCTTCGCCGTGCCGGAGGACAGCGGCTGCACGCGCTTGGAATTGTCGCGATAGATGGCCACCGCCTTCAGACCCAGACGCCACGATTCGATGTAGGCGTCCATGATGTCCTCGGCCGTGCACTCCTCCGGCATGTTGATGGTCTTCGAAATCGCGCCGGAGATGAACGGCTGCACCGCCGCCATCATCTTCACGTGACCCATGTAGTGGATGGAACGCAGGCCGTTCTGCGGCCGGAAGCTGCAATCGAACACAGCCAGGTGCTCGTCATTCAATCCCGGAGCGCCCTCGATGGTCCCGGTGGAATCGATGTGGCTGACGATCTTTTCCACCTGAGCCGGCGTGTACCCCAGCTTGATCAGCGCCGCGGGAACGGTGTTGTTCACGATCTTGATAACGCCGCCGCCCACCAGTTTCTTGTACTTAACCAGCGCGAGGTCCGGCTCGATGCCGGTGGTGTCGCAATCCATCATGAAGCCGATGGTGCCGGTGGGAGCGATCACCGTGGTCTGCGCGTTGCGGAATCCGTGGTTCTTGCCCAGCTCGTAGGCGTTGGTCCAGCAGGTTTCGGCGGCGTTGTACAGATCCGCCGGAACGTTGGCGCGATTGATCCGCGATACCGATTCCCGGTGCATCCGGATCACTTCGAGGAACGGCTGCTCATTCTGGTGATAGCCCGGGCACGGGCCGGTGGACTCCGCGGCGATGCGAGCTGATGTTAGATAAGCCTGGCCGCACATCACCGCCGTGATTGCTCCAGCCCAATCCCGTCCGGCGTCGCTGTCGTAGGGCATGCCCATGGACATCAGCAGGGAGCCCAGGTTGGCGAAGCCGAGACCCAGGGGGCGATAATCATGCGAGTTTACCGCGATCTTCTCGGTAGGATAACTGGCGTTGTCGACAATGATCTCCTGCGCCAGGATTACGGTGTCCACGGCGTGGCGGAAGGCTTCCACGTCGAACTGGCCGTCCGGGCCCACGAAGCGGATCAGGTTCAGGGACGCCAGGTTGCAGGCCGAATCGTCCAGGAACATGTACTCGCTGCAGGGATTCGAGGCGTTGATCCGGGCGGTGTTGCGGGACGTGTGCCAGCGATTTACGGTAGTGTCGAACTGCATTCCGGGATCCCCGCACTGCCAGGTCGCCTCGGCGATCTGCTTCAGCAGATCGCGCGCCATGTAGCGATCCTTGGGTTGATCCTGGATGCGGGACTTGGTCCACCACTCCCTGTTCTCGATCACCGCGTGCATGAACTCGTCGGTGGCGCGAACCGAGTTGTTGGCGTTCTGGAAGAAGATGGACCCGTAGGCGTCGCCGTCGAGAGAGGAATCGTAGCCCGCGTCGATCAGCGTGTGCGCCTTCTTTTCCTCCTTGGCCTTGCACCAGATGAAGGCTTCGATATCGGGGTGGTCGGCGTTCAGGATCACCATCTTGGCGGCGCGGCGGGTCTTGCCGCCGCTCTTGATCACCCCCGCGAAGGCGTCAAAGCCCTTCATAAAGCTCAGCGGGCCGGAGGCGCGACCGCCGCCGGAGAGGATGGCGTTCTCCTCGCGCAGGTTCGACAGGTTGGAACCGGTGCCGGAGCCCCACTTGAACAGCATGCCCTCGGTCTTGGCCAGATCCAGGATGGACTCCAAGGTGTCGCCGGCGGAATTGATAAAGCATGCCGAGCATTGAGGCTTGCGGTCCGACGGCATCACCTTCTTGAACCCGGCGGTCGCCTCGTCGTAATACCAGCCGTAGCCGCGCGGTTCCGGCACGCCGACGTTGAACCATACCGGCGAATTGAAGCAAGCCTTCTGCGTCAGCATCAGGTGGGCGAGTTCGGCGCGGAAGTTCTCGGCGTCTTCCGGGGTGCGGAAATAGCGCTGATCCCGTCCCCAGTCGGCGATGGTGTCGACAACGCGATGCACCAGTTGGGCGACGGAGCGCTCGCGATCCGGAGCGCCGATCTTACCGTAGAAATACTTGCTGGCAACGATGTTGGTGGCGGTTTGGGACCAGTCCGCGGGCACCTCCACGTCGCGCTGCTCGAAGATCACGGCGCCCTTATCGTTGCCTATGGTGGCGGTGCGGAGTTCCCACCGTACATCGTCATAAGGGGTCTTGCCGGGCTCCAGCCTGGCGGTGAAATACCGGGGGAAGGACACGCCTACCCGTTCCCGTACCGGCAAGGCTCGATGCAAGTCTTTCATTCGGCTGCTTAAATCGACACTAAGCTGTCCCATGGTGATCCTTCTTCGCTGAACTTTTCAAGAGATCTCGGGCGGACCCCGCCGCGATGTTGTTTGTAGCTCGGGTTGGAGCAAACCCGAACCGACCGCAGTTGCCATCTTGACCCTATATATGGTGTGTCGTCAAGAAAAATAACTATAAGTGGCACATCAAGTTGCAGAATTGTCACACAGACGCCGATCCGGCCTCTGGCGCCTGGCGTTCGTCTAAGTTATTGATTATTGGGTACTAGCGGGAACCTCCTCCCCCTTCGGACCTGGGCGTCGCAGCCGGCGTTTCCGTGGGGGAGGCAACGGTGAACGTACGGTAAAGTAAAGCAAACACAGATAAAATAATTGCCACGACCAAAATGCGGACGATCCAGTTAAGCACCCGGAGGGTCCCGGTCTGGACCAGTTGGACCGGAGCGGGATCGATGTCCAGCACGTTGACTGTAACAATGGTTACATTGTCTTGGTGTTCCAGCTTCTTGGCAAGAACCCGGCTCATTAGTAACGAGGGCCACATTTCGGGCCTCGAATCGAACGCAGACGCGATTTCGGCGTCGTCCAGGGTCTTGAACAAGCCATCGCTGGCCAGAATCAGCGTATCGCCCGCCTGCAGGACCAGGGCGTCGGCGTTACGGTCGATTTCGGCGATTTCCGCGCTGCCGATGTAGGCGGTCAGCGACTCGCGTTCGGGGTGCTCGGCGGCCTGTTTTTCGGTCAGCGACCCGGCCGCCACGGCCTTTTCCAACAGATTGGCGAACACATGAGCCTTGGTCAGCAACTGCATCCGGCCGTCGCGCACCAGGTACAGGTTGCTGTCACCCACCGAGATCCAATACAGGCCGGATTCGTGGATCACCGCCGCAACCAGCGTGGTGCCAACTTTTTCTTCCACGGCGAGTTCCTTGGCGTGAGCGACGACAGCCGCGTTGGTAGTCCGCAGCGAGCGCTCCAGGGCGTCGGGAATGCTCTCGGCGGGCGTTTTTTGCGCATACGCCTCGCGAAACGTGCGGACCGCCGTGCGGCTGGCGGCATCGCCGTGCTCCATGCCACCCATGCCGTCGGCCAGGATGGACAAGAACCCGGCGTGGTTCAGGAAGGCGCGCTCTTCCGACTCGCCGAAGCCGTAGCAATCCTGTTGGGATTGGCGTGCACCGATATCCTGCGCGTGAGCCTGGACGAATCGCATTGCGCTGACTGGCGATTATACAAGACTCCGGCAGGCGCGGACGGAAACTATTCCGCCGGCCGGATCCAGACGATCTCGGCGGTGTAGCGCGGCACCTCGATGGTGAGTCCGGCTTGCAGTTGCGCACCGGACATGCGCAGAATCCGCCGGCCTTCCTGGAATCGGACGTCGTAGGTGCGAGTGGCATCGAGCCCGCGTACCTGCACTGTCCGCCGAGCCTCGTTCGCTTCCCAGCGGTAGGCGAACAGCATCGCCCAACCGGTTGGCGGATGGTAGCTCTGAATGACGTCGATGAACTCCTCAGTGGGGCGGTTCGTCAAGTGGAAGACGCGGCTTTCGGGCAGGATCTCGCGGAAGGTCTTGTACAGCGCGATCTCATCGCGGAGAATCTGAAGGTATTGGGGCTCCATCTCCGGCAGCCTGGTCATCACAATCCAGGGGCCGCCGAACATGAAGCTGCGCGTGATGTAATTTGTCAGCGCGTCATTTGGCATGTAGCGATCGGTGTAGCGCAGCGGGAACACATACGTCATGGCGTGCACCGCCTGCCGCGTCACCAGAGGACCGGAGTCGTCGGATGTGATCGACGTAACGTAGTTTTGCAGCATGTTGAACGTCAGCATGTTGCCGCCGTCCTCGCAGTTTTCCCAGTGGACTTGCGGCCGCTGCTTCTGCACGTGCTGGACGACCCAGTTGAGACCGTCCACCGCGTTCGAGTAGTTCCAGTCCGCCGGCGAGTGCGTATGGCCGCGCCGGGTGCAGCGCTTCACCATGTTCTCGCCATCCTGAAGAATCCAGTCGACGTCATACTCGTCGATTACGCGGATGAGTTCCGAGGCGATCCACTCGCGCACGGGCCGGTGGCTGAGGCAGAGCGATTCGGCGCCAAAATACCAGTAGCGGTCCGAGGTGGCCCATTCCGGGTTTTCCTGCAGCACCCGCGATTCCGGAGCGGCTTCGGCGAAGGCGATGTGCAACCCGAACTTCATTCCCAAAGAGTGAACGTAGTCAGCGAGAGCGCGCATGCCGCTTGGGAATTTTTGCGGATCGGCCCTCCACTCCCCGATCGCTTCGGCCCAGCCGAGGTCCACGACGAAGAGTTCCACGCCCAGGGAAGCCGCGATTTCCGCGTTGTGGCGTAGCGTGACTTCGTCAATGTTCTGCTGGTAGCGCCACGAGTTCCAGACCACCCACGGGAACTTCGCCGGAGCGGGCTGGGCCAGGATCTTCTCGCCGAACTGCTGCACCGTCCAGCCGGCATCATCCCAATCGCCGCGAAAGAGCCCGAGGAACGCACCCGGAACGTGGAACCATTGCCCTGCTTCCACGCGGCGATTCAGGCCGGTGATGAGACCGGAAAAACTGAGGCGGCCTTCGTCATTCACCCGCTGCACAATGATGTCGGCGCGGCCGTCGAACTCCCATCCGGCGAAAAGCCCCTTGTCCGTTGAGTCGCGAAGAGCCAGATATCCCATGTGGCGCTGATAGGCGCCGGAGCGGACCAGCGTCTGCTGGCCGGGAGAGCTCAGCGTCCGCCGATTCAGCAGGAAGCTGTCGGTCGTGTCCGGACGCAACCACTGATTCAGGTGCAGCGTGGAAATCGGACCGCTGCCGCCTTCCAGGTTCCAGGGCAACATGCCGGCCCGGCGGATCACGGATGTTTGAGCCGGGCGGAAGCGCACGCGATACCGCAATACGGGCTGTCCGGAGTAGAGCTCCAGGTCCACCTCGATCACCCCGAGATCGGATGAGTCGGCCAACTGCAAGGTCAGGCGGCGCCCGCCCCGCGGGATAGTCGCCTCCCGCTGCTCCAGCAGGCGGAAGCTGGTGTCGCCGTTTAACGTAATCTCACCTACCTGGATGCGAATAGGAGAAGAACTTACGTCATTGGGAGATCGCCACGAATCTCCCCTTCCGGCCAGAACGAGTTCCCGCAGCCGGAACTTATCCTGTTGATTTAACTCGAAAGATGCCTGGATCAATCCGTTCGATAGGTTCCAAGTGCGCGATGCATTATCGAAGGTGAATGTGACGTCTGCCGCAACACCTGCGTACAAAGGCATCAGTAAGGCTAGGACTACGCGCACCATTCGCTTGCCTAGACGAGTATCGGACGAAACAGGTGACAGACTTGAGGAGATTTTAACGATTATCAGGAATATACTGAACAGCTATGGCGTACGAACAAATTTTGGTGGATCACACCAGCTCTGTAGCAACGATTACACTGAATCGACCGGACCGGCTGAATGCGTGGACCCGCCAGATGGAAGCTGAATTTACGGAGGCACTGCGGGCGGCCGCGAGCGATGACGGGATCCGGGCAATCGTGATCACCGGGGCAGGGAAGGGGTTCTGCGCCGGGGCCGACATGTCGCTGCTGAGCGCCGCGGCGGGCAGCGGCGCCACCGACGGCGCCTCCTCCCCGCTACAAAGCGATGCCGGGTTTGCCATCAACTCGCGGGATGATTTCCGCAAAAAGCATGCCTGGCTGCTGTCAATCCCCAAACCGGTAATCGCCGCGATCAATGGTCCTTCGGTGGGGCTGGGGTTTGTGATTCCGCTGTACTGCGATTTCCGGATCGCCGCCGAGTCCGCGAGATTCTCCGTGATCTTCTCCAAGCGAGGCCTGGTGGCGGAATACGGGTTGGCGTGGATATTGCCGCGGATTGTCGGCCTGCCCAACGCGATCGACCTGATCTTCACGTCGCGCATGGTGGACGCCGCCGAGGCTCTGCGCCTGGGGCTGGTCACCCGCGTTCTGCCCGATGCCGCGTTTCTGGAGTCGGTCCAGGCCTTCGCCCGCGAGCTCGGCCAAGGCGTTTCGCCCCGTTCGCTAGCGGTGATGAAGCGGCAGATCTACACCGCACAGTTGGAGGGGCTGGCCCCCAGCATCGATCTGGCGCTGGAGGAAATGCGCCTGAGTTTTGCCAGCGAGGACTTCAAGGAAGGGGTGGCCCACTTCCTGGAGAAGCGAGCGCCCAGATTCGCCGGGAAATAACATGTTTACCGAAACACTGAAGACCAAGTTAACAGCGTAAACCACTGATTTGAAAGAGTCTTGACAGCCTCCCGGAATCGTGTCAGACTCCTGCCAGCTTCATGTCTAAATCGATCGGGTATCCTCCCGATTCCGGAGGTTCGTTTCCATGAGGTTTGCTCGGCGAGGTTGTGTTCTTGCCCTTTTGGGACTGCTGATGATGTTTCCCGCCCGCAGTTTCGGGCAGACGGCGGCTGGGAGCGTCGCCGGCTTAATCACGGATGAATCAGGCGCTGTGATTCCCGGCGCGACCATCCGGGTGGTGAACAAGCAGACCGGCGCCGCGAGAACTTTGACCAGCGCGGCGGACGGCGTGTTCCGGGCCGAACTGTTACAGGCAGGCGAATACGAGATTCGCGTGGAAGCCCAGGGATTCCGGTCGGCGGTGCGCGCCGCGACGGTAGCGACCGGCGCCACAACCTCGGCGGATTTCCGGATGCAGGTGGGCGCCGCTGCCGAGACCGTGACCGTTGAGGGAGCGGCGGCGCAGATCAGCTATGACTCAAACAAGATCGACGGGGTCGTAACGCGCAAGCAGATCCAGGATTTGCCGCTGAACGGCCGCAGCTTCCTGCAGCTCGCGTTCCTGGAGCCCGGGGTGACTGTATCGACGGGATCCACATCCCAATACAACTCCCAGTTCTCGGTTTCGGTGCTGGGCGCCAACGATCGCCGCACCGCGATCGCCGTGGATGGAGGCAATATCCGCAATCCGATCGAGGGGCAGAGCTCGCAGAACTTCTCGCAGGAAGTGGTCCAGGAGTTCCAGCTTTCGAGCGTGAACTTCGACCTTTCGACCGGAAACTCCGCCACGGGCGCGGTGAACATCGTCACGCGAACCGGGTCCAACGATTTCCACGGGTCCGGCTACTTCTTTTTCCGCGATCAGAACATGGCGGGGTATCCCGCGCTGGTGCGGGATCCGCGCAACCCCGAACCTCCCTTCGCGCGGCGGCAAAGTGGATTCTGGGTGGGGGGACCCATGTGGAAGGACCGGGCGTTCTTTTTCTTCAACATGGAGCACAACAACCAGGACTCCGTGGTGACCTTCCAGCCGAATCAGCCCAGCGTGCAGCCGCTGGCGCAGAACGCGACCAGCCCCTACACGGGCACGCAGCTCAGCCCCCGTTGGGATTTCCGGATCAACGACAAGCACAACATGTTTCTGCGCTACTCGCAGGACCGCAATAAGGCGTTTGGTCCCGCCGGCGGCGCGCAGGACCCGACCAATTGGCTGGTGAACACAAACTGGGCGCTGCAAAGCATGTTGGGCGTTACTTCCACCCTCTCGTCCACATTGGTGAACGACGCCCGCTTCCAGTTCGCCTACTGGAACAACCGCAATCTGTTTCCCGAAGCCTCCGATTGCCCGAGTTGCATCGCGCTGGACCTTCCGCAGATCTCCATCGCCGGAACGAACGTGGTGCTGGGTCACACGCAGAACGCGACCCAGGGCCGCGACATCCGCACCTACCAACTGGTGGACAACATGACCTGGCAGAAGGGCGCCCACCGGATGAAGTTCGGCGGCGAGTGGCAGCTCACCGACATCTCCGGTTTTTGGGGATTCTGCGATCCGGCGTGCGTGACCGTGTACTCGCCGGAACTGGTGCGATCGCTGACGCCTTCGATTCAGGTTCCCAGCGTGATCCGAAGTCTGAACGATGTGCTCCAACTGCCGGTTTTGGGCGTCAACGTGGGTTTCGGTGCGCCGGATCAGCCGCAGCCGTTCCAACTGGACCGGGCGCGGTACAACCACCGCTTCCACTTCTACTGGCAGGATTCGTGGCGAATCAAGCCGCGCTTCACCTTGAACTACGGACTCGGGTGGCAGGCGGAAACGAATCTGGCCAACCATGACCTGGACAAGCCCGCGTATCTTGCGCCGATCGTGGGCGGCGGGGACAATCTGAAGCCAACCAAGCGCGACTGGAACAACTTCTCGCCGGCGATCGGTTTTGCCTGGCAGCTCGACAAGTCGGCAAAGACTGTGCTGCGAGCGGGTTCGGGTATCTTCTACGATTCCAACTTCCTGTGGCAACGGCTGAACGAGCGAACGCTGCTGGGGCCCCGCGGCAACGGACGGCAGAACATCGCGGGAGCTTTCATTCCGAACTTCCAGAGCGGAATCCCCGGCGTCGCCGTGGGCCGTCCCCTCGATTTTCAGAACGTTCCCACCGAGTTCCGCCTGGGGAACTTCATGAATCAGCTTGGGCAGATCGGATCGTTCCTCGGCCAGCAGTTTGCGCCGAACTTCTCTGACCTGTCGATTCGCGGTATCGATCTGGCGAAGTCGGCGTCGGGTTTCTCCACCATCTTCCCGCGCGACTATCCGGTGATGTATGGCTTGCATTACAACATCGGCGTGCAGCGCGAACTGATGAAGGACCTGGTGGTGACCGCCGATTTCGTCATGCGCCAGTTCAACCGGCTGAACTACCTGGATTTCGGAGTCGCGCCGGACGCCAATCGATTCCAGAGCGCGCGCGGTCCGGTCATTCCACAATGCGTGGGCGCGCAATCGCAGGACCCGCGGGCGCAGTGCTCCACCGGTCCGATTCAGTACCGTATTCCAGGAGCGCGCTCGCTCTATCGCGGCCTGTTGATCAAGGCGGACAAGCGGTTCTCGCGGCGGCATCAGTTCACCATCTCCTACGCGCTGCAGGACCGGGTGAGCGTAGACGGCATCATCAACAAGGAGAACTGGATGGAGACATACTCCACGGCCGGACCTCGGCACGTGCTGAATATCAGCGGGATTGTCGACCTGCCGTGGGGATTCCAGTTCTCGTTCATCTCGGCGATGGCCAGCCGCTCCCCGGTGACGGCCACCATTTCCAACATCGACCTGGATGGCGACGGCACCAACGCCTCCCCGTTGCCGGGCATCGCCTGGAACCGGCTGAACCGGGACGCCGGCGTTCAGGACCTGCGCCAGGCCGTGGCGGACTTCAATACGAATTTTGCCGGACGGCGCACGCCGCGCAATCAGTTGATCCCGGAAATCCGGCTGCCCGAGAATTTTGACCTCGGCGATTTTTTCAGCAGCCAGGACATCCGCGTAACGAAGTTCTTCACGTTCCGCGAACGGTACCGGATCGCCCTGTTCGCCGAGGCCTTCAACGTTTTCAACATCGCCAACCTGCAGGGCTTCAACTACAACGTGAACGGAAACCGGGTGGGGTTCCGCCCGGATGGCGTGACGCCGATCGTGTTGAATCCGGCGTTCGGGCAGCCGACGCAGCGAGCCGGCCAAGTGTTCGGATCGGGCGGTCCGAGGGCGTTCCAGCTTGCGGCGCGCTTCAACTTCTGAGTCCGGGCGGACTCCCGTTGAAGGGCCACGGCCAAAGCGTTCGTCAACCGCCGGAGCGGGAACGCGCTTCCACCGGGCGCCGGCCTTGCCCTCTGAAAACCGTCGCTGCTTGCTAGAATACGGTTGTGACCCTCGACGAACTCGATCGTCAATACGCATCGCTCCGCGCGCAAGCTCAGGCCGTGCGGAGCTATCTTTGACGCCCCCAAGAAACGAACGGAACTGGCCAAGATTGAAGAACTGATCTCCGCCGGCGACTTCTGGAATGACCAGGAGAAGTCGCAGAAGGTGATGCAGGATCGCAAACGCCTGGAAAAAGGACTCGCGGATGAAGCCGAGCTGGCGCGGCTGACCGAGGATCTGGACACCATGTTCGAGCTCGCCCGCGAAGGCGAAAGCGTCCTGCCGGACATCGAGCGCGAGATGTCCAGCTACTCCCACCGCGTCGAACAACTGGAAACCTTGATGCTCCTGTCCGGAGCCAACGACGGGCGCAGCGCGATCGTCGTCATCCATCCAGGCGCGGGAGGAACCGAAAGCCAGGACTGGGCGGAGATGCTGATGCGCATGTACCTGCGCTGGGCGGAACGCACCGGGATGGAGGCGATTGTCACCGATGAGCAGCCGGGGGAAGGCGCGGGGATCAAATCCGCCACCCTGGAAGTAAACGGCGAGAACGCGTACGGAATGCTCCAGAGCGAAGTCGGCGTGCACCGGCTGGTGCGGATCTCGCCCTTCGACGCGAACGCGCGGCGGCACACCTCGTTTGCCAGCGTCTTCTGCTACCCGCAGGTGGATGAGGACGTGAAGATTGACGTGAAACCGGAAGATCTGAAAGTGGACGTGTTCCGCGCGTCGGGCGCGGGCGGCCAGCACGTGAACCGGACCGAATCGGCGGTCCGCATGACGCACCTGCCCACGGGGATCGTGGTCCAGTGCCAGAATGAACGGTCCCAGCACAAGAATCGCGCCAGCGCGCTGAAGCAGATGAAGGCGCGCCTCTATGAGCACGAGATGGAGAAGAAGCGCGAGGCGGAACGGAAGCTGGAGGATACCAAGCTGGAGATCAACTTCGGCAGCCAGATCCGCAGCTACGTTCTGGCGCCGTACCGGCTGATCAAGGATCACCGCACCAAGCTCGCGGTAGGCGATGTGGACCGCGTGCTTGACGGCGATCTGGAGCCGCTGATGCATGCCTACCTGGTGTGGAAGAAAACCGGCAAGACCGCCGGGGACGACAAAGACATCGACTGACGTGAGCCACGACGAGATCCGGCAGGCCGCGCAGGTGATCCGCTCGGGCGGGATGGTCGGTTTCCCCACGGAAACGGTATACGGACTGGGCGCGAACGCGCTGGATGCCGCGGCGGTGCGGCGCGTTTTCGAAGCGAAGGGCAGGCCTTCCACCAGCCCGCTGATCGTTCACGCGGACTCCATCGCGATGGCGAAGTCGCTGGTGGCGGAATGGCCGCGGGAGGCGCAGGAGCTCGCCGAAGCCTATTGGCCGGGACCGCTGACGCTGGTGTTGAAGAAATCGGACGCCGTTCCCCTGGAAGTGACCGGCGGTCTTCAAACGGTCGGTGTCCGCGTGCCGGACCATGGCGTCGCCCTGGCGCTGATTCGGGAAGCGGGGGTGCCGCTCGCGGGCCCCAGCGCGAACCGGTTCACCGAACTTTCGCCGACGACGGCGGATCACGTGCGGCGCGGTTTTCCAGGGATGATGGTGCTGGACGGCGGGCCTTGCGAGGTGGGCATCGAATCGACGGTAGTCTCGCTGGCGCATGGCCGCCCGGTGTTGCTCCGGCCCGGCATGATCTCGCTGGGGGATCTGGCGCCGGAATCGCCGCCCGCGGCGGGCTCGCATCCTTCGCCGGGAATGCATCCGCGGCACTACAGCCCTCGCACTCCGGTGGCTCTAACGGATCAGCCGCCGGCTGGGTCGGCGTACCTGTGGTGGCGGCGGAATCGATCCGGCGTGCAGGAAGTCCCGATGCCTTCCACGGCGCGCGAATACGCCGCGCGGCTTTATGCCGCGCTCCATGAGGCGGACGGGATGGGCGTTCCCCTAATCGCGGTAGAGCCGGTGCCCGGATCGCCCGAGTGGACCGCGATCCGCGACCGGCTGCAGCGCGCGGCCAGCCCCTCCGCTACACTGTGAGCGATGTACGACCGATCCGTCTTCTCCCCTGAGGAATGGCAACTGCTGTCCCGCGCTCCCATGATGGCTGTCAGTGCGGTCATTTTCGCCGATAAAGGCGGCATGATGTCGATGCTCAAGGAGATGATGGCGGTGCTCAGCCGCCTGCAGCAACTCGCCAAGGAGGCTCCCAACGAGTTCATTCGCGCGGTGGTGGAGGATCTGAACAAGCCCGATGCGATCGAGTTGCCGAAAAAGGTCCGCGAGGAGAACATGCCGGCGCTTCTTCGCAAGAACGCGCTGGCCGATTGCCGCGAGGCTTCCCGCCTGGTTTCATCGCGGCTTTCGCTGGAGGATGGGATCGCGTACCGGGCGCTGGTGATGGAGTGCGCGCAAAAAGCCGCCGAAGCTTCGAAAGAGGGAGGCTTTCTCGGCTTCGGCGGAGTGCTGGTAAGTCCGGAGGAGGAGAAGATGCTCGCGGAAATCCGATCCGCTCTCAGTTAGCTCCGCGCCGGCGGAGCAGCCCGGCCGCGATCAACCCAAGGCTCGCGGTGAGATAGGTGGAAGGCTCGGGCACGGTTTCCGGGTCGTCGAGGTCGCGATCCAGAGCGAAGCCCGTGTACATGATTCCGAACGGTCCGTAGGCGCGCTGGAAAACCTCCATGCGAATTGCGTAGGTTCCGGGTCCGGCGTCCAGGCCCGCCAGGCTCAGGGTGACGAACTCGGCGGGCTCGCAACCCAGCGGTCCGTTCGCGCAGGCGCCGTCCTGAATGGGATTGGCCGCGTGCAGCTTCACGGAAACGCCGTTCGGGCGATCGAGCCAGATTGTCGCCGTGTCGTCCGCCCAGAAGGTCACCGTTCCGCCAACCAGTTCCGTGTTCACCACAAACGCTTCCTGAAACACGGCGGTCGGCGTAGCGTTGGTCAGGTCCGTTCCGTGAACGTTGGGAGGGCTGAATACCGGTATCCATCCGCCAGTGGTGGAAAGGTAGGAGATCCAGAAGTAGTCCGCTCCGTTCGGTTGCCAATAAGGATGTACATCGATGAATTGATTCGCCCCGGTCTGGTTGTTGCTTTCGGTGGCGCTGCGATCGCTGTTCAACTGAATTGGCCCGGCTTGGAGCTGGGTTCCGGCAAATGTCACGAACAGGATCATCGCCGCGGGGAAGATTTGTTGGAACGTCATATCCACTCTCCGTATCCAGGTTGCGGCCGCTGCCGGGCACTGGACAACGTTACGGTCGTTCCCTTTTTCTAGTACTGAAATGTCGTGTGGTTCTAGTAACAAGAGAGGAGAACGGGCTTAGTGTAGGGTAAAGCCTGGATGCACGCCAGAGGATGTCTAAGTAAGTTTCTGTACTCTTCGTACTACATCGGTCCTACCGTGGTAAGGCAAGATAGAATACAAACTCGTGCTGGAACCTTACCGGAGCGGCCTCGAACTCATCGAGGAGATCGATACCACGCTGGCGATGACACCGACCCTGTGGTGGCTGGGTCACGCTGGTTTTGTGATTCGATTCGCCACCATGACGTTTTACGTCGACCCTTGTCTGTCGGACCTGGCGCACCGGGTGCGGGTGGCCCGGGCCCCTTTGAGCGGGGCGGAGATCCGACATGCGGATCTCATCCTGTGCACGCAAGCCTCGCCGGATCATATGGATGCAACGGCTTTGCCGGGGCTGCTCGATGCCTCCCGCAGGGCTCGCGTGGTCCTTCCCAAGAGCGCGGCAGCGGCTGGGCAGGCGCGAGGCATCCCGCTGCATCGGATGACCACCACCGACGCGGATCTGCGGGTGGAGTACTTCAAGATGGGGCAGTACGGACGGGTTTACTCAATCCCCTCCGCCGCCCCGAACCTCGACTGGTCGGCGGAGGGGGGATATCCCTATCTCGGGTACCTGATCCGGTTCGGTCATTGGACCATTTATCACGCCGGGCACACCGTCCGGTACGAGGGGATGGCGGATCGCCTGCGGCCATATAACGTGAATATCGCCCTGCTGCCGATCAGCGGCTCCACCTTGCGGGTGAATGAAGCCGCGCAGCTTGCCGCCGACATCGGCGCGCAATGGCTGGTGCCCATGCATTATGGGACGTTCAGCGATGAAGATCCCAACGCGGAAAGCCGCTTCGTCCAGCACATGCTGGGTCACCGCCCGGAACAAGGGTTCAAGGTCTTTCAGGTTGGCGAGAAGTGGACGGTGCCGGAGTAGCGGACCACCTAAGGACTGCCCGGTATCGATCCGCGCCTCGGGCGGGGTCATCGATCCGCACGATGGCCTCGAAGCCGTTGGCGAGGTCCGGCGCCTGTTCCAGGATCACCTTGCCCCGGCCCTGCGTGCGCTCCACGGTCACGCTCCAGCCGGCTGCGTCCGGCAGCGAGGCGGAACAGCGGGCCGACGTTTCGGACGCGGGTTCGCCGCTCACGGTGCGGAAATCGGCGGCTGAGCCCCGGATCGCGATCCGCACCACGCCGTCCACTCGCGATTCCAATTCGCAGGCGCCTGGAACCGCCTGCCGCACCGGATCTCCCCACCCCGAGGGCGCCGCTTCCAGGGGCGCCGCGCCTCCCCGCGCCGGGGGAGCCATTTCTCCGCGGCTGACCGGCGCGGGCGAGACAATTCCGCGCGCGCCTGCCTGCGCGGGCGGAGTCCACCGGTCGTCCAGGTACGGATTGAACGTATAGGTCAGCGAATACGGACCTGGCGGGAAGGTCAGGTTGCGCGACATCGCGTAGGCCGGATCCAGCCCCCACTGCCCGGTCCCCAGCACCCTGCGATCCTTTGTCCGCTTATCGTGCCAGCCCCAAAAGGGCTTGGCCTTATTGGCCGCCTGAGCACGCCCGTAAAACGACCCCGCCACCGCGGCGCCGCTGGCGATCCCGGGACGCCCTCCCAGGGGCATATACGAATAAAACGCGTCGAAGGTGTTCTCCTTCCAACCGTTCTGACGAGCCTTGGTCCACCACTCCTCGTAGATGGGCAGCAAGTCGTAGCCCACCATGCGATCATTGGCGTGTTTCGGCCGCTCCGCGATCCCCTTGTACACGTAGGTGACGCCCGTGTTCTGCCGGAAGTCCATGCGCTGCGGATCGAAGAGTGACGCGCGCGCCGTCGCGCCCAGCACGCCGTGCCCGCCCCCTTCGATGAAAACCACCGGGTGCGAATCGTCGTGCATCGCGATGGCTCCATCGATATCGTGCACGCCGTTGCGAATGCCCCGGTCGGCCGTGAAGGAGTAGATGTTGTCGTGGGCCAGCGTTTCCATCGCCTCCAGTTTTCCGAACTCGGAGCCGTCCTTCCGCACGGCCAGGATCAGGCCCTCGTTGTCATTCTCATGGCATGTGCCGACGACGCAGTTGTCGGAGTAATCGCGGGCATGGAAGAAGTTGTAGTGCAGGAACCAGTGGGAGTCGGTCTCCATCACGGCGTAATGGACGTAGGCCTGCGAGGTTCCCTTGTCGATGTTCTCCCAATTATTGCCGCCGTCCCAGTCATTGTCGTAATCGAAACGCGCCAGGTAGTCGCTTTTCGGCTGGAACCAGGTTTCCTGGGCGACGACCGGGGCGTATTGCTCCACCAGCCTGCGATACGGATCCCGCGATGGCGCGGCGGGAGGGAACGTCACCTGCTCGGCCGGCCGTCCCGGCGGAGCTGTATTTGTAACCACGATGTCCACGAACTGCTTGAGCCCGTTCGCGTCCACCTCTACCCGATAGGCGCCTTCCTTTTCCGGCGCGGTATACAACACCGAGTCTTTCACGGTGTACTGGCCGACGCCGCGCGAGAGTATCTCCTGCCAGCCGGTGCGGGTTTGCAGGAACGGCTCGTCGTCCTGGCCCTGATACAAGAAGGGTTTCGAAAGCCAGCCCCCGTTGACGCGCAGGCTGCCCATCGGCGCCTGAATTCTTCCGGACTTCTCTACTCCTTGGGAATCCGTCGCTTTTCCATACGATCTTTGCTGGATTACGGCGCTCTCGCCAGGACGGATCCGGCGGTCCGCGGGTTCCACGCGCAGGCGGATCTCGGTAATGGTCTGGGCGGCCAGAGGCGCGAGGCACAGCGAAAACACCAGGGCGGCCTGTCTCATATGCGACAGTATAGACGGCTGGCGAGAGAATAAATCGTACGCTAATCCGCCGTCGCGCGGTCGGTGAGCAGCTTTCCGTTCTCGAACTTGTATTGAATCAACGTTTGCGGGTTGTCACCCTCCATGACGAACCGCTTCCCCGGACCGAACATCTGCTTCAGTTGCGACGCATCGCACGTCGGCAGAAACGCTCGCAGCACGCGTGGATCGTAGTACCGGAAGACGAGCTTGCGTCCGGTTTCGTCGTTGACGCGGAGCAGCGTTCGCAGGTGCTTGCGCACCTCCGCCAGCGTGGTTTCCGCCTGGAAGTAGACGCCCCAGCTTTGCCCCCAGGAACGCGAGATCAGCTCCCGTACGAAGGGATCGTGAGCGTCCTCCAGCCGGACCAGGTGGGGGGCGGCGCGCTCCAGATCCGGGTGCAGGGTTCCGGCATACAGGCAGCACTTCTCACCGCCGTAGCCGGAAACCATCTGATAGATCTGTTCCTCGCGGGCGCCGTCGAGGATCGCCCACACCCGGATGGAATGCCTGGTGGGCCAGAGTCGGGCGGTGATCCAGTCCACGGCGGGCTTGACAGGGGTCATGAGTTTTCCGCCTTGCCAGTATACGGTATAGTGATTCGTCAAAGGACGACCCCACCATGATCAGCCGTCGCGATCTCTTTTCCGCCTCCGCGGCGCTTGCCGGAACCGCTGCCGCCCAGACCTCCGGCGGCTCGCCGAAGAACATCGTGATATCCAGCGCCAATGGACTTCGCTGCTGCGCCCGCGCGATGGAGCTGCTGAAGAAAGGCGCCGATACCCTGGACGCCGTGGTGGCGGGCGTGAACATCAACGAAGACGATCCCGAGGACAACTCGGTCGGCTATGGCGGGTTGCCGAACGAGGAAGGCGTGGTGGAGCTCGACGCCAGCGTGATGCACGGTCCCAGCCGACGCGCGGGAGCGGTGGCCGGGATTCGCAACATCAAGAATCCCTCGAAGGTAGCCAGGCTGGTGATGGAGCAGACCGATCACATCATGCTGGTGGGCGAGGGGGCGCTGCGCTTCGCCAAGGCGATGGGCTTCCAGGAGGAGAACTTGCTCACCGAGAAGTCGCGCCTGGCTTGGCTGGTATGGAAGCAATCCATGCGCGACAAGGGCGGTTCCGGCAATTGGGGTCCGGGCTTGTCGGCGCCTCCCACGGCGAAGCCTTCGGCCGAGTTGCGCCGCATGTTTCCGCACGCGGACGAGGACGTGCTCGCCTGGGCTTACGACATGGCCGTGAATCCGCCCACCGGCACCATCAATTGCCTGGCCCTGAACGCTAAGGGCGAGATGTCCGGCTGCACCACCACCAGCGGACTGGCTTGGAAGATTCCGGGCCGGGTGGGAGATTCACCTGTGATCGGCGCCGGCCTGTACCTGGATCAGGATGTCGGCGGCGCTGGCTCCACCGGACGCGGCGAGGAAAACATTCGCGTGTCCGGCGCGCATACGATTGTCGAAAACATGCGCCGCGGCATGGAACCGAAGGACGCGATCCTCGAATGCCTCAAGCGCATCGCGCGCAATTTCAACAACGACAAGCGTCTGGAAAAGTTCGGAATCAGCTTCTATGCGCTCCGCAGGGATGGGGCGTATGCCGGCGGTTCTTTGTGGAAAGGCCAGCGCCGCCGCTCCCAGTTTGCCGTGAACGACGGCGGCGAGAGCCGCCTGGAAGACAGCGTGTTCCTCCTCGACCGCGGCAAAACGGAGTGGGAGTAACGTCGACAGTGGTGGTGCTGGTGGGCTTGCCGGGCTCGGGCAAGTCCACGTGGGTGCGAGCTCAAGACCAAGGGCCGGCGCTCGAAAGCGATGAGATCCGCCGGCTGCTGACTGGCGACGCCGCGGACCAGAGCGATCCACGGCGCGTCTTTGCCGTGCTGCGCCGGCTGCTGCGGCATCGCCTGGAGTTGATGCGTCCGGTGACGTACATCGACGCCACCAACCTCGCTCCCTGGGAACGCAGGCCCTACATCCGGATCGCCGAGTTGCACGGCGCCATCGCGGAAGCGGTCTTTTTCGATGTTCCCGCCGACGTGTGCCGCCGGCGCAACCGCTTGCGCGCTCGGGTGGTGCCGGATGAGATCATCGAGCAAATGGCGTCGCGCCTGGTGCCGCCGAGTACCCGGGAGGGGTTCGCCGCGGTTACAGTAATAAGTTGACTTTGCCCACCATCCTTGTGCTCTCGGATCCACGCGCCGGCTTCCTGCGGGCGCTGGAACCCTTTGCCGGACGAATCAACCATCAGGTGACGTTCGATCGCGACAAGGCGCTCCGCCTCGCGCCCGAAGCGGACATGATTCTGCACGCCTCTTTTTCCGCGGATCGCATTCGCGAGGTGATGCCGGTTGCACGCAAGGCGAAGTGGGTTCACTCGCTTTCGGCCGGCGTGGATACCGTATTGACGCCGGAGATGATTGCGCATCCTTCCGTGCTGACCAACGGCCGCGGGGCGTACGCCCGGCCCTTGGGTGAATGGACAATGGGCGCGGCGCTGTTCTTCGCCAAGCAGTTCCGCGCGCGGCTGCGGGAGCAAGCGGAAGGGGTCTGGCGGCAGGCCGACGTCGAGGAGTTGCACGGGCGAACCATGGGCATCGTCGGCTACGGGGAGATCGGCCGGGCCTGCGCCGAACGCGCCCGGCCCTTCGGCATGCGGATCATCGGCGTGCGGCGCCGGCCGGAGCTCTCGGCGGGCGATCCACTTCTCGACCGCTGCCGTGGCCTCGATGGCCTGGAAGAGCTTCTGCGCGAATCCGATTACGTCGTGCTGGCGGCGCCGTCCACCTCATCCACCGCCGGGATGATCGGTGCCGCCCAGATCGCCTGGATGAAGCCCGCCGCGGTCCTGATCAATGTCGGTCGCGGGAGCGTGATCGACGAGGCGGCGCTGGTGCTCGCGCTGCGGGAACGCCGGATCCTCGGCGCGGCTCTCGATGTCTTTGCTCAGGAGCCGCTGCCCGCCGGGCATCCCTTATTCGTCCTGGACAATGTTCTTCTTTCGCCCCATACCGCGGACCGCACTCCCGGCTGGCTCGATCGCGCCATGCAGGTTTTCACGCGCAACCTGGATGCCTGGCTCAGCGGCGGAGAACTCACGAACATCGTGGACAAGCAAGCGGGATACTAGATAACAATGGTCACGTTCGAGGACATTCAGAAGGCAGCCGACCGCATTCGTGGCCTGGCGCAACGCACCCCGGTGCTCAGCTCGCGCAGTTTCGATTCCGAGGCGCATCTCAGCGCGCGCTTCAAATGCGAGAACCTGCAAAAGGGCGGATCGTTTAAGATTCGCGGCGCTTCCAACTTCATCTTCTCGCTCCATCCCGAAGTGGTCAGCAAGGGCGTGGTGACACATTCCTCCGGCAATCACGGGCAGGCCGTCGCGATCGCGGCGCGCGCAGTGGGCGCTCCGGCGACCATCGTGATGCCCTTGGATGCGCCCAAGGCGAAGGTGGAAGCCACGGCCGCCTACGGCGCGAAGATCGTGCAGTATGACCGCTTCCGGGAAAAACGCGAGGACATCAGCTCCCGGATTGCCGGCGAGACCGGCGCCACCCTGGTCCCTCCTTACGATCACGAGTGGACCATCGCGGGGCAGGGAACCGCCGCCATCGAGTTGATGGAGCAAGCGCCGGGCCTGGATGCGCTGGTCTGCTGCGTCGGCGGCGGCGGCTTGATCTCCGGATGCTCTATCGCCGCCAGGGCGCTGAACCCGGCGATCCGCGTGTTCGGTGTCGAACCGGAGGACGGCAATGACTTCTACCTTTCCGTCCAGGCCGGCCGGCGGATGGAAGTGCCGCCTCCCAGGACGATCGCAGACGGATTGCGGACGCCCATGCCCGGCGCGATCACCTTTCCCATCGTGCGGCAGAACGTCGAGCAGATCGTGCTGGTGAGCGACGCCGAGATCAAGGCGGCCATGAAGTTCCTGCTTTTCCGGCTGAAGATCCTGGTGGAGCCGTCGGGCGCGGTGGGCGCGGCCGCGGTCCTGTTCCACAAACTACCGGCCGGACTCAACAAGGTAGGCGTCCTGCTCTCCGGCGGCAACGTCGATCCGGCGGCGCTGGTTTCCTATCTGGCGGAGTAACTCATGGCCGTTCTCCTGCTGATGCTCGCGCTGGCCGACGCCTTCTGGGAAACGAAGCCCCCGGAGCAATGGTCGCCGGGCGAAGTGAATCGCCTGCTGACCCAGTCCCCCTGGGGGCAAATGATGGGCGTTCCCGCGCAATCCGCGCGCGAGGCGTCGGCGAGCCAGGTGCAGGTTTATCTGGCCTCGGCCGCGCCCGCGCGGGAGGCGGAGAAGATGCAGCGGCGGTTCACCAAGCGCGCCGCCAGCGATCCCTTGTATGAGGAGTACATCGCGTTTCTGGAGGAGGATGCCGGCAAAAGCATCATCCTTGCGATCCGCGTGAATGACCGTTCCGGCATGGAATCCGGCGCGGAGACCGGACGCATGGAGGAAATGTCGACCCTGCGGGCCGGCAAGGCGAAGTTGAAACTCAGCGGGCACTTCCCGCCCTCCTCCAGTGACCCGTATCTGCGGCTGGTGTTCCCGAGGCAGATCCCGGAAGACGCGAAATCGCTCGTGTTCGAGGTCTATCTGCCGGGCGTTCCACTGCCGTTTCGCCGCGTGCAGTTCGATCTCAGGGAAATGAAGTATCGCGGGCGGCTCGAGATTTAACCGCCGATCCGCGATCCCTACTGCGCCGCGGGGAACGAAACCGGACCGTGGAATTGCACTATGTCCATTCCGATCCCGCGGAGGGTCGCCCCGAAGAGCAGCCTACCACCTCAAGCGATTGATCGCGATGCGCCCATTGTTAATCACCAGCAGCACATCCTGCAGCGATGCGACGTCGCGCAGCGGGTCGCGCTCCACCACCACCAGGTCCGCCTCCAGTCCCGGACGGATCGACCCGGTGCGCGAAGCGACGCCCAGGCATTGCGCCGAAACGGATGTGGCGGCTTGGATCGCCTCCATCGTGCCGAGTCCCGCCGACACAAGCTCCGCCACTTCCTGCTGCATTCGAACCACGGAGCGGGTGTCGTAGGAGGTATCGGTGGCGCCCGCGATCTTCACGCCCAGGCGTTTTGCGTTCGCGACGGTTTCGCGGATGCGCGGATACATATGACGCGCGCGAATCAGCAGGCCCGCGTTGTCATAGTCGCCGCCGGGTTCCAGCAGATCCCGCACAATCGCCATTGTCGGAACGAAGAAGGTCCCCTTTTCCTTCATCAGGTTCAGGGTTTCTTCGCTCAGGTAGGTTCCGTGCTCGATCGAATGCACTCCGGCTCGCACCGCTGCGAAGGCTCCTTCGTTTCCGTGCGCGTGCGCCGCCACCGGAATGTTGCGCGACTTCGCCTCATCCACCGCCGCCGACAACTCCTCATCGCTGAACGTACGCTTCCTCGGGTCCGTCTCCGGCAGTCCCGCCCGCTCCGTGGCCAGGATCTTGATCACGTTCACGCCGCGATCCAGGTTCGCCTTCACCACGCGCCGGACGTTTTGCGTTCCGGAGACGCCGCGGATCAGGTCCGCCAGGGTCGGGAAATTGTAATACAGCTCCTCCGCCGGGTTGGGCCGCACGTGATAGCCGGCGGCGAGGATTTCCGGGATGTCGGTCATCCCGCCGCGATGCAGGTCTCGCAGGCCGGCGTCGACGAAGTGCGAAACGCCCATGCTTCGCGCCGTTGTCGTTCCGAATCGCAGCGCGCGGCGCGCCATCTCCAGGTCGCGGATGTGAACGTGCGCGTCCACGAATCCCGGCAACAGCCATTTGCCTTCCAGGTCGATCTCCATCGCGCCGGGCGGCGCTTCGCCTGCTCCGATCACCGCGATCTTGCCGTCCCGGACAATTACCGTGGTGTTGCGGATCGGCTCCGCCGACACCCCGTCGATCACGTTGGCGCGGCGCAGCACCAGGTTCTGCCCTGGAAGCAGCAGCGAGGCCGCCAGCAAAATCACGATCGGCTTCATCACTGCACGCCCAGGTGCTTGCGGAACCAGTCCGCCGCGGCGTTCGAGCTTACCTCGAACGGCTGATTCACGTACATCTCGAAATGCGTGATGTCCTTGACCTCGATGTAGTCCTTCGGACCCGGCAGCAGGTCGAACGCCGCCTTCGCCGCGTTCTGATTGTTGATGAGCTCGTCAAACTCCGCCACCACGAACAGCACCGGGCGAGCCCCGATCAGCGGCACATAATGCATCGGCCGGTACTCCGCCACCGCCTGCTGTGTCTCGTTGTCCACCATGCGGCGCGTCGAAAAACCCGTCTCATACTCGCCGCCCTGACCCGTGCGAGCCCGTGTAATCGCGTCGTCCAGCATCGGACCGCGCAGGACGAAGGGACCGGGTGGAACGTTCTTGCCCCCGATGCCCGGAATCTGCGACGCCACCGCTTTTACCCGCGCGTCCAGCGCCGCCACCGTCAATACGTGCCCTCCGGCGAAGCTCGATCCCCAGATGCCAATGCGGTCCGGATCCACGCCCGGCTCTCCCTGCAGAAACGAGATCGCGTTACGGTAATCCTCCACCTGCTTCATCGGGAGCAGGCGCGTGCGCTTCACCACCACCTGTGTCGACCCATAGTGAAATCGCTTGTCGTCGGGTGTCCGGATGCGATCCACCATTGACACGAATCCGTCGCTTTCCCCCCAACCGCGATAATCGATCGCCATCGCCACCAGACCTCGCTCGGCGAATCGCGCGGCGTACTTCTCGATGGAAAAATGTGTCCCTGCCCAGCCCTGGCCCAGCACGATCCCCGGAGTCTTGCCTTTCGCCGAAAACCCCTTTGGAAAGAAAATCTTGCCGTAACAAGCCGTCCCGTCCGAATAGTACGTGATTTCTCGCGAAGTCACCCCGTCGCCGAGCTTGTATCGCCAATCCTGCGGGGTCAGCCCGGTCTTGGTCACTTTTTTCTGCTGCGGCTGCGGCGCCTGCTGCCCGCTTGCCACCGCTCCCGCCAACAAAAGCAAACAAATCTGCTTCATGGCTGGAAATCTCATCACACTCGCCCGCGGCTGTCAATCTGAGAAAGATTTCTGACTACAGCCACTAGTTAGTTGTGAATGGAAACCGCGAACCGCTGCTGCTCCCCGCCGTCGCGCTTGCGGCCGGCATTGCCCTATCGCGCGCCGTGGAGTTCAATTTACCGGAAGCCGCCGTCGCGGCGGCAACCTTGTTCGCCCTTTCTTTCCTCAGCAAAATCCGGCTCCTTCGTTCCACCGCCGTGCTCCTCTCCATCACCGGAACCGGCATCGTCGTCGATCTTCTGCACCGGCCCGCCACCGTCCCTCAACTGGACGCGGAACCCGGCGAATTCCTGATCCTGAGCGGCTGCGCCGTCGAGCCGGGGGAATGGAGCGAGGATCGCGTCCGCTTCACTCTGGAACTTGAGCCTGGAGCTCGGGTGCGCGTCACCATCCCGGTGAGCGGGGATCGGACGCCACCCCACATCCGTTACGGCGAGCGCCTGGAGCTGGAAGCTCGCGTCCGGCCGCCGCGCAACTTCCACAATCCTGGCGGATTCGATTATGCCGCGTACCTCGCGCGGCGCGGTATCTTCTGGTCGGCGACCGCGGCGCGCGATGCCGTTCCCACACGCCTCCCCGGCGCTTGCGGTTGGCGCGCCGCCGCCCTGCTTCATCGATCGCGCGCCCTGCTGGCTGCCCGCATACGCGACCTTTACCCCCAGGACGCCTTCTCCTCGGGCATGTTAAGCGCGCTGCTTATCGGCGACGCATCGCGGCTGGAACGCGTCTACACCGACGACTTCCGGCGTACCGGGACCTATCACGCGCTGGTGATCTCCGGCATGCACCTGACCCTGCTTGCGTCCATCCTGCTGTTCAGCCTGCGCTGGCTGCCGGTACATCCGGCGTTTGGATTCGCGCTTACAGCGGCAGCGGGATGGATCTACGCGTTGCTGGCGGGCGGCGGCGCTCCCGTGCTCCGCGCCGCCGCCGGCCTCACGATCTTCTGCATCGCCCGCCTGATGTACCGGCGGACGCGAGTCCTGAACGTACTGGCCGCGGTGGCGATCGCCTTCCTGGCGGCCGACCCCGGCCAACTGTTTGAGGCCAGCTTTCAGCTCAGCTTTCTGGCCGTCGCGGCGCTGGGCGGGATTGCCGCGCCTGCCTTGGATCGCTACGTCACGCCATACCATCGCGCCGCCCGCGATCTGGGTAGCCGTCGCGCCGATGTGACCGTGAACGGTTCGCCGGCCGCCTTCCGGGTCGAACTCAAGCTCCTCGCGGAGACCATCGCTTTGCTGGCCGGGATCCCCCGCCGTTCTGCGCTGATCTTCGTCGCCGGATCCGCGCGCATGCTGCTTCTTGCCGGCGAACTGCTGCTGCTCTCCGCCGTGATGCAGATCGCGCTGGCGCTTCCCATGGCGATTTACTTCCACCGCGTGTCCTTCACCGGACTAACCGCGAATCTGCTACTGGGGCCGGTGATGTCGCTGCTGATTCCGATGGCCTTGATAGCCACCCTCACCGCCAGCTCCCTGGCGGGCGCTCTCGCCGGATGGCTTCTGGCCGCCGCCGCCTGGATCGCCAGGTTCCACGCCGCCCGCGAGCCAGACTGGCGAATCGCCGATCCCCCGCCGTGGACCGCCGCCCTGTTCGCGGCCGCGCTGCTGGCGCTGGCGATCGCCTTGCGGCGTAACACCCGCCGCGTCGCGCCCTTTGCCTCCGCGGCCGTCGCGGGATTTGCGTTGTTGATCCTGTGGCCGCGATCGCCGGAAATCCATGCCGGCGAAATGGAGCTCACCGCCGTGGATGTCGGCCAGGGCGACAGCCTGCTGCTCGTCTTCCCGGACGGCCAGACCATGTTGGTGGATGGCGGCGGCATCCCGAACCATGGCAGAGGCTTCCGGCCTCGTTTGGATACTGGAGAGGACGTCATCTCGCCCTACCTGTGGAGCCGCGGCATCACCCGCCTGGATCTGCTGGCCGCCACGCACCCTCATGAGGATCACACCGGAGGGCTGCCCGCGATCCTGCGTAATTTTCGCCCCCGCGAGCTGTGGCTCGGCGGAGCCGTCGGCGATCCGGGCTGGTCCAACGTGACCAGCGCCGCGCGGGTCGCCGGCGTTCCCCTCATCCATCCCGCCGAAGGCGACATTCGCGATTTCGGGATCGCGGAGGTGCGCGTGCTTTCGCCCCCGCGCGCCGCGGCCTCCGCCCGCGTCAACGACGCCTCGCTGGTGTTCCTGGTCACCTTCGGCCGAACGCGATTTCTTCTGACCGGCGACATCGAGCAAGACGCCGAATCGCGGCTGCTGGACTCACTGGGGCCTATCGACGTGCTGAAGGTCGCGCACCATGGCGCCAGGTCCTCTACCTCCACGCGCTTTCTCGAGATCGCACGGCCCGCGTTCGCCATCATTTCGGCCGGGTCCGGGAACCTGTTCCGGCATCCCCACCCCGACGTGCTCGCGCGATTGCAGGCGTCCCCGGCGCGCCTGTTCCGCACGGATGTTTCGGGTCTGATCACCATCCGCAGCGACGGCCGCCGCATCACCGCCGCGGGCGCGCAACGGAACAACCGCCCGGCGATTCCCGTATTTGATGTTGTGAATCCCTGACGCGGCCGCGGCAAAATTCGGATTGACGGCCGCATTTACTCCGGTATACTAATCGCCTATGTTCTGTACCAAGTGCGGCTCACAAAACAGCGAGAACGCGACGTTTTGCAACTCCTGCGGCTCGGCCCTGGCCGCGCTGGTTGCTCCCGCGCAGCAATTTGCCCCCGAGCCGGCACGCTTCGCGCCCGCTGAGTTCGCGCGTCCCGATGCCCCGCGCTGGACCCCGCCTCCGCCGCCCGGCGCGTACGCCCAATCCGAGCAGTACCGGTATGCCGGGTTCTGGATTCGCTTTGTCGCTCAGTTCGTCGACGGACTCATCATCGGCATCGCCGGGAGTATCATTGCCGTGCCGCTGATTTTCGCCGCGATTTTCGGCACCGGCCTCGGCGCCGTGCTCCAGGCGGGCAATGGCAATGATCTGCCACCGGAAGCAGTGCTGCCGTTCGTGGGCTTTATCTTCTTGTTCGTAGTCGCCGTGCTGGCCGGACAGTGGTTCTACTTCGCCTACTTCGAGAGCTCGGAAAGCCAGGCGACCCCCGGCAAGAAGATCCTGGGCCTGAAGGTGATCGACGTCGATGGCCGGCGCATCAGCTTCGGCCGGGCGTCCGGACGCTTCTTCGGCAAACTCCTGAGCGGCGCTCTGTTCAACGCCGGCTACATCATGGCCGCGTTCACTGCCCGCAAGCAGGCGCTGCACGATATGCTGGCCAGCACGCTGGTGATCTACCGTTAGGCCGCGGTGCCCCGCGCTTCTTCCCTGCCCAGAATGATCCGCGCCGCCTTTTCGGCGATCACCAGTGTCGGCGCGTTCGTATTCCCACCCGTGATCGCCGGCATCACGGAGGCGTCCGCGATCCGCAACTGCTTCACTCCACGCACCCGCAGCTCCGCGTCCACCACGGACTCCTCATCCATCCCCATCCGGCAGGTTCCCACCGGGTGATAGATGGTCTCGCCCATCTTCCGGATGTGCGCCTTGGGATCTTCTTCCTGGTAAACCGGCTCGCCCCGGAACGCATCGAAGGCGGGCTGGCGCACGATTTCCCGCGCCAGCAGCACCGCCGTTTCCAGCGGCTGCCAATCCGCTTCCTCCGTCAGATACCGCGGATCGATCACCGGCGCGTCGAACGGATTCCGCGATCGCAGCCGGATCGTGCCCCGGCTTTGCGGCCGAAGCAGCACCGGCACCAGGGCCATGCCCGCGCCCCCGGGCTTCAGAAATCCATGATCCAGGTAAAAACACGGGCCGAAGTGATACTGGATGTCGGGATTGCGCAGCCCGGGGTCCGTTCGCACGAACGCCCCCGCCTCCGCGACATTCGAGGTCAGGGGGCCGTCCTTCCGCACAAACCAGCGCAGCAGATTCACCACCGTCTCGGCCGAGTCGAGCGAAACCGCCTTCTTGCAGCGGTACTGCACCACCACCATCAGATGATCCTGCAGGTTCGCCCCGGCCTCGGGCAGGTCGCGCACCAGCGGAATGCCCACCTGGTTCAGATGCTCTCTCGGTCCCAACCCCGACAGCATCAGGATCTGCGGCGAATTCACCGCCCCCGCGCACAGGATCACTTCCCCCGCTTTTTCCTGGCGCACATCGCCGCGCTGGTCGTATTCCACCCCCTGCGCCGTGCCGCCGTCCATCAGGATGCGCGTCACGTGGACTCCGCTCTGCACCCGCAGATTCTTGCGCGGCAGCGCGGGCGTTAAATATACATCCGCGGAGCTGTTGCGGCAGCCGTTTTTCTGCGTCACCCGGTAGAAACCCGCGCCCTCCTGCGAGGGCCCGTTGAAATCCGGGTTGCGTTCGAGTCCCGCCTGCACGCAGGCCTCGATGAACGCGTTGGACAGTGGATTGACGCTTCGCAGGTCGCGGCAGTTCATTCTGCGCTCCACCACCTGGTACGCGGACTCGACTTCGGACCAGCTCCAGCCCTCCACTCGCCAGCCGTCAAAGTCGTCCGGCGCCCCGCGCATCCAGATCATGGCGTTGATGGACCCGCTGCCGCCGATCACCTTCCCGCGCGGCCAGTACAACTGGCGATCGTTCAGTTCGCCTTGAGGTTCGGTGTGAAAATTCCAGTCCAAGTCCGTCCGGAAGGTGTTGTGAAATCCCGCCGGAATACGGATTTCCTTGGCTTTGGCGGGCCCGCCGGCTTCCAGCAACAGCACCCGGATGGAAGGATCCTCGGAAAGCCGCGACGCCAGCAGGCACCCGGCGCTTCCCGCTCCAATGATAATGAAGTCGTACATCGGCGGCTCCTGAATCAGCAGAGATAGGACAGTTTACACCCCCGGCGGACCTTCCCGGACCAGCCGTCCGAATTGGACCACTTTCGCTTGCCGCATGCGATATTGATGTGATAGCCTAGCGGTTTCGAGACACTCAGTCTCTCTGGTTTCGCAACCCAATCGAAAATCGATGGAACAAACCTTCCAGGCCCTCGGCGGAATACTGTTCAAAGCGATTCCGACCGTCATTTTCCTTCTCTTCCTCTTCGTTTTCCTGAAGTCGATGCTGTTCGGGCCGCTCGAACGGGTGATGAAGCAGCGCGAAGAGGCCACCGAAGGCGCTCGCAAGAAGGCCCAGGACGCCTTCCGGCGCGCTGAGCAGAAAGCGGCTGAGTATGAAACCACGCTTCGCGAAGCCCGCCTGGAGGTCTATCGCGAGGAGGAAGAATTCCGCCGCCGTTGGTCCTCCGAGCAGGCCGAGCACGTATCCGGCGCTCGCGCCAGGGCGGAGTCCATGATTGCCGAGGCGCGCCAAGGAATCGCCGCCGAAGTCGAGTCCGCCAAGGCCGCCCTGCGCGAGGACAGCGTGAAGCTGGCGGAACAGATCGCCCGGGCGGTGCTTGCCGGGAGGGGCCGGTGAAACGACTTCTGATCGCGCTGGCGATCGCCGCCGGCGCCGCTCTGGCGCAGGAACACGGAGCCGCGGGCGCTGCCGCCGGCCAGGCTGCTCACGCCGAAGAACACGGCGATCCCCTGATCTGGTGGAAGTGGGCCAATTTCGCCATCCTGATGGTGGGTCTCGGCTACCTGGTGAACAAGAACCTGCCGCCCTTCTTCCACGCCCGCACCCAGGAGATCCGCAAGGGCATCGCCGACGCCGCCCGCATCAAGTCCGAAGCCGACGCCAAGGCCGCCGAAATGGACGCCCGCATGGCCCGGCTGTCCGCCGATATCGACGCTCTCCGCGCCGAGGCAAAGCAGCAGATCGCCGCCGAAGGCGAGCGGATGCAGGCGGAAACCCGCCAGCTCATCGAAAAGATCCATTCCGCCGCCGAACAGGAGATCGCCGCGCTCACCCGCGCCGCCCGCATGGAACTTCGGGCTCATGCCGCCGGGCTGGCCATCGAATTGGCCGGACAGCGCCTGCGCGGCGCCATTACGCCGGAGACCCAGGGAGTTCTGGTCGACCGCTTCGTCGGCTCGCTGGAACGCGCGAGGTTGCAAAACTAGATGCCTTCCCTGATTTCGGCTCGATACGCGCAGGCCATGGTGGACGTGGTGCTCGCGCCTGGTTCCAGCCTGGATTCCAAGGATGTAGTCGAGAAGCTGGGGCGTTTCCAGGACGCGATCGCGGTTTCTCCCGACCTGCGCAAGATTCTCGCTTCGCCTGCGGTGCGCGCATCCAAGAAACGCGCCGTCGTCGGGCGGATCGCCGGGGCGCTTGCCTTGCCTCGCCAGGTGGCGAATCTCCTCTTCGTCCTGATCGATCGCAAGCGCATCGGGGAGCTTCGCGACGTCGTGGAAGCAATGGAAGCCGAATTCGACCGCCGCACCGGCGCGGTGAGCGCGGAAGTGCGATCGCCCTTCGAACTCGGTTCCGAACAGCGCCAGACGCTCGAAAAACAACTGACGCTGCTCAGCGGCAGGAAGGCTCGATTGAAATTTGTGCAGGATTCTTCGCTGATCGGCGGCGTCATCGCCAAGGTCGGCTCGACAGTGTATGACGGTTCGGTTCGCGGCGAGTTGGAGCTGCTCAAGCGGCGGCTCACGGCCGGAGCCTAAACAGACGGAGTTTCCAGGGGAACTATGGCTCAGATTCGAGCGGATGAAATTTCGCGGTTGCTGCGCGAGGAGATTGAAAACTACGGGCAGGCGGTCAACGTCGCGGAAACGGGATCGGTGATCTCGGTCGGCGACGGAATCGCCCGCGTCTATGGCCTGGAGAAGGTGATGGCCGGCGAACTCATCGAGTTCCCCGGCGGCGTCGCCGGCATCGCCTTGAACCTGGAGGAAGATCAGGTAGGCGCCGTGCTCCTCGGCGACTTTGAGAAGATTCGCGAAGGCGACGAAGTCCGCCGCACCGGACGCATCATGTCCGTCCCGGTGGGCGAGGCCATGGTCGGCCGCGTCGTCAATGCCATCGGCCAGCCCGTCGACGGCAAGGGTCCGATCAACACGACTTTGTTCAACCCGGTGGAGCGCATCGCTCCCGGCGTTGTCGACCGGCAGCCCGTCAAGGAACCGCTGCAGACCGGGATCAAGGCCATCGACGCCATGGTGCCGATCGGGCGCGGCCAGCGCGAGCTGATCATCGGCGATCGCCAGACCGGCAAAACCACCGTCGCCCTCGATGCCATTATCAATCAGAAGGGCCAGAACGTTATCTGCATCTACGTCGCCATCGGACAGAAGCGGTCCACGGTGGCGCAGGTGGTGAAGACGCTGGAGCAGCACGGCGCGATGGAGTACACCATCGTCGTGTCCGCCACCGCCTCCGATCCCGCTCCCATGCAGTACATCGCCCCCTACGCCGGTTGCGCGATGGGCGAGTATTTCCGGGACAACGGCGGCCATGCGCTCTGCGTCTACGACGATCTTTCCAAGCACGCGGCCGCGTACCGCGAGATCTCGCTGTTGCTGCGCCGCCCCCCCGGACGCGAGGCGTTCCCCGGCGACGTGTTCTATCTCCACAGCCGCCTGCTGGAGCGCGCCGCCAAGCTCTCCAAGGAGAAAGGCGGCGGATCGCTCACCTCGCTTCCCTTCATCGAAACCCAGGCCGGCGACGTTTCCGCCTACATCCCCACCAACGTGATCTCCATCACCGACGGCCAGATCTACCTGGAAAGCGATTTGTTCAACTCCAACGTCCGGCCCGCCATTAACGTCGGTCTGTCGGTGAGCCGCGTCGGTGGCAGCGCCCAGATCAAGGCCATGCGCCAGGTGGCCGGCTCCCTCCGTCTGGACCTCGCGCAGTACCGCGCCCTGGCCGCCTTCGCCATGTTCGCCAGCGATCTGGACAAGGCCTCCCAGCAGCAGTTGACCCGCGGCGCGCGCCTTACTGAAATTCTGAAGCAGTCGCAGCTTTCCCCCATCCCCGTCGAAAAGCAGGTCCTGATCATCTGGTCCGGCACCAACGGTTTCCTCGACGACCTGCCGGTCAGCAGTTGCCGCCAGTTTGAAACCGAGCTGTTCCAGTTCGTGGAAGCGAAGTACGCCGGCTTGCTGGGAGCGATTCGCGAGAAGAAAACTCTCGACGACACCATGATTGGCGACCTTAAGAAGGTGGTCGGCGAGTTCAAGGAGCAGTTCGTCACCAAGCACGGCTTGAAGAAGTAGCCGTTCCGCGGGCGCAACGAAAATGCCGAGTCTCATTGACATCCGCCGCCGCATTCGGTCGGTCAAGAACACGCAGCAGATCACCAAGGCCATGAAAATGGTCTCGGCCGCGCGCCTCCGCCGCGCCCAGGACCGCGTCATCGCCGCCCGCCCGTATTCGGAAACGCTTACCAAGATGCTCGCCGGCGTCGCCGCCGCCGCCCAGTCTGGTGATTCCGGTGAACTCCACCCGCTGCTGAAATCTCGCGACGAAAACCGCATCCACGCCATCGTCATCGCCTCTGATCGCGGCTTGGCCGGCGCGTTCAACTCCAACCTGATCAAGCTGGCCATGCGTTTCCTCACCGAAGAAAAGGGCGCCGCGCAAATCGAAGTGGAGCCCATCGGACGCAAGGTGGTCGATTTTTTCCGCAAGAAGCCCTACCGCATCGTCGCCGAACACACCGGGTACTCCCAGGCGGTCCGGCTCGTGGATGCCCAGGCCATCGCCCAGCGGGTCATCGAACGCTACGCCAACGCCGAGATCGACGCGGTTTACCTGGCGGTGAACGAGTTTAAGAGCGTCCTGGCGCCCCGGCTGACGCTGACGCGCATCCTGCCCATTCAGGTCCCCACCGATTCGGTGTCGGTCGACTACATCTACGAACAGCCCCCGGCCGAGCTTCTGGGCGCGCTGCTCCCACGTTACGTGGAAACGCAAATCTATAAAGCGCTGCTGGAATCGAACGCCGCCGAGCACGCGGCCCGCATGGCCTCCATGGATTCGGCGACTTCCAACGCCTCCGACCTCATCGAGAAGCTCACGCTCTATATGAACCGCGTGCGCCAGGCTTCCATCACGCGCGAAATCATCGAAATCGTCAGCGGCGCCGCCGCACTGGAGTAATCAGCAAAATGGCAGAAATGACCGTAGGACGTGTAATTCAGGTGGCGGGACCCGCCGTCGACGTGCAGTTCCCCGAGGGCGAGATCCCGGAGATCAACACCGCCATTCGCATCACCAGCGACGGCTTCGACGTTCCCGCGCCCGTCAACATCATCTGCGAGGTCGCCCAGCACATCGGTGAAAGCCGCGTGCGGACCATCGCCCTGGAGCCTACCGACGGACTGGTCCGCGGCATGAAAGCCGAGAGCCTTGGCTCCCCGGTCACCGTCCCGGTTGGCAAGGAAACGCTGGGCCGCGTGCTCAACGTCATCGGCAACCCCGTGGACAACATGGGTCCGGTGAATACCAAACAGCGCTTCCCCATTCACCGCCCCGCGCCCACCTTCGAGGAGCAATCCACCGAACTGCAGATGTTCGAGACCGGCATCAAGGTCATCGACCTTCTCGAACCCTACTTGAAGGGCGGCAAGATCGGCTTGTTCGGGGGGGCCGGAGTCGGCAAGACCGTCATCATTCAGGAGCTCATCAACAACATCGCCACCAAGCACGGCGGCGTGTCGGTGTTTACCGGCGTGGGCGAGCGCACCCGCGAAGGCAATGACCTTTGGCTCGAGTTCCAGGAAGCCGGCGTCATCGATCCCCACGACTTCACCAAGTCCAAGTGCGCGCTGATCTACGGCCAGATGACCGAACCGCCCGGAGCCCGCCTCCGCGTGGGACTTTCCGGCCTTACCGTCGCTGAGTACTTCCGCGACGAGGAAGGCCAGGACGTGCTGCTCTTCATCGACAACATCTTCCGCTTCACCCAGGCCGGTTCCGAAGTGTCCGCCCTGCTGGGCCGCATGCCCTCCGCCGTCGGATATCAGCCCAATCTGGCCAGCGAAATGGGCGCGCTTCAGGAGCGCATCACCAGTACCCGCAAGGGTTCCATCACGTCCGTGCAGGCCATCTACGTGCCCGCTGACGACTACACCGACCCCGCCCCCGCAACCACGTTCGCGCACCTGGACGCCACCACCAACCTGTCCCGCCAGATCTCGGAGCTCGGCATCTACCCCGCCGTCGATCCTCTGGCCTCCACCTCCCGCATTCTCGATCCCATGGTGGTCGGCGAGCAGCATTATCAGACCGCGCAACGCGTCAAGCAGACCCTGCAGAAGTACAAGGACCTGCAGGACATCATCGCGATTCTCGGTATCGACGAGCTTTCCGACGAGGACAAAACCACCGTCAACCGCGCCCGTAAGATCCAGCGCTTCCTCTCCCAGCCGTTTCATGTCGCCGAGCAGTTCACCGGACGCAAGGGCAAGTACGTCAAGCTCGCCGACACCGTTCGCAGCTTCCAGGAAGTGGTGGATGGCAAGCACGACGAAATCCCGGAGCAGGCGTTCTATATGCAGGGCGACATCGACGACGTGCTCGAAAACTGGGAGCGCATGAAGAAGGAAGGCCAGTAAAGCCGTGGCCGAATCGCTCGAACTGGAAATCGCCACCCCGGAACGCCTTCTGGTGCGGGAGAAGGTCCGGGAAATCGAAATCCCCGGCAAGGAAGGCTATCTCGGCGTTTTGCCCGGGCACGCCGCCCTGCTCAGCGAGCTCGGCATGGGCGTTCTGGTGTACTCCACGGCCGCCGGATCGCGCTTCTCGGTGGCGATCCATGGCGGCTTTCTGGAAATCGCCGGTGCGCACGTGCGTGTCCTCGCGGACCGCGCCGAGCCGGCGAAGGAGATCGACCAGTCGCGCGCCATGGAGTCGCTCCGCCGCGCCGAAAAGCGCCTCGTGAATCCCGCCGTCGGCATCGACATCGCCCGCGCGCTGCGGGCTTACCAGCGGGCCCAGGCTCGCCTGGATGCGGCCAAAGCCAAGGCCGGCGTCCACTAGACAGTCTTACATCACGGCTCGGATCAAGGCGCCAACTTCTTCATGCAGTATGTCGGAGTGACCTCGGATTAAGTGATCCCAACTGAAGTTGGTTACCGGAGCTGCCGCAAGATCGCACCTTGTCTCCTCCGTATCCTTCGCCTCCGGCGTCCGGCGAGCCCCGTTCCGCCCCAACCCTCCAAACTCATCCTGCTTACCTCCTATCGCCGACGCGTTCTGCCCCGCGATCCGGGAAGCGACAGCGTATGCCAGTCCCACCGCCCGATCATGCCGGGAATGCGTAATCGCGATCGGCCCCCGCACTTTGCGCCGCGCGACCACATCCCGGAACGCTCCGTCATGAACGCCATCGAACTTCTCCGCGAAAGCGAACTGCGAAAAGGCCGCCTGCAAAAGCGTCAGGGAGTCCGCGCCCGCGGCCTGCGCCGCCGCGGTAATTAACCGCGCGCCGAAGCTGTGTCCCACCAGATGGACGCGCACCTCACCCGGCAAACCTCCCAGCCACGACGCCAAGCCCCGCCGCCCCACTACTCCGGCGCGATCCTTCATCACGTAGTACGACGCCAGATTTCCCATCCGCCGCATGATGCCCGCCAGGCCGGCCGCGCCCTCCGCGCGATCCTCGCGAACACCGGGAAACGGCGGCGCCAGCAGCTCATACCACTCCGCCTCCCGCAGCCGCGCCAGGACCGCCGCGCCGTCCTCGGCGTCGAACATCTCGGGGCGAAGCCGCGACATCACCTCCGGTCCCGGTTCTGCGAACTGCTTGGAAGGCCAGAACACCAGCGCCGCCGCCGTGCCCTCCGGCATCTGCTGCCCCTCCAGTAACCGCAGCAGACCCTGGTAGAGTTCGCGAGCCTCCTCAGCCGTGTTGTTCCATCCATGACACAGCACCAGCAGGTTGCCGGCCCCGGCCGGCACGGCGGCTTTCCCCCGCATTTCGCCTCGCGCGTCGAAATGAATCTCAAAACTCGGAATCATGCGTTTTGCAAAGCCCCCATCAGATTCACCAGCCCGGCTCCCTGGAAATACGGCTCGCGGCCCAAGTCCAGTGCCGACTTCAGGAAAATCCGCTTCACCTCTTCGGGCCGTCCGATGTACTCGCGCCGCACCGATAGAAAAGCCGCGATCGCTCCGCTTACGTGCGGCGCCGCCATGCTGGTGCCGCTGCGCTCCACGTAGCCCCCGCCGGGCGAACAGGAGATGATCCGCTCCCCTGGCGCCACCAGGTCCGGTTTTCGCCGGCCGTCCCCGGTGGGGCCCTTCGAGGAGAAGTACGAGACTCCGTAAATGTGCGGCATCTCGCGGTGCGTCGAGCCCACCGTGAACGCTTCCGCGGCGTTTCCCGGATCGTTGATGGACAGCGCCGCGCCGCTGCCCGTGTTGCCCGCCGCCGCCACCACCACAACGCCGCTGCGCGCCAGCCGGTTCACTTCCACGCATAACGGGCTCTGCCCGCAGGCGAACCACTCCGGATCGAAATCGTAGCCGAGGCTCAGGTTCACTCCGTGGATGCGCAGCCGGCGTCCTTGCTCGTTCTGCCCCTGGATCCACTCCAGCGCCTGCAGAATCGCGCTCACCGGACCTCGCCCGCGTTCGTTCAGAGTGCGCAGGCTGACAATCTTCGCCGAGGGTGCGACGCCTCGCAGCGCCGGGACCGGCTTGTCTACTCGCACCACGGTGCCCGCTCCGTCAAGCTTTTCGATGGTTGCAACCGCGCTGCCCTCCGACTCCCCGCACAGAATCCCGGCGACATGGGTCCCGTGCCCGAACGCATCCGCCGGCGCGCCCGCGCGGCGCGATGCGCCGGCCACGAAATCGCAATGCTCCAGCGGCGCGGGAATCTCCAGGTTGCGGCGCGAAGCGAAGTGGGCGTGCGCCCCATCAACGCCCGAGTCCACCACGGCCCAGACGATCCCTTCCCCCATCGCCGAGAACGCCGCCTGCGCCGCATCGGCCTGAATTCGGCGCAGGGACTGATCGAGTTGCGCGCTCGCCTCGAAGTCCGGCCACACCCGGTGAATTGCCCCTTCGCTGTCCTGCTCCAGCAGTGCGCGCAACTCCGGGCCGGACAACGTCGCGAAGAAATATTGCCCCGTGGTCTGGTATTCGCGCGGCGCCAGCAAACCGCGGATCGCTTCCCGCGCGGCCTGCGCTCCGGCGGCAAAGCCGAGATTCGTGTCGATCACGACGCGCACCGCGGTACTGCCGTCTCCCATTTGCCGCAGCAGTGGGATCGCGGCCCGGCCGCGGGTTAGTTGGCGGGGGTCGAAACGGCGGCTCACGTCCACAGCTTGCCCCGTGCTTGTCAAGCCGCGAGCCCGTCGAAGTCCCATCTAAACTGGAGTCGTGGCCGGTATCGTCTTGCAAATCAACGTCTCGCGGGGAGGCGTTCCCAAACGCGCGATTTTTGAAGGTGTTGTGACTGCCGAAGGTCTCCAGGGCGATTCCTGGGCGCATCCCAGCATCCACGGCGGGCCGCGACAGGCGGTCCTGATCCTCTGTCAGGAATCCATCGAGCGCTTGAAAGAGCTCGGCTACCCGGTGTTCGCCGGCGCGCTCGGAGAGAATCTCACCGTGCAGGGCATCCCACGCGCCACGCTTCGCGCGGGGCAGCGCTACCGCGCCGGGGATGCCATTCTGGAACTGACGAAGCTGCGCCGGCCTTGCGCCACGCTGGATGTCTATGGCGCGGGCATTCAGAAGCACTTGTTCGATGCGCAAGCCAAGGCCGGCGATCCCGGCTCGCCCCTCTGGGCCATGGGCGGGTTTTATTGCTCCGTCGTGCGCGGAGGCGTGATTCGCCCCGGCGATCCGTTCGTGCTGCTGGAGCAGGTGGCCTGAAGTGATCGCGCTCCTGGATCACATCCCGTTTCGCGATCCAGCACGGTCCAAAGCCGAGATTGCCGAACTGCGCGCCAACCTATCCGCGCCCGTTTGGCGTGCCCTGGAGATCCGTTTATCGAACAGCCCTGACGCCGGCGCAGCCATCTCCGGGCTGGCCGAACTGCTGCACCGCCGCCCCGAGTCCTTTTCGCGGTTCCTTTCTTCCTCGACAGCTCAGTCGTACCTGGTCGCCGTCGGATCGTACAGCCGCTTTCTAATGGCGGAGATCGTGGAACATCCGGAATGGCTTCAGGACCTGGTGGCCCGCGGCGATCTTCACCGCGCCGTGTTGACCGAGGAGCTGATCGCGATGCTGGAGGCGGAAGCCGGCCCCGGCGTTCCGTCCGCCCTGCCCCTGGCCCGCTTCCGCCGGCGTCAGCTCCTGCGCGTCCTGCTGCGCGACGTGCTGGGGCTCGGCACGCTCGCCGAGATTACCGGCGAGCTGTCGGCCATCGCCGGAGCGATCGTCGAGTTTGTCTGCACCCGCCTTTGCGACGACTTGGGCCGCCGTTTCGGGCAGCCGTGTTATCTCGCCGCCGACGCCACCAGGCGCCACTGCGGTTTCGCGGTCATCGCGCTCGGCAAGCTGGGCGGCGAAGAGCTGAACTATAGCTCCGACATCGACCTGATGTTCCTCTACGGTGAGAACGGCGAAACCGACGGCGCTTCCCCTGTCTCCAATAAAGAATTCTACAAGCGGATCGCCAACCAGCTCACCGCGATCCTGTCCACCTACACCACGGAAGGGCTCTGTTATCGCGTCGATCTTCGCCTCCGACCGGAAGGCAGTCTGGGCGAGGTCTGCATTTCCCTGGACGGCGCTCGCCGTTACTATTCCGCGCGGGCCCGCGACTGGGAGCTCCAAATGCTGATCAAGGCGCGCGTGATTGCCGGAGACCAAGCGACCGGACGCGCATTGCTCGATTTCGTCGAACCGCTCACCTATTCCACTTCCCTCGACTTCTCCGCCATCGAGACGATGTCCGTGACACGAGAGCGGCTGAACGAAAAACTCGCCGCCAGGAAGCTCAATCGCAAAAGCAAGGCGATCGATGTCAAACTGGCGCGCGGCGGCATCCGCGACATCGAATTTCTGGTCCAATGCCTGCAGCGCCTCCACGGGGGCAGAGAGGCCTGGGTGCGCCACGGCGGATCACTGCTCGCGCTTTCCCGGCTGCATGACAAAGGCCTCCTTTCCGACGCCGAGTACGGACAGCTCGCCGCGGCCTACCAGTTCCTGCGCAACCTGGAACACCGCCTGCAGTTCGACGAAGACCGGCAGACGCACACCCTGCCGGACGACCCAGGCCGACTCGATGTCCTCGCGCGCAAAATGCCGATGCCGTCCGGCCAGTCTGTGCCCGTTCGTGACGGCGCCTGGCTGTCAGACCGCCTGCACGCTCACTTCGCCGAGGTAACCGAGATCTACGAACGCGTCGTTCACGCCCAGCGGCACGCCGCGGAGCCGGAATCGCCGGCGCCGAAACCGGGCGCCCCGCCGGCCCCCGGCAACATCATGCGATCCCTGGACCTCCGCGCCCCGAATCTGGCCGCCATGGTCAGGCTTGGCCTGAGCAAGGGCTTGCGGTCTTTCGAGCACTTTCTGGAACGCGTCGCGCCGGATTCGCCCTGGATCGGCGAGCTGGAGGGCGACGAGAACCTCGCCCGCAGGGTCCTCGACCTTTTCGAGCACAGTCCCTATCTCGCCGAGCAGTTGATCCGCTTCCCGGAGATGGTCGACGGCATGCAGGACCTCGATTCTCCCTGGTCGGCTGCCTGGCTCGGGCAACCCACGCAGATGGCCGACTCGGCCGAACTCCGCCGCGTGTTCCGCCGCCACATGTTCCGCATTCAGGCGGAAAGTATCTGCATTCCCTCGCCCGTCTTTGAAACCCTGCAACGCAATTCCGAACTGGCGGACTGGATCATCTCCGCCGCGTATCAAACGTCCGTGGCCGAGGTGCTGGTTTCCCGTCCGCCCTCCGCGACCTACGTGCCGGTGAACCGGATGATGGTGGTGACGCTGGGCAGACTTGGAATGCATGAGTTCGATGTCGGCTCGGATGCGGATCTGGTGTTCGTATTGCCGGACGAGGATCGCGCCGAACTCCAATTCTGGACGCGAGTCGCCGAACGCATCATCGACATCCTCACGGCGTATACGCGCGAAGGAGTTGTGTTCGCTGTCGATACCCGCCTCCGTCCCAACGGGCGCGAGGGCGAACTGGTACAAACCGCGGGTTCCGTCTTGGATTACTTCGAGAACCAGGCCGAAGCCTGGGAAGGGATCGCCTACATGAAATCCCGCGCCGTGGCGGGTGACATCGAACGCGCCACGCTGTTTCTGCACCGGCTGCAGGAGGTCGATTGGCGGCGTTATGGGCAAAGCGGCCGCTCCCGCAAGGACCTGCGGGAAATGCGCATGAAGCTGCAGAAGGAGCAGGGAGCCGCCAACCCGCTCAAGGCCGGGGCCGGCGGATATTACGATATCGACTTCCTGCTGATGTATCTGCGCTTGAAGAGCGCCGGCATCTTCTTCCGCGTTCTCAACACCCCGGAGCGGATCGACGTCATCGAACAGATGGGCCACCTGGACCGCGCGGATGCGGCGTTCCTGCGGGATGCCGCGACCTTTTATCGCGCGCTCGACCATGGACTCAGGCTCACGTCCGGTCAGGCGGAGGGCACTCTTCCGCATTCGGAGGCACAACTGGAAACCTTGATGGGGCTGCTCAGCCGTTGGACGCCGGACCACCTTCACGACGAGCCTCTCGCTGTGGAACTCGACACCATCCGTGCGCGCACGCGGGCGCTGTTTGATCGCGTCTTTGTTTAGGATTTTCCGGTCTTCTGGAGACGCGATCGCAGGAACGCCGACAACACTGAACCTAGCCCGAAACCAGCCACCACGGCGCCGGCTAGTGGTTGTCCGTAGAGGGCGATCACGGTGCCACATCCCAGCCCCGCGATCGCAATGCAAAAGGCAAGCCACTGTCCCCGTGAGGACAGGGCGTTTGCGCGCCGCATCGCCTCGATGTCGGCTTCCAGGGCCATCAATTCGGTGCGATGACGATGCGCGTACTCGGATTGGAAGGACTCAACGATCAGTTTGGCCAGACCGGGAGCAACGCGGTCGTAGAGTCCGAGGGTCTCCGGATTGGGAAGCGGACCGGAAGAAAAAATCTGAGTTTCGGTTAACGTGATGCCGGCGGCGCGGTCAACGTGATTGTGCGGAAGCTTTGACAGCTCCCCGTTGGACGGAGGAATATTCACGAAGGGACCGCCCGATGGCATGCTGCCAATCGTTCACCAGCTTCGACCAATCCCCGGCAAACGCGTTTTCAACCGATGCCGGTTTGGCATAGAAGCGGAACTTCATATAGGGCGGCCCAGGCGCGGGGTAGAGGACTGCGAGAGTCCGCTCATCCACTCCGACCGTCCTTCTACGAAGCCCCATGAAGGAAATATACCGGACTTCCGCGCCTCTTCCAATTCGGACTTCCCTTAGCTCACCATGCCCCGGAAATACTGGATCCGGAACTCGCTCATCCGCCGCCGATAGCCACTCTCCGAAAACATCCCAAGAGCCACCTCCACCACCCGCACCATGCGGTCCAGCCGTAAGACTCGTTCATGCTAGTACAGCAGCACGCACTTGTCGTGCATCCCGCCCCGCGCCAGAGGACGTACCATTCGGGGAACAACTCCAGAACGGGAACGGAGAACACCGCAGTTCCTGGTGCGCGAAGTCGCGAAGCAGGCGCGAGGACCTCTCGAGGGACGGGCTTACGGCAGCGCGGGAGAAACCCACCCGGCTCCAGCGGCGTAGCCCGCAGCAGGGCGCTCGACAGTATCATCGCCCTCGCCGCGCCTCCATCGGATGCTCGCCGCCAGGCCGTAGCTCAAAAAAAAAGAGGCGGCCGGAATGCCGCCTCTGGGAAGGGAACGCAATAACGGAAACTGGCTTAGAGGTGTGCCTCGATCATCTTTTGCAGATCGCCCTTGCCCGCCGCGCCAACCTGCTGCGCCACCACTTTGCCGCCCTTGAACAGAAGCAGCGTGGGGATTCCGCGGATGTTGTAGCGGGAGGCGGTGTTCATGTTCTCGTCCACGTTCACCTTGCCGACCTTGACCTTGCCCGCATAGTCGTTGGCGATCGCATCCACCGTGGGTGCGATCATGCGGCAGGGCCCGCACCACTCAGCCCAGAAATCTACCAGCACCGGTACCTCGGCGCTCAACACCTCCGTGTCGAAGGCGGAATCGGTGAATGTCAATGTGTTCTGACCAGCCATATCTGAATTTTGCTCTCCCGGTGTTTATTGATGCAAAACCTATTAGAAGGATTCACTTGAGATCCAGTATCGCCCGATACAGGGCGGCGTAGTCCTTGGCCGAATGGTCCCACGAGAAATCCTGCGCCATTGCCCGCCGCATCATCTCCCGCCAGTTCTCCTGATCGGCGAAAGCGTCGATCGCATACCGGGCTGCGCCATACAAATCATGTCCCGACTGGCCCCAGAACTGAAAGCCGGTGCCCGCCTGTACGGTGTCCGCGAGCCCGCCCGTGCTTCGGACCAGGGGTAGCGTCCCATACCGTAAACCATAGATTTGATTGAGTCCGCAGGGCTCGTATCGGCTCGGCATCAGGATCATGTCTGCCCCTCCAGTGATCCGATGCGCCAGGGCGTTATCGTATCCCACGCGAACTCCCACGCGATCCGGCCGGACTGCCGCCCACCAGCGAAACAGATCCTCGTACTTGCGTTCCCCCGAACCCAGGATAACCAGCCGGGCGCCCATATCGAGCAGGCCGGGGAGCGCTTCGCCCAGGAACTCCAAACCTTTCTGGTAGGCGAAACGCGTGACCATTCCAATCACCGGCGTACCCCCATCGCCGGACAAGCCGAACTCCGCCATCAGGCTGCTCTTGCATGCCGACTTGCCTTCCAGGTTGCCCGCCGAGTAACGCGCCGGAAGATGGCGATCCGTGGCCGGATCCCAAATCCGGTAATCGACCCCGTTCAGAATGCCGAACAGCGAATGAGTCCGCGCCCGCAGCAGGCCATCCAGCCCCCACCCATACTCCGGCGTCTGGATCTCGCGAGCATAGGTGGGACTTACCGTGTTCAGCGCATTGGAGAATACCAAGCCTGCTTTCAGGAAGTTCACCCGGCCGTGATGCGCCAGCAGGTCGGTGCGGAACAGCCCCGGGTCCAGGCCCGTGTCGGCCAACACTTCGGCTCCGAACTCCCCCTGATAGCCGAGGTTATGGATGGTGAACAGCGACTTCATCCCCCAAAACGTCGGATCCTCGCGGAAACTGTGATGCAGATACACGGGCGTAAGGCCCGCCGGCCAGTCGTGCGAATGAATGATGTCGGGACGCCACAGCAGCCGGGCGATTTCCAGGGCCGCTCGCGAGAGGAACGCGAACCGCTTATGGTTGTCCCCGAAATCGCCGTGCATATCGGCATACACGCCCCAGCGGTCATAGAGGGGAGTACAGTTCACCAGGAAGTACCGCACTCCTTCGATCACCACCTGGTCAATGGCCGCCTGATAGTAGTGAGGTCCCATCCAGATGTGCATTTGGCGCCAAATCCGCTCGGCCCAATGCACTTCCGCGTTTCCGTATCGCGGCATCACCACCGCGGCCTCAACGCCTTGCCGCTGCAATGCAGGCGGCAGGGCGCCCAGCACATCGGCCAGCCCTCCGGTTTTCACGAACGGGTTGGCTTCGGACGTGACCATCAGGACGCGGGGCATAAGTTGTCTATTGTACGAGGCCCAACCGGGACGGAGGGCACACTATGAGGAGGTGCGTGAGAACAGGCCGCCGAACAGTCCGCCCAGCGCGGAGGTCTTTTTCTCCGGCTTCTGCTTGCCGCCCAGCTTGTCGGCGAGCTGGCCGATCGCCTTGCCGAAGGCCGAATTGGAGGAAATCGGCTTGCCCTCCACCAGCGCCCGCTGCACCCCTTCGTAGTCGCTGGGAATCAAATGAAACACCTCGCGGTGCAGCGCCTGTCCGATCACGTCCTTGTTCAGCCCTACTTCCTTGTCGTACCGGTTCACCAGCAGCCGGACCTTCCAGTCGCCGATCCGGTGGGTTTCGAGGTAGGAAAGGGCGCGCTGGGCGGCTTGCAACGCGGGCAACTCATTCGTGGTTACCAGAAGAAGTTCGTTGGCAAAGCGGGCGATGCTCAACGCCCAGTCTCCGTACACCCCGGCCGTGTCCACGATAATCGCGTCGTAGTGGCGCCTGGCGTACTCGAAGATCGGCGCCGCGTCGGTGATCTCGTTGATCCCCTCGACCATCATCTCCGGCGCAAGCAGAACATCGACTCCCGCGGAGTTGGTCACCATCGCCTTCCACAGGTCGGCGTCCAGCCCGGGACTGCGCAGCAGCACGTCCATGAAGCTGTAGGTGGATTTTACTTTCAACAAAAAGGACTGTGTCCCCGCCAGCGGGTCCAGATCCACCAGCAGAACCTTCTTGGCCCCGGTTCGTTTCCACTGGTGCGCCAGGTTGGAGGCAATGGTGCTGGCGCCGCAGGCGCCCTTGGCGGGCATCACCGCGTACACCCGCGCCGGCTCCTTATGGAACGCCTCCTCGGACCCTTGAATTCGGGCCATTTTGGCCAACGCGGAACTGAGATGGTCCGCGGTGAAGGGCGGCACCATGAAATCCACGGCCCCCTGCCGCAGGCATCGCAGGATGAAATCCGGATCGTTGGCGGACAGGACCGCGACTACGCCCAGGTTGCCATCCAATTTCTGCAGGGCGTTGAGAATGCGCAGGGCATGCTCGCGATCGGAGGTAACGTCAAGAAAACAAACGTTCGGATGGCGGGACGCAAAATCTTTCGAGAGCTCCGTGTCGTCCACGTACGCAGCTATCTGGTGAACTGTCGAGCCAGCCACGTGGGACGTGATCAGTCCGCTCAGTTCGCCAAGCAAGCGCGAACTCGGAGATATGAACCAAGCTCGCAAGGAGCTGCGGGGAGCTTCCGGATTCGGCATCAGGGCGGCCACACGGGAACACTCACGGGTTCCCTGTTAAAGAAAATCGGCTTGGATCGATCATAACATGAGAGACCTTTCCCCTTTCGCCTACTAAACAAGTGATGGCGCCGGTCGAAAAGAACCTCGGAAGCACCGGGGTGTAACACCGGAAAAACCCGATGAAGAACACTGTTGCAGTTTGTGACACACAACCAATCACCGCCGAAGGCCTCCGGTCCCTCGTCAACAGCACTGACGATTTGACCTATCTTCAAGCGGCACAAAGCCTTGCACAGGCCGCGGAAATGGTCAAGCAGCATCCGCCGGACATCATGATCCTGGACAAAGCCTTTGGCATACAGGCGATCCTGGAGTGGCTGGCGGAGCGCCGGGCCTCCGGAACCCCAACCCGAACGGTCATCTGGGGAGTGTCGGTGACGGAAGCCGAAGCTCTCCGCTTCCTGCAGGCCGGCGCATACGGCATGCTGCGCAAAACCGCGCAGCTCCCCGCCGTGCTCTCCTGCCTGAAAACAGTCGCCCTGGGGCGCAGTTGGATGGAGGATTCCGTTTTCCGCGATACCGGCCGCGCGGACCGCTACCCCCGATCCGAACTCACCATGCGCGAACAGCAGGTGCTGGAACTGGTGGAGCAGGGTTTCAAGAACAAAGACATCGCCCTGGAACTCGGTATCCGTCCCGGCACCGTTAAGATTCACCTGAAGCACATCTTCGAGAAAACGGGAGTGCGGGGCCGTTACGGCCTGGCGCTCAACGGCATTAAAGAAAAAGGGGTGCTGCCGCTCTCGGCGTGAACCAGCGCTTTCACCCCAGCGCGGCGCGTGGCCCGGCCCCGTTCCGCTATCCTGGGAACACGTGAAATACGCTGTGCTCGTTGTGCTGTCCTGTGGAGCTCTGGCGGCCCAACCCCAGGACCTGAGTTCCATTCTGGCCGCCGAACTGAACCGGAACTTCCAGGTCCTGAAGGAAAAGGGCGATCCGGCAGCCTACTACCTCGCTTACACGGTCACCGAGATCGAATCCGAAGTCGTCGCCGCCAACGCTGGTTCGCTGCAGTCCCAGAACCGGAATCACACCCGCCTTCTCGACGTGACCGTCCGGCTGGGCAGCCCGGAGCTTGACAACTACCGGTCCGTGCGGGGACAGCGCACCCAGTTCACCTCCGGCACCCAAATCGCCCTGGTCGATGATCCGGTCGCCATCCAGCGGCGTCTGTGGCTGGAGACCGATCGCGTCTACCGCGCCGCCTCCCAACGGCTGATGCAGGTGAAGACGGACGAAAAGATCAAGGCGGCCGTGGTTAGCACCGCGCCCGATTTTTCGGCGGAGCAGCCTGCTACGTTCGCCGCGCCTCCCGCCAGGCTGAAGTTCAACGCCGCCGAGTGGACCCAGCGCCTGCGCAAGCTCTCGCAGGAGTTCGCCAAGTATCCGTCGGTGCTCAATTCCGGACTGAACGTCACGGCCCAGCGCGAAACCAAGACCATGGTGAACACCGAGGGCACCAAGATCACGCATGGACGCCTGTTTTCCCGGGTCTCGATCTTCGCGCGCGCGAAAGCAGCCGACGGCATGGACCTGGTGACCACGCACAGCTTCGAGAGTGAAGATCCCTCCGGGCTGCCCAAGGATTCCGAGATCGCCGCCGGAATCGAGAAGGTGTCGACCGAACTCACCTCGATGCTGCGGGCCTCCCCGGTGGACCCGTTTGTGGGTCCGGCGATCCTGTCCGGGAGCGCCGCCGGAGTCTTCTTCCACGAAATCTTCGGACATCGCGTGGAGGGTCACCGGCAGAAGGACGAGAGCGACGGCCAGACGTTCACCAAGAGCGTGGGCAAGCCGGTGCTGCCTGACTTCCTGTCCGTGATTTTCGATCCCACGCAGGCCAAGGCCGCCGGCACGGATCTGTTCGGGGCGTATTCCTACGATGACGAAGGGGTGAAAGCGCGGCGCACGCCAGTGGTGGAAAACGGCGTACTGAAGGGATTTCTGATGTCGCGATCGCCCATTCCCGCCTTTTCCAACTCGAACGGGCACGGGCGGCGGCAGCCCGGCGCGGAAGTGGTTGCGCGGCAGTCGAACCTGTTTGTGGAATCGAGGAAGACTGTGTCCGAAGCCCGGCTTCGCGAGATGCTCAAGGAGGAGATCAAGCGCCAGAACAAGCCCTGGGGGTTGTATTTCGCGCAGGTGACAGGAGGCTTCACCACCACGGGCCGCACCGGTCTGCAAGCTTTCACGGTGATTCCGCTGGTGGTGTATAAGGTTTTCCCCGACAACCGTCCGGATGAGATGGTTCGCGGGGTCGACATTGTCGGGACGCCGCTGGCGAGCTTCGCCAAGATCGTGGCCACCGGCGATCGGCCGGCGGTATTCAACGGGTACTGCGGCGCGGAATCGGGGAACGTGCCGGTTTCGGCGATCTCGCCCGCGGTGCTGGTTTCCGAGATCGAAGTGCAGCGCAAGCCCAGCCCGCAGGAAAGCCGGCCTTATCTTCCGCGGCCGGAAACGCAAGGGGGTGCGCAATGAGGCTGGCGATCTTGCTGTTCGCCTTCGTCGCCGCGGCCGCGGCCCAGCAGGCGGCGCCTCAGCCGGGCAGCGACGATCCGGTGATCCGCGCGATGCGCGCCGAAGTGGAGCGCTCCAAGGGCCTGCGCGTCATCGACATCGATGTGCCCTATTTCATCCAGTACACGCTGAACGACGCGAGCGGCTTTGGCGCGCAGGCCACGCTGGGGGCGCTGATTTCGTCCAACTCCACGCGATTCCGGCTGCCGAACGTCGAAGTCCGCGTGGGAAGCTACGACTTCGATAACACGGGCCACGTTTTCTCCGGCCTCTCGCGATTGCCCCGGCTGGACCCGGAGCAGTGGCCGCTGGATGACAACGAAGCCTATCTGCGCAGTTGCCTATGGCTGGCGACGGACCGGGCTTACAAGGTCGCCCTCGAATCCATCTCCCGGAAGCGGGCGAGCCTGAAGAACCTGCCGCAGCAAAGCGAACGTCTGCCGGATTTCCTGAAAGCGACGCCGGTGACATACTTCGAAAAACCGCCCGTCGTAAAGTACGATCCGGAGCAGTGGAAGAAACGGACCGCCGAGCTTTCGAGCGTGTTCCGCGCCTACCCCGAGATTCTTGCCTCCGGTGTCGAATCGCAGATTCTCACCGGCAAGACGTATCAGGTGAACAGCGAAGGCACGGCGCTGCGCACCAACGATTTGTTGAACTTCGTTCGCGCCCGGGCGGAAATCCTGGCGCCCGACGGGACGCTGCTGCGCGACGCCGTTTCGTTCCAGTCCCTGGTTCTCGATCAGTTGCCCTCGCAGGAGCGGATGCGGGAGGCGCTAGTCGCCATGGCGGAGGATTTGAAGGCACTGGCAAAGGCGCCGGTCGCGGAGCCTTACACCGGACCCGTGCTGTTCGAACCGCGCGCCGCGGCGCAGTTGCTGGCGCAGTTGCTCGGCGACAACCTGCGTGTCCAGCAGCGTCCGGTGAGCGAGCCCAACCGCCCGGTTCCGATCATCCCCAGCGATCTGGAAGGCCGTCTGGGCGCGCGAATCCTGCCGGAATGGCTGGAGGTGATCGACGATCCGACGCTGCGGGAGTGGAACGGCAAGCCCGTCAGCGGATCCTACGAATACGACATGGAGGGCGTGCCCGCGCGGCGAGTGGCCGTGACCGAGAAGGGCGTCCTGAAGAACTTCCTGCTGACGCGCACGCCGGTGAAGGGCTTCTCCACGTCGAACGGCCACGCGCGTTTCCCCGGAGGGTTCGGGCAGTACGCCGCGGCGATTTCGAACCTGATCATCGAGCCCGGCGAGTCTGCCCCGATGGGTGATCTGAAGAAGAAACTGATCGAAGCGGTCCAGACTCGCAGCAAGCCTTACGGCCTTCTGATTCGCAAGTTGGACTACCCATCCGGCGCGAGCCAAAACGAGCTGCGCAACCTGCTGACGGCCGCCGGGGGCGGGGTCCGGCCGGTGAGCCTGCCGCTGTACGTGTACCGGGTTTATCCTGACGGCCGCGAGGAGCTCGTGCGGGGGTTGCGTTTCCGCGGGCTGACTTCCAAGGCTCTGAAGGACATCCTGGCCGCGTCGCGGGAGCGTGAAGTGTTCGAGTTCATCAACAACGTGGCGCCTTTCGCCGCAATGAGCGCCGGCGGATTCCTGGCTCCGGCCACGGTGATCTCACCCGGCCTGCTGATCGACGACCTGGAACTCGACAAAGCGCAGGGCGAACTGCTGAAGACGCCCCTGGTCCCGCCGCCGTCGACCCATTAGTCCGGCATGCGCTGCAGGATCAAGCACTTCAGGTAGAGCGTTTCGGGAACTGTCAGAAGGATGGGGTGATCCCGCGCCTGAGCGCGGCGCTCCAGCACGCGCAGCGTGACGCCCGCGTCGAGGGCCGCCTCGGCCACCACCCGCAGCAGCGCGGACTCACTCATGTGATGGGAGCAGGAGCAGGTGATCAGGATGCCGCCCCGGCTCAGGTGCTTCAAAGCTCGCAGGTTGATTTCCTTGTAGCCGCGCACCGCGCCTTCCAGCGCGCCGCGCGACTTGGCGAAAGCCGGCGGGTCCAGCACGATGCAATCGAAGGAACGGTCCAGGCCGGAGAAGTAGTCGAACACGTCCGCCTGGCGGAACTCGATGTTCCCGATCCCGTTCCGGCCTGCATTCGCCCGGGCGGTGTCGAGCGCGGCTTCGGAGCTGTCCACCGCCGTGACGAGATCCGCGCCGCGAGCCATATGCAGCGCGAATCCGCCGGTGGACGTGAAGCAGTCGAGCACGCGGCCGCGAGCCCAACGGGCCGCGGCTACGTAATTCTCGCGCTGGTCCAGGTAGACACCCGTCTTTTGGCCGTGCAGCAGATCGGCCTCCAGGTCCAAGCCGTTCATGCGAATCGCGGTTCGCCCGGCGGCTTGGCCGGATATCGTTTTCACCTCTAACGGCAGGTCTTCCTTCCGCCTGACCGGCGCGTCGTTCCGCAGCACAATCGCGCCGGGGGCGAACAGTTCTTCCAAGCAGGAGGCGATCTCGCCGGCGGCCGCATCCATGCCCTGATTCAACGCCTGCATCACGAGGTATTCGCCGTAGCGGTCGACGATGAGACCGGGCAGCAGGTCGGCTTCGGCGTGAACCAGGCGGTAGCTGTCGGCATCGCGGACCACGGCGCGGCGGTGCGCCTCGGCGTCCCTAAGCCGCCGCAGCCAGAACTCGCGGTCCACCGTGATCGCCTGCCGCGACAACATGCGCAGCGTGATCTCCGAGCACGAGCTGTAATGCGCGGTCCCCAGCATGCGCCCCCGCGGGTCCGCGACTTGAACCGCGGCGCCTCGCGAAGCGCCGCCGCGATCCAGGACATCGCTCGCGAAAATCCAGGGATGGCCGGAGAGGACGCGATCCGCTCCCTTGCGGGTAATTCGAATGGTGTTCAACTCTCACAGCGTAGCGCGGCGCGCCTCTCGCACATGCAAGGCGAGAGGGTAAACGTCGATCCGCGGGAAACGCCGGTGAAACACTAGGCCGCAACTGCGGCGCTCCCGCAGGATCAACGGGCTTCGTTGTCTTGCGCTTCTATGCCGCGCCGGGCATCCACACCAGGATCTCATCCACCGGCTGAAAGCCCAGCTTCTGCGCCAGGCGCAGGGATGCGATATTCGATTCCAGCGCTCCCCAGACGGGTTCCTTGCCGCGGCGCCTCATCTCCCGGATCATCCACGAGACACAGGCTGAGCCGTATCCCTGGCCGCGGTATGGCTGCAGCGTGTCGATGGAGATATCCCATAAGGTTTCCGTCTCGATGGCGTAGCAGAAGGAAACCGGGTCGCCGCCGCGGAACGTTGCCGCCATCGGCGCGTGGCGGATCACGGTGCGGAGTTCTTGCAGCAAGTCCGGCGGCGCCTCGTGAAACGATGCCAGGTCGCGGGCGTCGATCAGGCGGGTTTCGAAGCTTCCGGGAACCGGCAGCTCGCAGGGAAGGGTGAAGAGCAGCGCCCGCTCCGGCTCCCAGCCGGGGATTTCGATGGCGGTATCGGCGGCGGTGAGGATTGAGCCACCCAGTTCGTCCACGATGCGGGACAGGCGGCGGATCACGTCCGGTCCGGGATCGCCGGCGATTCCGGCATGCCGGTTGGCGCGGCTGAGCGCGGCCCATCCCTGCTGGATGCCGCGTTCGCCCGTAAGCACCTCGGCGCGCCCGCCGAGGAGCATGGACCGCGTCTCCACCCAACGTGGGATGTCGGGAAGCGTGGCGGCAAGCGAGTGCTCGAAGCTGGGCGCCGGGCTCATGGTTCCCTCTGCCATCCTAACGGATTGAGGCGCGGAACCGTGGCTTTGTATCAAAAAGTTCTTGTCAAACTACCCGCGCGCGGTCATAATGGAAGTCCTGTGGGATCTGTTCGCCCAATCCGTTCCGCCCCGGCCGAGCCGGTGAGCCTTAGCGATCATGCGTTAGACAACCTGCGCTACATCCGGGAAACGATGGAGCGGGCGGGCGCTTTTACCGCGGTTCCCGGCTGGGGCGGCGTGGTGGTGGGCGTCACCGCGATTGCCGCCGCCTGGATCGCCAACCGGCAGGTTTCCCCGGAGGCTTGGCTGGCGGTGTGGCTGGCGGAGGGTTTGATCGCGGTAAGTCTAGGCTTGGCAGCGATTTACCGGAAGGCGAGAAGCGTCGGCACACCCTTGTGGACGCACGCGGCGCGCAAGTTCGCTTTCGGATTCGTGCCGCCCTTTCTGGGCGGCGCGCTGGTCACGGCCGCGCTGTATGTGCACGGGGCGCACAGCCTGATTCCCGGCATGTGGTTGCTGCTGTACGGAATCGGAGTTGTCGCCGGCGGCACGTTCTCGGTGCGCGTGGTTCCGGTGATGGGCGCCTGCTTCATCCTGGCGGGCGCCGTGGTCCTGTTCCTGCCCCTGACGCGCGCCGACCTCTGGCTCGGGCTCGCGTTCGGCGGGCTGCACATCGTATTCGGGACGTTGATTGCGAGGAAGTATGGCGGTTAAGAACGCAGCTTTGGCGGCGCGTCAGGACAAACACGCGAAGCCCGCTCTGGTTTCCGACCAGGGTCTGCCCGAACTCGACCGGCTGATCCATGAACGCATGCGCCTGGGGATCATCAGCGCGCTGGCCGCAAACGATTCGCTTTCCTTCAACGACCTCAAGAAGCTGCTGCAAACCACCGACGGAAACCTCAGCGTGCATGCCCGCAAGCTGGAGGAAGCCGAGTATGTCTCCTGCAGCAAGAGCTTCGAAGGGCGTATGCCCAAAACCGAATACCGGCTGACCGTGAAAGGCCGGCGGGCGCTGGAGAAATACCTGGATCACATGGAAGCCTTGATCCGGACCATGCGCAAGTAGGCCGCGTCCTGCCTGCAAAGTCCGGTCTCCGGCGCGCGTCTTGACTTTATGAAACCAAGTACATTGCCTCACGTAGCTATTATTATGGACGGCAACGGACGCTGGGCCGAAAAGCGCGGCCTGCCCCGCCTGGCCGGACATCGCCGCGGCGCGGACGCCCTGCGCAAGGTGGTGGAGGCGGCCGCCGACCTCGGCGTGGGAACGCTCACCTTGTATGCGTTCTCTTGCGACAACTGGCGGCGCCCGGCGGAGGAAGTGGCGGGGCTGATGCGGTTGTTTCATCGCTACCTGTTGCGCGAAACGGCGCGGTGCGTCGAAAGCGGCGTGCGCCTCAGCATCATCGGGCGCCGGGACCGGCTGCCGGCGCATGTGGTGGAAGTGATGGAGCGGGCGGAGGCGATCACCCGCGCGGGAACGCGGCTGCACCTGCGTCTGGCAATCGACTACTCGTCGCGGGACGCGATCCTGCGCGCGGCGCGGGAGGCGCCTCCGACGCGCGCCGGGTTCTCGCAGGCGCTGGGGCCGGATGTCGACCTGCTGATTCGCACCAGCGGCGAACAGCGGTTAAGCGATTACCTGCTGTGGGAATGCGCCTACGCCGAGATGCACTTCACGCCGGTTTTGTGGCCGGACTTCGGGCGGGAGCATCTCACGGAAGCGCTGAGTGATTTCTCGCGCCGCGACCGGCGTTTCGGCAGCGTTCCCGCGCTCGCCGGGTGACCGTTTCGCCGGGTGTTCGTTATCCCCGGGACAATGCCTCCGAGGAAGATCTGTAGAGACAAAGGCGAGCGCTCACTGTACTAAAGTACGTGGGACTTCTCGTACGCATTCTCCTGCTGATCGCGGCCGCGGGCTGCCCGGCCGCCGCCGCCCGGGCGGAGCACATGGGAGGAACCGTCAGCGACATTGTTCCCGGCGATTCCGGGTCCCTGGATGTCGCCGACCAGCAGTATCTCGTGTTCTTTTCCGGAAAGAAGCAGTGGCGCGTGGACTACCAGCAGATCCGCGTCATCGAATACGGCCAAAAGGTGGATCGCCGGCTGCTGCTGGGCGCGCTGATCTCGCCGATGTTTCTGTTGAGCAAGTCCCGGCGTCATTTCCTGACCCTGGGCTTTCACGATGAGCGGGGGCGGGACCAGGCGATTGTGTTCCGGGTGTCGAAGGACGATATCCGGGCGCTGCTGGTGTCCCTGGAAACGCGCACCGGCCGCCGCGTGGAGTTTCAGGACGAGGAGGCTCGCAAGGCGGGGAAAGGATAACGGATGACCCTTCTGATGCCGTTGCTGTTCTTGCTCGCGGATGAGAGTGCGCGGCCTCCGTCGCGGCAACTGCTCACCGTGCAGCGAGTTTACGTGGACAAGCTGACGGGGGGGGAAACCGCGGCGCAGATCCGGGAATTGATCATCGCGGCCCTGGAAAACACGAAGCTGTTCGTGGTCACGGAAAACCAGGAACGCGCGGACGCCGTGCTGCGCGGCGGCGCCGAGGACCTGGTTTTCACGGACCAGTTCCAGTCCCAGGAATCGGTATCGACGGGCACGGGCATCGGGCTGGCTGGACGGACGCCGCGTGCCGGCAGCCGTTTGGGAACCCTGCGGGTCGGCGTTGGCGAGAACGAGACTTACAACATCCGGGAACGAAAGCACGAAGCCACCGCCACGGTCCGGCTGGTGAACCGTGACGGTGACGTAATCTGGTCCACCACGCAGGAGAGTACGGGCGGCAAGTTCCGCGGCGCTTCCGCCGATGTAGCCGACAAGATCGCGAAACAGTTGCAGGCGGAGTTCGAGAAGTTGCGCCGCTAGCGCCTACTTCATCGGATGCGGCGTTACCCCGGCTTCCAGCGGGACGCCGATCGCGTTCAGGTACCAGCTCACCAGGTTGTACTGGCCGACGGTTACCACGACATCCATGAGTTGGTTGTCGTTATACCGCGACTTCAGCACGCCCCAGACCGCCTCATCGATCGAGGCGCGATCATGAAGCTGGTCAGCGGCCCGCAGCAGCGCCCGGTCGAACCCGCTCCAGCGCGGATCGCCGGGCCCGGCCTGGATCTGACGGATCTCGGCGTCCGTGAGGCCCGCGGCCTTGCCCACGCGAACGTGTTGCGTGAACTCATACACGGACTGGTTCAGCCACCCGATGCGCAGAATGAGGATTTCGCGATCGCGCGGCGGGAGGGTCGAGTTGCGCAGGACATAGGTCCCCAGGGGCAGCCAGGCGGCGGCGAGTTTCGGATTCGCAGCCCAGGTGCGGACCACGTTCAGGCGCGCGGAAGCAGGGTCCAGGCCATCCAGAAGCCGCTTCTGCTCGGGAGTTTCGCTCCCGGCGGCCACCGGCGGGACGCGCGGTTGTGAGGGAATCGCGACTTGGGTCCTGAATCCGGAACAGGCGCAGAGAATCGCCGCGAACGACGCCAGCAAGAGACGCATTGCTCGAATGTAACGCGATCGGCCAAAGGAAAACCGCGCCGGTCCGTTGCCGGAACCGGCGCGCGCGGAAGCACGGAGGGTTGCCCCGCGAACTCTACCGGCGGCTGATATCAGCCGGAGCGCCCGGGTGAGTGTTGACCATGTTGGTAATAGCCGGCCGGCGGCGGATGTATTCCCAGATGGCCTCAACATCCTCGCCGGAGAGCCGGGAGAAGTTCAGCCACGGCATCAGGGTGAACTTCTCGGGTCCGACCCGCGGGGAGCCGTTGCGATCGTAGTCGCGGTACGCGGCCAGCCGTTCCTGAAAGCGGGTCAGGTCCCAGGCGCCGATGCCAGTGGCTTTGTCGGAGGTAATGTTGGCGCTGAGCACCTTCGGCCCGCCGTGGATCTCAAACACGTGTCCTCCGGCAAATTCCATTCCAGCCACGGGCGCGCCTTTTTCGAACGGGGTATGGCATTCGGCGCATCCGGCCATGGTGACCAGGTACTGGCCGTATTGCAGCTTGTCGGCCCGGTTTACGGACGCCACGGAGCCGGCCGGCCGGGGCACGCCCTTGTACAACATCGACACCGGGAACTCGATTTCCGGTTTCGGCACCGCGTTCTTCACCGGCGGCAGCGTATTCAGGTAGGCCACCAGCGAGTACACGTCCTCGTCGCTCATGTAGCGGAAGTTCTGATAAGGCATCAGGGGGAACAACGCGCGGCCATCTTTTGACACACCTTCGCGAATGGCGCGGACCTTCTCGCCGTCGGTCCAGTTGCCGAGGCCGGTTTCCTTATCGGGCGTGATGTTGGCGGACCACAGCTTCCCGGGAATCTCGGTGAGCGGCAGGGGCGTGCCCACGCCGCGCCGTCCGGCGATCACCGGGCCGTTGAAGCGGGAGAAATCGCGCTCGGAGTGGCAGCCTTCGCAGTCGGCGACCGTGGTAAAGATGTACTCGCCGCGTTTCAGCCGCTCTGGAGTGGGTTCGATGACGATGTCGAGGGGCGGCGCGGTGGCGGGTCCGCGATAGTACAGGTAAGAAAAGCCGGCGCCCGCCGTTCCCACCAGGGCGAGGGCCGAAAAGCCGATCACTTTCATCCACATATGAGCTGTCTGCCTCCGGATTGACAATTCGTTACACCTGAGAACGCGGGGGACGGGCGGCGGATTGGCTCAAGGGGGCGGGCGAAAAATGGCGCGGCCGGTTGACTTGGATCTGGATTTAGAATTAGTCTAAATTCGTTGCGAAGACTCACGCAGCAGGACCTGGATCAGCTAGCCCGTAGCCGCGGTCTGAACCTCACTCCGCAGCGGCGGGCGATCGTCGATTTTCTGCATTCGGCATCCAACCACCCGTCGGCGGAAGAGGTTTTCGCCGAGGTGAACCGGCGGTTTCCGATGACCTCGCGGGCCACGGTCTACAACACGCTGAACCTTTTGAAGGCAGCCGGCCTGCTGCACGAAGTATTCGAGGACGGCGTCAGCCGCTTCGATCCGGTGCTCGACCCGCATCATCACTTCGTGTGCCGCGCCTGCGGCAAGGTGGAGGACGTGGATCGGGAGATCATGCCGGCGCCCGCGGGCCGCAAGTTGCTGCCCGGCAAGCAACGAGTGGAAACCTACGAAGTGACGTTCCGAGGATTGTGCGCGGCCTGCGGAGGGCGCGCGGAGCAGCAGTGATTGTCCGTGTCAGAGAGCGTTTCGAAGGAGATCAAAAACATGGCAGATGAAAAGAAAGTTCCGACAATGACGACCGTCACCGGGCGTCCGGTGGGCGACAACCAGAACTCGGTGACCGTCGGCCCGCGCGGTCCGGTTCTCATGCAGGACTTCCTGCTATTTGAGAAGATGGCCCATTTCAACCGCGAGCGCATTCCGGAGCGGGTGGTGCACGCCAAGGGCTCCGGCGCATACGGCGTGTTCGAAGTGACGCAGGATATCAGCAAGTACACCAGCGCCAGGCTGTTCAGCAAGATCGGCAACAAGTGCGAAGTGCTGGCGCGGTTCTCCACGGTAGGCGGGGAGAAGGGATCCGCGGATACGGAGCGCGACCCGCGCGGTTTCGCGGTGAAGTTCTACACCGAAGAAGGCAACTGGGACATGACCGGCAATAACACCCCCATCTTCTTCATCCGCGATCCGCTGAAGTTCTCCGATTTTATTCACACCCAGAAGCGCGATCCGCAGACGAACCTGAAGTCGCCCACGATGATGTGGGATTTCTGGAGCTTGTCGCCGGAATCGCTGCACCAGGTGACCATTCTGTTCAGCGATCGCGGCACCCCCGACGGCTACCGCCACATGCACGGTTTCTCCAGCCACACCTTCAGCCTGATCAACAGCCAGGGGGAGCGGGTGTGGTGCAAGTGGCACTTCAAGACCATGCAGGGCATCCGGAACTTCGACCGCGAATCGGCGATCGAAATGGCGGGTAAGGATCCGGACTATGCGCAGCGGGATCTTTTCAACGCGATCGAGAAGGGCGATTATCCCAAATGGCGGGTCTGTATCCAAGTGATGACGGAGGAGCAGGCCAAGAATTTCCGCTACAACCCCTTCGACCTCACCAAGGTGTGGCCGCACGGCGAGTTCCCGCTGATCGAGACCGGCGTGATGACGCTGAACCGGAATCCGCTGAACTACTTCGCGGAGATCGAGCAGTCGGCCTTCTCGCCGGTGAACATCGTTCCGGGCATGGGGTACTCTCCCGACAAGATGTTGCAGGCGCGGCTGATCAGCTACCCGGACGCGCACCGGCATCGCATGGGCGTGAACTACGAGTCACTGCCGGTGAACAAGCCGAAGTGCCCGGTGCATACGTATCATCGCGACGGCCACATGCGCTTCGACGACAACGGCGGCGCAAGCCCGAACTACGAGCCGAATTCGTTCGGCGGTCCTACGCAGGACCCGCGGTTCGTGGAGGAAGCCTGGACGCTCGACGACGCGCGGGTGGGGCGGTTCAATCATCGCGAAGGGAACGATGACTACACGCAGGCGGGCAACCTGTTCCGGCTGATGACCGCGGAGGAGAAGGGGCGGCTGATCCACAACCTGGTAAAGGCGATGGAAAGCGTCCCCAAGCGCATTCAGGTGAAGCAGATCGGCCATTTCCTGAAGGCGGACCGGGCGTACGGCGAGGGTGTCGCCAAGGGTCTGGGCATCGACCTCTCGGAAGTGGAAGCGAACGAAATGGCCGCGGCGAAGTAGCCGCGGCGAACGCCGGCAATAGCCCGCCCCCAACACGGGGGCGGGCTTTTTTTCATGGGAAAATGGTGCTTCCCCTTCCATGGCCAAAATCACTCGCGCTTTGATCAGCGTTACCGACAAGACCGGCATCGCTGAATTCGCCACCGGGCTCTCCAGCCTGGGCGTGGAGATCGTCTCCACGGGCGGCACTTACCGTACCTTGCAGGCGGCGGGCATCGCGCCGCTGCGCGAGGTGGCCGAGCTGACCGGGTTTCCCGAGATGCTGGACGGCCGCGTCAAGACCATCCACCCTCGCATCGCCGCGGGAATTCTCGCGCTGCGCGGCAACCGGGAGCACATGGAGGCGATGTCCCGCCATGACCTGCCGTTGATCGACATGGTGGTAGTCAACCTGTATCCCTTTGAGAGGTTCGCGGCCGATCCGCACGCCAAGGTCGAGGAACTCGTCGAAAATATCGATATCGGCGGCCCCACCATGATCCGCGCCGCGGCCAAGAACTGGCAGGACGTCGCGGTGGTGACCGGCGCCGCGGACTACGACCGGCTCCTGGCGGAGTTGCGCGATGGGGCCGGATGGCTGAGCCCCACGACTCATTGGCTGCTGATGCAGAAAGCCTTTTGGCGGACCGCCGAATACGATCGCGCCATCAGCGCGCGCCTCTCCCGGATCTGGCTGGAAGAGGGCGGCTGGAGGGATGAACGCACTACGCTTCCCCCGATTCTCGATGTCCGCGCCCGCCAGCGCTTCGGCTTGCGCTACGGGGAGAACCCGCACCAGCACGCCGCTCTGTATTCCGAGGGCGGTGAGGGAATCGCGGGCGCGGAGCAGTTGCATGGCAAGGAACTCTCTTACAACAATCTTGTGGATCTGGACGCCGCATGGCAGTTGATTCAGGAGTTCACCGAACCCGCCTGCGCCATCATCAAGCACACCAATCCGTGCGGCTGCGCGGAAGGCGCGACGGTGGCGGATGCTTATCGCAGAGCCTATGAAGCCGACACGGTATCCGCGTTCGGCGGCGTGCTGGCGTTCAACCGCAGGCTGGACGCGGAGGCAGCCGGCGAGATCGCGAAGTTGTTCGTGGAGGCGATCGCCGCGCCGGACTATAGCGCCGAAGCGCTGGAGATTCTGGGCGCTAAGAAGAATCTGCGGCTGCTGCGGGTGCATCCCTCCACCGACCCGCTGGTGATCAAGTCGATCTCCGGCGGCTACCTGGTTCAGACAGCGGACGGGAATCGCCTGGACCGGGCGGAATGCGCCGTGAAGACTCAGAGGCCGCCGTCGGAGGAGGAGTGGTCCGCGCTGTTGTTCGGCTGGCGCGTGTGCAAGCATGTCAAGTCCAACGCGATCGTGTACGCGCGCCCGGGACAGTCGATCAGCGTGGGGGCGGGACAGATGAGCCGGGTGGATTCCGTGAAAGTGGGCGCGATGAAGGCAATTCTGCCGCTGGAAGGCTCCGTTCTTGCCTCCGATGCGTTTTTCCCGTTCCCGGACGGGCTGGAGGAAGCAGCCAAGCACGGAATCACCGCCGTGATCCAACCCGGGGGATCCGTGCGCGACCCGGAAGTGATCGCGGCGGCGGACCGCCTGGGGTTGGCGATGGTCTTCACGGGCGTGCGCCACTTCCGGCACTAAGCCGGATCACCAGCCCGCCGTGCCCGGACCGCCCTTGAAGGGGCCTTCGATACCCGCCGTGATCCAGCCGCCGTAGAAGTCGCCCGCTTGCGCCTGGACCCGCTCCTCGCCCACGAAGCACTCGTCCACCCGGCTGGCATAGAACGCCAGGTGATCCCGAATCGCGGCGAAGGGCGGCGCGGGAGCAGGGTAGCTCCACGCCGCTCTTTCGCTCGACAGCCCTGCCACCGCGAGGGTCCAATACACCGCCTGACCCTTGAACTCGCAGAAGCTGCGTCCCGCGGCGGGCGCGAGATACTCCATGCGAATGTCGTTCTGGGGTATGTAGTACACGGGAGGATGACTGGTCTCCAGAACGCGGAGCGCGCGCCCGGAATCGGCGATCAGGCGTCCGGCGAATCGTACGCGGACGCGGGTTTTGGCGATTTCGACTCGCGGCGGTCTCGGGTAGTCCCACACCGATTCGCTCATGGCTGGCTCGGCCTTTTGGGGGGTGGGCAGCAACCCGCCGGGCAGGTGTCGGGGTAAGGTCCCAGCACCCCGAGCGCCTGCTTGGCGGCGCCGTGCATCCGTTCCTCGATCAGCTCACGGATCATGCGAACGAAACGGGGGTGGCAGCCCGCGGTTCCAGCACGCACCATCTTCAATCCGATCTCGCGGCAGACCGCCTGCGCCTCGGTGTCCAGGTCATAGAGGACTTCCATGTGATCGGAGATGAAGCCGATCGGCGCGACGACTGCCGAATCGGCTCCTTCGGACCGGATTTGCCGAAGGGAATCGCTGATGTCCGGCTCCAGCCAGGGTTGTCCTGGGGGTCCGGACCGGCTCTGGTAAACCAGTCTCCAGTCCGGCTTCCCAACGGATTCGGCAACCAGGCGGCTTGCTTCTTCCAACTGGGCGACATAGGGTCCGGACTCCGCCATGGATACCGGAATACTGTGGGCGGTGAAGACCAAAGCGGCGGCCGATCCCGCTTCCTCGAGCGCGGCGCGGACCCGGATCGACATGGTTTCGATGAAGCCGGGATGGTTGTAATGATGCCGTAACTTGTCGATTTCGGGAGCGCCCTCCCCCGCGCCGGCGCGCGCCGCCTCAATGTTTTCGCGATATTGCCGGCAGCCCGAATAGCTTCCGAACGACGACGTGACAAAGCAGAGGACGCGCCGGACCCCGTCCTGCTTCATTTGCGTCACCGTGTCCGCCAGCAGGGGATGCCAGTTCCGGTTGCCCCAGTAGACCGGCAGATTCAGTCCATGATCGGCGAGTTCCTGTTTCAGCGCAGTAAGCAGAGAGCGGTTCTGGTCGTTGATGGGACTCTTCCCGCCGTAGTGATAGTAGTGTTCCGCGACTTCGAGCATCCGCTCGCGGGGTACGTTGCGGCCGCGGAGTACGTTTTCCAGGAACGGGATCACGTCGGGTTCGGCTTCAGGACCGCCGAAAGAGAGCAGAAGGATGGCGTCGTAAGACATTCTTGGGGAAACGGGAACCGGAATTGGGGAGCCGGTATCTACTCCAATGACTACACTATCAGGGATGCCCGGCGCCGCCGTCCCGGTTCAATTCCAGGGGCTGCACGGGAGATTGCGGATCGCGGGATATATTTGAGGAACATGCCACGCAAGCGAATCTGGCTGACCGCGGCCGCGGGCCTTATCGCGGGCGCCGGCGTGTACTTCGGATCGGCGGCCTGGAAAGCGGATACGCTGCTGCGGCGGGAGACCGGAGCTACCGCGGCGGAGGGCATGGTCCGGTTCCAGGAAGTCCCGCTGGATTCGGGGGTCGTGCCGCCAGGCTATGAGGCGATCGGCGCGCCGGCCTCGTTCCGCGGGGGAGCGGCATTTCGCGGGCGCGTGTATCTGGCGGGTCTCGGGGGGCTGGTGGAGTTCGAGTCCGATGGTACGCCCGCCCGCGTGTTCCGCCCTGGGTTGGAGCTTCCTTCCGCGCCCCTGCATCATCTGATCACGGCGGCGGTGGGCCCCTCCGGCGAACCGGACCTGTGGGCCTCCGCGCCGGGCGAAGGCCTGATCCGGTTTGACGGCAGCCGGTTGACGTTGATCCGTCCTGAGGAGCCGAAAGCCCGCAAAATCACGGCGTTGCTGGCTGCCGGGAGCGGACGGTTGCTGGTGGGGACAGAGAAACTAGGCGTTCTACGATTCGACGGCGCGCGGTTAGGGCGATTCCACCCCTCATTGGACGGAACGCACGTTACGGCGCTGGCGGGCGAGGAATCGGACTTCTGGATCGGGACCATCGGCGGCGGGGCGCTGCACTGGCAAGGGGGCAGGCTGGAGCGATTTTCGGAAAACGAAGGCTTGCCCGACCGCCAGGTCACCTCGATCGCGCTGGATGGCCCGGCGGCTTATGTTGGGACGCCGCTGGGTGTCGCGGAGATCCGGGCTGGAAAGGTTGTCCGCGTGGTTGCGCCCGGATACCTGGCGCAAAGTCTCGCGATCCGGGGCGGCCGCCTGCTTGTAGGGACCGCCGAAGAGGGGATCGTGGAAGCGCCGCTGCAGGCGGCCTCCGGCCGCGCCCGGCGTGCCGCGCAATCCTGCGGGGGCTGTTCGGTGTCGGCCTTTTTCGCGACCCCGGCCGAGATACTTGCGGTGACGCCGGATCGCATTCTGCGCGTGGGGGCCGATTCCGCGCCCGCCGCGCTCAACGTGGGCGGCGCCGCCATCAGTGACCGGAATGTCTCGGCGTTGGCGCTGGATTCCACCGGACGGCTTTGGATCGGGTACTTCGACCGCGGCCTCGACATCTGGGATGCGCCGGCAAACTCCGTCCGGCATATCGAAAACGAACGGATCTTCTGCGTGAACCGGATCGTGCCGGACGCGGATCGCGGCGAAGTGCTGGTGGCCACAGCCAACGGGCTGGCGGTTCTGGACGCGCTCGGAACCGAGAGGCGTTTTCTGACCAAGGCCGATGGCCTGATCGCCAATCACGTCACCGATATCGCGGCGCGCGCGGGCGGAGGCTGGACCATCGCGACGCCAGCGGGCATCACTTTGCTGGACCCCAGGGGTGCGAGCAGCCTGTATGCGTTCCACGGCCTGGTCAACAACCACGCTTATTCTGTCGCGTCGAGCGGAGCGACCACGCTGGTGGGCACGCTGGGCGGCTTGTCGCTGCTGGACGGAGATGCCATCACGGCCAGTTACACCACGGCAAACTCCGCCTTGCGTCACAACTGGATCTCCGCCCTCGCGCGCGACGGCGACGGCTGGCTGGTGGGAACGTACGGGGCCGGCGTGATGCGTTTCACCCCGGACGGGCAGTGGCGCGAGTTTCCGGACTGGCGCAACAAGGGCGAAGTGAATCCGAATGCCATGGCGGCGACCGCGCGCGGAGTCTATGCCGGGACCCTGGGGCAGGGGATCGCGATCTACCACCGGGAATCGCGGCGGTGGTCGTTCTCCACTTCGGGGCTGCCCTCGCGCAACGTCACCGCCATCCAGCCCGCCGGCGAATACCTATATGTGGGAACGGATAATGGTCTGGTGCGAATTCGGGAGGACCGGCTGCAATGAAGCGGTTAGCAGTTCTATGGATCTGTTCCGTGGCCGCCTGGGGTGATGCGGGCGTTCTGCTGCCGGGAACCGCCCAGCAGCCGGATACCTCCGTGCTGGCGCTGGAGGAAATGGCGATCGACGTCACCATCGCTAACGGCCATGCCCGCGTGCTCATCCGCCAGATTTACGCCAACCGGACCCCCTCCGTTCAGGAGGGGACGTACATTTTCGCGCTTCCCGGCCGGGCCCTGATCTCCGACTTCGCTGTATGGGACGACGCGACCCGCATTCCCGGCGTGATTCTGGAGAGAAAGCTGGCGCGGGAGCTGTATCAGGACATCCGCGCGCAGGCGATCGACCCCGGTCTGCTGCAAATGGGCGAACGCGACATCGACGAGGCTCGCCGCACGTCGATCTTCACCGCGAAAGTGGTCCCCATCCCACCGAACGGGTTCAAGCGAATCGAGATCGAATATCAGGAGCGGTTGCCGGTGGAGCGCATGGAAGGCTATTTTGCGATTCCGCTGCGTCCCGACATGTATCGCGCGCAGACCGCCGGGCGGTTGTGGATCACGCTGACGCTGCAGTCACACCACACGATGGACGGATTCGAGGTGCTGAGCAAAGCCTATTCCATGCGCGTGCTGGAGCGGGGGGCCAACCAGGTGAAGCTGGCGCTGGAATCGCGCAACACGCCGCTCACCGAGGATTTCGCCCTGAAGTACAAGCTGCGGGGAGGCGCCGACAGCCTGCAGGTGGCGGCATACCGCGACGGGACCGGGCCCGGATTCTTCGAAGCGTCTTCGTTGATCGGCGGAGGCCCGGTGGAGGATGCAGGCTCGCGAACGGTGATCGCGCTGTTCGATGCCTCGCTGTCCATGCAGTGGGAGAAGCTGGAGCGCAGCTACCAGGCGCTCGAAGCCCTGCTGCGGTCGCTGCGTCCGGGGGATCGCTTTAACGTGATCCTTTTCAACAGCCAGGTGGCGCCGTTTGCTTCCGCTCCCCAAGCGGCATCGCCGGAAACGATCGAGAAGGCGCTCGCCTTTCTGAAGTCGCAAAAATTGCGCGGCGGAACGAATCTGACCCTGGCCCTGGAGACGGGCCTCTCGCAATCCGGTCCGGCGTCCTATTTAGTCCTGATCAGCGACGGCGGGGCCACCGAAGGGGGAGTCCGCAATTCACGGATCCACGAAAACTACGCGCGTAAGTGGAGTGCGCTGCCCGCGGAGCGGCGTCCGCGGACGTACGTTTATGGCGTGGGCGACGACGCCAACGGACCGCTGCTCAAGCTTCTCGCGCGCCAGAACGGAGTGATGGAGTGGGTGCGGTCGACCGAACCCGCCGAGTTCAAGCTGAATGCGTTCCTGTCGAAGATCGGGCGCAGTCCCGTGCCGGGCTTGAGCCTCGCCGCGAATCCGCCGTCCAACTTCACCCTGATCTACCCGCTCGAGGAGGGCGTGTTTCCCGGATCGATGGCGCAGTGGGTGGGGCAATATGCGAATCCGGGGCCGGCGACGTTTCAGGTGGGGCCGGCCCGCCGGCAAGTCACTTTACCGGCTCAGGCAATCGACAACGCCTATCTTCCGCGAGCTTGGGCCAAGGCTCGCGTGGACGCGCTGCTCCAGAAGATCGACCGCGAGGGTGAGGACGCCGCGACGATCGACGAGATCATCCGGCTTTCACGGAAATACAAGTTCGTGACTCCCTATACGTCGTTTCTGGCGGCGCCGCGCGCGCTGCTGCGCCCGCGCTTGATTCGCCCCGGCGATCCCGTGCTGCGCGTGCGAACCGACGCGGCGATTGTCAGCGTGGTCGCCATGTTCCCATTCGGTCTCACCAAGCCGCTGCGCTTCCTGCCGGGTGAGGATGTGTGGCAGACGCGATTTCTCGCGCCCGCCGACCTGGCCGACGGCGCCTACCCCGTTCGCCTGCTGCTTCGCGACCGCCAGGGACGCGTATTCCGCGAGTCCAAGACATTCGTCATCGCCAGCAAGCCTCCGGTGATGAATGTGAAACTCGATAAGACGCGCTACCGTTCGGGGGAAACGATCCGGCTGGCGGTGCAGGCCAGCGAATCGGCGCGCACCATTACGGCGCGGTTGTATGGAGCGCCCCCCGCGCAGATTAGGTGGAACGCGCGAGCCAAGGCCAACACCGGCGAGATCGTGGTGCCGGCGCATCTCGCCGCGGGCCGGTATCGAATCCGCGTAACCGCGGAAGATTTCGCGCACAACATCGCCAGCCAGGAGGTGACCATTGAAGTTGCTCCGTAAACTGGTTCCGCTTACAGCGGGCGCGGCTCTGGCGATGCTGCTGCGCGCGGACCTCGCGCGATGGGTGGAGAACATTGAAGGCTCCGGACGGCTGGAGAGCGTCTTTTTCAGGACGTCGGGCGGAGTTGCCGTCCGCCGCCCGCCCCGCGAGACGGTGCCGGCGCTAACGGGCTTGATCGACACGTCGCCCAATGACGCCGCGCTGTACTCCCTGCGCGCCCTGGAGGCCGAACAGGCGATGTCCTACGACGCCGCCGAGGCGGACTGGAAGAAGTACGTGGACGCTGCTCCCGATAAGGGCGGGGCGCGCCTGGCGCTCGCGGACTTTTATCACCGCCGTCTGCAGCCGCTTCGCGAGTTCGAAGCGCTGAGCCTGGCGGCGCGCGAGAACGCTCCGCCCGAGGAGCGCTTGCTTGCGGTGGACCAGCAGCGCCCCTGGCGAACCTATCAGCGGCTGTTCGCGCTGCTCAACGCGCAGGCGCTCGATCCGGAGCTGGGCATCGAGCAGCACCGGGCCTGGATTCAGCGATATCCGGATCAGCCCGCGCTGTATCGCGCGTTTCTGGATTACGTGATTGGCAAGGGCCGGCCCGACATGGTTCCGGAAATCGCAGCGGCCCACCGCCGTGCGTTCCCCTCGGGGGATGCGTTCCTGGTGATGGCGGAGGCTCGAGCCGCGGATGCGCGAGGCAACACCGCGCAAGCCGTCGCCATTTTTGAGCGCGCGCTGAACGCGGGCTCCCCCGCGGAGCTGGTCAGCCCGTTTTTTGAGCTGTTGAAGCGTACGTCCGGACTACGCCGCTTTCTGGCGGATGCGCGCAATGGCGTCGCCGCCGCACCGGAGAATCTGGACCGCGCTTCCCATCTGTACTTCTACTACCAGCAGTTGGGCAGCGCGGCGGAAGCGGAACGGGTTTTGCTCGATTTTGAGCGGCGCAAGCAGGCGGGCGGCTCGACCTGGACGGCGCTGGAGCTGGAGCGCATCGCGCGACTGTTTCAAGCGATCAGCGCGCCTCAGCACGCGGCCCGCTACTACCACGCGTTATACAGCCTGCCCGGCGGTGGAGATGCCGCCGCGGAAACCGGATTGGCAGCGCTGGCCGAGCTTCTGCTGGATGCGCCGGACCGCCCGGTTCGCTTCGGTTCCGGCAACCTCGCCATGCTGCGCGAGATCGGCGGCATGGACCAGGGTCCCGGATTCTGGAACGGTATCCTTTCACTGCTGTTCAACTCCAACCAGCCGGAGTCCGC